>NZ_JBGLQU010000002.1:0-671730 GCF_041402625.1 Aeromonas sp. S19(2024)
TGCCCTCAAAAACGAGCACGCCAAGCGGGAATACTGCGTTCAGTACCGGGAAACCGACCTCGATTTCGTGAACCGCCTCGCCGCCGAAGAGGGGATGTTCTACTTCCACGAGTTTGAAGCGGGCAAGCACCGCATCGTGTTTGCCGACGACGCGGCAGCATTGACTCAAGGCCCCGAGCTTTTCTTCAACCTCGGCAACCGTTCGCTGGAGCAGGGCCCTTATGTGCGGCAGTTCCACTATCGGGAGGCAGTGCGCCCCTCGGATGTGGAGCTCAAGGACTACAGCTTCAAGACCCCGGCCTACGGTCTCTCCCACAAAAAGGTGGGAGCGGAGCTGACCCACCAGCGCGACACCTACCAGCACTTTGACTACCCTGGCCGCTACAAAGCGGACCAGAGCGGCAAGGCGTTTGCCCAGCACCGGCTCGATGCCCTGCGCAGCGATGCCGTGGCGGGCCAGGCTAAGTCCAACTGCGCCGCCTTGCAGCCGGGGCAGACGTTTGCACTCACTGGACATCCCAACGGCAGCCTCAACACCGACTGGCAAATCGTGCGCATCCAGCACACCGGCTTGCAGCCACAGGCGCTGGAAGAGGAGGGGGGCAGCGGCCCCACCGTCTACCACAACGAGTTCGGGGTGGTGAAAGCGAGCACCACCTGGCGAGCGCGTATCGGCAGCCCGGAAGTCCCTCATAAGCCGATGGTGGATGGCCCGCAAATTGCCATGGTGGTGGGCCCCGACGGTGAGGAGATTTACTGCGACGAGCACGGCCGGGTGAAACTGCAATTCCCGTGGGATAGATATGGCAGCTCCAACGACCAGAGCTCCTGCTGGGTGCGCGTATCCCAGGGCTGGGCCGGCGGTCAGTACGGCATGATGGCCATCCCGCGCATCGGCCACGAGGTCATCGTGAGCTTTTTGGAAGGGGACCCCGACCAGCCCATCGTGACTGGTCGCACTTATCACGCCACCAACCGACCGCCCTACGAGTTGCCGGCCAACAAGACCCGCACCGTGCTGCGCACCGAAACCCACCAGGGCGAGGGCTTCAACGAGCTGCGCTTTGAAGACCAGGCGGGCAAGGAAGAGATTTATATCCACGGTCAGAAAGACCTGAACGTGCTTATCGAGAACGATGCTGCCTGGCACATCAAGCACGACGAACACAGGGACATCGACAATGAGCGGGTGACCCGCATCAAGGCCAATGACCATCTCACCGTCAATGGAGAGAAACGCGATCACATCAAGGCCGACTATTCCCTGACCGTGGATGCCAGCCTGCACCAGAAGCTCGGCCAATCCCTGCTGGTGGAAGCGGGAAGCGAGGTACACCACAAGGCGGGCATGAAGATCGTAATGGAGGCGGGTGCCGAGCTGACCCTCAAGGTGGGGGGGAGTTTTGTCAAAATCGACCCGAGCGGTGTCACCCTCTCGGGCGGCTCCATCAAGATGAACTCAGGCGGCAGCCCGGGGTCTGGCTCTGGCTGGGGTGGCCAGATGCCGATCCAGCCCGGAGCGGTTGAAGTGGTGGCGCCACCACCGCCCATGGACCCCGCACGTCAGATTGCGACGCTCAAGTCTGCCGAACCTGTGTGCGAGATCTGTGAGCAACTGGCCAGACAGGAGGGTGGTGGCTGATGGCCATGGCTTTCGTCGCAGAGCGTCCCGACATCGAGCTGAACAGCGGTGAGCAACTCTATCTGCTGCTCGATGGGGCGCGCATTCCCGCGCTGGAGCGCGCGTTGTTCGAGCAGGACCCATCGCCTTCCTATCAGCCTGTTTACCTTCACGCCCCCTGGGACAGCTTGCGAGAAGTGAGCCCCTGTCTGGTCTGTGCAACGCCCAATTTGCTGGATTGGTTTATGCAAAACCGCGATGCATCATGGGGTTACCTGTTATCGTCCCCTCTTTCTCTGTTGCCGTTGGCCGAGCGACTGCGTGGGCTTATCGAGGTGGAGAGTCCCTATGGCAGCAGGATTTTGCTCAAGCTGGCCATGCCGGAGACCATGTGGCGGCTGTTTATGGATGATGAACCCTGGCTCTGGCAGGGGGTGGCTCAAGTCTGGATCCCGACCCGGCAAGGGGAGGGGCTGGTGTGGCAGCACAAGGTTGCCGCGCCTGGAATGGGCTCCCCCATGGGGGAGCGCCTGCGACTTTCCGACGTGCAGTGGTGCCGTCTGGGAGAGGTGAGCTGGTTGAACACCCTCGATGGGATAAGAGCACACATGCACACCTGGTTTGGGGCTCGCATGCAGACGCTGCCAGAACCCATGGCCTGGATTGCCCATTGGGCTGATTACGCCTATGCCCAGGGATTCGAGAGCGAGCGGGATCTGCTGCTGTTTTTCAATGTGATGGGGTATCTCGGCAGTGGCTGGTTTGATGAAGATGAGCATCCCCGGATCAAGGCGTTGATTACCCAGCGTTCGCCCCAGACCCCTTCGCAACGTATCGAGCAGGCCGCCGAGCTTGCTGCCGCATTGAGCAACAAGGATCAAGACGCATGAGTACGCCCAATCAAGCCGCCCAGTGTGCAAACACGACCGACAGCAAGAGCCCGGCAGGAGTCTGTCCGCTCAAGAACAAGAAGATTGCCATCATCCCGGTGCGTTATGCCCTGGATGAGCCGTTCTCCCCGCCACAAAAGCAGTCTCACCCAGTCCCCGCCGGAGCAGGCTTTGTGGTGCCTCTCAAGTTGAAAGAGAGCGGTTATGCCTTGCGCCAACTGCGTGATGGCTGGCTCTATGTCTATGACGAAAAGACCAAGACATTTGATGAGTACGAGATAAAGGGAGCGACCTTTATCAGCCAGAGCAAGGGAAGCAAGGGGCATCTGCTCTACCCTGCGAGCCATACCCTCTCCCTCGCTTATTCTCCCCAGCGCTGGACGGGGCGCATCAAGCATGAGATGGAAAAGAGCGGCGGTTTGCGCACCACCTGGATGCGGCAGGTGAAACTGGGCAGTTTTGCCAGCACCATGAAGGCCCCTCATTGCGGTCTGCCAGATGTGCTCGACAAGGTTGCGGACCTGGGGATGTCCAACAAGGGATTTGTGCTCTCTTCTACCCCCCTTGCCAAGCCTGCCGAAGAGGACAAGCAGGGGATCAAGTTGCTGGCTCACAAACCTGCGAGTTCGCCGACTGCCTACAAGGCGGGCATACCGGATCCCAAGAGCGCCATGGTGGTCGCTCTGGAGGACCCGCTGGCCGACCTTGCCGACCTTTCCATGAAGGTCAATCAACTGCTCGCCAAGCGCGAAGCACTGCTGGGGAAAGATGATGCCACCATGAAGGTCAACAGCCACAAGCTGATGATGGCGGAGGTCACGCGCAACCTGGCCAGGGTGCGGCTCGACGAGAAGGAGTTGCCCGCCTCCGTCAGGGGAAATGTCGCCAGGACCCAGGCCTTTGAAGAGGCGCTGGATGATTATCTTGGGGATCGCTACCTCGCCGACATGGAGAGCATGACGGCAGAGCCCGGGATGGTGCGGTTCAACTCCCCCATGGAGAAACGGGCTGATGAGAAGCTGAAAATCTTGCGGGAACAATATGGTTTCAATCCATCCCAAAAACAGGTTTCCCAATGGAAAGAGCGCGCAGCCTTCCAGGATGAGGTCAACTGGAGCGGGCTCAATGCCTTTATCAAGCAGTATCAGGTGCCACTCAATGAGCTGGATCTGGCCCTGACGCGGGCTCATGAAGACCTGTTCAACGGTGTGACCCGCCTCAAGGCCGATCCGCTGCCCTTTGGTCTGGACAACAGAACACCCAAGGGACAAGCCTATCTGCAGACCCTGTTTGCCGAGGCCGGGCCGGTTCTTTCTCTTAGCTGCCGCACGGAGGAGAGGAAGAAAGCGCTGGAGAAACTGCTGGGCGAAAAGAGCCGCGACAACTTGCTGGCGCTGGCCCCTTATGGCTTTGATGCCGCGTTGCACAAGGGATTGAGCGAGCTGACGGTAGACAATGCCTGGCTCAGCACCTCCTCTGGGGATATGACAGCTCTCTTTAGTCGTATCGCTGAACTGGAGACATTATTGGGGGAGGAGAGGCTCAAGCAGAAACCCTGGTTCCAGAAGGTGGAAGCCGTGATCGGCGCGATGAAGGAAGCGGGAAAATCCATGGCCAAGGGGGCTCACGCCCAGATCATGGCGGCCATCTTGCCCCATGCCTGGAAGAACAGCCTGGCGGGCAACCTCAGACTCGTATTGCTGGAGTCCCTGCTCGGCGACCAGCCGCTGCAGGTCAACCGAGACTATCGGATGCTCCACAACCGCTTCCAGCAGAAGGTCTGGATCATAGTCAAGGAGATGTCGGCCATCAGCTCTCCTCCTCCCGGGCGCAGCACCACGGTGAAGGCCATCAACGGTCAGCTAAAAACCTTGCAGCAACAGCTTGATACCCTGATTGCCAGTGAAATGCCCCTGCTGGTGAAGCTGAAAGGTGATCTCTACCAGCAACAAGCCAGACAATATGTTGGTGACTATCTGGCGAGCGTACGTAGCGGCGTGAATCAACGCATCACGGCCATGAACGAGAGAATTCCCAATCTGGCGACCTTTGGCGGGCTGGTTGCCCTGCTCAACCTCTGGAATCTGACAGTGGTCATCGCAGGGACGGCGCAAAACGCCCAGTCCATCGGTCGGGAACGGGCAAATATGCAGCTGGGCTCGGCCTTTGCCTGGACGGGCAATGCCATCGCCGCGCTCTATCAGGGGGCTGTCTGGGAGAAAATCAAGATATCAAGTGCCGGAGATAAGGCGCTGACTTTATTGTCAATAAAGACGGCAAAAGATGGGGAGCATGGCGTCCTAGTTAAAGCCTTCTCTCTACGGATGTTGGCATTTGCTGGCCTCGGTATGGCAGCTGCAGGGGCAGAGATGTGGGACACTTTGCAGGCAACTCATGATCCCCTAATTAGTGGTATGGAGAAGACCCTCTCACAGATGAAGATGGGCGTATTGGGCGGGCAGTTCTTTATTTTTTTTGCACAGATTGTGCAATTAGGTATCAATGGTTTACTGGGTTATTCATCCATCGGAGCCATCTGTGCAACTTGGATGGGCGTGGGGTTCTTTGTGTTGGGTGCGGCCTATCTGGTGTTGACTGTGCTGCTCAATATTTTTAAACGCTCGGATCTGGAGAAGTGGTTGTTGCAATCCACCTGGGGCAAGCAGCCTGCCAACTGGTCTGCCGAAGATGAGTTGGCTCGCTTTGAAATGCTGGTCAATAAACCAGGGGCCAGTTTGACTGTGGTACGCACCGCACCTCAGGGGTGGATGGACACCGGTCGATCCCAGTGGCAGTTGCAACTCTCGCTCCCCGCGCACTTGCGAGGGCAGACCATAGGCCTGAAGGTCATCGGCCAGCCAATTGCGAGAGCTGGTCAGATGGTAGCGGCGCGCTCTAAGGAGGAGCTGGTGCGCTATCAAGCTGCGATGCAACCCAAGGTGATAGAGACTCTACGAGGGCGCTGGGATGATATGGTCTATTCCCTGCCGCTGGGAGTGGATATCAATTCGGCTATAAAACTGGAACTGGGCTATCTCGGGGGCATGATTCAGCGGGAGTTTATTTTCAAGGGCAGCAGTAGCAGTAGCGGCCCTGTCACATTGAATAGCAGTAGCGGTGATCTGGGTACCATGCCCGCGTTGGTGGTCGGCAAGTTGGGGAATAACTGATGGACAAGGTGAACGAGGCAATCGAGGTGAGCGAGCAGGAAACCCCTTTTCATCTGCTACCGCAGGAAGAGCAACAGCGCATTATCGATGCCAATCAGAAGAGAGTGCGTGAGGCACCGACTCTCCATGAATGGGATATCAGGGTTCCCACGCCATTAGCCTGGATTATCATTATGATAACGAGCCTCTTTTCGATACTATTTCTTGGGGGGGGGGGGCTGTTATTGACTGCAGGTGAGGATTGGAGCGTTGTTTATATTATGTTGGGCGTTACTGCTGTAATGATACCTTATTTTCGTTATTTGGTGATGGCGGATAAAAATTACAAATACCGACTCACTACGGAAGGTCTAATTGTGACTTATCAGGATGCCATCCCGGAGATTGCATACACCGTAGTCCGTGGTCTTGCTTGGTTGGGTGTACTTGTATGTATTATGGCAGTAGCCATATTAGGGCCGCTATCCTTGGTCGGTGCTGGTGGCATGGCTATTTTTGCAATTTTCTTCACTGATTTCAAAAAGGAAGAGCATATAGAATATACATTGTTCAATAAAAATAAAACCAATGTGATTAAGGTTGTCAATAACGCAGCCTTCGTTCAATTCGAAACCATTCCGTTTGGTTATTCAGGCTTTGCAAATTTTTACTGCTATAAAAACGAATTGAAAAAAATATTGGCATCCTTGTTGCCAATATTAAATTGCCGGGAGTATAGGGAATTTAAAACTATATTGTCATTAAATAGAGCTCCTCACAGTTCTCTGGATGTAGGCGTACCAAGAACACTGGATGAGCTAAAATAATCATTCTGAGAGTCTTTCATGTTTATTGCTCTTGGCTCAACCTTAGCATCGGTCCTGTTACATTGGTTCGCCGCCATGGTGTTTTTGACGCTGGTAATCGGAAAGCAAGGGAATAAATAATGGAAAAGAAAAACGAAGTTATTGAGGGCAATGAGCAGGAGACTCTTTTCCAGCAGCTACCGCAGGAAGAGCAACAACACATTATCGATGCCAATCGAAAAAGGGTACGTGAGGCACAAACTCTTCATGAATGGGATATCCGGGTATCTACAGCATTTGCATGGCCAATGATATTAATAGTCGTTGGCTCTATGATGCTATTTGGAGGTGCAGCGGTATGGTTTGCTGGGGATAATGATTGGACTTTTGTTTATATGATGGTCGGAATGTCGATAGTGATGACGCTCTATTTACGTTACTTGGTGATGGCGGATAAAAACTACCATTACCGGATGACGACAGAAGGCTTAATAGTCACTTATCATGATGCCATTCCTGAAGTGGCCTATACCATAGTGCGTGGCTTGGCTTGGTTTGGGGTGGTGGTTTGCGTGATGGCGGTGGCTGTATTGGGGCCATTAGCACTGGTTGGTGCAGGTGGCATGGCTCTCTTTGCTGTATTTTTCACTGACTTTAAGAGTGAAGTCTGTGAGGAATTCACTCTATTTAACAAAAAATGGCCACACGTCTTTACCATCTCGAAGAGACATAGAGCTTTGCGGTTTGAATCTGTACCGTTTAAGTCTGCGTTCAGTCGTACACTTTATTGTAGAGTCGAGGATATAGACGTTATTCTCAATTTAATAAAGTCTCATATCCTTGTTGAGAGTGTGAAATATATCAAAGGTCACCCTGGGATTTAACCAAACAAATTAAGTTTTTTATTCGATCAGCTATGTTAAATAGAGCAGGTCGTCAATTTTACGTAGTGAAATTTCTACCGTTGTAATCCATCAAGATCAAGCCATCTTTCTGGTTGATAAAAGTTAAACACTTGGTGGCTAACCTCTTACGGGGGTTGACCATTGGGCTAAGCGTTATCGGCCAACCTCTGGCTCTGGTCGGTCATATGGTGCCGGTACACACTAAAGAGGACTTGGCCAGCTATCAGACCGCCATGCAACCCAGAACGCTGGAGACATATCGCGGGAGCTGGGAGGACATGGTCTATTCCCTTCCGCTGGGTGTGGATGCCAATTCGGCCATCAAACTGGAACTGGGCTATCTCGGGGGGGCATGATTCAGCGGGAGTTTATTTTCAAGGGCAGCAGTAGCAGTGGCGGCCCAGTGACATTGAATAGAAGCAGCGGCGATCTGGGTACCATGCACGCGTTGGTGGTCGGCAAGCAAGGGAATAAATAATGGAAAAGACACACGAAGTTATTGAGGTCAATGAGCAGGAGACTCCTTTCCATCAGCTACCGCAGGAAGAGCAGCAACGTATAATCAATGCCAATCAGAAAAAGGTGCGAGAGGCACCAACTCTTCATGAATGGGACATCCGAGTTCCAGCTGCATTTGCCTGGCTGGGGATACTCTTTTTAATCGGAATACCTACCTTGATTGGTAGTGCCATGATATGGAATGAGTCATCCAATGGTTGGGTATTTATTATAGTGGGGGCAATTATGCTCCCCTATCTTCGATATTTAGTGATGGCGGATAAAGATTACCATTATCGGTTAACTACGGAGGGTGTAGTCGTCACTTATCAAGATGCTATTCCCGAGGTGGCCTACACCATAGTGCGTGGTTTGGCTTGGCTTGGTGTGGTGGTATGTGTCGTAGCGGTTGCCATATTGGGGCCACTAGCCTTGGTTGGCGCTGGTGGCATGGCACTTTTTGCTATTTTTTTTACTAACTTCGAAAAGAAAATATCAGTTGAATACACGGTTTTCAATAAAGATAAAAAATATGTTGTGAAAGTGGTGAAAAATAGAAGCCTTATTCGCTTTGATATCATACCATTCAGTTGGTTCGAGTTCTCTTATTTATATTGTAATGAAGGTGAACTATATAAAACCTTATCAAGCTTAATGAAAGAACTTGGGTGTGATGAATATAGAGAGTTTAAAAGTGAATTATCTCTTCGCAGAGCTCCTGTTGGTGTGTTGGATGTTGGCACGCCAAGAAGGCTGGATGAGATTAATAAGTAAACCCTTCGAGTAATACCTTTTTCAGATGTGACAGTTATAGAGAAATTATTGGTGTCAAAAAAGTGGTGATTTCAATCAACTCTGGTGCAATCAGTCTATCGTAGATGATCTGGTTCCTTTTGAAATGCTGGTCAATAAGCCAGGGGGCAGTTTGACTGTGGTACGCACCGCACCTTAGGACTGGATGGACACAGGTCGTTCCTAGTGACAGTTGCAACTCTCGCTCCCTGCCCATTTACGAGGACAAACAATAGGGTTAAATGTTACTTCTCAACCACTTGTCAGTGCTGGCCAGATGGTGCCGGTACGCTCCAAAGAGGATCTGGAGCGCTATCAGGCAGCCATGCAGCCCAGGACGCTGGAGACACAACGCGGAGGTTGGGATGGTCTGGTCTATACCTTGCCTTTGGGGGTCGATACCAATAGTGCCATCAAGTTGGAGCTGGGATATATGTGTGGCATGGTACAGCGGCAATTTGTCTTCAAGGGCAGCGGTAATAGCACCGGCCCCATTATATTGGATACCAGCAGTGGTGAGGTGAACTCTATGCCTGCACTAATAGTTGGCACGCAAGGGAATAAATCATGAACGAGGAGATTGAGGTGAGCGAGCAGGACATCCCTTTTCATCTTCTGCCGCAGGAAGAGCAGCAACGTATAATTAATGCCAATCAGAAAATGGTGCGTGAAGCCCCTACGCTCCATGAATGGGGGATTAGGGTAGAAACACCTTTTGTCTGGCTAGTTATTTCAATCCCAGTTGGTATTATGATGTCTATTGGTATATGGCTAGTGTATAGCGATGATGATGCAGGTTGGGCTCCTATTATAATGGGGGCAATAGTTGCTGCCTTTACTCGTTACTTATGGCTAGCAGATAAAAACTACCATTATCGGCTAACGACAGAAGGTTTAATCACCACTTATCAAGATGCCATTCCCGAAATGGCCTACATCATAGTGCGTGGGTTGGCTTGGCTGGGGGTGGTAGTTTGCGTGATGGCTATGGCTGTATTGGGACCGTTAGCATTAGTTGGTGCAGGTGGCATGGCGCTCTTTGCGGTATTTTTCACTGGCTTCAAGAAAGAAGAGATAGTTGAATATACACGATTCAATAAAGAAAAAATAAATATAATAAAGGTGGCTAGGAAAGCCGCTTTTGTTCAATTTGAGACTGTTCCTTTTGGCTACTCTGGATTTGCAAGCTTCTATTGTTATAAAAATGACTTGAATAAGATTCTTTTTTCTTTGTTATCGTTGCTGAATTGCTGCGAGTATAGAGAGTTTAAAACTGTTTTCTCATTAAATAGGGCTCCCCATAGCTCTCTGGATGTTGGTGTACCAAGAAAATTTGATGAGCTTAACACCTAATGACTCAGGTGGCGCTGTGCGATTACAGTGTCATTTTTCATTATTTCAATGTTTGTATTGGCTATGTTGCTCAATATCATTAAAACGCTCAGATCTGGAGAAATGGTTGTTGCAATCCACCAGGGGAAAGCAGCCTGCCAATTGGTCCTCGTAAGACGAACTGGCTCGCTTTGAATTGCTGGTCAATAAACCGGGCGCCAGCCTGACTGTGGTGCGCTCCGCGCCCCAAGGTTGGATGGACACCGGCCGTGCCCAGTGGCAATTACAACTATCTCTTCCTGCTCACCTCAAAGGGCAAACCATAGGGTTAAGTGTCATGGGACAACCTCTAGCCCGGGCCGGTTAAATGGTGCCGATACGCTCCAAGGAGGATCTGGTGCGTTATCAGGCGGCTATGAAGCCCAGGAGTCTGGAGACACAGCGCGGACGTTGGGATGAGATGGTCTATACCCTGCCGCTGGGGATTGATACCAATTCGGCTATCAAACTGGAGTTAGGGTATCTCGGGGGTATGATTCAGCGGCAATTTGTCTTCAAGGGCAGCAGTAGCAGTGGTGGCCCAGTCACATTGAATAGCAGCAGCGGCGATCTGGGTACCATGCCCGCGTTGGTGGTCGGCAAGCAAGGGAATAAATAATGGATAAGGTAAACGAGGTAGTTGAAGCGTGCGAGCAGGAGACCCCTTTTCATCTATTATCGCAGGAAGATCAACAGCGCATTCTCGATGCTAATCAGAAGAAAGTGCGTGAAGCCCCTACGCTACATGAGTGGAATATTAGGGTAGAAACACCTTTTGTTTGGCTAGTCATTTCAATCCCCGTTGGTATTATGATGTCTATTGGTATATGGCTAGTGTATAGCGATAATGATGCTGGTTGGGCTCCTATTATCATGGGGGCAATAGTTGCGGCCTTTACTCGTTACTTATGGTTGGCAGATAAAAACTATCATTACCGGCTCACAACGGAAGGTGTTATCGTCACCTATCAGGATGCTATTCCAGAGGCAGCCTATACCATAGTGCGTGGTCTTGCTTGGTTGGCAATCGCAATATGTGTGATGGCCGTTTCCGTGTTGGGGCCATTTGCCTTGGTCGGTGCTGGCGGAATGGCTTTTTTTGCGATATTTTTCAATGACTTTAAACGTGAAGTGTCAGAGCATGAGACCATGTTTAAAAAAGATTGGGTCTATACACTTTTTATATCCAATAAGAAGAAGGCTGTAAGGTTTGAATCAACCCCTTTTAAAATATCATACAGTGATACTTTATATTGTAAATCTGAAGATTTTGAGAATTTTATTGAACTGCTCAAAAAGCAGATTCGATGCGCCGAAATAAAGTATATTAAAGGTCATCCAATGACCTGACTTTTATAGTCTACCTGTCAGGTGAGGACCATCTCCATGCCGTCTGAGCCTCCAAAGCAGAGCCCCCTTGCCACTGGCAAGGGGGCTCTGTCGCTTTCATCGGAGTGCCCGATGTGGTTATGGCGATAGCGAGGGGGGCAGCACCATGGGACCGGCCACCGTACGGGCGGCCTCGTCACCTCGCAGTACCCGTACTATCTCGAGAGCGAACTCGATAGCGGTACCCGGGCCCTGGCTGGTGATCAGGCGATGGGCTTCATCGGTCACTACCCTTGCCGTGCTCAATTGTGTCGCGGGCAGATGGGCCTGAAAGCCCGGGTGGCAGGTGATGCTCGCATCCCCCAGCAAGCCGTGATGGTGCAGTACCACGGCGGGTGCGGCGCAGATGGCGGCGCGCCAGCGGCCGAGGCCTGCCTGCTCCCGTAGCAGGTCGATGGCGAGGGGGGTGTTGCGGATCACTTCGCTGCCGGGCAGACCGCCCGGTACGACCATGGCATCGAAGTCACGGGTAGTCAGCTCGTCGAGATGGCAATCCGCCACCAGTTGCACCCCGCGAGAGGCGCGGATCTGGCGCGCTCCAGTGGGGCAGCAGGAGGCCAGCACCACATCGATGCCACCCCGAACCAGGGTATCGACGATGGCAACCGTCTCTATCTCTTCTGACCCGGGGGCCACCAATACCAGTACGCTCATCTAGCACTCCTTGCTTGCCAGCTGCTCTGCTCAGCGTTTCTCTTTGACGGCCTGATAGAGGCCCTGGTTGACCGGTACCGCGATGCCGTGCGCCGCGGCCTTGCCGAGCAGGAAGCCGGTGATGGCCTCGATCTCGGTCTCTCGGCCCTGCTCCATGTCCTGATACATGGAAGAGTAATTGTCGGCGGTGAGCTCCACCACCGTCATGACCCGGCGCAGCAGCTCATCGCTGCCGGTCGGCTGGCCTTCGGCCTGCATCACGTCCGCCACTTCCACGCAGATCTGCTGCAAGACGTCGGCAAAGCGCGGGCCCGCCAGTTCGCCATTCTTGAGTCGATACAGGGCGGTGAGGGGATTGATGGCGCAGTTGACGGCGAGTTTCTGCCACTGGCGGGTCAGGATCTGCTCATCCCAGCCGGCCTGGCCGAGGGCGCGAGCGAGCTCGTCCGCCAGATGGGCACAGGAGCGGGCCGCCTCATTGACGGGGCCGAGCCAGGTCTCCCCCTTGCCGGTGTGGCGGAACACGAAGTGGCCGCTCTGCAGGGCGCCGTGGCTGGTGACGCCGGCGATGACAGGATTGTGGGGGAAAAGGGCCGCCACCCGTTCGGCGATCCCCATGCCGTTGTGCAGCAGCACGATGGGCACCCCTGCCGCCAGTTGCCCGACCAGAGGAGTGAGGGCCGGTATCACCTGCCCCGCCTTGGTCATGACCAGCAGGCGTTTGATGCTGCCCGGCTTGTCGATGAAGGCGCGTTCGATGGCCAGGAGCTGGGTATGCCCCTCAAGGGAGGTAAAGTCGACGCCGGGGTGCAAGGTGGCACGATGGCGCTCGCGCAGCAGGAGGCGGGTTGCTTGGCCGCTTTGGGTCAACAGGGAGGCGAAGACGCCGCCCAGGGCGCCGCAGCCCAGCAAGGTCCACTCGGGAGAGACAGGGTGACGGCGTGTTTTCAGGTTGTTGTCGCGTAATCCGCTTGGCATGAAGAGGCTCGATCATGGGAAGGGCTGCCATCCTGTCAACCGCCAACCCGGGATAAGGGAAGATGTCGCTTGGTGAATACCTGGAACCGGTGCATGAGCTGACTGCCGGGTCGTGCTCAAGGCTCATGCGCAACCAGGGAGCCTCATGTATGCATGACCATACGGGTTCCTGGGCTGCACTTCACCGAGTGTCGGACCTCTCGCGACCGCTCCTGGACGGGTTCTAACGGGTCTCACCATTCCTGTGCGCAGGGGATTCTAGCAGAGCAATCCCATCGAAATCAGCAAATTTGCCCGTTTTCTGGTAGATTTGCCCACCTGTCAGCACAACCTGAAGTACAGCATGAGGAGCCCGGCTATGCCGTCATTCGATATTGTCTCTGAAGTCAAAATGAACGAGGTGTTGAACGCCGTTGATAACGCCAACCGTGAACTGGCGACCCGTTTCGATTTTCGTGGTGTGGAAGCCAGCTTCGAATTGAACAAGGAAGAAGTAAAGCTGGAAGCCGACGCCGATTTCCAGCTCAAGCAGATGGTCGAGATCCTGCGCGGCGCCCTGCTCAAGCGCCAGATCGAGAACAGTTCCATGGACGTGGGTGACAGCGTCCACTCCGGCAAGCGTTTCCACCTGACCGTGAAGTTCAAGCAGGGGATCGACAAGGAAGTGGCCAAGAAGCTGGTGAAGCTCATCAAGGATTCCAAGATCAAGGTGCAGGCTGCCATCCAGGGCGACGAGGTGCGGGTCACCGGCAAGAAGCGCGACGATCTGCAAGAGACCATGGCCTTGGTGCGTGGCGCCGAACTGGGCCAGCCGATGCAGTTCCAGAACTTCCGCGACTGATGGCGAACGGGGAGGGCGCGGCTCTCCCCCTACTGCCAGCATGAGGGCATAAAAAAACCGGAGCAGCTGCTCCGGTTTTTTGTATCCGTGTGACGAGTTCGATTAGAACTTGTAGGTCACGGAGAAGTAGTGGCCAAAACCAGTGGTCTTCAGACCGTAGGAACCGTTCTGGATGCCGTAGATGTCGTTGAAGTACTTCAGACCGTAACCGACGGCGTAGCGGTCGGAGTGCCAGTACAGGCCGTTGAACATGGCGGTACCGTCGGTGGAAGTGTCCTTGGCATCAAACAGGTGATCCAGGTAACCCTGATAGGCTACGAAGCTGCCGTTGGAGAAGGTGTAGAAAGGCTTGAACCAGTTCATGGAGAACTGATAGCCGTTCCAGCCCTGCTCGCCACCGCCTTCATTGACGTGACGGGCATACAGGTTCATGCCCATTTTGCCGAACCAGGGCACCATGACGTCTGCACCCAGACCGGTCATGGCTTCAAACAGACCATCCGGACCACCTACGTTGATCAGGTTGGCGATGTAGACTTCCTGCACCGGGCCGAAGGAGAGATCTTTGCCGGTCATGGCATCGATGGAGATGCGCGGTGCAAATTTGATGAACAGGTTGTCCTGGTTGTGCTTGTCGTCGTGACGGTTCTGGAAGATGTCGAATACGTCGACGTAACCGTACAGATCGAAGATACCGGAACGGCCACCAAACTCCATTTCGAAGTAGGTATCGTTGTAACCACCTTCGGACTCAGCGTAGGGCAGCTGATCGATGGTGTGCATCACGTTGAACTGGAACCACTTGTAGTCGTTCTTGTGGATGTCGCCGCTGTAGTCGGCAGCGAAGGCCGGAGTGGCGGAGGCAGCCAGCAGACCGGCAGCGATCAGAGTCTTGGTAAATTTGGCCATTTTATTGGTCTCTTGTGCGTTAGTTGAGGTTTTCCGTAGCCTGCCCACAAGGAGCGGGAGGGATTCTAGCCAAATAAATTCAACGGATAAACAAGCACCAGGGAACTTTGTCAGGATTTGTGAATCTAATCACCCCCTAAAATGCGCAAACGCTTGCTATTTGTGCGTTTGTGGTGACAAGGTGCTGCCTCGTTTGGCAACCATGATGATCAGGATCATCACCGGAATGCCGAGCAGACTGGTGCCGATGAAGAAGTGGCTGTAGCCGATCTGCTCCACTACCCGACCGGAAAACCCCGCCAGCAACTTGGGCAGCAACAGCATGATGGAGCTGAACAGGGCGTACTGGGTGGCGGAGAAGGCGACGTTGGTGAGACTCGATAGATAGGTCACAAACGCAGCCGTGGCGATGCCGGCGCTGAGGTTGTCCAGCGAGATGATGAGGGTCAGCAGCTCCAGGTTGTGGCCCACTTCGTTGAGGAGAGCGAACAGCAGGTTGGTGCTGGCGGTCAGCACGGCGCCGAGGAACAGGATGCGCAGGGTGCCAAAGCGCATCACCAGCACGCCCCCGAGCGCGGCCCCCACCAGCGTCATGATGACGCCATAGACCTTGGTGATGGTGGCCACTTCCGTCTTGCTGAACTGCAGATCCACATAGAAGCTGTTGGACATCACCCCCATCACCACGTCCGAGATGCGATAGCAGGCGATAAGCCCCAGGATCAGCAGGGCCGAGGAGCCGTAGCGGCGGAAGAAGTCGGCGAAGGGACACCAAATGGCCTCGTAGGTCCAGGCCCCCAACCCGGCCAGCGTGGGGGACCAACCCCGTGCCAGCAGGGTGGCCTTGCGCGCCATCTGCTGCTCGTCCTGACTCTTGAGATCGATCTGCGGCTCGTGGCTCATCAGGGTGGTGAGGATGCCAAGAGACATCAGCCCTCCCATCAGCAGATAGGTGAGCTGCCAGCCGCGATAGTCATAGCCGTTGTTGCTGCCGAGCCAGGCCGCCAGCGCCAGCGCCCCCGCTCCCGCCATGATCATGGCGAGTCGATACCCAGTCATATAGGAAGCGGCCATGGCCGCCTGCAGCCGCTCGGGAGCGGATTCGATGCGATAGGCGTCGATGACGATGTCCTGGGTGGCAGAGGAGAAGGCAACCAGCAGGGCGAAGAGGGCCAGCTGGGCGAGCTGGGTCTTGGGATCGCAATAGGCCATCCCCACCAGGGAGAGGGCGATCAGCACCTGGGAGAACAGCATCCAGCTGCGTCGCCGCCCAAGCAGCCGTGACAGCAGGGGCAGGGGCAGCCGATCCACCAGGGGCGACCACAGCCACTTGAAACCGTAGGCCAGCGCTACCCAGCTCATGTAGCCGATGTCGGTCAGGCTGACATCCGCTTCGCGCAGCCAGAACGAGAGGGTGCCAAAGACCAGCAGCAAAGGCAGGCCGGAGGAAAATCCCATGGCAAACAGGATGAGTACCCGCGCTTCCAGATAGACGGCGAGGGCATCTCGCCAGCGGGTGGCGCGGCCCGGTGTGTGGCTGGGCGGGCGGAGATTGTTCAACAGCCTGACTCCTCTGGGAAAAGGGGGTCATTTTGTCAGGTTCGGCAGGCGTAGCCAAGGCAAGCCGAGGGATGGGCGGCAGGTTTCAGGGGCGCGAGCCGATGCAGTGGTGCGGGCAGGGGCCCTCGTCGGCGAGAAAATTGGCGCAGGCCATGAGTTGCAGGCGCAGCGCGTCATCACAGAGGAGACGCTGCTCATCCCACAGGTGCAGGCTGTGAAGCAGATGCCAGAACACTCCTTCCTGTGCGTTGGCGGGGGTTTTGTCCATGGGGATCACGCAGAGCGCCTGCCAATGGGAGAGGAGCTGCCAACTCAAGTCTTCCAGCTGCTGATAGGGAATCTTGCGTGCCAGAAAATGGCGAACCGCCTGGGCCAGCGGGCCGGCGTGTCGGGTTATGTAATCATGACAGGTCACCGGCTCCTCCTTCTGGTTCTGCTCCCCGATGCGTGGCACACATCGGGGAGCAGAGTATAGAAAAAGAGATTGGTGACCCGTTCAGGGACGCGGTGGAATGTGATCCGGGCCGCGTTATTTGTCCGCGAGCAGCACCACTTTCTTCAGGATGATGGGGCTGGTGGGGACGTCGTTGGCACGCAGGATGGAGCTGTAGCCGGTCTGGACCTGGGCCAGTTTGTCCAGCACCTCCATCCCCTTCACGACCTGGCCGAACACGGTGTAACCGGCGCCGGCATTGGCGTTGAGGTTGTCGTTGTCCACCAGATTGAAATAGAACTGGCGAGTGGCGCTGTCGACCGCCTGGGTGCGGGCCATGGCGATGGTGCCGCGCTTGTTGGGCAGGCCGCCTCTGGACTCGTTGACCACGGGATCGAAGGTCGGCAGGGGCTGGAACTGCTGGTTGTAGCCCCCACCCTGTACCACGAAGTTCTGGATCACCCGGTGGAACAGGCTGCCGTCATAGCTGCCGTCTGCCACGTAGCGCAGGAAGTTCTTCACGGTCTGGGGCGCCTGTTTGGGGGCCAGCTCCACGACGATGGTGCCATGGTTGGTTTCCATCTGGACTTTTTGACCGGCAAAAGCCAGGGGGGCGATCAAGGTGATCAGTAACCAGAGTTTCTTCATTTATATGTCCTCGCTCAGCTCGGCTGGCCCTTGAGATAACCGCGCAGCGCCTCGTCGGCCATGATCTGCTGCAGCACGCTGCCCAGCTGCTGGTTCAGGGTGGATTCCAGATCGGCCATGCTCGGCTCGCCCGGGCTCTCTTTGCTGGAGGACATGTTGAACTGCTTGGTCAGCTTGCTGCCTTGGAAGTCGGCAATCACCTGCAGGCTGACGCGGGACTTGGTGACATAGGTGAAGGTCTTCTCTTCCACGGTGACGGCGGCAGTGGAGATGGCCAGCGTCAGGTTGGTGGTGCCGCTGTTGCCCACTTCCAGGCCCTGGCTGCGCAGCCCTTCCGCCAGTTTTTCAGCCAGCAGGCTGTTGAGAGGCTGACTGCTGTTCACCAGCACAGGGGCCTTCTCTTTCTTCTTGATGGAGAAGACATAGGCGGCTTCACGCTTGTCCACCCCTTCCATGGTGATGCGGTTGCCGGAGTAGTACTGCTGGTTGGAGGGGATGACTTGCGGGTTGAGCAGGGCGCTCTCGGGCCAGTGAGTAGCACAACCGCCCAATACCAGAGCGCCCAGCAGCAAGAGTGACTTTTTCATCATGGGTTTCCTTTAGCTTTATCTTTAGCGTTTGATGGCTTTCAAAATAACGAATTTGCTGTTCGACGCAACGACTTGTGCGTTGCCAAACGGGCGCTTGAGTTTGTTGTGATAGTCCAGATGACGGTTGCCTACTATCCAGAGTTCGCCGCCCTGAGGCAACACCCGGTGGGCGTCGCTGAACATCTGCCAGGCGATGTGATCGGTGATCGCCTGCAACTGATGGAAGGGGGGATTGCAGAGGATCCTGTCCGCTGCCCCGACGGGAACGTCATCGAGACAGTTGTTGACCATGAAGTGGGCACGGGGCAGGGCATCGGGCAGGTTGTGCTCGACGTTGAGCCGTGCGGACGCCACCGCCATCCGGGATTCGTCGATGAAGGTCACCTCCACCTCGCTGTCCCGCGCGAGCAGGGAGAGCCCGAGCACGCCGTTGCCACAGCCCAGATCGATCACCCTGCGGGCACTGTGGATGGGCAGGTTGTCCAGCATGAAGCGAGCGCCGATATCCAGGCTGGTGCGCGAGAACACGTTGGCATGGTTGTGGATGAGCATGTCGGTGCCTTCCAGCGGCCAGACGGTCGGGAAGGGACTGGTCAGGGACGGGCGCTCGGCGGCCGGGGTGCAATGAATGAGGCGCGCCTTCTTCCAGGCGAGCGAGGTGCGGGTCTCCCCCAGATACTTTTCGAACAGCTTGAGGGTGGAGGTGTGGATGTCCTTGGCCTTGCCGGCAGCAATGATGCGGGTCGCGGGGGTCACGACCCCGCGCAGGGCAAGCAGTTGCTGCTCCAGCAGCGCCTGATACTTGGAGACCTTGATCACCACCAGGGCGGGGGCATCGGGCAGGGGGGCCAGCGCATCCTGCAGGGTGATGGCGTGGGGATCCAGCCCGTTTTCCGCCAGATTGGCCAGGGTGGCCCGCTCGCTGATGTGGGAGTCGGTCACGCAGACGGGGGCGTGGGCATGCAGGTAGCCTGCCAGGGCGCCGAAGCCGTCGTTCATGATGATGACGGGGCCGTCAGGTGCCTGCTGCGATTCGGCAAGGTGGCTTATCAGATACTCGTCCGCCGCATCCCAGGCCTGCAGGGGATCCTGGCTCTGCCGTGGGTAACGATACAGGGTCAGGCGGCAGTGGGCCGTGTCGAGCAGGGTTTGCATAGGCAAGAGTCCAACGTGTGATTGATGAATGGCGACCGTCTGCCCCGTGTTGCCCGGCAGCGGTGAAAGTGGCGCTATTCTAGCGGCGGCGGAGAAATTCACCAGTCCGGTGCGGCGAGAGCGAGCGGATCCTTCGTACCTGATGCATCGGGCGCACAACCCTGGCTACAATGGCCGGATATTCAACGAGGAGTCCTTACCGTGAGCATGCAACAACAGATAGAGGCCAAGCTGGCCGCCGCGCTCTCCCCGAGCCACCTGGAAGTGATCAATGAAAGCTACATGCACAGGGTGGCACCGGGCTCCGAAAGCCACTTCAAGGTAGTCGTGGTGAGCCAGGCGTTTGAGGGACAGCGTTTGCTGGGTCGCCATCGTCAGGTGAACGGGGTGCTGGCCGACGAGCTGGCGGGAGCCATTCATGCATTGGCGCTGCATACCTATACCGAATCCGAGTGGCAGGCCAGGGAGCAGGCGCCAAAGACGCCGGGTTGCGTCAGCAAATCCCCCTTTGCATGAGCCGTTGGACCTTCTGATGGCGCCTTCCTCGGGCCATTAACAGCGCTATCACGAATGGTGTGCCGCCAGGGATGAGGGGGAGGAGCATTATTTTTTCTAATCCTTTTCCTTGCGCCTGAAAAATACCCCTATATGGTTAGTTTTGCGAAAAGTCCTTTAAAACCACGGTTTGCAAGGACGTGCGCGAAATATTCAGTGAAGGTTAATTTTGTGATAGGGCGGGGATTTTCCCCATTTGGCGTGGCGGCTAACTCGCCTAAGGTGGTAAACTCAGGCGCTTTTGAATGATCCTGTATGTTGCTGATTTGTTTATTTCTTCGACAGCTTTCCGCGATGTTGACGGGCTCATTCAACAACTCGTCGTGATGTATTTCTCGGCGCTAACCAACCTGTCTTCCCTTAACGGTAGTGCAAGTGAGTATGATTACAATTAAAAGAGGACTGGACATCCCCGTGCTGGGTGCTCCGGAGCAAGTAATCTACGATGGCCCGGCCATCACCCGTGTTGCTACACTCGGCGAAGAGTTCGTGGGGATGCGTCCTACTATGTTTGTCAAAGTAGGTGATCGCGTCATTAAAGGTCAGGAGCTCTTCGAAGATAAGAAGAATCCCGGCGTTAAATTCACGGCCCCTGCCACCGGTGTGGTTTCTGAGATCAACCGTGGTGCCAAGCGTGTTCTCCAGTCCGTCGTCATCGACATCGATGGGTCCGACGAGCAGGTGACCTTTGAGCATTTTGCCTCCGCCGAGCTGGCACAGCTCGAGCGCAGCAAGGTGCAGGAGATCCTGGTCGCATCAGGCCAATGGACCGCGCTGCGTACCCGCCCGTTCAGCAAGGTACCGGCCGTGGGTTCCACCCCGCGCGCCATCTTCGTCACCGCCATGGACACCAATCCGCTGGCCGCCAGTGCGGAGCTGATCATCAAGGAACAGGCCCAGGCCTTCCTCGACGGTCTGGCCGTGCTGACCCGCCTGACCGATGGTACCGTCCACGTCTGCAAGGGCGAAGCCAGCCTGCCGCACTCCTCCCTGGCCCAGGTCAAGGAAGCCGTGTTCGTCGGTCCGCATCCCGCCGGTCTGCCGGGCACCCACATCCACTTCCTGGATCCGGTCGGTGCCAACAAGGTGCAGTGGCACATCAACTATCAGGACGTGATCGCTTACGGCAAGCTGTTCACCACCGGCCAGATCTTTACCGACAAGGTGATCTCCCTGGCTGGCCCGAACGTCATCAAGCCGCGTCTGCTGCGTACCCGTCTGGGTGCCAGCCTCAGCCAGCTGACCAACAACGAGCTGCGTGCGGACGAAAACCGCATCATCTCCGGTTCCCTGCTGAGCGGTGCCAAGGCCGAAGGGGTCCATGACTACCTGGGTCGCTTCCACAACCAGGTGAGCGTGCTGGGCGAAGGCCGTGAGAAAGAGTTCATGGGCTGGGTCAAACCCAGTGCCAACAAGTTCTCCATCACCCGTACCACCCTCTCTCACCTGATGAAGGGCAAACTCATCAACTTCACTACCACCACCAACGGTAGTGATCGCTCCATGGTGCCTATCGGCAACTATGAGCGCGTGATGCCGCTCGACATCCTGCCGACCCTGCTGCTGCGGGATCTGATCTCCGGTGATACCGACAGCGCGCAGGCGCTCGGCTGCCTGGAGCTGGATGAGGAAGATTTGGCGCTCTGTACCTTCGTCTGCCCCGGCAAGACAGAGTACGGCCCCGTCTTGCGTGAGTGCCTGACCAAGATCGAACTGGAAGGTTAAGCGATGAGTTTCAAGCAACTTCTTGAAAATATGGAACATCACTTCGAGCCGGGTGGCAAGTACGCAAAGTACTATGCCTTGTTCGAAGCGGCGTACACCCTGTTTTATACCCCGGGTTCCGTGACCCGCAATGCCGCCCATGTCCGTGATGCGATCGATCTGAAGCGCATGATGATCATGGTGTGGCTGGCTGTGTTCCCGGCCATGTTCTGGGGCATGTACAACGTCGGCAACCAGTCTATCGCCGCTATCGCCCACATGGGCAGCGCGGCCGGTGCCGATTCCTGGCAATACGCCCTGGCCACCCTGTTCGGTGCCTCGCTGGATCCGGCCGTCGCCGGCATCGGCAGCAAGATGCTGATCGGTGCGGCGCACTTCTTCCCGATCTACATCACCGTCTTCATCGTCGGTGGTTTCTGGGAAGTGTTGTTCGCCATGGTGCGCAAGCACGAGATCAACGAAGGCTTCTTCGTGACCTCCATCCTGTTCGCCCTGATCGTGCCGCCCGAGCTGCCCCTGTGGCAAGCTGCCCTGGGTATCACCTTCGGTGTGGTGCTGGCCAAGGAAGTGTTCGGTGGTACCGGCAAAAACTTCCTGAACCCGGCGTTGGCGGGTCGTGCCTTCCTGTTCTTCGCCTACCCGGGTCAAATCTCCGGTGATGCGGTCTGGGTTGCCGTTGACGGCTTCTCCGGCGCAACCGCACTGAGCCAGTGGGCCCAGGGCGGCCAGATGGCGCTGATCAACGGTGCCACCGGTGAAGTCATCAGCTGGATGGACGCCTTCCTTGGCAACCTGCCCGGTTCCATCGGTGAAGTTTCCACCCTGATGATCCTCATCGGCGCAGCCATGATCGTCTACATGCGCATCGCCTCCTGGCGCATCATCGCCGGCGTCATGGTCGGCATGGTTGCGACCTCCCTGCTGTTCAACGTCATCGGTTCCGATACCAACCCCATGTTCAGCATGCCGTGGCACTGGCACCTGGTGCTGGGTGGCTTCGCGTTCGGCATGGCCTTCATGGCGACCGACCCCGTTTCCGCTGCCTTTACCAACAAGGGCAAGTGGTGGTATGGCGCCCTGATCGGCGTGATGGTGGTGCTGATCCGGGTAGTGAACCCCGCATTCCCGGAAGGCATGATGCTGGCCATTCTGTTCGCCAACCTGTTTGCCCCCTTGTTTGACCATTTCGTGGCGCAGGCGAACATCAAGCGGAGGATCGCACGTGGCGTTTAATAAAGACTCTACTACCGGCACCCTCGCCGTAGTGACCGGTCTGTGTCTGGTCTGCTCCATCGTGGTCTCCGTGGCTGCCGTGGGTCTGCGTCCGGCCCAGCTGGAAAACAAGGCGCTGGACAAGCAAAGCAACATCCTGTCCGTCGCCGGCGTCGACATCAGCGCCGTGGCCAAGCGTGATCTGGCCCAGCTCTATGGCGACAAGATTGAAGCGCGTCTGGTGGATCTGACCAGCGGTGAGTTCGTTGACGGCGACGCCGACAACTTCGACACCAAGGTTGCCGCCAAGGATCCGGCCAAGAGCATTCGCCTGGCTCCGGCCGACGACAAGGCCGGTCTGCGTCAGATCTCCAAGCTGGTTCCCGTGTTCTTCGCCAAAGATGCCGAAGGCAAGGTCGACAACATCATCCTGCCGATCTACGGCCAGGGTCTGTGGTCCACCATGTATGCCTTCGTAGCGGTCGCGGCCGACGGTCAGACCATCAAGGGCATCACCTACTATGACCACGGTGAAACCCCGGGTCTGGGTGGCGAGATCGAGAACCCGGCCTGGCGCGAGCTGTTCGTCGGCAAGAAGCTGTTCGACCAGAACGGTCAGCCTGCGCTGCGTGTGATCAAGGGCCATGCTCCGGCTGGTTCCGAGCATGAAATCGACGGCCTGTCTGGTGCAACCCTGACCGGTAATGGTGTACAGCACACCTTCGACTTCTGGATGGGCCCCAAGGGCTTCGGTCCCTTCCTGGCCAAAGTACGTGCAGGAGAAATCAACAATGGCTGACAAGAGCGAAATGAAAAAGTTGCTGTTGACGCCTGTGCTCGGCAACAACCCCATCGCACTGCAGGTGCTGGGTGTCTGTTCCGCGCTGGCCGTTACCAGCCAGATGAAGACGGCGTTCGTGATGACGCTGGCCGTTACCGCGGTCACCGCCTTCTCCAACCTGTTCATCTCCCTGATCCGCAACCAGATCCCGAACAGCGTGCGGATCATCGCCCAGATGGCGGTGATTGCCTCGCTGGTTATCGTGGTTGACCAGGTGCTCAAGGCGTATGCCTATGACATCTCCAAGCAACTGTCGGTGTTCGTCGGCCTCATCATCACCAACTGTATCGTGATGGGTCGTGCCGAAGCCTACGCCATGAAGAGTGCCCCGCTGCCCTCCTTCCTGGACGGTATCGGCAACGGTCTGGGTTATGGCGCCGTGCTGCTGACCGTGGCCACCGTGCGCGAGATCCTGGGTTCCGGCACCTGGTTCGGCATCGAGCTGCTGCCGCTGGTGAACAATGGTGGCTGGTATGTGCCCAACGGCCTGCTGCTGCTGCCGCCGAGTGCGTTCTTCATCATTGGTCTGATCATCTGGGGCGTGCGCACCAAGGATCCCAAGCAGGTGGAGGCGAAGGATTAAGGTATGGAACACTATATCAGTCTGTTGATTCGCTCGATCTTCATCGAGAACCTGGCGCTCTCCTTCTTCCTGGGGATGTGTACCTTCCTGGCGGTGTCCAAGAAGGTCAAGACTGCCATGGGCCTGGGGATTGCCGTTATCGTGGTTCAGACCGTTGCCGTCCCGGCCAACAACCTGATCTACAACTACGTCCTCAAGGACGGTGCCCTGGTATCCGGTCTGGATCTGAGTTTCCTGAGCTTCATCACCTTCATCGGGGTGATCGCGGCCCTGGTACAGATCCTGGAGATGGCCCTGGACAAGTACTTCCCGGCCCTCTACAACGCCCTCGGTATCTTCCTGCCGCTTATCACCGTGAACTGCGCCATCTTCGGTGGCGTCTCCTTCATGGTGCAGCGTGACTACAACTTCGTTGAGTCCGTGGTCTATGGCGTGGGTTCGGGTGCAGGCTGGATGCTGGCTATCGTCGCGATGGCAGGGATCCGCGAGAAGATGAAATATTCCGATGTTCCGGAAGGCCTGCGCGGCCTCGGCATCACCTTCATCACCGCGGGTCTGATGGCGCTGGGCTTCATGTCCTTCTCTGGTATTTCCCTGTAATCGGAAAGGAAATATAGATGGAAATTATTCTGGGTGTGGTCATGTTCACCGTGATCCTGCTGGCCTTGGTGGCAGTCATTCTGTTCGCCAAGTCCAAGCTGGTGACCGCCGGTGACGTGACAATCAGCATCAACGGCGACCCGGCCAAGGCTGTGACCAGCCCGGCGGGTGGCAAGCTGCTTGGCGTGCTCGCCGGCAGTGGTATCTTCGTCTCCTCCGCCTGTGGCGGCGGCGGCTCCTGTGGTCAGTGCAAGGTGCGCGTGAAATCCGGCGGCGGCGACATCCTGCCGACCGAGCTGGATCACATCAGCAAGGGCGAAGCCCGTCATGGGGAGCGTCTGGCCTGCCAGGTCACCGTGCGTTCCGACATGGACATCGAGCTGCCGGAAGAGATCTTCGGCGTGAAGAAGTGGGACTGTACCGTCATCTCCAATGACAACAAGGCCACCTTCATCAAGGAGCTCAAGCTGCAGATCCCGGATGGCGAGAGCGTGCCGTTCCGCGCCGGTGGTTATATCCAGATCGAAGCGCCTGCCCACCACGTGCAGTACAAGAACTTCGATATTCCCGAGGAGTATCGTGGCGACTGGGATCGCTTCAAGATCTTCGAGCTGGAGTCCAAGGTCAACGAGCCGATCATCCGTGCCTACTCCATGGCGAACTATCCGGAAGAGTTCGGCATCATCATGCTGAACGTGCGGATCGCCACTCCGCCGCCCAGCAACTGGACTGCTCCTCCCGGCCAGATGTCTTCCTACATCTTCAGCCTGAAGGCTGGTGACAAGGTGACCATCTCCGGTCCGTTCGGCGAGTTCTTCGCCAAGGACACCGACGCCGAAATGGTGTTCGTCGGTGGTGGTGCGGGTATGGCGCCGATGCGCTCCCACATCTTCGACCAGCTGCGCCGTCTGAAGACCAAGCGCAAGATGAGCTTCTGGTACGGTGCCCGTTCCAAGCGCGAGATGTTCTATGTCGAAGACTTCGACATGCTGCAGGCCGAGAACGACAACTTCCAGTGGCACGTCGCCCTGTCCGATCCGCAACCGGAAGACAACTGGGATGGCTACACCGGCTTCATCCACAACGTGTTGTTCGAGAACTACCTCAAGAACCACGAGGCGCCTGAGGATTGCGAGTTCTACATGTGCGGGCCTCCCGTGATGAACGCCGCCGTCATCAACATGCTGAAAAACCTCGGTGTTGAAGACGAGAACATCCTGCTGGATGACTTCGGTGGTTAATCCATGCACAGCGTTGTAAAGACCTGGCTAGCCTTCGGGCTAGCCTTTTTCTTGACTGGGTGCGGTCAGGAAACGGTCCAATCGAAGCCGGAGATCCACATCACCGGCAGCACCATGGGTACCTACTACTCCATCAAGGTGGCAGATAGCGCCGTTCAGGATGCCGCCAGGCTGCAAGCCGAGGTCGACGTCTTGCTGGAGCGGGTCAACGATCAGATGTCGACCTATCGCCCGGATTCCGAGCTGTCACGCTTCAACCAGCACAAGAGCAATACCCCTGTGGTGGTTTCCCGCGATACCGCGCGGGTGGTGACCGAGGCCATTCACATTGGCCGCGAGAGCCGCGGGGCGCTGGACGTCACCGTCGGTCCTCTGGTCAATCTGTGGGGCTTTGGGCCGGATGCCAGACCGACCAAGGTGCCGTCCGACGAGCTGATCGCCCAGACCCGGCAGAAGACGGGCCTTGGCAATCTGCATGTGATAACCTCTGCCGATGCCGATACCCTGCAAAAGGACATCCCGGACCTCTACGTGGATCTCTCCGCCATTGCCAAGGGGTTTGGCGTGGACAAGGTGGCCGAGTACCTGGAGTCCCAGGGGGCGCGCAACTATCTGGTGGAGATAGGCGGCGAGCTGCGCATCAACGGTGTCAACGGCAAGGGGCATCCCTGGCGTGTCGCCATCGAGAAGCCGACCGTCAATGCCGGTTCAGTACAGGAGGTGATCCTGCCCGGTGACAACGGGGTGGCCACCTCGGGCGAGTACCGCAACTATTACGAGCTGGACGGCAAGCGCTTCTCCCACACCATGGATCCGCTGACGGGCAAGCCCATCCAGCACCGCCTGGTGTCGGTGACCGTCATCCACCCCTCCTGCATGACTGCAGACGGGTTGGCGACCGTGTTCATGGTCATGGGGCCGGAGAAGAGCCTGGCCTATGCCAAGGAACGGGGGCTGGCCATCTTCACCATCACCAAGACGGATGACGGGTTCGAAGAGGCTTATTCGGATGCCTTCAAACCATATCTGGTCAAGAAGTAAGGGGTAACTACATGCAGATCTTTCTGATCACCTTCGGGGTGTTTCTGATGGTCGTGGTGGCCATGGCCATCGGCTACATTTTCCAGCGCAAGTCCATCTCCGGCTCCTGTGGCGGCCTGGGTTCCATCGGGATCGAGAAGGAGTGCGACTGCCCCGAGCCTTGCGACAACCGCAAGAAGAAGATGGCCAAGGAAGAGGCCCGTCGCAAGATGCTGGTGGACAACCGCATCATCTAACGGCGGATATCGCTCTGAAGGCAGCCTTGCAACGAAACGAGCCGACCCCTGGGTCGGCTCGTTTTTTATGTGGCATGGGGTCAGTAGTCATATTGGCTGCATGCCTTTGCCTTGAACTCTTTCTTTCGCTTTGCCAGCTCCTCCCTGGTGCCCAGTTCATCCCCTTGCTGTATGGCTTTTTCCAAGGCGGCGATGCGCTGATAGAGCCAGTTGCACTCCGCAGTCGGGTGATCCTTGCTCGCGCCCGTCAGCGGCAGCAGCAGGCCCAGCAGCGGCCAGAATCTTCTCATCCTGCACCTCCCAGCCCCCGCAAATGGGAGCCCTGAGAGTCTATGCCCTAGCCCGCGCTGGCGCGCTGGCAGAAATGACAGGCTTGGGGTAGCATGGAACGTTAAACTGGTTATCCATACAGTATTTTTGTCGTTCGACACGCCTCCTCGCCGGATGCCCAGGGTCTATCCCTATGATCTGTTCGGGAGGCTGTCGACACAGCAACAGACACGGCCATGCGCAAGATCATTCACATCGACATGGACTGCTTCTTCGCCGCGGTGGAGATGCGGGACAACCCGGCCCTCAGGGAGGTGCCGCTCGCCATTGGTGGCGCTGCTGACCGACGCGGAGTCATCTCCACCTGCAACTACGTGGCGCGCCGCTTCGGGGTGCGCTCCGCCATGCCGAGCGCCCTGGCCAGAAAGCTCTGTCCGCCATTGGTGCTGATCCCCGGGCGGATGGCCGTCTACAAAGAAACTTCGCGCCAGTTGCGCGCCATCTTCCTGCGCTACACCGAGCAGGTGGAGCCGCTCTCCCTCGATGAAGCCTATCTCGACGTGACCCAGAGTCCCCGCTGCGGTGGCAGCGCCACCCTGATGGCGGCGGAGATCCGCGCCGCCATCAGCGCCGAGCTTGGGCTGACTGCCTCGGCCGGTGTGGCGCCGAACAAGTTTCTGGCCAAGCTCGCCTCCGAGCAGCGCAAGCCTGATGGCCTGTTCGTCATCCGCCCCCAGGAGGTGGACGAGTTCGTGCGTCAGCTCCCCCTTGGCAAGCTGCCCGGCATCGGCCGCAAGACGGCAGAGCGGCTGGAGTCCCTCGGGCTCTACTCCTGCGAAGATGCCCGCCAGCTCGGCAACGAGGAGCTGATCGCCCGTTTCGGCAAGCTCGGGGAGATGCTGGCCGGCCGCATCTGGGGGCATGATGATCAGCCGGTGCAGGCCAGGCGGGTGCGCAAGAGCATCGGTGTGGAGACGACGCTCGCCAGCGACGTGCTGGACGAGGACGCCTGCTGGCAGGTGCTCAGCCGGCTCATTCCTGAGCTGGAGCAGCGTTTTGCCAGGGCCTGCCCTGCGGAGATGCTGATGGGGCAGGGGATCAAGCTGAAGTTTGCCGATTTTCACCAGACCACCGTCTATCGCAAGGGGAGTTATCAGGCGGCACGTTTCCACGATCTGCTGCACGAGGGACTGCAACGGGCTCAAGGAAAGCCCATTCGCCTGCTCGGTCTGGTCGTTGGTTTGCCCGGAGCGGGTGAAATCAATCAATTAAGCCTGGATTTCTGCTGATTTAGTTAAGTTTTTGTATCCAAAACCGATACAGTGTTCACATCTGTAGACGTTAGGAAATAGTGGCATGAGTTCTCTTTCTGTTCAGGGACGGATCACCCTGATCGCCGGTTGCTGTCTGCTGGCCAGTGCCGTCGCGCTGGTGGCTTCTTCTCTTTTCAACGCGGCCCGCATGCAGGAGCAGGTGCTCACCTCCACCACCCTGGAGGGGCAGCACGCGGCAGAAAACTGGATGCAGGCCATGGGAGCGACCCAGGCAGCCCGGGTGACCAGCTACCTCGATGAGGCTTACTTCAGGGCGACCCTGCTTGCCGAGGGTATCTTGTTCCAGCGCAAGAACGCGGCCGACAACTTCGTTCACTCCGAGGCGCTGCGCAATGCCGTCAACCAGCAGTTGCAGGATGCGGCGGAGTCGTCAGCGAACCTGCTCGGTGTCTATGCGGTATTCGAACCCAACCAGCTCGACGGGGAGGATGACAACTATCAGGGGTCGACGGCGCTCGGCGCCAACGACAAGGGGCGTTTTTCCAGCTATTGGGCCAGGGTCGACGGCAAGGTCAACCTGGAGGTGATGGACGAGGCGATGCTGGCCAACGACAAGCCCTCCGGACACGGCGGCCTTGAGAACGACTGGTACAGTTGCAGCATCCGCAGCAAGGCGCTCTGTCTGCTCGAACCCTATGTGGACGAGGTGGGGACCCAGCAGGTGTTGATGACCTCGGTGACCGTGCCGCTGCTGGACCAGGGTTCCCTGCTGGGCATGGTGGGGGTCGACATCTCCCTGGGGACCCTGCAGAGCCTGGTGGAAGAGATGGGCCGGACCCTCTACAAGGGGCAGGGCAAGGTGCTTCTGCTCAGCAGTGAAGGGCGGGTGGCCGGCGTGGAAGGGTTCCCGGTCGCCCTTGGCAATCTGCTGGAGCAGCAAGGGCTGGCGCAGGATCTCAAGGGGTGGCTGACCAAGGGAGATGTGGTGACGCGCTGGAGCCCGGATGGCGCACTGTTGCAGACCTTCGTGCCGGTCAGCATGCGCGGTACGGATCGCAAGTGGGGCATCTATATCGAGCTGCCCCGCGCCGTGGTGCTCGCCTCGGCCCTGCAACTGCAAGGGGAGCTTGAGGATCAGGCCCAGCGCAGCGTGGCAACCCAGCTCACGATAGGTGGCGGGATTTCGGCGCTCGCCCTGCTCTGCATCTGGCTGATGGCCCAGCGCATCGTGGCGCCCATCCGCGCCGTGGTGGCACGCCTCAAGGACATCGCCAGCGGGGAGGGGGATCTCACCCAGCGCATCGATCTGCGCAGGGATGACGAGATAGGCGAGCTGGCCAAGTGGTTCAACAAGTTTCTGGACAAGCTGCAATCCACCATCAGCCAGGTGATCGACACCGTTGCGGGCACTCGGGCCAGTGCGGCCCTGGCGGCGCAAGGGGCAGCCCGTACCAGCGCCGGCATGCAGTCCCAGTATCAGGAGGTGGATCTGGTGGCGACCGCGTTTGAAGAGTTGAGCGCTACCGCCCTGCAGGTCGCCGGCAATGCCAATGCGGCGGTGGCGGCGGCCGATGAGGCCGACACGGCGGCCCAGGAGGGCAAGTCCGTGGTGGCGCAGACCCAGGAGGCCATGTCCAGACTGATGACGGTGATAAGCGATGCCAAACCAGTGGTGGAGCACCTCTCCGCCAACAGCGACAACATCAACGACATCCTGGTGGTGATCCAGGGGATCGCCGAGCAGACCAACCTGCTGGCCCTGAACGCGGCCATCGAGGCGGCCCGAGCCGGTGAGCAGGGGCGCGGTTTTGCGGTGGTCGCCGACGAGGTGCGCAACCTGGCGGGCCGAACCCAGAACGCCATCGTCGAGATCCAGAACCTCATCGGCCAGTTGCAGTCGGGGACGGAGGCGGTGGTGAAGGCGATCCTGACCGGTCATCACCAGGCGGATCTGACCCTCACCAAGGTGGAGCTGTCGGTCAGCGTGCTGGAGCAGATCATCCAGGCTGTCGGCACCATCCACCAGATGAACGAGCAGATCGCGAGGGCCGCGCAGGAGCAGAGCGGAGTGGCGGACGAGATCAATCGCAACGTCAGCAACATTCGCGATGTGAGCCATACCATTCGGGCGGAAGCGGCGACCTCCGCCGACAACGGGCGCGAGCTGTCGCAACTGGCGGACAAGCAGCAGCAACTGGTGGGCCAGTTCCGGGTGTAGGGGAGGATAAGAAAAAAGGCGCCATCCAACCGGAGGCGCCAAACACATTCAGATGACAGACTGGGTTAAATCGACCTGATTTAGCCCTTCTTCCCGCAGAGGAAGAAACACAACACCACAATCACTGTCGACTCACTCACAAAAACCACATGTAAACCAACATGGAAGAGAAGGTGTGAGCCATATGACAACGAATTGCGTGGCGAATTATGTTTATTCACTGGTCGACCCGCAACCGACAATTTATAATGCGCCCCATTAGAAAAATTCATCGTCGGCCGATTCCATGTCTCGTCGTTTACCTCCGCTCAATGCACTGAAAGCGTTTGAAGCCGCGGCTCGTCACTTGAGCTTTACCCGCGCAGCAGAAGAGCTGTTCGTGACCCAGGCAGCCATCAGCCACCAGATCAAGGCGCTGGAGGAGTATCTCGGCATCAAGCTGTTTCGCCGCAAGAATCGCTCCCTGCTACTGACCGAGGAGGGGCAGAGCTACTTCCTCGATATCAAGGACATCTTTGCCTCCATCTCCGAGGCGACCGACAAGCTGCTGGCCCGCAGCGCCAAGGGGGCGCTCACCGTCTCCCTGCAGCCGAGCTTCGCCATCCAGTGGCTGGTGCCCCGCCTGGTCAAGTTCAGCGAACGCCACCCGGACATCGATGTGCGGATCAAGGCGGTGGACATGGACGAGGGTTCCCTCACCGACGACGTGGACGTGGCCATCTACTACGGCCGCGGCAACTGGCCCGGGCTGCGCTCGGACAAGCTGCACACCGAGTACCTGATCCCGGTCTGCTCCCCCCTGTTGCTGACCGGCCCCAAGCCCCTGCGCACCCCGGACGATCTGACCCGTCACACCCTGCTGCACGACACCTCCCGGCGCGACTGGAAGGCCTGGTTCCGCCAGCTCGACATCGATGCCCCCAATGTCAATCAGGGGCCCATCTTCAGCCACTCCACCATGGTGATCCAGGCGGCGATCCACGGTCAGGGGGTGGCGCTCGGCCACAGCGTTCTGGCCCAGCCGGAGATCGAGGCGGGTCGTCTCATCTGCCCGTTCGAACAGGTGCTGGTGAGCAAGAACGCTTTCTATCTGGTGTGTCAGGAGCAGCAGTCCGATCAGGGCAAGATAGTGGCTTTTCGCGACTGGATGCTGGAACTGGTGGAGCAGGAAGAGGCCCGCAGACGTGCCCGCCTTGCCGATGCCTGAGGAGTTGACCTGGTGACTGACCTGACAAGAGAGGGGGCGAGTGACGCCCCCGTTCGCATTCTGCTGGCCCACGGCGCGGGGGCAGGCATGGAGCACGGCTTCCTGGCCGAGTTGTCGCGACTGCTGGCGGGGCCGGATATCGAGGTGGTGCGCTTCAACTTCCCCTATATGATCAAACGGGCTCAGGACGGCAAACGCAGGCCGCCGGACAGACAACCCGTGCTGCTGGCTCACTGGCGCGAGATGGTGCGTCAGTTTGCCCATCCCCGGCTGTTTCTGGCGGGCAAGTCCATGGGGGGGAGGATGGCGGCCGAGCTGTTTTGCGAGGGGGACGACGAGATGGATGCTGCAGGATTGATCGTTCTCGGGTATCCTTTCCACCCCCCGGCCAAGCCCGACGCATGGCGGGGCGAGGTGCTCAAGCTGATCACGACGCCCACGCTGCTGCTGCAGGGGGAGCGCGATACCTTCGGTTCTCGCGCCGAGCTGGCCGATTTCCCCTTCTCACCCGCCGTATCGGTCCACTGGCTGACCGACGGGGATCATGGTTTCAAACCGAGAAAGGCGAGCGGCATGAGCGAGCAGGAGAACCTGCGACTGGCCGCGGAGCGGATCAAGGGTTTTATCGCGGCGGTGGGCCGCTCCTGACCATCTCGAGCGGGTCGAGAGAAGAAGCGTGCAAGGAGAGAAGATGCAGATCCAACGACATTGGCTGGTGCTGGCGGGCTTCTTCGGCCTGACGGCCACCATGCTCGGGGCCTACGGCGCTCACGGGCTGGCGGCGACCGGCATTGCTCCTTCGTTGCTGGCGGCGTTCAACACCGCCGTGCAATACCAGTTTTTCCACGCCCTGGCCCTGCTGGTGCTGGGGTTGTGCGGCGTGCGCGGCAAGGTGATCACCTTCGCGGGCGCCGTCTTTGTGCTGGGGATCCTGGGATTCTCCGGCAGTATTTACGCCATGGTGCTGCTTGGCAGCAAGGGGCTGGGGCTCATCACCCCGGCCGGTGGCCTCTGTTTTATGTTGGGATGGGCGGCTCTGATGTGGGCCGGCTGTCGTCTTGGAGGAAAGAATGAATAATCTGCTGCTTTATTGCCGCCCGGGTTTTGAGAAAGAGGCGGCGGCAGAGATCACCGAGCGTGCCGGCAACATGCAGTGCTACGGCTTTGCCCGGGTCAAGGACGACAGCGGCTATGTGATCTTCGAGTTGTATGACGAGGAGCAGGCCGATCTGCTGGCGCGCAAGCTGCCGTTCCGCGAGCTCATCTTCATTCGCCAGATGCTGGTGGTGACCCACGAGCTGAAAGATCTGGAAATAAGCGATCGGGTCTCTCCCATCCTGGAGGCGGCGAGCGGTTACGTCATTTGCGGTGATCTGCGGGTGGAGACGGCCGATACCAACGAGGCGAAGGAGCTCTCCGCCTTCTGCCGCAAGTTCACCGTGCCGCTTCGCCAGGCGCTGCGCAGCAACGAGATCCTGACCAAGAAGGAGACCCCGAACCGTCCCGTGTTCCACGCCTTCTTCCTGGCCAATGACCACCTGATGCTGGGGTACTCCTACTCCTTCAACAACTCTGCCTTCCACATGGGGATCCCGCGCCTGCGATTCCCGGCCGATGCCCCGAGCCGCTCCAGCCTCAAGCTGGAAGAGGCGTTCTACGTCTTCGTGCCGAAGGAAGAGTGGGACTTGCGCCTGTGCTCCGGCCTGAAGGCCGTGGATCTTGGCGCCTGCCCGGGTGGCTGGACCTATCAGCTGGTGCGTCGTGGCATGATGGTGACGGCGGTGGACAACGGCATGATGGCCCAATCCCTGATGGACACCGGCCAGGTGAAGCACATCCGTGACGATGGTTTCGTGTGGCGGCCGAGCAAGAAGAATACCTACTGGCTGGTGTGCGACATGGTGGACAAGCCGGCGCGAGTGACCCACATGGTGGCCGACTGGTTCAGGGAGAACGACTGTCAGGAAGCCATGTTCAACCTCAAGCTGCCGATGAAGAAGCGCTACGCCGAGGCGGTGCACAACATCGAGGTGCTGCGCGGACTGCTGGCCGACATCGACGGCGGTTTCATCATTCAGGCCAAACAGCTCTATCACGATCGCGAAGAGATCACGGTGCACGTCTACAACAAGTTCTGGGTCTCCAAGCTGTCCCCCAAGTCCTGAAGCAGCATCGGGAACAGGGCATGAAAAAACCGGACGGTGACGTCCGGTTTTTTTGTGTCTGGGCCATCAGAAGCGGTAGTCCAGACGCATCATGGACTCGTCGTCGGTGATCTTCAGCTCAATTTGCAGGGGAATGGTCTTGTCACTGGGGTTGAACTGCATCTTGACGCCATCCCCGCGAAGCTTGACCGAGGTGTTGATGCCGCCAGCGTTGAACTTGATCCTGGGCTTTTGCTTTTCGAAGGAGAGGCTGACGCTCTTCTCTGCCGTGAGGTTCAGTTTCTGATAGGGGGTGATCTGCCGATTGCCGTTGCTGTCGGTGGTGATATCCACCCCCAGGGAGAGCTGCTTGGGCTGTTTGAGCAGATCGTTGGTATCCAGGGTGGATTGCCAGGTCTGCTTGGCTGGCGCCTCGTGCTGGGGGGGCGGCGTCAACCAGGCATTGTCGACTGGCCTGTCTAATGCCGTGGCACTGCTGCTGACAATCAGCAAGATGAAAGTAGCACGCATGGTGGATCTCCTTATCCCTCATATCAACATAGTATTCATCTGGCGAGGGAGGTAGGGAGGCGTTGGCATAAAACAAAGGGAGCCGAAGCTCCCTTTTAAAATCATATGGTTGGATTCTATTTATAGACGGTCGATGATGGCCTGGGTGAATTCGCTGGTGGACGCTGTGCCCCCCAGGTCACGGGTCACCCGATCACCGGACTCGATGGTCGCCCGCACGGCCTCGCGAATGCGCTCCGCCTTGTCCTGCATGCCGAGATATTCCAGCATCTGGATGGAGGCGAGGATCACCGAGGTGGGGTTGGCGATGTTCTTGCCGGCGATGTCCGGCGCAGAGCCGTGTACCGCTTCGAAGATGGCGGCCCCTTCACCGATGTTGGCGCCCGGCGCCATGCCCAGCCCCCCCACCAGACCGGCACAGAGATCCGAGAGAATGTCGCCGAACAGGTTGGTGGTGACCATCACATCGAAGCGCTCCGGGTACATCACCAGGTTCATGCAGGCGGCGTCGACGATCATCTCCTCGTTCTGGATGTCCGGGTAGCGGGCCGCGACCTGACGGGCCACTTCCAGGAACAGGCCGGAGGTGGACTTGAGGATGTTGGCCTTGTGGATGATGGTGACCTTCTTGCGTCCTTCCTGGCGCGCCAGCTCGAAGGCGAAGGTGACGATGCGCTCGGCCCCTTCCCGGGTGATGATGCTCATCGCCTCGGCGCTCTGGTTGTCATCGCTGCGCTTCTGGCCGGCACCGGAGTACATGCCTTCGGTGTTCTCGCGCACCGTGATGATGTCGATGTTGTCGTAACGGCTCTTGGTGCCCTTGAAGGAGAGGACGGGGCGCACGTTGGCGTAGAGATTGAACTTCTTGCGCAGGGAGACGTTGATGGAGGTGAAGCCGCCGCCGACCGGAGTGGTGAGCGGGCCTTTCAGGCTGACCTTGTTCTTCTCGATCAGGTCGAGGGTGGCCTGGGGCAGCAGCTCACCATGTTTTTCCAGGGCTACCAGACCGGCGTCTGCGTATTCGTAGTCGAAGTCACAACCCGCGTGGGTCAGGATCTGGATGGCGGATTCGATGATGCTGGGGCCGATGCCGTCGCCCGGGATGACGGTAATCTTTCTTTTTGACATGAGGCGTATCCACTTCTAGGGAACAGAGGGGGAGGATTCGTCGGCTTTATACCATTTTTGCACCACATCCTCCATGTTTCTTTACATTTTACCCATTTATGTCAACAGGTACGGCCTGTCTTGGGAAATGGTGTGCTGGGGATCACGCCCCGGCATCAGGGACGGGAGGGTAGCGGATCTCCCGCAGGTTGAACCCGAGCGGGATATCGTGCTGCAGCCGGACCAGGCGTTGGGCCAGCAGGGCCTCTTCCCGGTGCTGGCGCAGCTTGAGCAGGGGTCTGGTGGCCTCCTCCCGCTCACAGGCCTCCAGCATGGCAGCCAGGTCCCCGTATTGCTGCAGCAACTGGGTGGCGGTCTTGGGGCCAATGCCGGGCACCCCCTTGATGTTGGAGCCGCTGATACCGGTCAGGGCCCAGAAGTCCACAAGCTGGGTCGGTGTAACGCCGTACTGCTGCTGGACGAAGGCGGCATCCAGCCAGCGTTTGTTGAAGTAATCCCGCACCCGGATCTGCGGGCAGATGAGCTGGCAGAACCCCTTGTCGGTGGAGATGATGGTGGCGCTGGCGCCGTGCTGGGCAATGCCGCTTGCCAGGGTGGCGATGAGATCGTCCGCCTCGTCGGTCTGGGAGAGCAGGGCATCCACACCGCACTCCCAGAAGGCGTCCTGCAGGTCGGCAAGCCCTTCCCTCAGCTCATCCGGCATGGGGGTGCGGCCCTCCTTGTAGGGGGGATAGAGCGTCTTGCGCCAGCTGTGGACCTCACCGTCAAAGACCGCGATGGCGTGGGTCGGCTCGCTGGCTGCCAGTAGCTTCTTGCAGGTGTTGATGAGGTTGGCTCGGGTGGCGAGCAGGGCCTGGGCCGGGGTCAGTCCCTGCTGGCTCTGCACCGCGTGCAGTCGGCGGATGAGGTTGAGGGCATCGATGATGAGCAGGTGTGGCATGGGGCACTCCGGGCGTCGGGGAGTGCCATTGTAACAATGGTGGCGTCTCCTGCTAACCCCGTAGAAGACCAGTCAATGAAAGAGGGGCCCATGGGCCCCTCCGGTGCATTGTGGTGTCCCGGCTATTTGACTATCTCGTAGCAGGGAACGTACTGGCTGCCCGGCAGCTTCATGCGCTGCTGCTTGACGAAGCTCTCCAGCAACCTGTCCATCAGGTGCATCAGCTCCTTGTCGCCGTGCAGCTTGAAGGGACCCTTCTTCTCGATGGCCCTGATGCCCCCTTCCTTGACGTTGCCTGCGACGATGCCTGAGAAGGCGCGGCGCAGGTTGGCTGCCAGCAGCTGGGGCGGCTGGTTGCGATGCAGATCCAGGCTGGCCATGCTGGCGTGATCCGGCTCGAACGGCAGCTGGAACTCGGGCTCGATCCGCAGGGACCAGTTGAAGGAGTAGGCATCTCCCACCGATTTGCGGTATTCGCGGATCTTCGGCATCGCCTCCTTCATCACGCGGGCCACCTCGGGCGCATCGCCGATGATGATCCGGTAGAGACTGGTGGCGGCTTCCCCCAGGGTCGCCTTGACGAAGTCGTCGATGGCGCGGAAGTAGTCGGCGCTCTCTTTCGGGCCTGTCAGCACGATGGGGATGGGTTGGCGATCGTTGGCCGGGTGCATCATGATGCCGAGCAGGTAGAGCAGCTCCTCGGCAGTTCCGACCCCGCCCGGGAAGATGATGATGCCGTGACCCAGACGCACGAAGGCTTCCAGCCGCTTCTCGATGTCCGGCAGGATCACCAGCTCGTTGACGATGGGGTTCGGCGGTTCGGCGGCGATGATGGAAGGCTCGGTGAGACCGATGTAACGGCCGTTGCGCACCCGCTGCTTGGCGTGGCCGACGGCGGCCCCTTTCATGGGGCCCTCCATGGCACCCGGACCGCAGCCGGTACAGATGTTGAGCTCGCGCAGACCCAGCTCGCTACCCACTGCCCGGGTGTACTGGTATTCCACCTCGTTGATGGAGTGGCCGCCCCAGCAGACCACCAGGTTGGGGTCGGCGCCGGGCAGGATCGCCTTGGCGTTGCGCAGGATGGCGAACACCACGTTGGAGATATGGGTGGAGCTGGTCAGGTTGACCAGACGATTGGACTCGAGCTGGGTCGACACATAGAGAATGTCCCGCAGCACGGAGAACAGGTGCTCCTGGATGCCGCGGATGATCTCGCCATCGACGAAGGCGTGCTCGGGGGCGTTGAACAGCTCGAGCTTGACCCCGCGCTCGCGCCGGATCACGTGAATATCGAAGGATTTGAAACGTTCCAGTATCTCTTTGGAACTGTCGGTATGGCTGCCGGAGTTGAGGACCGCCAGCGAGCAGTTGCGAAACAGTTGATAGATATCGCTGGAGGCCGTCTGCTTGAGGCGATCCACCTCGAGCTGGGACAGCAGGTCCATGCTGCCCACGGGATTGATGTGTGTAATCATAATTTCCCCTTTCACTCGCTTGTTATCGTTGTGCTTTCCCTGGGGAGAAAACGGGATGCTTTGGCATCCCTCGGGTTCGATAGTAGAGGCAAGGGGGGGGCAGGGGAATAGGGGGACTGTGCGTTTGCCGCTTTTTTAGCCGCTCCTCAAAGCGGATTCAGGCGAGATTGACCTGATCCCGGCCGGAGTGCTTGGAACTGTAAAGCGCCTTGTCGGCACGCTCGAACGCATCCGTGGTATGGTCGCCGGTCCGAAACAGGGTGGCACCGATGGAGATGGTGATCTCGACCCTGGCATCGCGAAAGCGGAACGGGATGCTCTTGATGGTCTGACGCAGGTTCTCCAGCGGCTTCTGGTACTTGTCCGGATTGATGTTCGGCAGCAGGACCACGAACTCCTCACCGCCAAAGCGGGCGATGAAGTCGGTGTCGCGCAAGGCGTTCTGCAGGGCCTTGGCAACCACCTTCAATGCCTTGTCGCCGGCCATGTGGCCGTAGTTGTCATTGATGTGCTTGAAGTGGTCGATGTCGATGATGGCCAGGCACAGGGGGGTGCCATAGCGTAGCCAGCGTTTGTATTCGAGCTCGAGTCGCTCGTCCAGGGCCGCCCGGTTGTGTACCTGGGTCAGGCTGTCGAGGAAGAGCTTGTGTTTCTGGATGGTGAGCCGCTTCTTGTACTCGGCGGTCTCGTCCTTCATCAACCTGAGCTTGGCTTCCATGTTGGAGAGGTGGGTGAGCAGGTGGCGCTCGCGGTTGGCCATCTCCTCCCGCTCCTGCTGCAGCCGGCGGATGGTGTCCAGATGCCCAGAAATGGCGCCCCTGAGTATCTGTGGCGAGTCATGGGCTGCCATGGCGCGATCGATGGCGGCGAGTTCCCGCTCCAGCGCCTGTCCGCTGAGATGGGCGGCATTTTGCAGCGCCCGCCCTTCATCCAGGGATTCGGTAAAGCTGTAATGGACCGAGGAGAGACTCTCGTTCAGGGTGCTGAGAAACGCCTGGGAGGCTTTGCGCTCTTCCCGGGTACCCTCGATGATGAGTTCGATGATCTGCAGGCAGACTTCGGCCAGCAGGGCAGGGGTGATGCCCCCGAGCAACTGGCGGCGGATGTCTGCGAGGCTCTCGCCCACGGCGCCGGCAAAGTCGAGCTCGGTGATGAGACGCTGCAACTCGTCTGAAATCTGGGCATGTGCCTTGATGTCAAAGGAGTCGGTAGGGGCCGGGCTGGAGAGCTCGGTGGGGATCTCCGCCGAAGGGGGGATCAGCGGCTTGCGCGGCAGCAGCTGGATCTTGATCGCCTGCTGGTAGAACTCCAGCAGCCGGATCACCTTCTTCTGGTGATCGCCGATGCCGTAACTCTCCGGGCTGGCGAGAAACTCCTTGAGGGCGCGGCGGGTATCTTCCGGAAACCCCTTGATGGTTTTGAGCTGTTTGCTGCCGAGATCGATGGCTGCCCGGGTCAGGCTGATGGACTCTTCCATGGTGTGGCTGTGCTGCTGCAACAGCTTCTCGATGGCGATCAGATCGGCATCGATGGAGGTGAGCGGAGGGTTGCCTTCAAGTTTCTGCTTGAGCTTGGCGAGCCGGTTGTCGAGCTCGCGATCGTGGCCACGACAGGCTTGCATCAGCTTGCCGATGAACTGGATACTGCGGGTGCGTTCGGCATCGGAGAAGCTCGCCATGCCGTCAAGCTCCTGCTGTTTCTGCTGGAGGGATTCCCTGAGTCTTGCCAGTTGTCCTGTTACGGCAGCCATATCATTCATTCTTCAGGTCGCCCTGTTGTCATTATCGTTTTTGTTTCGTCCAGCAACAGAAAGCCAATCAAAGACCCCGTTGAGTACCTTTTTGTCACGGATTGTCCGCAACCTTCGTCCGTGAAAGCGCAAGCCAGTTAACCCATTGCTTTTCATGAGAAGAATTTACTTTTACCAGTCCCTTGTCAATTGCCATCAAGCAGCATTGCCACACATCTCCGTTAAAAAATGCGGCCTGCTGGCAATCGATGGCGGCCAGCTCAAGCCAGACGCTCTGCTGGCATTTTTCGCTGAGCTGAATGGCACCCGAGAGGGCCAGGTAGCAGAGATCGAACAGGCCGTGGTGATCGAGGGCCATGGCTGCCTTGGGCAGGAAGGGATGGCTGACGATGCCGAGGCTGATGCGCCTGTCCAGCGGGTGCTCGCAGGGGAAGGCTGCCAGGGTGTCGAGCAGGGTCTGGGCCAGCTGATGCAACTGGGCCACGTGGCGCTGGGGCACCACATAGAGGAGGTGGCCTTCGCGCAGGTCGTAGATGCGGCCATCCTGCGGGGTCAGTTCGTTGACGTAGCGGCCGAAGGCCTGCTCTATCTCGCGGCTGACCTGATAGCCGTGCTGCTCCAGGCTGTTGATCAGGAAGGGAACCCGGAACAGCAGGTAGTGCAGCTTGTCGTCAAATTCGCTGGTGGGGCGTTCGCTCAGGTACCAGCGCTCGGATTTCTGCTGGCGCTTGGCCATCTCCCGCGGCCAGCGGCTCATCAGTCGCTGCCAGTTGGCCAGGCCGCTGCGCGGCTCTACCAGCAGGGCCTCTCCCAGCTGTTTGGCATGAAGGCGCGCGACCCGCAGTTTCAGCCAGAGGGTGAAGAACAGATAGATGAAGAGTGCCAGCAGCAGCCCGGTGCTGACGCTGGTCCAGAGGTATCGCTCCTGCTGGTGCTGGCTGGCGTCGAGTTGCTGTTCCAGCTCCTTGACCTGTTGCACCCGCTCCACCTGGGCGTAGTTGTCGCGCACCGCCTCCTGCTCCAGCGCCAGCTGTTGCTGGCGAACCAGTTCGCTGCGCTGGTGGTAATTCTTGTAGCTCTCCAGGGCCTGCTGGAGGTAACCCTTCTGCTCATAGGCGACGGAGAGCAGGCGGAAGATCTCGAATTGGCGCCGGATGTCCCCAATCCGGTTGGCCAGGGTGAGAGCGTTCTCCAACTGCAGGATGGCGATGCCCGCCTCCTGCTGCTTGAGGTGCAGCTCTCCCAGCAACAGCAGGGTGTCGATGAGCGACTCCTTGTCATCCCCCAGCTCATGGGACTGGCGTGCGGCGTTCAGGTAGTTTCGCGCCAGGTTGAGGTTGCCGGTCTGCAGGTAGGTCTTGCCTATCTCGAACTTGAGATGGGCGATGCGGGTACGGTTGCTGCTCTCGTCCAGCAGGTCGAGGGCATTGAAGAAATAGACCAGCGCCATGTTCATCTCGCCCTGATCCCGGTTGAGGCGGGCGAGCACGATCAGGGCGTCGCTCAGCATGGAAGGATTGCCGAGGGCATGAAAATAGTTGGCCGCCTCGCTGGCGTATTGCAGCGCTTTTTGTGGCTCCTGCTCTTCCTGATAGAGGCTGACCATCTGGTTCGAGAGCAGGCCGAGGAAGAGGGGATCCTGCAGGGGCTTGGCTTGCTGTTGTGCTTCGATGTACTCCCCCAGTGCAAGCTGGGGCTGACCCAGCGCCTGATAGAGATCCCCGCCCACGGCGCTGGTCCAGGCCCTGGCCAGAGGCTGTTTGGCGTGATCCGCCCATTTGCGGGTCTCGGCCAGCTGCTGTTTGGCGAGATCGAATTGCCGCTCCTCTATGCTGGCGTTGACGCGCAGCAAGCGGCTGTAGACCTGCAACTGGCTCTCCTTGAGGTCGGGATTGGCCAGCAGTTTGTCGAGTTTGTCGAGCAGGGGGGCCGCGGCGCCATGGGTATGCTGTTGCAGGTTGCGGCTTCTAACCAGCAGATAGAGCCCATGGGCCTGCAGCTCGAACTGCTGCTCTTTCTCGGCCATGGCGATGCCCTGCTCGAAGGACTCCTGTGCCTGGGCGAACTGCCCTAGCTGCTGCAGACACTCCCCCTTGAGCAGATAGGCGCCCGTGGTCTGGGTGGCGGTACCGTAGTTCAGCATTGGCTCGCGATAGCCGTACTCCTGACGGTTGCTGATGATTTGCTTGGGATTGTTGGCCGTGCGTTCGAGGAAGGAGGTGGCAATCTGGGCACATCTGGCGGGATCGGTCAGCACCAGGGTCTGGGCCTGCTGCAGGTCGATGGACAACTGCTCCTTGGCCAGATCCAGATCAGGAGCCGACAGGGAGGACATCATCATTGCCAGAAAAAACAGTTGATTCATTGGATTAAGAACGGCACGGAGGTGCAGGCATGTTATCCAAGCCCACCCCCGCCCGTCCAGAGTTTACTGAGGTGATGCGCAGCGGGCCGCAGCCCGCAGGATGGCGGCGCCGGTGATTACTGGCGAATGAGGCGCAGGTTCGCCGGAACCGGCTCCCAGTCGCTGCGGAAGGGGTTGATGTCCAGGCCGCCGCGGCGGGTGTAACGGGCATGGACGGTCAGTTTTTCCGGGGCGCAGAAGTGCTTGAGATCGGTAAAGATGCGCTCGATGCACTGCTCGTGGAACTCGTTGTGCTGGCGGAACGAGATGAGGTAGCGCAACAGCTTCTCCCGGTCGAGACGCGGGCCGCGATAGTGGATCACCACGGATCCCCAGTCCGGCTGGCTGGTCACCAGGCAGTTGGACTTGAGCAGGTGGCTGTGCAGGGTCTCCTCCACGATCTCGCGACCGGCGGCCCCTTGCAGCAGGGTCTCGTCAAACTCGTAGCCATCCACCTCGATATCCAGGTTGTCGATGCACTCACCGGGCAGCTGGGTTATCTGGTGGGGGGCCTGGTCGAGGGTGAAGAGGGTGACGCTCACCGGGGCACCAGCGCAGCCACTCAGGTCCTGAACCAGCAGCGCCTGCACTGCCTCCAGGGAGTCGCAGCGGGTCTGGTTGAAGGAGTTCAGGTAAAGCTTGAACGACTTGGACTCGATGAGATTCGGGCTGGTGGCCGGCACAAAGACCTCCCCGATGGCAACCACGGGCTTGCCTTTGGCATTGAGCCAGGAGAGTTCATACAGGGTCCAGACGTCGCACCCCTGGAACGGCAGTTCACCTCTCAGGCCAAGATCGTCGCGGTTCAGGCTGCGTGGCACGGGCTGCAGCAGACTCGGGGTGTACTGGCTGATGTAGGCTGACTGCTGCCCCAGGCTCAGGCCTTGCAGCGCACTGGCGCCGGCGTATCTCTCTTGTTTGCTCATGCTGGTTTGCTCACGCTTGTCTGATAAGGGGTTTGATGGTGCAATGGCCCGATTTTTCGATCAGGTACTTGCGGCCATCAGAGGCCGCTATTGTGGGGAATATCGATGTCGGATCAAGTCCTGTCTGCCCTGGAGCAGTTCTTTTTACGCTGGCAGCGCGATGGCGAAGGAAGGCGGGGGCTGCCCCTGTGCGACTGGGAGGCCGACTGGCGCTCTCCTTGCGAGCTGGATGAACCCAGGGAGGGGCGAGTCGCCTGGCGTCCGTTCCAGCGGGAGCAGGCAGCCGACTTCACGGCCATGGAGAACGCCCTGGAGCTGACGCTGCATCCCAGCGCCATCGCCCTGTTTGGCCACTGGTTCAGCCGCCCTCTGCCCTGCTCTTTCAAGGGGCTGCGCATCGAACTCATCCTGCCGTGGAACGACGCCGATCTGGATCTGCTCAAGGAGAACCTCATCGGCCACCTGCTGATGCTGCGCAAGTTGAAGCGATCCCCTTCACTCTTCATTGCCACGACCCGCAACGAGATGACGCTGGTCTCCCTCGATAACGAGAGCGGCCAGGTGTGGCTGGAGTGGCTGGACTCCGGACGGCGCCTGACGCTGGCTCCCTCGTTGCCGGCCTTTCTGGCGCGACTGGAAACCTTGCCCCAGTGATGCCCCAAAAGAGAGGGCCTTGCCACCTGGCAAGGCCCTCTCTTTTTATTGAACCATTGTGCGCGGTAGGCTCCTACTCCTTGAAGTCCCAGGAGAGGTTGGACACCAGCCTGCAAGGCTCGCACCTGAAGTCGAAGATCTCGTGCAGGGGGGCGTCCAGCGCCCATGGGCCACCACAGCCAGGGCAGGGGCGAGCCCGCTCTTCGGCGGCGCTCAGGCCGCCTACCCGGTAGAGATAGTAATAGGTGGGAATGCTGCTCAGGAGCTCCAGCCGTCTGGCGAGATCACTGCCCCGACGATGAAGGCGGCTGCCCACCTCGCCGATTTCGTGCAGGGCGGCGTGCTCGGCGATGGAGCCGTTCATCTGCAACTGATCGCAGGCTTCCCAATCTTCCTGCCACTTGATGATCTGCTTGTGGTCACCGTTGGCGACGGCGGGCAGCCGATAGAGCGGGATGGGGGCGAAGTGATCGCCACAGCGCAGGGGAGAGCAACTGTGCAGGAAGCTGGTGTAGAGCAGCATCCAGCTGGGACGCTCCCCCTGCTCTGCGCACGGGTCCGTACTGTCCGAGAGCAGATCCGCCCCTTGCAGGTGGAGTTTGGGGGCGAGCAGGCCCGCCTGGTGCAGACCTTGCTCGGCAAGGGCGACCAGCTCGCTCTGGTTGTCAGGGTGCAGGCTGTCCTGCTCCGGGCAGACCACCCGGCTGACGAAATAGCCTTCGTGCATGCTGGTGGGAAACTCCCGCCCCAGGATCTGCCCCTGATAGCGCAGCATGTCGAGGTAGTGGACGATGGCCCGTTCGGCCTCCCCGAGGGACGTATCGCGGTAGCACTCAAAGGTGAGTTCGAGGATATACATGGCGATGGGTCAATCCGGCTTCTGGTTGAGCAGCAGATCGGTGAGGCGATCGACCTTCTGCTCCAGCCGGGCGAGCTGTTCGCTCAGTTGCTGAAGAGTGACGCTTTCCGTGGCCAAGGGGGATGCCTCGGGGGCACTGGCGGGGGCGAGCGCTGTCGACGCGGGCTGGGGTTGTTGCTTCCACTGGCTCAACACCTTGAGCAGCTCGGCCATGGGCACGGGATGGCTGAGGCGGGCCTTGACCATGGCGGTAGAGGGGGTGATCCCCCTGGCACTGAGTTCGTTGGCTATCTGGATGATCTCTTGGGCTGACATCTTGGCTCCTGCACGGCCGTCTTGCTGCGGGTGGATAGTGGCACAGAGCTTAATCAAAGCCTGTCCATCAGGAAAGCGGAGCGAAGGGCGTGGGTGGCGAGAGGGAGGGGCGCCTGGGCGATGGAGGGAGGGGATTGGCGGCTCCGCGTCGACCCAACGCTGGCCGCCGGGAGTGGGGGGATCAGGTCCCCTGGCGCAGCATCACATCCAGCTGGTCGATGGCTTCCGCCCAGTCGGCGTCGTGGCTGAGGGCATCGCGCAGAAAGCCTGCCTGGGAAGGAGTCCAGAACGGCGCGTCGGGCAACTGGGTATGGCGATCGATGGGATGGTCGCGGATAAAACGCTGCTGGCTGATGTCGTCACTGGCCAGCCCCAGCTGGGCAAACAGGGCGGCCATGTCATGGGTGAGCAATTCCATGTCGGTACTCCTTGGAAGGGGGCTGTGGAAGAGTATAGCCAGCCCCCGTGCTCTCAAATCTAGGAGGGGAGACGATGGGGTGGCAGCTCGACACCGGCGACATGCAGCCCCTGCATGCAGAGCTGTCCCTGATAATGGCTCTCTCCGTCGCTGGAGAACTCGAACTGGTAGTAGGTGAGCAGGCGCAGGGGTTTGTGCCCCAGGGCGCGGTGTGTCCGCGCCAGCGACAGCAGTTGCAGGTCGTGGTGCTGGCAGTAGCGGCGCATGTATTGCCAGGCCAGCTCCGCCTGGCGGCGCTGTTGCCAGAAGGCCCAGCCAACGAGGCCGAGCAGCAAGATCCCAAGCATTTCTCCCATCAGCGGGTTCCTTCTGTGATGTGTGGGGGGCCCTGTTCACCTCAGGCAACAGGGCCGTCGTGCCGGGCCTAGGTGGCAGCGAACAGGCGACCGATGGCCAGACCCAGGGCCTCGCTGCGTTCGGGGTCACGCAGTTTTGCCAGCATATCATTGCGCAGGGCCGGTAAAGTGACGAGCTCGGCAAATACCTGGTTGAAGAACTGGGTGGGTTGCAGGGCGAGCTGCTCGAGGAACAGGCCGAGCAGCGCCGGGCTTTTCAGATCGGGCCAGAGGCGGCCCGCGATGGCGAGCAGCAGGGAGGGGCTGGGACGGGTCTGCAGCAGGGTCAGCAGCTTGTTGCTGCGCAGCTCGTTGCCCGGGCAGGAGGCCAGGGCCCGGCACAGATAGGCCAGGGTCTCGGCATCGGGCTCGGCGCACTCCTGCTCCTTGCCGATGCGCTCCAGCAATGCGCCTTGCAGGGCAGGGGGCAGGGGGGCGTTCTCCAGGCTTTGGCACAGGGCGTAAAGGGGGGCCTGCGGCAGTACGGGCAAGGCCTTGCAGACCAGTGCCAGGTTGCGTTCAACCTGCAGCTGCTCCGCGAGATCTGCAAACCCTTGTAGTCCCAGGGCCTGCCACCCCTCTTCCCCCGGCGCCGCCAGATAGTGGCAGAGGGCCTCGTAGTAAGCGGAAGGGGCTTGTTCCAGCTGGCGGGCCAGCTTGGCGTGCACACTGGCCATCTTGGCCTCGGCCGGACGGAAGGTGTAGGGGTTGTCCGCCAGACGCTGGGCCTTCTCTTCGTCCAGTTCACCGGTGAGCTTGTAGCCCAGAGTCTCTACCACCTGATCCATGAAATGCTTGGGGCCGCTGGAGATGAGCAGGCCGCGCTCATCGAGGGCGAACTTGAGGAACCAGAGGTAGTGCCTGGATTCGGTCGGCTGGAAGAAGTGCACGCCGAGCCAGGCGTGCTGCTGCAACGGCCAGGGGTAGGGCTCCTGCTGCTGCTCGATGCGCACGAAGAGGTCGCTGGGGAGCGGGCGCACCTGGCGGCCCAGATCGAACAGCTGGAACTGGGTATCGGCCTGGGTCAGAAACTCGGTCAGGGTGTTGATGGAAGACATGAAGAGATCCCGCTTGAAGATAATGCGGGCGATTATAAGGGGGCTGCACCAGATAGCCAGAGGCGGTGATGCAGGGTATGAAGGTGACGGCAACATGGCAGCCATTGCGGGGTCGGTGTATAGTAGCGCCCCTTTTTGATGGCCGTATTGAGTGGGGCCCCGTCGCAGACCGGGCCCGCGATGAGGAAGTGAGCGAGATGAATCAATATCTGCTGGTTGCCGGTCTGCTGGGAGAGCTGACTGCCGAGTTGCAACGTCTGGAACGCTGGCAAGCCGACCATCCGGGGAGCGAGGCGCTGGCAAGCGAGCTGCCGTTCTGTGTCGATACCCTGAGTTTCGATCAATGGCTGCAGTTCGTGCTGATCCCGCGCATGGAGCAACTGGTGGTGCAGCAGGCTCCGCTGCCGACCAGCGTCTCCCTCTATCCCATGGCGAGTGAGGTCTATAAAGAGGAGCTGGCGGAGGTCGAGGCCCTGCTTCGTCTGATCGCCCGTTTCGATCTGCTGCTCTCCGGCAAAGTGGTCGAACAATGATGGACGAGCAGACCCGGACAGCGGATGCCTTGCAGCCGACTCTGCTCTATCAGGATGACTGGCTGGTGGCGGTGAACAAACCGTCCGGTCTCCTGGTGCACCGCAGTTGGCTCGACAAGGCCGAGACCCGTTTCGCCATGCAGATGACCCGGGATCTGATCGGGGGTCGTCATGTCTACCCCGTGCACCGACTGGACAGGCCCACTTCGGGTGTGCTGCTGTTTGCTCTCGATCCTGCCGTGGCCCGTACCCTGACCGAGGCCTTTGCTGCCCGTCAGGTCCACAAGGAGTACCTGGCACTGGTGCGGGGATGGGCCCCCGAAGAGGGGCTCATCGACTATCCGCTCAAGGAGCAGCTGGACAAGATTGCCGATGCCTTCAGCGACCCGGATCGCCCCGCCCAGGAGGCGGTGACCGCGTTTCGTCGTCTGCATCAGGTCGAGCTGCCCTTCGCCGTCTCCAAGAAGCATCCCACCAGTCGCTACAGCCTGGTCCGCCTCTTTCCCAAGACGGGGCGCAAGCACCAGCTGCGCCGCCATCTGGATCACCTGTTCCACCCCATCGTTGGTGATACCACCCACGGGGATGGCCGGCACAACCGGTTCTTTCGCGAGCACTATGGGTGCGACCGCCTGCTGTTGATCGCGCACCGTCTGAGCTTCGAGCATCCGGTGCTCAAGGTGCCGATGCGGATCCAGGCGCCCCTGGGCCCCGAGGTGCTGGGTCTGTTCGCCCGTCTGGGCTGGCCTGCCAGCGAGCAAGACTACGGCGCCTGAGCCTCTTTCCATCTGTTGCCTCTGACCGGGCTGTGGCATGCTGTAACCCAGGTACGTCAGAGGAATGACTTATGGCTCAACGAGATATCGCCTGCGCAATCGCGTACCCCCCGCCTGTTCAAGGGGGCTCTTCCTACCCATCCCGGTCTTGCCGGGCCCAATGTCTGTCCCTGAGGAGTCGCTGATGGCCGAGATCGACATCCTGGTCGGCACCGTCTACGGCTCTGCCATGTTGGTGGCCGAGACCCTCTGTGACCACCTGCAAGCCAATGGCCATGTCTGCCAGATCTTCGATGACGCGGCGCTGACCGACATCGATGCTTCCCGCTTTCTGCTCATCGTGACCGCCACCACGGGGCAGGGGGATATACCGCCCAATTTGCAGCCCTTTGCCAGTGCCCTGGCCGATCGTGCTCCTTATATGAAGGGATGGCGCTATGCCCTCATCGCCATGGGAGACAGCAGCTATGAACACTTCTGCGGAGCGGGGCGAACGCTGGATGCCCTGTTGCAGGAGCTGGCTGCCGAGCCACTGGTTGTGCGCCTGGAAATCGATGCGACGGTAGAAGATGAGCCTGAAGTGGCGGCGCTGGCCTGGTTGAAAACCTGGGAAAATAGACTGTAGCCAGACCCTTCTCCCCGAGAATAAATTCACCTCCGTGAGTGTGCTGACGGGGGTGTTTTATTTTTGGGGCGTCACGCCTCAGCCCCCAAATATATCCTCTCTTTCGTCCGGTTATTTTTCTCGCAAATTATGATAACCGGTTGGCCATATTCATCATCACCCACGACAAATTGAAAAATTAAAAGTTCCGCATTGAAAGCGATTTCAGTCATGTTTTTGCTACTGCGACACGGATTTATCACTTAACTCTCGTCGCAAATTAATATTTGAAAGCGCTTTCTTTGGTTGTTGTTTTTCTTTTTTGTGCTTGTTTTGGGTGGTTGGTGCCAAAAAATGAAAGTTTATTGAACTTTTGTTGCTGTGGCTGTCGGTGGCGTGCGATTTGTCATCGTTTTGTGAATCAGCTCATGTTTGCAGGGAATTTGGGTACCTATAATCGACCCCGGTTATCACCAAAACGTTTTTCCGGTGATAAGAACTTGAATATCAGGATCACACTCCTCTCAGCGGGAATAAGGAAAATGAAAATGAAAGCAAAGTGGCTCCCGATCGCTGCAGCAGTAACCGCAGCCCTGGCTTCTCAAGCCGCCTTCGCCGTTGATTTCCACGGCTACTTCCGTTCCGGTGTCGGTGTTTCCGGTGACGGGGACATGGTCAAATACAACGTCAACAAGGTTGGTCGTCTGGGTAACGAAAATGATACCTACGGCGAAGTCCAGCTGGGTCAGGAAGTCTTCAACAAAGATGGCAAGACTTTCTACGTAGACTCCATGTTTGCCATGACCTCCAACGGCTCCAACGACTGGGAAGGTACTGGTACCGTCTGTAACTTCGACGCCAAGCAGTGCAATGGCGATTCCGAATTCGCACTGCGTCAGTTCAACGTGCAAGCCAAGGGTCTGCTGGGCTTCGCGCCGGAAGCCACCCTGTGGGCCGGTAAGCGTTTCTACCAACGTCACGACATCCACATCTCTGACTTCTACTACTGGAACATCTCTGGTCCGGGTGCTGGTATCGAAGGCATCCAGGCTGGTCCTGGCAAGCTCTCTCTGGCCTGGGTACGCAACGACCGCAGCGCGGCTGATGTGTTCGGTCAGTACAACCAGATTGGTACCGATCCGAATACTGGCGACCCCATCTATCGTAAAAACGAAGATCTGAACGTCAACACCCTGGATGTACGTTATGCCGGCATCCCGCTGTGGCAGGACGGCTCTCTGGAAGTGGGCGCCATGTATGCCCTGGTCAATGAGACCGATGCCCAGAAAGATCTGAAGAACGACAACATGAAGAACGGCGTCATGCTGACTGCCGAACTGACTCAAGGCATCTTCGGTGGCTTCAACAAGACCGTGCTGCAGTACGGTACCGAAGGCTACTCCAAGACCATGGCCTACTACGGTGACGGTTCCTGGTACGGTGCCGAAGCCAAAGCCGGTGCCGACGGCTACCGCTTCATCAACTGGGGCGTCATCCCGATGGGCAACTCCTGGGAGATGGGCCACCAGCTGGTCTACGGTGTAGGCAACGAGATGTGGAATGGCCACGACAAGACCGAAACCATGTCTGCCGTAGTCCGCCCGATGTACAAGTGGGATGACTTCAACAAGACCATCTTCGAAGGTGGTGTGTTCAAGGACAAGACCAGTTATAACAACGGCGGAAGCGACAAGGATGGCGGTTACAAGCTGACCCTGGCTCAGGCCTGGTCCGCTGGCTCCAGCTTCTGGGCCCGTCCGGAAATCCGGGTGTTCGCCTCTTACTTGGCCAACACAGAAGATCAAGAAGTCTTCGAAGGCAACACCTCCAAAGACACCTATCAGGTTGGCGTACAAGCAGAAGCCTGGTGGTAAGCAATATCTTCAGTTAAGTTAGTCACTGCCCCCTTATGGGGGCAGTTTTGTTTCGCATGATGTGGCAACCGGGTTATGGAGATAAGAAGAATGAAACTGGTAAAGATGTCTATCGCGGCCATGGTTACCGCGCTGCTGGCCGGTTGTTCCGGTAGCATGGTGGTGCCCGTGCAGGAGCACGCCTCCATTCTGAGTAATGCCGATCAGGCCAAGCAGGCGCTCTCCCAGGCAACCAGTTGTTGCACAGGGTTCAACGAATTCAATTATGTCTCCCTGCCGGAAGGCGAGACGCTGCTGGCCATCGACGGCAAGCAGCCCAGTTATCAGTTTGACGAGGGCATGAGCTATTTTGCCGCTTATCGTCTGCCGGCCAATACCGGCAATCTGGCCATCACCCTGGCCTCCCAGGTCAGCAAGACGGTCCTGGTTCCCAAGGTGATCATGCTGGATGCCCAGTTCAAGGTGACTCGCGTGCTGGGTGAGTCGGTCTTTGCCTATCAACCAGCCCACCTGCTCGACAACGACAGGATTGAGGGGCGCGTGTTTGTGGACCGCAGCATGCCGGGCAATCCCGCCACTGAAACCTATATGGTGGTCTATGCGCCGGCCAACGAGACGGCGGGCAGCACCACCATCTTGCACCCCGCGAAGGCCTTTGCCCGTGCCAACGGCACGGTCGAGCCGGATATCAAGGACCCCGTGATCCCGCATTCGCCCTGGGGTCTGGTACAGATCAAGGTCACGGACATGGCCAAGGGACAAGGCCTGGAAGCCGTGTTCAAGCCTGAATACGCCGACAAGGTGGCGATGAGCCAGGCCAAGCCTGCAACCACTGCCGTGGCTGCGACGGCGGCCACCACGGCAGCCGTTGCCGCAGCGCCGAGCAAGCCGGCTCCCGCCATGCTGAGCGAGACCGAGAGCTTCTACAACGCCCAGATCGAGAAAGCGGTGAAGGCCGGTGACATCGACAAGGCGATGCAACTCGTGAATGAAGCCGAGCGCGCCGGTTCAACCAAGGCGAAATCGGTCTTTATTGATGCAGTGAAACGTTCACAGAAGAACTAAATATCTCGGTTTATTAAAATCGATATTTATTGGAGGCCTCCCTTGTTGGAGGCCTTTTTAATAGGTAGACTGGATAATATAAATCCGCAATAGGTTACATTTGGTTACAGTAAGTATCGCTGAGTATTATTTGGTTTCTTTGTGATTTATTTTGAAGTGGTTTATTTCTTTTTGCGGCAAAGCTATAACAATACGAAATAATATTCAAGACAGTCCCCTCTCTGCTTATTTATTATCTTGTGATCTCTCCTCCAAATTTATTATTCCCTTGTTTCCGACAGAGGCATTTCCACCCCCGCTGGGTTATATTCTGCTGGTCAAAATAAGCAACCCGGAAAACGCACTTGGCGCAGTGACGGATGAAGCATATCGTCATCAATAAACTGCCCTGAGTCGTTGTCGGAAAAAAATCCATTCAGGAGCGCACACATGTTAAAAAATGCTTTCTCTAATCTGCAAAAGGTCGGTAAGGCGCTGATGCTGCCCGTATCGGTCTTGCCCGTTGCAGGTATTCTGCTGGGGGTGGGGGCTGCCCACTTCAGCTGGTTGCCGGAAATCGTCTCCCAACTGATGGAGCAGGCCGGTGGTTCCGTATTCGGCCAGATGGCTCTGCTGTTCGCCGTGGGCGTTGCCCTTGGCTTCACCAATAACGACGGTGTTTCCGGCCTGTCCGCCATCGTCGGCTACGGCATCATGACCGCCACCCTGACTGTGATGGCGCCTGTGATGGGTGTCGAGAAGATCGATACCGGTGTGCTGGGTGGTATCCTCGCCGGTGGCGTGGCTGCCTGGGCGTTCAACCGCTTCTACAAGATCCAGCTGCCAGAGTACCTCGGCTTCTTCGCTGGCAAGCGCGCCGTGCCCATCATCACCGGTTTTGTTTCCATCGGTCTGGGTGTCGTGCTCTCCTTCATCTGGCCGCCGATTGGTGGTGCCATCGGTGCCTTCTCCGACTGGGCTGCCAACCAGAACCCGGTCCTGGCCTTCGGCATCTACGGCGTGGTTGAGCGCTCCCTGATCCCGTTCGGTCTGCACCACATCTGGAACGTGCCGTTCTTCTATCAGGCTGGTACCTGCGTCAACGCCGCCGGTGAAACCGTACACGGCATCATGACCTGCTTCCTGACTGCTGATGACGCTTCCCGTGCTGCCGGTAACGGCTTCGGTCAACTGGCGGGTGGCTACCTGTTCAAGATGTTCGGTCTGCCTGCTGCCGCGTTTGCCATTGCGCACTCCGCCAAGCCGGAAAACCGCGCCAAGATCGTAGGTATCATGGCTTCTGCTGCCCTGACCTCCTTCCTGACCGGTATCACCGAGCCTATCGAATTCTCCTTCCTGTTCGTGGCCCCGGTACTGTACGCCATCCACGCCCTGCTTGCCGGTCTGGCCTATGTCCTGACCAACATGCTGGGTGTCGTTCACGGTCACACCTTCTCCAACGGCTTCATCGACTTCGTGGTGCAATCCCCGCGTGCCGACAACATGCTGCTGCTGGTGGGTCTGGGTCTGGTCTACGCGGTCATCTACTACGTGGTCTTCACCGTGGTCATCCGTGCCATGAACCTGAAAACTCCGGGTCGTGAAGACGAAGCCGCTCAAGAGTCCTCTGCCAGTCAAAGCAAGGACGAGATGTCTGCTGCACTGGTCTCCGCCTTCGGTGGCAAAGAGAACATCGCCTCTCTGGACGCCTGCATTACCCGTCTGCGTGTCGGTGTGAAGGATGTGGCCAAGGTTGACCAGGCTGGTCTGAAGAAGCTGGGTGCCGCCGGTGTGGTGGTGGCTGGTTCCGGTGTACAAGCCATCTTCGGCACCAAGTCCGACAACCTGAAAACTGAAATGGACATCTGGATGAAGAGCAACTGATTGCGCTCCGATATCCGAGTTCCGAAAAGGGAGGCGCAAGCCTCCCTTTTTGCTGGGTTGCGTTTGGTGGCGGGACATGTGCGGGGACTTTCCTGACGGCGCCAGCATGGTGTTACCCAATGAAAAAGGCGCCCCTGGGCGCCTTTGCTGCATCAGCCCGGCTAAAGCTTTTCGAGATCCCGTTCTATCTCGCTGATCTTGTTCTGCACCACCTTTTCCAGATGACGCAGGTCGCGCAGTATCTTCTGCTTGATGTCCGGATCGGCGGAAGGCTGGCCGCCCTGGGTCAGATTGTCCAGCTCATCCACCACGTATTTGAGGTTGGCGTTGATCTCGGTGACATCCTTGTACTCATGGGTCCCCGAGTCGACCAGCATGGTCTTGCGCTGGCGAGGGTATTTGAATTTGACGCTCTTGGCGAAGAATTCACCCTTCTGCTTCTTGAAATAGATCTTGAGGATGTCGTGGTTGGCTTCCTGGCGCAGGGTGTAGCTGTCCACCGAGGTGGGTTCCTGGATCCCCAGGCTCTTGAGATTCTCGTACATCGGGCTTCCTTGGTTTGAAACGATCCTGACCCCTCTATCTTACCCGAGTCCGGGCGCCTTGCCTGTGACAGGCGCGCCAAATTCAAATTGGTGTCAAAAAGGTCTTTTTTAATCAACGAGCCAAGGGGGAGAGGTGAACGCCTTGTCAGCCCTGCCATAAGCGGTATCGTCTCATGGGGGTGTGCAGTGCTGGTGGGGCAGGGGAGTTGGCGCCCACCCATGAGAGCTGGCATGAAAAAGGGCACCAGAGGTGCCCTTGATGACATCGGCGTGGATTACTCGTCGATGGAGCGCAGCAGGGCGTTGATGCCGACCTTGGCGCGGGTCTTGGCATCCACCTTCTTGACGATGACGGCGGCGTAGAGGCTGTACTTGCCGCACTTGGAGGGCAGGGAGCCGGAAACGACCACGGAGCCGGCCGGGACGCGGCCGTAGTGGATTTCACCGGTTTCGCGGTCATAGATGCGGGTGGACTGGCCGATGAAGACCCCCATGGAGATGACGGAGCCTTCCTCGACGATCACCCCTTCCACCACTTCGGAACGGGCACCGATGAAGCAGTTGTCTTCGATGATGGTCGGGTTGGCCTGCAGTGGCTCCAGTACGCCGCCGATGCCGACGCCGCCGGAGAGGTGCACATTCTTGCCGATCTGGGCGCAGGAGCCCACGGTGGCCCAGGTGTCGACCATGGTGCCTTCATCGACGAAGGCGCCGATGTTGACGTAGGAGGGCATCAGCACGGTGTTCGGGGCGATGAAGGAGCCTTTGCGCGCGGTCGCGGGCGGCACGACGCGAACACCGGCAGCCTTGAACTGCTCTTCGGTGTAGTTGGAGAACTTCAGGGGAACCTTGTCGTAGTACTGGGCATCGTCGCCCTTGATGATGCCGTTGTCGTTGATGCGGAAGGAGAGCAGCACGGCCTTCTTCAGCCACTGGTGGACGACCCACTCGCCGGCAATCTTCTCGGCAACCCGGGCTTTGCCGGAGTCCAGCAGGTCGATGGCTTCCAGAATGGCGGCCTTGGTGGCGGCATCGACGGAGCCGGGGGTGATGGAGTCACGGCGCTCGAAGGCCGCTTCGATGGTCTGTTGCAACTGGGTCATGACAGGTTTCCTTTATAAAATTCTGTTTGTTGTATCACACTTTTCCAATCGTTTTTAAGGGCTCTCGCCGATTTCTTCAGAATCAGGGCGATTTATTGTACTTGAGTGGTCCAACCATTTGTTCTGATTGAGGAATCAATACGTCAAAAAGCCTCTTTCGAGGCTTCATCCGAGCGTGTCAGGCACTCTCGCCAACCGGTTCCTGGGGGTTGAGCTGATTGACCAGCCTCTCCTCGAGGGCCTGTTGCTCCTCCGGGTTCAGCGGCTCTCCGGCCAGGGTGGTGAGGCTGAAGAAGTCCTCCACCCGCTCACCGATGGTGGTGATCTTGGCGGCATGGAGGGAGAGGCCGCACTGCTGGAACACGGCACCGATACGGGCCAATAGGCCCGGAGTGTCCAGGGCCGTCAGCTCCAGCAGGGTGTGGCGGTTTTCCCCCTTGTGGGGCAGGAAGACCACCCTGGTCGGCACGCTGAACTGGCGGTGGCGTCTGGACAGGGGCTTGCTGCGCAGCACCAGCTTGCCCGGCTCCTGAAGGGCTTTCTCCAGCGCCTTCTTGATGGTGGCGGTACGGTTGGGGCTGATGGGCTCGCCGTTCGGTTCCAGCACGATGAAGGTATCGAGCACGTAGTCGTTGCGCGAATTCATGATCTGGGCGTCGTGGATGCTGAGGTTCTTCTGATCCAGCGCCGAGGCCACGGTGGCAAAGAGGTTGGGGGTATCGCGACAATAGATGAACACCTCGCTACCGCCCCGTATGGGATGCTTGCCGATGAGCACCAGGGGGGCCGGGTTGTCACCGTGGGCGATGATCTTGCGGCAGTGCCAGGCGATCTGCTCCGGGCTGTGGCGCAGGAAGTAATCGGCCTTGAAGTCGTTCCAGAGGGCGGTGACCGCCTCCTGTGGCACCTCGCGCTGGGTCAGGATCTGCCTGGCCTGACGCTGGTTTTCACGGATCTTGAGGCGCATGTCCGGCGGGTTTTCCAACCCCTGGCGCAGGGCCTTCTGGGTGGCGAAGTAGAGTTCGCGCAGCAGGGTGCCCTTCCAGTCGTTCCACAGACTGTCGTTCGTGGCACAGATGTCGGCCACGGTCAGGCAATAGAGCAGGTCGAGGTGCAATTCATCCCGCACCTTCTGGGCGAAGTCGGTGACCACATCCGGGTCGTAGATGTCGCGGCGCTGGGCGGTGACCGACATCAGCAGATGGTGGCGCACCAGCCAGGCGACCAGTCGGCTCTCGTAGCGATCCAGCCCGTGCAACTGGCAGAACTCCAGCGCATCCACGGCCCCGAGTTCGGAATGATCGCCACGCCTGCCCTTGGCGATGTCGTGGAAGAGGGCGGCGATGCTGAGCAGCTCGGGCTTGCGCAACTGGGTGAACACCTCGTGGCAGAGCGGGTGAGTCTGGCGGCTGGCCGGATTCGGGAAGCGATGGATGTTCTGCAGCAGCCGATGGGTGTGCTCGTCCACCGTGTAGGCGTGGAACATGTCGAACTGCATCTGGCCGACGATGAGGTTCCACTGGGGCAGGTAGGCCGCGAGGATCCCGTACTTGTGCATCAGGGTGAGCGGCTGGCCGATGCCGTTGGGGTGGCGCAGGAGCGCCATGAAGAGACGGCGGCACTCGGGTAGATCTTGCAGCCAGCAGTTGAGGGTGCGTCTGGCCTCGCGCAACTGGCGCAAGGTGGCGGAGTGGATGCCGGCAATCTCCGGGTGCTGGGCTATCTGGTAGAAGAGTCGCAGGATGGCGGCAGGATCCCGGCCGAACAGCTCGGAGTCCACCGCATCGATGAGGCGGCCGCGTAGCTGGAATTCGTCGCTGATGCGGCGCACGTCCATGGCGGTGTTGCCGAGAATGGCCTCGTCAAAGAGTTGCAGCAGCATCTCGTTGAGCTCGGCCACCCGCCGAACCGTCTGGTAGAAGCGCTTCATCATCTGCTCGACCGGGCCGTTGCCTTCCCCCTCGAACCCCAGCATCTGGGCCACGGTGCGCTGGCGGTCGAACAAGAGACGGTTATCCCCCTTGTTGATGGCCATGTGCAGGGCGAAGCGCACCTTCCACAGGAAGTTCTGACAGTCGAGCAGCTCCCGGTACTCGGCCCGGTTGAGAAAACCGTGGCTGGTCATCTCGAACAGGGTGGTGGCGCCGAAGTGGCGGCGGGCGACCCAGGCCAGGGTCTGGATGTCGCGAAGGCCCCCGGGATTGTTCTTGAGATCCGGCTCCAGCTTGTAGGCGGTGCCGAGAAACTGCTGGTGGCGCAGGGCCTGCTCTTCGCGTTTGGCACGAAAGAAGGCTTCGCTCGGCCAGAAGTGCTGGGGCTGGGTGGCCGCCTGCAACTGTTCGAATCCCGCCAGGCGACCCGTGATGTAACGGGCCTCGATGAGGTTGGTGGCAACCGTGATGTCGTTGCGGCCCTGCTCGATGCACTCGGCCACGTTGCGCACCGACTGCCCTACTTCCAGCTTGAGATCCCACAAGAGGGTGATGAACTCGCCGATGCGAAGCCCCAGCACCTCGTCCAGTTCATCTCCTTCGTAGAGGATCAGCAGGTCGATGTCGGAGTGGGGGTGCAGCTCGCCGCGGCCATAGCCGCCTACCGCGATCAGGGTGAGCTCGGTCCTGTCGAAGCCGAACTTGTGCCAGAGCCTGGTCAGCAGCGCGTCCATGTATTCGGAGCGGGTGGCCACCAGTTCGATGATGTTGTCACCGGCGTCGAAGCGCTCGTGCAGCCAGGCGAGAAAGCGGCTCAGGTACTCCTTGCAGTTGTCACGGGTGAGCTGATCGTCTGGGAGCAGATGGGGAGAAAGCAGGCTGGCATCCATGGCATGTCACACTCTCGGTCGGGCCGGGTAAAGAGCAACCCCGGCGCGCGGCCGGGGTTGAATGTCAAACGTGGCGGATAAAACGCTCGATAGTGTCGTCGGGGCGCAGGGTCAGGACCTCGCAGCCATCCACGGTCACCAGCAGGGTGTGCTCCCACTGGGCGGAGTCGCCGCCGTCCTTGGTGGTCACGGTCCAGCCATCCTTCGGATTGACCTTGCAGTGGTACTTCTTGCTGTTGACCATGGGCTCGATGGTGAAGCACATGCCTGCTTTCAGCTCCAGCTTGCCGCCGTTGCGGTAGTGGAGGATCTGCGGCTCTTCGTGGAACTCGGCACCGATGCCATGGCCGCAGTAGTCGCGTACCACGGAGAAACCTGCCTGCTCGACGATGGGCTGGATGACGGCGCCGATCTCGGTGATGCACATGCCCGGGCGCACCCGCTTGATGGCGGCATAGAGGCTATCCTGGGCCACCTTGCAGAGCTGGCGACGCAGGGGGGTGGTCTGGCCCACGATGAACATGGCGGAGGTATCGCCGTGATAGCCATCCTTGATGACGGTGATGTCCAGATTGATGATGTCCCCTTCCCGCAGCTTCTTGTGGTTCGGGATGCCATGGCAGATGACATCGTTCACCGAAGTACAGATGGACTTGGGGAAACCGTGGTAATTGAGCGGCGCGGGGATGGCCTGCTGCACGTCGACGATGTAGTCGTGGCAGAGGGTATTCAGTTCGTCTGTGGTGACGCCCGCCTTGACGTGGGGGGCGATCATGACCAGCACGTCGGCGGCCAGCTGGCCGGCGACACGCATTTTTTCAATCTCTTCCGGTGTCTTGATTTTAATGGACATGGGATCTCTCTTGGGGCCTGATTGCGCATCCTGCCGATGCCCAACAACCAGGTAATGAAAAATAGATGCGTTTGCAATCAGGGCGAAATTTTATCCCCAACCCCCGTTTACTTCCAGTGTGATCGTCATCGCAACGTCATCAGGCGGTCGCACCATGGTCCGGGATCCATTTTTAGCACCCGGGCTGGTGGTGTCATGACCAAAGTTATGGTATAAAGCGCGCCGGAATGGGGAACTCGTGTCCTCATGCCATCACCCTTACTCAACAACACACACACATCGACACATATGCCGGGGTGCCTTAACGGGTCGGTTATATGGGATGTGTGGAGGCCTAACCCCAATACAGAGGTATAAAATGGCTAAAGTTTCTATGCGCGACATGCTGCAAGCCGGCGTTCACTTCGGTCACCAGACTCGTTACTGGAACCCGAAAATGAAGTCCTACATCTTCGGCGCCCGCAGCAAAGTTCACATCATCAACCTGGAAAAAACCGTTCCGATGTTTGACGATGCCATGAACTTCATCAGCTCCGTAGCTGCCAAGAAAGGCAAGGTACTGTTCGTAGGTACCAAGCGTGCCGCGTCTGAAGCCGTCAAAGAAGCCGCTGAGCGTTGCGACCAGTTCTATGTTAACCACCGCTGGCTGGGCGGCATGCTGACCAACTGGAAAACCGTTCGTCAGTCCATCAAGCGCCTGAAAGATCTGGAAACCCAGAGCGAAGACGGTACCTTCGACAAGCTGACCAAAAAAGAGGCGCTGATGCGTACTCGCGAAATGGAAAAGCTGGAGAAGAGCCTGGGTGGTATCAAGAACATGGGCGGCCTGCCTGACGTTCTGTTCGTTGTCGATGCCGACCACGAGCACATCGCTATCAAAGAAGCCAACAACCTGGGTATCCCGGTAGTTTCCATCGTTGATACCAACTCCAACCCGGACGGCGTTGACTATGTCATCCCGGGTAACGACGACGCTATCCGTGCCGTACAGCTGTACCTGAACGCTGCTGCTGACACCGTTCTGGAAGCCCGCGAGCAGGACATCGTTGTTCAAGCCGAACAAGATGGCTTCGTTGAAGCTGAGTAATTGATAAGGACTGAAAAGCCCTTATTAACCAAGCTGATGTAATTGGTTAGCAGGGGCCCTTGTGGCCCCTGTTTCTTGTCAATTCAAGACCGAGGATACTGGACATGGCAAACATTTCTGCCGCCCTGGTAAAAGAACTGCGCGAGCGCACCGCCGCTGGCATGATGGATTGCAAAAAAGCGCTGGAAGAAGCCAACGGTGATATCGAGCTGGCTATCGAGAACATGCGTAAATCCGGTCAGGCCAAGGCCGCCAAGAAAGCTGGCCGTATCGCCGCTGAAGGTGTGATCTTCGCCCGTACCGAAGGCAACGTTGCCGTCATGATCGAGCTGAACTGCGAGACTGACTTCGTTTCCAAGGATGCCGGTTTCCTGGCCATGGGTCAGAAGATCGTCGAGATCGCTGCTACCCAGAAAATCGCTGACGTTGACGCGCTGAAAGCCGCCGACTTCGGCAACGGCGAGTCCGTCGAGCTGACCATCACCAACCTGATCGCCAAGATCGGTGAGAACATGAACCTGCGTCGCGTGATGCTGGTTGAAGGTGACAACCTGGGCACCTACGTTCACGGCTCCCGCATCGGTGTTATCACCAAGCTGGTTGGCGGTACCGACGAGCTGGCCAAAGATCTGGCCATGCACGTTGCTGCCAACAGCCCGCAATTCGTCAAACCGGAAGACGTGTCTGCCGAAGTCGTTGCCAAAGAGCGCGAAATCCAGATCGACATCGCCATCAACTCCGGCAAGCCGAAAGAGATCGCCGAGAAGATGGTTGAAGGCCGCATGAAGAAGTTCACCGGTGAGGTTTCCCTGACTGGTCAACCGTTCGTGAAAGATCCTTCCATGACCGTTGCCGAGCTGCTGAAGAAAGAAGGCGCTGACGTTGTTTCCTTCACCCGTTTCGAAGTGGGCGAAGGCATCGAGAAGCAAGAGACTGACTTCGCTGCTGAAGTAGCAGCCCAGATCGCGGCCGCTCAGAAGGCCTAATCGAACCGGTTTTTCCGTTTCCCCAGACCGCGACTTATGTCGCGGTCTTTATATGACCAGGAATCAGTGACATGAGTACCAATCCCAAGCCTGCATACAGACGTGTTCTTCTGAAGTTGAGTGGTGAAGCCCTGCAAGGATCCGAGGGTTTCGGCATTGATCCGGCGGTGCTGGAACGGATGGCCCAAGAGATCAAAGAGCTGGTTGAGCTGGGTGTTCAGGTCGGTCTGGTCATCGGTGGCGGCAACCTGTTCCGTGGTGCCGGCCTTGCCAAGGCAGGCATGAATCGCGTGGTGGGTGACCACATGGGCATGCTGGCGACCGTCATGAACGGCCTGGCCATGCGTGATGCCCTGCATCGTGCTTATGTGAATGCCCGCCTGATGTCGGCCATCTCCCTGCAAGGGGTCTGCGACTCCTACAGCTGGGCCGAAGCCATCAGCCAGCTGCGTGCCGGCAAGGTGGTGATCTTCTCTGCCGGTACCGGCAACCCCTTCTTTACCACCGACTCGGCAGCCTGCCTGCGCGGTATCGAGATCGAAGCCGACGTCGTGCTGAAAGCCACCAAGGTCGATGGCGTGTTCACCGATGACCCGGTCAAGAACCCGGATGCCGTGCTCTATCAGGAACTGAGTTATGATGAAGTTCTTGAAAAAGAACTCAAAGTGATGGATCTTGCTGCTTTTACCCTGGCCCGCGACCACGATCTGCCGATCCGGGTGTTCAACATGAACAAACCGGGCGCGCTGCGCCGCGTGATCATGGGTGAGCCGGAAGGTACCCTGATCCACCAGGCCAGCAAGTAAGGCAAGTGTGAGCCCCAGGCTCGCTTGTCCATTACGCCAGTCAACAAGATAGATACGAGCCGCCTGTCGGCTCGTTCGCCAAAAGGAAAACCACTGTGATCAACGAGATTAAAAACGACGCCAAGGACCGCATGGGCAAAAGCGTAGAGTCGCTGAAGACCCAGATGTCCAAGATCCGTACCGGCCGTGCTCACCCGAGCCTGCTCGACGGCATCCAGGTGGAGTATTACGGTGCTGCCACTCCTCTGAAGCAGTTGGCCAACGTGGTGGCAGAAGATGCCCGTACTCTCTCCATCTCCATCTTCGATCGCTCCATGATCCAGGCGGTGGAAAAAGCCATCCTGACCTCCGATCTGGGCCTGAACCCGTCCAGCAACGGCCAGACTCTGCGCGTGCCGCTGCCGCCGCTGACCGAAGAGCGTCGCCGTGATCTGACCAAGATCGTCCGTGCCGAAGCCGAAGGTGCCCGGGTTGCCATTCGCAACATCCGTCGCGATGCCAACGCCGACCTGAAAGCCCTGCTGAAAGAGAAAGAGATCTCCGAAGACGACGACCGTCGCGCCCAGGAAGAGATCCAGAAGCTGACCGATACCTTCATCAAGCTGGTGGATGACGCCCTGGTTGTGAAGGAAAAGGAGCTAATGGAAATCTAAGCCTCCGACAGGTATATTACGAGCGCCGTGTAGTGCCCCTGCACGGCGCTTTTGTCTTTGTGGGAGAAATGAATGTCGCTTTTGGCAGCGCTAGGCGATAGCGCCAGCTCGTCCTTGCCCCGTCACGTCGCCATCATCATGGATGGCAATGGTCGCTGGGCCCAGAACCGCGGCAAGATGCGGGTTTCCGGGCACAAGGCGGGCGTGAAATCCGTGCGTGAGGCCGTGGCCTTTGCCGCCCGTGCCAAGATGGAGGCGCTGACCCTGTTTGCGTTTTCCAGCGAGAACTGGCGCCGTCCGGAAGGGGAAGTAAACGCCCTGATGGAGTTGTTCATGACGGTGCTGGGTCGCGAGGTGAGCAAGTTGCACAGCAACGGCATTCGCCTTCGGGTGATTGGCGACACTGCCCGTTTCAGCGAGCGGCTGCAGGCCAAGATCGCCAAGGCCGAGGCCCTGACCGCCAACAATCAGGGATTGACCCTCAATATCGCCGCCAACTATGGCGGTCAGTGGGACATCGCCCAGGCGGCCCGGACCCTGGCACGGGCCGTGGCGGCGGGTGAACTGGATGCCGAGGCGGTCGATGAGGCGGCATTGGGTCGTCATGTCTGCATGGCTGATCTGCCCCCCGTGGATCTGTTGATCCGCACCGGCGGGGATCATCGCATCAGCAACTTTGTCCTTTGGCAGCTCGCCTATGCCGAACTCTATTTTACCCCGGTCCTGTGGCCCGATTTTGACGAGGCCGAGTTCAGTGGGGCAGTTGCCTCCTTCGTTGCTCGCGAGCGTCGCTTCGGGTGTACGGGTGAACAGATCCGGGAATTGATCGCCGCGCAACAGACCGGCTAAACCCCGCTCCCAAGAGAGAGGTTTCTTTTGCTAAAACAACGAATTATTACCGCATTACTGTTAGTTCCCCTGGTGTTGGGGGCGCTGTTTTTTCTGCCGTTGAAATTCTTTGCCCTGCTCGCCGCCCTGGTCTTTCTGCTGGCCAGCCGTGAGTGGAGTGCCTTCGTCACAGCCCAGCCGCAACAGTGGTTGCCGCTGGTGTTCTGTCTGCTGCTGGGGGCCAGCCTGTTCTGGGTGCCCGTGGAGCAACTCTGGATCCCCCAACTGCATCCGCTGGTGATGGGCGTGCTCTGGACCGCCGTCAGCTGGTGGCTGCTGGGGCTGCTGCTGGTGCTGCGCTACCCGCAAAGCGCCAGGCTGTGGCGTGAATCCATCTGGCTCAAATCCCTGTTCGGTCTGGTGACCCTGGTTCCCTTCTTCTGGTCCCTGGTGGCCATTCGCGGCTACAACTTCTACCACGACCCCATGATGGGGGCCTGGATCCTGCTGTTCGTGATGGGACTGGTCTGGGCGGCAGATTCTGGCGCGTATTTTTTCGGCAAGGCGTTCGGCAAACACAAGCTGGCGCCGGCCGTGAGCCCGGGGAAAACCATTGAAGGCATGCTGGGCGGGCTGTTTACCGCCAGCCTGCTGGCCATCGGCGTGACCTGGTTCATGGGCTTCGTGCCTGCCAAGATGGGCACCGTGCTGCTCTGTTCTCTGCTGGCGGTGCTGGCCTCCGTGCTCGGCGATCTGGCCGAGAGCATGTTCAAGCGGGAAGCCGGCATCAAGGATTCCGGCACCCTGTTGCCGGGCCATGGGGGCATTCTCGATCGCATCGACAGCCTGACGGCGGCGCTGCCCGTCTTCCTGCTCAGCTACCTGTTGCTCGGTCCGGAGTTTTGATGTTTCGCGCACTGATGATCCCGGGAGCGTCCCGCTCCATCAGTCTGTTACCCAATCAGGAGTCTTGATGCAAAACCTGGTGATCCTGGGAGCGTCAGGCTCCATCGGTCAGAGCACCCTCAAGGTACTGCGCCACAACCCCGGGCGCTGGCAGGTGCTGGCGCTGACCGCTGCACGCAGCGTGGACGCCATGCTGCGCGACTGTCTCGAATTCTCCCCCCGGTTCGCCGTCATGGTGGACGAAGGCGCCGCCAGCGAGCTGGCGGGTCGGCTCAAGGCTCACGGCAGCACCACCCGGGTGTTGTCCGGTCAGGCAGCCCTGTGCGACGTGGCTGCTCACCCCGATGCCCACAGCGTGATGGCGGCCATTGTCGGTGCGGCGGGTCTGGCACCCACCATGGCTGCCGTGCGCGCCGGCAAGCGCATTCTGCTGGCCAACAAGGAGGCGTTGGTGATGTCAGGAGCCTTCTTCATGGAGGCGGTGCGCGAGCATGGCGCCGAGCTGCTGCCCATCGACAGCGAACACAACGCCATCTTCCAGTGCCTGCCGGTCGACGTGCAGCGCCAGCCCGGTTTCTGCGATCTGGCCGGGGCGGGGATCAGCAAGATCCTGCTGACCGGCTCCGGCGGACCTTTCCGCTATGCCGATGTGGGTGAACTGCACCATGTCACCCCGGCGCAAGCCATTGCCCATCCCAACTGGTCCATGGGGGCCAAGATCTCGGTGGACTCCGCCACCATGATGAACAAGGGGCTGGAGTACATCGAGGCGCGCTGGCTGTTCAATGCGGCCCCCGAGCAGATCCAGGTGGTGATTCACCCCCAGTCCGTCATTCACTCCATGGTGCAGTACAAGGATGGCTCCGTGCTGGCCCAGCTCGGCAACCCGGACATGTGCACCCCCATTGCCCACGCTCTGGCCTATCCGGAACGGATCGAGTCCGGTGTGGAACCTTTGGATTTCTTCAGTGTCGGAGAGTTCAGCTTTATCCGGCCCGACTATGAGCGCTATCCCTGCCTGGCGCTGGCCATGAGCGCGTGCCAGCAGGGGCAGGGGGCGACCACCTCCCTCAATGCCGCCAACGAGGAGGCCGTCGCGGCTTTTCTTGCAGAGCGGATCGGATTTATGGATATTGCCAGAGTCAACGAATCCGTCATGGCCGAGCTGGGCAGCAGTGCTGCCGGCTCTCTGGCGGATCTCATCGCCCTGGACGGTACGGCCCGAGCCCGTGCCCAGCAACTGATAAAGGAGCTTGCCGTATGAACGGACTGTGGTGGCAGCCAGCCCCTCTCCATGCTCTCGAGCGCAGGACTGGACATGACCGCGAGGTACGCGGCTGATGGGCGGGGTTCTGTGGAATATCGGCGCCTTCATCGTGGCCCTCGGACTGCTGGTGGCGGTGCATGAATTTGGCCACTTCTGGGTGGCTCGTCGTTGCGGCGTCAAGGTGGAGCGCTTCTCCATCGGCTTTGGCAAGGCCATCTGGCGTCGCCTTGGCAAGGATGGCACCGAATACGTGCTGGCCCTGATCCCCCTTGGCGGTTACGTCAAGATGCTGGATGGCCGGGTCGACGAACTCAAGCCGGGGGAGGAGGCGCAGGCCTTCAACCACAAGAGCGTCTGGGCCCGGATGGCCATCGTCGCGGCCGGCCCCATGGCGAACTTCGTGTTCGCCCTGTTCGCCTTCTGGCTGATGTTCATGATAGGGGTGCCGAGCGTCAAACCCGTGGTGGGCGAGGTGCGTCCCGCCTCCATCGTGGCAGAGGCCGGCATCCTGCCAGGCATGGAGATCGTCGGCGTCGGCGGCGAGGAGACCGGTGACTGGGAGAGCGTCACCTACGCCCTCATCAGCCACCTTGGCGATGACTCGGTCCAGCTCAAGCTCAAGGCGGCCAACACCAGCTATGCAGTGGACAAGACCCTGCAGCTGGCCGGCTGGAAATTCGATCCGGACAAAGAGTCACCCATCGGCAGCCTCGGGATAGTGCCCCTCGGTGGCAAGGTGCTGCCCGTGGTGGAGGCCGTGGTGCCATCGAGCGCCAGCGAGAAGGCCGGCCTTCAGATAGGGGATCGCATCAAGGGGGTCGATGGAGAGGCCATCACCGAATGGACCCAGTTTGTCGAGCGTGTCCAGCAGTCACCGGCGCAGCCGCTGCAGGTGACGGTGGAGCGCGGGGGCAGCGAGATGACCCTGACCCTGACCCCGGACGGGAAGAAAGTGAAGGGCCAGCTGGTCGGTTTTGTGGGCTTGTCGCCGCAACTGGTTCCATTACCGGATGAGTATCGAACTCTGTTACAGTATGGGCCTTTGCAAGCCCTGTGGCATGGGGTCCAGAAGACCTGGAGCCTGATCACCCTGACCTTCGACATGATAGGCAAGCTGATCGGTGGCATCGTCTCTTTGGACAACCTGAGCGGCCCCATCTCCATCGCCAAGGGGGCCGGCAGCAGCGCCGATTACGGGTTGGTCTATTTCCTCGGATTCCTGGCGCTCATCAGCGTCAACCTGGGGATCATCAACCTGTTCCCCCTGCCGGTGCTCGATGGTGGCCATCTGGTCTATTTCCTCATCGAGGCGATCACCGGCAAGCCGGTATCGGAAAAAATTCAGGAAGTTGGGTTCAGGATCGGCGCCGCCATTCTGATGTTACTGATGGGCATTGCGCTGTTTAATGATTTCGCTCGCCTCTGAGGCCAGAGCATCAACAAGGACACATAAGAACAAAATGGCTGTTAAAAAAGCATTGGTGTTGAGTTGCCTGCTGGGGGCCAGCTTCCTGGCTCAGGCTGCCCCGGCCTCTTTTGTGGTGCAAGACATTCAGGTCGAGGGCCTGCAGCGGGTGACCCTGGGTGCCGCCCTGTTGAATCTGCCGGTGCGGGTCGGTGATTCCGTCGACTCCGTGTCCCTGGCGAACGCCATCAAGAAGCTCTATGCCTCCGGCAACTTCGAGGACGTCAAGGTCTATCGCGACGGTCAGGTGCTGCAAGTGGTGGTCAAGGAGCGCCCGACCATCTCCAGCATCGAGTTCTCCGGCAACAAGGACATCAAGGAAGAGCAACTGACCCAGAGCCTGGAATCCTCCGGGATCCGCGTGGGTGATCCGCTGGATCGCACCGTGCTGAGCTCCCTCGAGAAAGGGCTGGAAGATTTCTACTACGGTGTGGGCAAGTACTCCGCCAAGGTCAAGGCCATCGTCACCCCGCTGCCGCGCAACCGGGTCGACCTCAAGTTCACCTTCGTGGAAGGGGAAGCGGCCAAGATCCAGCAGATCAACATCGTCGGCAACAACGTCTTCCCGGAAGAGAAGCTGCTGGCCCAGCTCTCCCTCAAGGACGACGTGCCCTGGTGGAACTTCACCGGCGATCAGCGCTACCAGAAGCAGAAGCTGGCCGGTGACATCGAAGTGCTGCGCTCCTACTACATGGACCGCGGCTACATCCGCTTCACCCAGGAGTCCACCCAGGTCTCCATGACCCCGGACAAGAAGGGGGTCTATGTCACCCTCAACGTCAAGGAAGGGGAGCAGTACAAGGTTTCCGGCATCCAGCTCAAGGGCGACCTCATCGACCGCGGCGGCGAGATGAAGGGCCTCATCCCCATCGAGGCGGGCAGCGTCTACTCCGCCAGTCAGGTGACCCATACCGAAGAGGTGCTCTCCAAGTTCCTCGGCCGTTACGGCTACGCCTATCCGAAAGTGGTCACCTTCCCCCAGATCAACGACCAGACCAAGGAAGTGGAGCTCATCGTCAACGTGGAGCCGGGTCCCCGGGTCTATGTGCGCAACATCAACTTCAGCGGCAACGTCACCACCAAGGACGAAGTGCTGCGTCGCGAGATGCGCCAGATGGAGGGCACCTGGCTCTCCTCCGACAACGTCGAGCAGTCCAAGACCCGTCTCAACCGCCTCGGCTTCTTCGAGACCGCGGAAGTGGACACCAAGCGGGTGCCGGGCAGCGATGACCAGGTCGATCTGGACTTCAAGGTCAAGGAGCAGCCGGCGGGGTCCATCAACGCCGGTATCGGCTACGGCACCGAGTCGGGTCTGAGCCTGCAGGCGGGTCTGCAGCAGGACAACTTCATGGGGACCGGCAAGAAGATCGGCATCAACGCCAGCACCAACGACTACTCCAAGAGCGTCGACCTGAGCTATAACGACCCCTACTTCACCGTGGACGGGGTGAGCCTGGGCGGCCGTCTCTACTACAACAAGTTCAGTGCGGCCGACGCCAACATCGTGGACTACGAGAACACCACCGTCGGTTTCCGTCTCTCCAGCGGCTTCCCGGTCAACGAGAACAACCGTCTCGACTTCAGCCTGGGCTACGAGAACAACAAGCTCTCCCAGCCCAACCCCTATGTACAGGTGGACGAGTTCTGGAAGGTCTACAACGGCAATCTGGATGGCGACAACCGCATGGTGTTCAACACCGTGGACGTCACCGCCGGCTGGACCCGCTCCACCCTCAACAAGGGTCAGTTCCCGACCTCCGGTGATCGCCAGCGGGTGAACGCCAAGGTGACGGTGCCGGGCATGGATCTGCAGTACTTCAAGCTCAACGCCGAAGATGCCCACTACTTCCCGTTTGATGCCGACCACAAGTGGGTCATGCTGGCCAAGGCCCGTGCCTCCTACGGCGATGGCTACGGCACCAATGGCGATTACGAGCACGTCCTGCCGTTCTTCGAGAACTACTACGCCGGTGGTTTCGATACCCTGCGTGGCTTCAAGAGCAACACGGTCGGTCCGAAGGCGCTCTACTACTACAACCTGAGCGGCAACGACGTCATCCAGGGCACTGACAGCTCGGTCGGGGGCAACGCCCTGGCGGTGGCCTCGCTGGAAATGATCGTGCCGACGCCCTTTGCCTCCGAGACCTATCAGCCCCAGCTGCGGACCAGTTTCTTCATCGACGCCGGTTCCGTGTGGGATACCCACTTCGACTACAGCCAGTATCAGAACCGTTGCTTCAGTGGTTGCAACTATCTGATGGACTACTCCGACCCGAGCAACATCCGGATGTCGACCGGTCTGTCGCTGCAGTGGCTCTCTCCCATGGGCCCGCTGGTGTTCGTGCTGGCAAGACCAATCAAGAAATACGAAGGGGACGACACCGAAGTCTTCTCCTTCAACATCGGCCGTACCTTCTAAGGGGAGCGGACGCCCCCCCCGCCATGGCGGGGGAAGCATGATGGGTCGCGCGTTTGCGTGCCTCACCAGGTAACAAGACGATCTCGTGGATCGCTTGCACAATCAGGTAAATCAGGTAGCCCTCGACCGAGGGACCAAGGAGTAAGTGTGAATAAAGCGTTGAAAGTAGCTGGTTTGAGCTTTGCACTGATGGCTGCCGGCATGGGTTCTGCCTTCGCTGAGACCAAGATTGCCGTGGTCGACATGGGCGAAGTCTTCCAAAAGCTGCCCCAGCGTGAAGCCGTTGCCAAGAAGCTGAAGGGCGAGTTCGAGCCGCGCATGCGTGAACTGCAGAAGCTGGAGTCCGACGGTCAGGCACTGGTCGAGAAGTTCAAGAAGGACGAAGCCTTCATGAGCGCCGAACAGAAGAAGCAGAGCCAGGAGAAGCTGGCCAAGCTGCAGATGGAATTCAACCAGAAGCGTCAGGCGTTTGAACAGGACAACGGTCGCCGTCAGTCCGAAGAGCGCAACAAGATCCTGACCAAGGTGCAGGCTGCCATCGACGCCATCGCCAAGAGCAATGGCTACGATCTGGTGCTGGAGCGCAACGCCGCCCCGTATGCAGCCAGCAAGCTGGACATCTCCGGCCAGGTTATTTCTCAGGTTAGCAAGAGCAACTAATTGATGGCATTCACTCTCGCACAGCTGGCCCAGCAACTGGGGGCCGAGGTCCATGGGGATGGGACCCGGGAAATTCGCAAGGTCGCGACACTGGAAAAAGCCGGGGAGGGGGAGATAGCCTTCCTGTCCAACAAGAAGTACCGGCATTTTCTGGAGCAGAGCAAGGCCACTGCCGTGCTCATCACCGAGGCAGACCTGCCGTTTTGCCCCACCAACGCCCTGGTGCTCAAGGACCCCTACGTGGGCTTTGCACGGGTTGCCCAACTGCTGGACACCACCCCGCAGCCGGCCATGGATATCCATCCGAGCGCCGTCATCGCGGCGGACGTGCAACTGGGCGAGAGAGTGGCCATCGGTGCCAATGCGGTGATCGAATCCGGCGTCGTGCTGGGTGACGATGTGCGCATCGGCCCGGGCTGTTTCGTTGGCAAGGATACCCGACTGGGAGCGCGCTCCCGGTTGTGGGCCAACGTCACCCTCTATCACAACGTGACCCTGGGCACGGACTGTCTGGTACAGGCCGGCACCGTGATCGGGGCAGACGGTTTCGGTTATGCCAACGAGCGCGGCGAGTGGATCAAGATCCCCCAGCTCGGTGGCGTGACCATCGGCAACCGGGTCGAGATCGGTGCCTGCACTACCATCGACCGCGGTGCGCTGGAAGATACCCGCATCGCTGACAACGTCATCATCGACAACCAGTGCCAGATCGCCCACAACGTCGAGATCGGCTACGGCACTGCCGTGGCGGGCTCCACCGTGATGGCCGGTAGTCTCAAGGTCGGCAAATACTGTATCATTGGTGGTGCCTCCGTCTTTAACGGGCACATGGAGATCTGCGACCAGGCCACCGTCACCGGCATGGCCATGGTGATGCGTCCCATCACCGAGCCCGGTATCTACTCTTCCGGCATCCCCCTGCAAACCAATAAAGAGTGGCGCAAGACTGCCGCCCGGGTGATGCGTATCGAAGAGATGCACAAGCGGTTGAGCAAGCTTGAGAAAAAGCTGGATCAAGAATAATCACGATTGGTATAGGGTACTGTTTTGACTACTGAAAAGAAGAGCCTGGGCATCCAGGAAATCATGGATCTGCTGCCCCACCGTTATCCGTTCCTGATGGTGGACAAGGTGGAAAACTACGAGATCAGCGATGAGCGCAAGACCCTGCGCGCCATCAAGAACGTCTCGTTCAACGAGCCGATCTTCCAGGGCCACTTCCCGGCCAAGCCGGTCTTCCCCGGCGTGCTGATCCTGGAAGCCATGGCCCAGGCCACCGGTATCCTGGCCTTCACCATGGTGGGCAAGCCGTCCCCCAACGAGCTCTATTACTTTGCCTCCATCGACAATGCCCGCTTCAAGCGCCCGGTGGGTCCCGGCGATCAGCTGGTGCTGGATGTGGAGTTCCTGAAGGAGCGTCGCGGCATCGCCAAGTTCACCGGTGTCGCCACCGTCGACGGTGAAGTGGTCTGTACTGCCGAACTGATGTGCGCCAAGCGCGAGGTATAACCGTGATCGATCAGACTGCCATCATCCACGACACCGCCATCGTCCATGAGTCTGCCATCATCGGCAAAGGGGTTGAAATCGGCCCCTTCACCGTCATCGGCGCCGAGGTCGAAATCGGTGACAACACCTGGGTGAGCTCCCACGTGGTGATCAAGGGCCCGACCAAGATCGGTCGCGGCAACAAGATCTTCCAGCACACCTCCATCGGTGAGGATTGCCAGGACAAGAAGTATGCCGGCGAGCGCACCTTCCTCGAGATCGGCGACAACAACGTGTTTCGCGAGAACTGCACCGTGCACCGCGGCACCACCCAGGACCAGAGCCTGACCAAGGTGGGTAGCGGCAACCTGTTCATGGTCAACGTTCACGTGGCCCACGACTGCATCATCGGTGACAACTGCATCTTCGCCAACAACGCCACCCTGGCGGGCCATGTGCACATCGGTGACTTCGTGATCTTCGGCGGTCTGTCTGCCATTCACCAGTTCGGCCGCGTCGGCTCCCACGCCTTCGTCGGTGGCTGCGCTGCCCTGAACAAGGACGTGCCGCCCTACGTGATGGCCGCCGGCAACTACGCCAAGCCGTTCGGGGTCAACTCCGAAGGCCTGCGTCGTCGTGGCTTCAGCGCCGAGGCGATCTCCGCCGTCAAGCGCGCCTACAAGGAGATCTTCCGCTCCGGCAAGACCATTGAAGAGGTGTTGCCCGTGCTGAGCGAGATGGCCCAGAGCGAACCTGCCATCCAGCTCTATGTGGATTTCCTCAAGGACAACGAGCGCGGGATCATCCGTGCCTGATCCCATTCGCATCGGCATCGTCGCCGGAGAGACCTCCGGCGACATCCTGGCCGCAGGGCTGGTGCGCGAACTGCAAGCCCGCTACCCGGATGCGCAGTTCGAAGGGATCGCCGGGCCGCGGATGCAGGCTCTCGGCGTGAAGGCGCTGTTCGAGATGGAGGAGCTCTCCGTCATGGGCATCACCGAGGTGCTGGGCCGTCTGCCCCGCATCCTCCAGGTGCGCCGCGAACTGCTGCGCCACTTCATCGCCAATCCCCCCGACATCTTCGTCGGTGTGGATGCACCGGATTTCAATATCGGGGTGGAGCTGAAACTGCGCCGTGCCGGTATCAAGACGGTCCACTATGTCAGCCCCTCCGTCTGGGCCTGGCGTCAGGGCCGCATTCACAAGATCAAGGCCGCCACCGACATGGTGCTCGCCTTCCTGCCGTTCGAGAAAGCCTTCTACGACCGTTTCGATGCCCCCTGTCGCTTCGTCGGCCACACCATGGCGGACGACATTCCGCTGGTGCCGGATCAAGGGGCGGTGCGCGAGGCCCTCGGCATCGATCCCGCCCGTCGCTGGCTGGCGGTGCTGCCGGGGAGCCGCACGGCGGAAGTGGGCTTCATGGCGCCGGTCTTCCTCGAGGCGTGCAAGCACCTGACGGTGCACAACCCGGATCTCGGTTTCATCGTGCCTCTGGTCAACCAGAAACGGCGCGAGCAGTTCCTCGCCATCAAGGCCGAGGTGGCCCCGGAGCTCGACATGGTGCTGCTGGACGGCCAGGGCCGCGAGGCCATGATTGCCGCCGATGTGGTGATGCTCGCCTCCGGCACCGCGGCCCTCGAGGCCATGCTGGTGAAAAAGCCCATGGTGGTGGGTTACAAACTCAAACCCTTCAGCTACTTGCTGGCCCAGTGGCTGGTGAAGACGGATTATGTCTCCCTGCCGAACCTGCTGGCGGACAAGATGCTGGTGCCCGAGCTCATCCAGCACGAGTGCACCCCGGCCAACCTGGTGGAAGAGGTGAGCAAGCTGCTGGACCATGACAACAGCGAGCTCATCGCCACCTTCACCCGGTTGCACGAGAAGATCCGCTGCAATGCGGATGTGCAGGCAGCGGAAGCGGTTGCCGCGCTGCTGGAACGCTAGTGGGCTCTGCCTGTGTGTCAGGCGTGATGTTGTGCTGATACTGGCCCTGCGGGGCCGGTTTTGATTCAAGGCTATGAGATGACGATCGATATTCCCGAAGACAAGCTGATTGCCGGGGTGGACGAAGTGGGTCGCGGCCCCCTGGTGGGTGACGTGGTCACCGCCGCGGTGATCCTGGATCCTGCCAATCCCATCCTTGGCCTCGCCGACTCCAAGAAGCTCTCCGAGAAGAAGCGGCTCGCCCTGTTTGGCGAGATCAAAGAGAAGGCGCTGGCCTATGCCATCGGCCGCGCCAGCCCGGCGGAAATCGACGAGCTCAACATCCTGCACGCCACCATGCTGGCGATGCAGCGCGCCGTGGCGGGGCTCAAGGTGACGCCCGAGCTGGTCTTCATCGACGGCAACCGCTGCCCCAGATTGCCGATGGAGGCCCGCGCCGTGGTCAAGGGGGACAGCCTGGTGGCCGCCATCAGCGCTGCCTCCATCCTCGCCAAGGTGACCCGGGACGCCGAGATGACCGAGCTGGACAGCCGCCATCCCGAGTACGGTTTCGCCCGCCACAAGGGCTACCCGACGGCGGAGCACCTCGCCATTCTGGCCGAACGGGGCCCGCTGCCCGAATACCGGCAGAGCTTCAAGCCGGTGCGCCGCGCCCTGGGGATCGAATAACCGATGCCGATCTGTCTGAACGATTTCTGCTTGCGCAATGAGAGGGCGTGACCATGGCTGATCCCCGTTTCATCCACCTGAGGGTGCATTCCGACTTCTCCATGGTCGACGGCCTGCAGAAGATCGGTCCCATCGTCTCCGCTGCCGCCGCCAACAACATGCCGGCCCTGGCCCTGACGGACCAGATGAACATGTGCGGCCTGGTGCGCTTCTACGGCTCTGCCCACGGCAAGGGGATCAAGCCCCTGGTCGGGGCGGATTTCTGGGTGCAGAGCGACGAGCTTGGGGACGAGCAGTTTCGCCTCACCCTGCTCGCCATGGACAACGACGGCTACCAGAACATCACCCTGCTCATCTCCCGCGGCTATCAGCGTGGTCATGTGCAGGGGCGCCCCGTCATCGACAAGGCCTGGCTTGGCGAACATGCCAAGGGGGTGATCGTCCTCTCCGGCGGGCGCGAGGGGGATGTGGGCAAGTTCCTGCTCAAGGGCAACCGCCAGATGGTGGAGCATTGCCTCGCCTTCTACCAGACCCACTTCCCGGATGCCTACTACCTGGAGCTGCTGCGTACCGGCCGCCCCGATGAAGAGGTTTACCTGCACATGGCGGTGGCCATTGCCACCGAGTTCGAACTGCCGGTGGTGGCCACCAACGAGGTGGTGTTCCTCACCGCCGATGACTTCGATGCCCACGAGATCCGGGTCGCCATCCACGACGGCTACACCCTGATGGACAAGCGCCGACCGCGCCGCTACAGCCCCCAGCAGTACCTGCGCAGTCAGGAGGAGATGGCGGAGCTGTTTGCCGACATCCCGGAAGCTCTGGAAAACACGGTGGAGATCGCCAAGCGCTGCAACGTGACGGTGCGCCTCGGCGAATACTTCCTGCCCAACTTCCCCACCGGCGACATGACCACCGAGGACTTCCTGGTCATGAAGTCGAAGGAAGGGCTGGAGGAGCGGCTGGAGTTCCTGTTCCCGGATCCGGCGGTGCGGGCCGAGCGCCGTCCCGAGTATGACGAGCGTCTCGACATCGAGCTCAAAGTGATCAACCAGATGGGCTTCCCGGGTTACTTCCTCATCGTGATGGAGTTTATCCAGTGGTCCAAGGACAACGGCATCCCCGTCGGTCCGGGCCGGGGCTCGGGGGCGGGGTCGCTTGTGGCCTACGCCCTCAAGATCACCGATCTCGATCCGCTGGAATTTGACCTGCTGTTCGAACGTTTCTTGAACCCCGAGCGGGTCTCCATGCCCGACTTCGACGTCGACTTCTGCATGGACCGGCGCGACGAGGTGATCGATCACGTCTCCGAGATGTATGGTCGGGAGGCGGTATCCCAGATCATCACCTTCGGCAGCATGGCAGCCAAGGCGGTGGTGCGGGACGTCGGCCGGGTACTGGGCCACGCCTACGGCTTTGTGGATCGCATCTCCAAGCTGATCCCGCCGGATCCGGGCATGACCCTGGCCAAGGCGTTCGAAGCCGAGCCCAAGTTGCCGGAGCTCTACGAGCAGGACGAGGAGGTCAAGGACCTCATCGACATGGCCCGCCGCCTGGAAGGGGTGGTGCGCAACGCCGGCAAGCACGCCGGTGGCGTGGTGATCGCGCCCACCAAGATCACCGACTTCGCGCCGCTCTATTGCGACGACGAAGGGCATCACCCGGTCACCCAGTTCGACAAGAACGACGTGGAGTACGCGGGCCTGGTGAAGTTCGACTTCCTGGGGCTGCGCACCCTCACCATCATCGATTGGGCCCTTGGCATGATAAACCCCCGTCTTGCCAAAGAGGGCAAGCCGCCGGTGGACATCGCCGCCATCCCCATCGACGACAAGAAGTCGTTCGCCCTCTTGCAGCGCTTCGAGACCACGGCGGTGTTCCAGCTCGAATCCCGCGGCATGAAGGACCTCATCAAGCGGCTGCAGCCCGACTGCTTCGAAGACATGATCGCGCTGGTGGCCCTGTTCCGCCCGGGCCCGCTCCAGTCGGGCATGGTGGACAACTTCATCGAGCGCAAACACGGCAAGGAGGCCATCTCCTACCCGGACGAGAAGTGGCAGCACGAAAGCCTCAAACCCATACTCGAGCCCACCTACGGCATCATCCTCTACCAGGAGCAGGTGATGCAGATCGCCCAGACCCTGGCGGGGTATACCCTGGGTGGCGCGGACATGCTGCGCCGGGCCATGGGCAAGAAAAAACCCGAAGAGATGGCCAAGCAGCGGGCGGGCTTCGAGGAGGGGGCGGTCAAGAACGGCGTTGACGGCGAACTGGCGATGAAGATCTTCGATCTGGTGGAGAAGTTTGCGGGCTACGGCTTCAACAAGTCCCACTCCGCTGCCTATGCGCTGGTCTCCTACCAGACCCTCTGGCTCAAGACCCACTTCCCGGCGGAGTTCATGGCGGCGGTCATGACCGCGGACATGGACAACACCGACAAGATAGTGACCCTGGTGGACGAATGTCAGCGCATGGGGCTGACCGTGATACCGCCGGACGTCAACACCGGTCGCTATCGCTTCTCGGTGAACGAGGACGGTCACATCGTCTACGGTATCGGCGCGGTGAAGGGGGTAGGGGAAGGGCCCATCGAGGCGATCCTGGACGCGCGGGATCGGGACGGTCCGTTCCGCGACCTGTTCGACTTCTGCAACCGGGTCGACATCAAGAAGCTCAACAAGCGGGTGATGGAGAAGCTCATCCTCTCCGGCGCCATGGACAGGCTCGGCCCCCACCGCGCCGCCCTGATGGCGACCCTGGAGGAGGCGATGCGCGCCGCCGAGCAGCACGCCAAGGCCCAGGCGGTGGGGCAGGTCGACATGTTCGGCGTGCTCACGGAGGAGATCGACGACGTCAAGAAGGCGTTCGCCAACGTGCCGCACTGGCCCGACAAGGTGTGGCTGGAAGGGGAGCGGGAGACCCTCGGGCTCTACCTCACCGGTCACCCCATCAACCAGTACAGCAGCGAGCTGCGGCGCTACACCTCGGGCCGACTGTGCGATCTGCATCCCACCTCCCGGGATACGGTGACCACGGCGGCGGGGTTGGTGATCGCGGCGCGCAGCATGGTGACCAAGCGCGGCAACAAGATGGGGATCTTCACCCTGGACGACAGATCCGGCCGTCTGGATGTGACCCTTTTCAGTGAAGCGCTGGAAAAATACGAAGAATTGATGCAAAAAGACCGTATTTTAGTGGTTTCTGGACAGGTCAGCTTTGATGACTTCTCCGGTGGCCTTAAAATGTCGGCCCGCGAGTTGCTGGATATCAACGATGCGAGGGAGCGTTTTGCCAGGGCAATCCGCATCTCCCTCGATGAACAACGCATTGACGAGCGCTTTTTCCCGCGTTTGTGCGAGATTTTGGAGCCCGCCCGTGCCGGAGTCTGTCCGGTTCAGGTAAACTATCGTCGCCCCGGTTCCCGGGTGCGATTGACGCTCGGTACCGAGTGGCGGGTGACGCCCACCGATCAACTGATAGATGACTTGCGAGTCCTGCTTGGACGAGAGCGGGTTGAATTGGTTTTTGATTAGAGGATCTATTGTCCCTATGAGTCTTTTTCTGGATTTTGAACAGCCGATCGCCGAGTTGCAGGCACAGATCGATGAACTGCGCCATGTGAGCGAGCACAACAGTGCCGTGGATCTCAGCGAAGACATTCGCCGGCTGGAGAAGAAAAACGAAGAGCTGACCAAGAAGATCTTCGGCGATCTGGGTGCCTGGCAGGTATCCCAGATGGCACGTCATCCCCAGCGCCCTTACACCCTCGACTACATCGAGCAGATCTTCACCGATTTCGACGAGCTGGCCGGGGATCGCGCCTATGCCGATGACAAGGCCATTGTCGGCGGCATCGCCCGTCTCGACGGCGAGCCCGTGATGATCATCGGTCACCAGAAGGGTCGCGAGACCAAGGAGAAGATCAAGCGCAACTTCGGCATGCCGCGCCCGGAAGGGTACCGCAAGGCCCTGCGCCTGATGGAGATGGCCGAGCGCTTCAAGATGCCGATCATCACCTTCATCGACACCCCGGGTGCCTACCCCGGCGTGGGTGCCGAGGAGCGTGGCCAGTCCGAAGCCATCGCCCGCAACCTGAAAGTCATGGCCGGCCTGACCGTGCCGGTGGTCTGCACCGTGATCGGTGAAGGCGGCTCCGGCGGCGCTCTCGCCATCGGCGTGGGTGATCGGGTCAACATGCTGCAGTACTCCACCTACTCCGTCATCTCCCCGGAAGGGTGCGCCTCCATCCTCTGGAAGAGCGCCGAGAAGGCCTCGGTGGCGGCGGATGCCATGGGCATCACCGCCCAGCGCCTGAAGGAGCTAAAGCTCATCGACAACATCGTCGAGGAGCCCCTCGGCGGTGCCCACCGCGACGTGGAGAAGATGGCCAAGCACCTGAAAGCGCGCATCAAGCAGGATCTGGATGCCCTGCGCCCCCTCGACAGCGAGCAACTGCTGGAGCAGCGCTACCAGCGTCTGCTGGGTTACGGCTACTGCTGATCTGCCGCTTCCAATAAAAAGTCCCCGCATGCGGGGACTTTTTTTATGGGCGACGTTTGTGGGGGACGCCGGGGCGGGCCTCAGGGGGCGGTCAGCGCCCGTTGCATGGGGACGGAAGCACGCCCTCCGGCAGGGCTCAGGGCCCGCCACTCCCGCCACAGCAGCCAGCACAGGGGGGGCGTCAGCAGCAGCACGGTGGCGGGCTGGGCCATCAAGACCCCGTCGCGCCCCCACCAGAGGGGCAGCAGGAAGATGAGGGGCAGCAGCAGCACCGTCTTGGCCACGGAGATGACGAGGGCCTGGCGGGTGCGGGCCATGGCCTGCAACAGCACGATGCCGAACATGACGATTCCCTCCAGGGGCAGGGCAGCGAGGTTGAGGGTCAGGCTGCTGATGGCGGCGGCGAGCAGCTCTGCATCCTGATCCCCGGTGTAGAGCATGGCGACCGGCTGCGGCAGCAGCTGGACAATCAGCCAGACCCCCAGGCCATAGACCAGGGTGATCTTGAGACCCATCGCCATCAGGAACTGGAGGTCGCGATGGCGCCCGGCCCCCGCTGCCTGGCTCACCAGGGGCTGGATGCCAAATGCCAGTCCCTGCAGGATGACGATGAAGACCGCCTCCGTGTACCCCGCCACGGTGAAGCCCGCCAGATCCTTGACCGTGCCGTGCACCATCAGCTGGCTGTTGTGCAGCAGCAACAGCAGCCCCAGATTGAACTGGGCGATGAGGCTCGGCAGCCCGGTGAAGAGCAGGCCGGGCATGGCCGGGAAGCGGGGCACCAGCTGGCGCCAGGTCAGCCGCAACCGGGCGTGGCGGGTGAAGAAGTACCCCAGGCCGAGCAGGCTGACCATGGCCTCCGAGAGGAGGGTGGCCTGGGCCGTGCCGGTGAGGCCGAGCCCGAGCCGGCCCACCATGATGTAGTTGAGCAGGATGTTGAGGAGGGCGCCGCCGCTCACCAGTACCATGGCGAGGCGAGGGCGGCCGTCGTTGCGAAGCAGGTAGGGCACCGCCAGGTTGCTGGCGAGCAGCAGGGTGCCACCGCCAATCCAGGTGAGGTAGTCGCTGGCCTGCTGCCAGGTGTCGGTGCCGGGGGCCATTCCCAGGGCCTGCAGGATATCGGTGTGCCAGTGGTGCAGCAGCAGCGGCGCTACCGTGCCCAGGATCAGCAGCAGCCAGAGGGCGCTGACCAGAGCCTGGCGGGCCAGAGCGAGGTTCCTGGCGCCCTGCTGGAAGGAGATGGCGGTGGCGGCCCCCATGGCGATCATGGCGGCAAGGCCGATGAGCACCATGATGACCGGATAGACCAGGTTGATGCCGGCAAGGCCGGCGGCCCCCACGTAGTGGCCGACGAAGATGCCGTCCACCAGGTAGTAGGCGCCGGAGACCAGCATGGCCATGACGGAGGGGAGGGCATAGCCCCAGAAACGGCGGGCCATGGCCCGTTGACGCAGACGGAAGTAGGCGGACATATCTGTACTCGGGAAAAGGGCCGGAATCGAGCAGACAGTCTAGTTTCTTATGGATTAATTGATAATCAGGCTTTCATTTGATGAATTGCTGAATACAGCTCATCAATCAACGGATCCTGTGATACTCCTTCAGCATGTCGATCAGGGCTCGCAGCCCTTGCCCCAGCTGGTGCCGGCCCGGATAGAAGAGGTTGAACCCGGCAAAGCTGGGGCTCCAGTCATCCAGTACGCTCACCAGCCGCCCCGATGCCAGGGCGTCGAACACCTCCCCTTCATGGCAGTAGGCGAGCCCGAGCCCCGCCTCGGCCGCCCCCAGGTAGAGCGCGGGCGTGCTGGTGGTGAGCGGGCCCGTCACTTCGATCTCCAGCAGTTCCCCCTCGGCGGCAAAGGCCCAGCGATAGTGGTGATGGGGCGTGAGCCGATAACCGATGCAGTCGTGCTGGCGCAGATCCGAGGGGTGGCGAGGGGTGCCACGCCGTGCCAGATAGTCGGGGGAGCCCACCACCAGATAGCGCTGCTGCGGGCCCAGGGGAACCGAGATCATCTCCTGGGGCAGCAGGTCGCCGTAAAAGAGGGCGGCGTCGTAGCCATCCTCGATGAGGCGGGGCATCAGCTCCAGTTCCTCCACCTCCACCTGCATGCGCGGGTAGCGCACCAGATAGTCGATGAGCACCGGGGCCAGCACCTCCTGGATGGCGGCTCGCGGGGCACAGAGCCTGAGCCTGCCCACGGGTTCGCCCGCGTGGCGCGTCAGCTCCGCCAGCGCCGCCTCCAGTTGCCCCAGGGTTGGCAGCACCTGGGCCAGCAGCCGTTCGCCCGCCTCGGTCGGCACCACGGCCCGGGTGCTGCGATTGAGCAGCCTGACGGCCAGGCGACTCTCCAGCCCTTTGAGGGCATGACTCAGGGCCGAGGCGGAGACCCCGAGCTCGAGGGCGGCCTTGCTGAAACTGCGGTGACGGGCGACGGCGGCAAACACGGCCAGCTCGGCGAGATCGGTGCGGGAGAGGGTCATGGTCGGTACGCAGAAAAGGGGCGGACACAAAGGGTACGCCATGGGGCGACGGGAGACAATCGGGGGGCAATGAGGGGGTTGTGACGAAATTGTTGCGCATTTCAAGGGTAAGGTGGGTCACACTGAAAAGTTTATATGTTAAAAAAAAATCGCAATATGGCGATTCAAGTGTGATCTGAAGCGACGGAAAGGCGATTCCAATCAAACTTTGGTTGATTAATTCAAAAAAACGCTGTGATTAATAGGGCCTTTTAACTAGAGTCATCTCATCGGATGAGGTGAGCGTTATCCCGTTGTTAACGAGCGAGCACGATCCCCTCTGTATTACGACTCCCCGCCCGTGTTTGTTGCAATCAGGTTGCCACAGGGAGTGGCGGCCGGATGGCCGGGGCGGAGGAACAAACAGGACGAATAGCTGGAGTTCCAGGGAAAGGAACCGGGCCCAGGCCCACTGACAAGTTAAGATCCCACTTTCCTTGATGACAGGAACACCCCTATGTCTGACATGAACATTGCAGTTGAAGGCAGCTTGAGCAAAGCCTCCTCCCGTGGCATCAACAAGGCCGACGTGGTCTGGATGCTGGGTCTGTACGGTACCGCCATCGGCGCCGGTGTCCTCTTCCTGCCGATCAATGCCGGTGTCGGTGGCCTGTGGCCGCTGGTCGCCATGCTGATCCTGGCCCTGCCGCTGACCTTCTTCGCCCACCGTGGCCTGACCCGCTTCGTGCTGTCCGGCTCCACCCGTGACGGCGACATCACCGAGGTGGTGGAAGAGCACTTCGGCAAGACCGCAGGCAAGTTCATCACCCTGCTCTACTTCTTCGCCATCTACCCCATCCTGCTGATGTACTCCGTGGCCATCACCAACACCGTCGAGAGCCTGATGGTGCACCAGCTGGGCATGACGGCACCTCCCCGTGCCATCCTCTCCCTGGTGCTGATCCTGGGTCTGATGGCGATCGTTCGCCTGGGCGGCCAGGTCATCGTCAAGGCGATGAGCGTGCTGGTCTTCCCGTTCGTGATCACCCTGATGGGCCTGGCGCTCTACCTGATCCCGCACTGGAACGGTGCCATCATCACCGAAGCCCCTGCGCTGGGTGAGGCCTTCAACGGCGACTTCATCAAGACCCTGTGGCTGGCCATCCCGGTGATGGTGTTCTCCTTCAACCACTCCCCGATCATCTCCTCCTTCGCGGTGGACAACAAAGGCCGCTACGGCGCCAACGCCGAGAAGAAGTGCAGCAACATCCTGCTGGGCGCCCACGTCATGATGGTGATGACGGTGATGTTCTTCGTGTTCAGCTGCGTGCTGAGCCTCTCCCCGGCTGACCTGGCGGCGGCCAAGGAGCAGAACATCTCCATCCTCTCCTACCTGGCCAACCACTTCGACAACCCGGTGATCGCCACCGTGGCACCGCTCATCGCCATGGTTGCCATCAGCAAGTCCTTCCTGGGTCACTACCTGGGTGCGCAAGAGGGCATGAACGGCCTGATGGCCAAGTCCCTGCGCGAGAAGGGCAAGAACGTCGACGTCAAGCAGCTGAACAAGGTGACCGCGGTCTTCATGATCCTGACCACCTGGGCCGTGGCCACCATCAACCCGAGCATCCTCGGCATGATTGAAGATCTGGGCGGCCCCATCATCGCCATGCTGCTCTTCCTGATGCCGATGTACGCCATCGCCAAGGTACCGGCCATGCGCAAATATGCCGGCAACCTCAGCAACGGCTTCGTCACCCTCATCGGCCTCATCGCCATGTCCGGCATCATCTACAAGCTGATTGCCTGATGACAGCGTTCATCCCTGTGAGAAAGCCGCCCCCTGGGGCGGTTTTTTTTATGGGTACAAATGCTTAACAAAGCGGTGGTGGCGGCCTAACATGGCGGGATGTTTTTCTAGACGGGACAACAGGATATGTCTGGGTTGAAAAAGGATCTCGGGCTCTGGCAGGGGATGGGGCTGCTCGCCACCTCCCTGCTCGGTACCGGGATCTTCGTGGTACCGGCCACCGCCGCCTCGCTGGCGGGAGGGGCGTCGCTGTGGGCCTGGTTGCTGCTGATTGCCCTGGTGCTGCCCATCGCCTTTACCTTCGCCCGCCTCGGGCGGCGTTATCCCCACGCGGGGGGCGCGCCCCATCTGATTGGCCTCGCCTTTGGCAACGGCGCCGAGCGCTTCTCCGCTTTCCTCTTTCTGGCGGTGCTGCCGGTGGGCCTGCCTGCCGCCCTCACCATCGCCGCCGGTTTCTGGCACGCCCTGTTCGACATGGGGGAGTGGACCCTCTGGGGCATCCAGCTGCTCACCCTGCTCGGGGTCTTTCTGCTGGGGCTGCGGGGAGCGCGCTCCTCCGGCAATCTGCAACTGCTGATCGCCCTGGCTATCCTGGGGCTCACCCTGCTCATCTGGTTCAAGGGGGATCTCAGCTGGCGCGATGCCGCCCAGCCTCTGCCAACGGCGAGCGAATGGCCCGCCATGGGCTCGGCGCTGGCGGTGATGTTCTGGTGTTTCGTGGGGCTCGAGGCCTTCGCCCACATGGGGGAGGAGTTCAAGCGGCCAGAGCGGGACTACCCCCTTGCCCTGCTGGGGGGCGTGCTGCTGGCGGGGCTCATCTACTGGGTGCACTCGCTGGTGGTGCTCAAATATGACCTCTACGGGGACGAGGCGACCAATGCCACCGCCATTCCGGCCCTGCTCTCCCTGCTGTTCGGCCCCACCGCCAAGTGGCTGGTGGCGGTGCTGGGCTATCTCTCCTGCTTCGCCAGCATCAACATCTACCTGCAAGGTTTTGCGCGCCTTATCTGGAGCATGGCGCGGGAGGGCAAACTGCCGGTCTCCCTCTCTCGCCTCTCGGCCCGGGGCGCTCCCCTGCATGCCCTTGCCTGGGTGCTCGCCATCTGTTTCGTCTCCATCACCCTGATCCTCTGGCTGCGTCTGCCCCTCGATGCGTTGATTCGCTACGCCAACGGCAACTTCGTGCTGGTCTATCTGCTCTGCATGGCGGCGGGCTGGCGCTTGTTGTCGGGGACCGGCAAGGGGCTGGCGGGCCTCAGCGTGCTGCTCTGTGCCCTGGTGCTGCTGGCCCTCGCCACCCAGGTGCTCTATGCCGTCGTGCTGAGCCTGGGGTATGGCGGCTTCTCCCTGTGGCGGCGCAGACGCCGCCGCTCGGCGTCCGATGACGGTGTCTGCGCCATCAAGTAACTCCCGAAAAAAAGCCCCGCAGTGCGGGGCTTGTTGTTGCGGGTCACAGGCTGGCGGGCAAGTCGCTGCGCAAGATGGCGTAGTGGCGCAGGGAGATGAAGCCATCCCCCTTGCGCTCGCACTCCCGCGCCGTTCCCTCGTAGTGAAAACCGGCCCGCTCCAGCAGGCGGGCGGAGGGGTGGTTGGGCTCCTCCACCACCGCCATAAGCCGGTGCAGGTCGGTGGTGCGGTAAGTGAGCGGGAGCCAGAGTTGCAGCGCCGCGCTCATTACCCCCTTGCCCCAGTGTTCGGGATAGAGCCAGTAGCCCAGCTCGGCACACCGGTGAGTCGGGTCGGCATCGTTGTAGCCGATGGCCCCCAGCGGTTCGCCCGTGTGCCGGTCGCGAATGAGGTGCCAGGCGCCACGGCCGGTGCGGGTCAGCTCGGCATACCAATCCATCTGTGCCCGGCATGCCGCCAGGCTGTCGTAGCTGACGCCGTAGTAGGCGACGACCCGGGGATCGGAGAGGCCGCGATAGATGTGAGGCAGGTCGGTGTCGGTGACGGGATCCAGCCTGATGTGGGGTGGTGCTGATGTCATGATGACTCCTTGCGGCCAGCCGTGGCTGGCCGCGTGTGTTGCGTAACAAGAGATGGATGATCCGGGCTGGCGTCAGGCAAACCCGAGCCGCTCGGCAAGGCGCGCCAGCTCGTCACGCCACTGCTGCTGCAGGCGCGGGGTCTGGTGCCTGGGCTTGCGGGCCAGATCGGCGACGAGCAGGGCATCGAGCTCATACCAGCGCGCCAGCAGCGCCTCTTCGTCATCCCCCGTGGCGGCCGAGGCCTGCGGGTCACCTGATCGAGCCGGGCTGCCCGCCTGCGGCAAGGGGGCATCGCCCAGGAGCTCGGCATAGGCCCGCTCGGCACTGTGAGCCTCCTGGATGCGCCCGTCCTGTATCAGCCAGAAGCGGTTGCAACTGCGCTCGATCAGCTCCCGGTCGTGGGAGACCAGCAGCACGCCCCCCGGGAAGGCGGCAATCGCCTCGGCCAGCTCCTCCTTGCCCGCCAGATCCAGGTGGTTGGTGGGTTCGTCGAGCCAGAGCATGTGGTGGCTGCCGAGGGACAGGGCGAGAAACAGCAACCGTGCCCGCTCGCCCCCGCTCAGGGTGTGCACCTGCTGGCCGTGGCGGGCATAGGGGAAGCCCGCCCGGATCAGCGCCTGTCGCCGCGTCACCTCAGGCAGAGGGGCCAGGGGGTACAGCGCGTCGCTCAGGGTGGCGTCGTCCGCCAGCTGCTGCAGGGACTGATCGTAATAGGCGATGCTGGCGCCGGGGTGGCAGTACCAGCCTGCCTGCAGGCTCTGCGCGGCCAGTTCGCGCCAGCACTGGCGCAGCAGGGAGGACTTGCCGGTGCCGTTGGCACCGAGCAGGGCGACCCTGTCTCCCGCCCGTAGCCAGAGCCCCTCGGCGCGCAGCAACGGCGGCAGTGCCGGTGCCGGCGATACGTCGAGGGCCTCCAGCCGCAGCAGGGTGTCGGCGGGCAGGCTCACTCCGCGCAGCTCGAGCCGCCAGGGGGCCAGCGCAGCCACCTGGCTCTGCTCCTCCTGCAGGCGGGCGATGCGCTTTTCCATGGACTTGGCCTGGCGCACCAGCTTCTCGTTGTCATGCTCCCGCCCCCAGATGGCGAGGCGCTTGCTGCTGGCGCTCAGGCGGTCTATCTCCTTTTGCTCGTCCGCCCGGCGCAGACGGGTCTGCTCATCCTCGGCAGCCAGCGCCGCCCTGGCCTGGCTGCAGGGCAGGGCGAAGCGGTGCAACTGGCCGTCTCGCAGGATCAGGGTCTGATCCGTGACGCTGTCCAGCAGGCGACCGTCGTGGGAGACCAGCACGAAGGCGCCGCGCCAGCCCAGCAGAAACTGCTCGAGCCAGAGCAAGGCGGGCAAGTCCAGGTGGTTGCTGGGCTCATCGAGCAGCAGCAGGTTGGGTTGGCGCAGCAGGGCGCGGCCTATCTGCAGCCGGCTGTGCTGGCCACCGCTCAGTGCACTGACCGGCAACGTGGCCTGGGCCTCCAGCTGCAGTTCGGCCAGCAGCTTGTCCACCTGCCATTCGGCGGCGGGGTCGTTGCCCAGGGCATCCAGCAGCACGGCGCGGGTGCTGAGGGTGGAAAGCCCGGCGGGCAGTTGCTGGGCCACGAACTCGCAGCGGCAGGCGGCGGCCTGCACGATCCGGCCGGCCTGGGGCGTGCGCTCGCCCGCCAGCAGCGCGAGCAATGTGCTCTTGCCGCAGCCGTTGGCGCCAATCAGGCCGAGTCGGTCGCCTGCGCGAATGCCGAGTTCGAGGTGATCAAATAAGGGTAGGTGCCCCGCACTCATCTGCAGGGAATGGGTACTCATCAGGGTTGTCATGCTCTTGCTCTCTTAAATCGCGGGATGGGAAATCCCTGTCATCAGGAGCGCTGGCGACAACGGCAGAGTCGAGAAAGGTCTCGGTATGGAAGGGAGTCGGCTTTGCTCGAACCCGCTATCGCAGCGCGATGGTATGCAGGCAAGAGCACTTGAATGTGCCGAACAGGCGAGCCGAGAACATCGGACACGCTTGGATAACCATTTTTTACCTCCTTGTGTTTCGTTATGGCAGGGTGCGGCGATTATAGGCACAGAAAAAAACAGTCGTCCATCCGCCCTGTGGGGGGCCGTGGGCACCGCATCGGGAGGCGCGGGGTAAAAAACGCCCCGTGATACGGGGCGTGGGGGTTGTCAGTCGCGGGGAGTCTTGAGGGCCTCAATCACATCGTCACTGGGGGCCAGTCCCTCCACGTGGTTGAAGCTCTCCAGCCCCTCCTGGGGATTGATGGTGAGGGCGTCGGCGCTCAGGTAGCTGCCGCTGCCGGCGCTCTCCACCACGACGATGACTTCAGGCTGCTTGTCGCCGTTGAGATCCAGCAACTTGATCTCCTTGATACTGCCATCGCGCGGCAGCACCTTGCCGTCGATGAACTGATCCAGCGGAAACTGCGGGTTGGCACCGGAGTAGAGGCGCACGTCGTAGCTGCCGGTGGAGGCGGGCTCGCCGCGCCCTTCGCTGACGGTCACCACCTGGCCGGAGGGGAGTGTCAGCTGTTTGAAGAAGCCGTCCGCCGCCTGGCTGGCGAGGGGCAGGGTGAGCAGGCCGAGAGTAAGGAATAAGGCTTTCATGAAGAGGACCCTTGTTGCTGCTTGTGTGTCTGTGACGGGCAGGGGACGCTTCCCTGCCACGTCGGAAGCGGGCAGGGGGCCGCTGGTCGGGCGCCCCCTGCCCGGGTTGTCATCACCATATCTTGACCCGTTTGGCCGGGTCCAGATAGAGCTTGTCGCCGGGCTGGATCTTGAACGCCTCGTAGAAGGCGGGGATGTTCGGTACCACGCCGTTGACCCGGTATTCCGGCGGCGAGTGGGGATCCGAGGCGAGCAGCATCTGCATCAGCTCGGGGCGATACATGCCCTTCCACACCTGGGCCCAGCCGAGGAAGAAGCGCTGCTCGCCGGTAAAACCGTCCAGCACCGGGGCCTCCTTGCCATCCAGGGAGAGCAGGTAGGCCTTGTGGGCGATGGTGAGGCCGCCGAGATCGCCGATGTTCTCCCCCAGGGTGAACTGGCCGTTGACGTACTGCCCCTTGATGGGCTCGAAGCGGTTGTACTGGGCCACCAGCCGGCTGGTGCGAAAGCGAAACTCCTTGAGATCCGCCGGCGTCCACCAGTCGCGCATCACGCCGTCACCGTCGGATTTGGCCCCCTGATCATCAAAACCGTGGCCCATCTCGTGGCCGATCACCCCGCCGATGGCGCCGTAGTTGACCGCATCGTCCGCCGTCATGTCGAAGAAGGGGGGCTGCAAAATGGCGGCCGGGAAGACGATCTCGTTGTTGCTCGGGTTGTAGTAGGCGTTCACCGTCTGGGGCGACATGTGCCACTCGTCCCGATCGACCGGCTTGCCGAGGCGAGCCAGGTTGTCGGCGTATTCGAAGGCGCGGGCCCGCTGCAGGTTGCCCACCAGATCGTCGGGGCGAATGGTGATGGCGCTGTAGTCCTTCCACTTGTCCGGGTAGCCGATCTTGGGTCTGAACTTGGCGAGCTTCTCGAGGGCCTGGGTCTTGGTGGCCGGGGACATCCAGTCCAGCTCCTGGATGCTCTGGCCGTAGGCGGTGCGCAGGTTCTCCACCAGCTGCTCCATACGGGCCTTGGCCGCTGGCGGGAAGTAGCGCTCGACATAGAGCTTGCCCACCGCCTCCCCCAGGTTGTTGTCCAGTACCCCGAGGGCCCGCTCCCAGGGGGCGCGCTGCTTGGGCGTGCCGCTAAGAGCGGTGCCGAAGAAGGCAAAATTCTGGGCATCGGTCTGGCTGTCGAGGTAGGGGGCGTAATCGGTGATGAGCTGCCACTTGAGGTAGGCCTGCCAGTCAGCGACCGGGGTCTGCTGCATCACCTCGTTCAGGGCCGAGAGGTAGGTGGGCTGGCCGATGACCAGGCTCTGTTGCCTCGCAAGGCCGGCCTGGGCCAGGTAGGTGTCCCAGTCGATGGCGGGGGCGAGGCGCCCCAGCTCGCTCACCGGTCCCTTGTTGTAGTTCTTCTCTCTGTCTCGCAGGGCCACGTTGTCCCACTGGATCTGGGCGAGCCTGGTCTCGAGGGCCAGGATGCGTTTCGCCTTGGCCTGGGCATCCGTCTCACCGAAGCGGGCCAGCATGGCGGCGATGTGCTGCTCGTACTTGTGCAGCAGCGCCTGGCTGCTGGGGTCGCGCTTGAGGTAGTAGTCCCGATCCGGCAGGCCGAGGCCGGCCTGGTAGAGGTAGACGGCATAGCTGTCAGGAGCCTTGGCGTCGGCGTCTATCCAGAAACCGAAGGGGGAGCCGCCACCGGTGCGGGCGCTCTGGGCGAAGGCGCGGGCGAGATCCTGCGGCGTGCTGATCTGCTCTATCTCGCTCAGCATCGGCAGCAGGGGCGTGGTGCCCTTGGCGTTGCGGGCGGCCTGATCCAGATAGCTCTGGTAGAGGTCGTGGATCTGCTGGGCAGGGGTGCCGGCGGCGGCCTTGCCATCCAGCCCCTCCACCAGCACCCGCACGTCCGCCAGGGATTTGTCCCGCAGCAGGTAGAAGGCGCCGTCGGCGGGCCTGTCATCGGGGATCTTGGCGGTGGCGAGCCAGTGGCCGTTCACGTAGCGGAAGAAGTCGTCACCAGGCTTGACGCTGGTGTCCATGTTGGCCAGCGCAAGGCCGGAGTGTTTGTCCGGTTGGCTCGGTGCCTGACTGCAACCGGCCAGCAGGGCCAGCCCGACGAGGGTGGCCAGGATGTGTTTCTTGTTGTTCATTATGGTTTTATTCCAATTCGGGTTATATGGCTTCCTTGCCCACGCAGGGAGCGATTCACTCTAGCAGCCGGGTTAGCGCTTGATAAGCCCGACTCTGCTAAGATCGGCCTGGTCGTATTGGGGAAGCCTATGATTTCTCGTATTTATTCTCGTTTTTGTCAGACCCTGCCCGCGCCGGAAGGTTCCCGCGGTCTGCTGGTGGCTTTCAGCGGCGGGCTCGACTCCACCGTCTTGCTGGTGCTGGCGGCCCGTTTTGCCTGCGCCCACGGCCTCGCCCTGAACGCCCTGCACGTTCATCACGGCCTGAGCCCACATGCCGACCACTGGGTGACTCACTGCGAAGGGGTGTGCCGGCAACTGGCGGTGCCCCTCATCGTGGAGCGGGTGCAGCTCTGTCGGGGCAACGGGGAGAGCCTGGAGGCCCAGGCGCGGGCGGTGCGTTATGAGCGACTCGCCGCCCACCTGGGGGAAGGGGAGTGGCTGCTCACCGCTCACCATCAGGACGATCAGCTGGAGACCCTGCTGCTGGCGCTCAAGCGGGGTGCTGGTCTGCGCGGACTGGCGGGCATGGTGGCGAGCCAGCCTTTTGCCGCAGGCCATCTGTTGCGCCCCTTGCTCGACATGAGCCGGGCCGAGCTGGCGGAAGCCGCGCAGTCACTTCCTTATGGCTGGGTTGAGGATGAGAGCAACGAGGACCCGAGCTATGACCGCAACTTCCTGCGCCAGCAGATCATCCCCCTGCTCAAGGACCGCTGGCCCGCCATGGCCCGGACGACGGCGCGCACCATGGCCCTGTGCGCCGAGCAGGAGGCGCTCATCAGCGAGCTGGCCGAGGCGGACTGGCAGGCGGTGGGTGAGGGAGAAGGGCTGCGCATTGACGGACTCCTCTCCCTCTCCCCCGTGCGGCGCAACAACCTGCTGCGCCACTGGATCCGCCGCCAGGGGGGGGAGATGCCCTCCCGCGAGCTGCTGGGCCTGCTGTGGCAGGAGGTGGCGCTGGCGCGCGATGACGCCAACCCCAGGCTGAGCCTGCAAGGGTTGGCGTGCCGCCGCTATCAGGGGCGCCTGTACCTGGTGGCGCCGGATCTCGCCCCCCGCGAGGAGGTGCTGCCCATCGGGATGGAAGAGACGCTCACCCTGCCGGACGGGCTCGGGCAGTTCAGGCTCTGGAGAACGGATGGCGAAGGGTTGCGGACACCGAGGGGGGACGAGCCGCTCTCGGTGCGTTTTCAGGTCGCCCCCGGCGTCATGCTGAAACCGGTGGGGCGGGTGGGCAGCCGGCGGCTCAAGAAGCTGCTGCAAGAGTACGGGGTGCCCTCCTGGCAGCGGGGGCGCATTCCCATCCTCTACTACGGTGAACAGGTGGCACTGGTGGCCGGGCTCTTTGTCTGCGACGGATTTCTGGCGCCAGAAGAGGGGGTGGCGTGGGAGTGGCGGTCCCCCGCCACCCCGGATGCGGATTGACATCGCAGAGTGACAGGGGGCCGGGAGGTGAAGGGTGATGCCCTATTCGGGCAGGCCGGAGCCCCCGGCTTTCTTGCGGGCGTAGAGATGGGTATCGGCCGTCTCGTAGAGGCGCTGCACATCCATGCCAGACTGCCAGCTGGCGGCTCCCAGGCTGCACCCCACCGAGAAGGCGCTGAGCTCCTTGTGGCTGTGGAGCACATGTTGCAACCGCAGCCAGACCGGGCGCCAGGCCTCGGGGTCCGCGGGTTGCAGCAGCAGGGCAAACTCGTCACCGCCGAGGCGAAACGCCTGATCCGTCCCGCGAATGCACCCCTGCAGCAACTGGGCGAAGCGGCTTAGCACCAGGTCGCCCACCGGGTGGCCCCAGGTGTCATTGACCTGCTTGAATCTGTCGAGATCCAGCAGCACCAGCACCAGGCCGTGGGGTTCCCGGCTGTGTTGCTCCACCGCCCGGCCGATGGCCTCATCGAAGTAGGCGCGATTGCCAAGCCCGGTCAGGTGGTCGAGCCGCACCTGCTGTTCCAGCCGATCCAGCCGCAGATAGAGGGGCAGGGGGAGACTGAACAGCTGATGATATTGCTCAAGCAACCGCCTCTGGCCGTCGCTCAGGGGGTGCTCCAGCTCGTAGTGCAACTGGCCGAGCAACTGCTCGTGTCGTCCCCGCAGCTCGAAGCGATAGGCATGCAGGGTCAGCCTGGCCTGGGGCGGGTGCGAGATGAGGGGGTGGGGCTGGCCACAGTCGAACTGGAGCGAGTGGATCCGGACAATGTTTGCCACCCGCTCGGCAAAGATTGCCAGCAGGGCGTCAAGATCCCGTTGCCCCAGCAACTGCTCTATCTGCTGATAGCGGTCCTGCCCGGTCAACGGCGCAAGCCGCTCCATCTGCTGTACCCACTGCTCTATGCCATGTCCGAAGCCGTTCAATGACGATGTGTTTTCCACGTTACAGCCCTTACACCTCTCCATTCATTGCTCAGGCTCTTGCAAGCCCTGTGCCTAAAATATGTCCGATGAAAAACAAGGGGGCTGGCTAGGCTTAACGGGATGAAACGGGAGGGGAAATCCCTGCCGCTGAGCGAGTGGCGTGCCATATGGGGAGCGGGCGCCGGGCAGATGAAGGAGAGGGATGGGTGTACGCCGATGTGTTGATCCTGCTGATCTTCGCCGTTGTGCTGGTGGCTATTTTCCGGCGCCTCGGCCAGCCGGTGATCCTTGCCTATCTGTTTGCCGGCATGCTGCTCGGCCCCCACGGCGTGGCCATCGTCACGGGTCAGGCCATGATGCAGACCATAGGGGAGCTTGGCATCGTGTTCCTGATGTTCTCCCTCGGGCTCGAGTTCTCCCTGCCGCGTCTGCTCGCCATGCGCAAGCTGGTGCTGGGGGTCGGCAGCCTGCAGGTGCTGCTCACCTCACTGCTGTTTTTCGGGCTCGGCTGGTGGTGGGGGCTGAGCCTGGCCCAGGCGCTGGTGGTGTCAGGCACCCTGGCGCTCTCCTCCACCGCCGTGGTGATCAAGCAGCTCGGCGAGCTCAAGCAGCTCCATACCCGGCGAGCCCAGCTCGGGGTGAGCGTGCTGCTGTTCCAGGATCTTGCCGTGGTGCCCCTGCTGGTGATGATCCCCATCCTGGCCCAGCCCGAGGTGCAGGGCAGCGCCCTGCTGGCGGAGGTCGCCTGGGCCTCCCTCAAGGGGTTGTTTGCGCTCTCCGTGCTGCTGGCGGTGGGGAAGTGGCTGCTGCCCATGCTGTTTTTCGAGGTGGCGCGCGCACGTTCAGATGAACTCTTCGTACTGAGTGCCCTGCTGGTGGCATTGCTGGCGGCCTCCCTGACCCAGTGGATGGGGCTCTCCATGGCGCTCGGTGCCTTTCTGGCGGGCATGATGCTGGGGGAGTCCCACTATCGTCATCAGCTCGAAGTGGACATCAAGCCGTTTCGCGACGTGTTGATGGGACTCTTCTTCATTACCATCGGCATGACCATGGACTGGGCGCTGGTGGCGGGCGCCTGGTGGCAGGTGCTGGCCTGTGTGACGGGGCTCATCCTGTGCAAGTCGCTGCTCATATTGCTGGCGGGCCGCCTGATGGGGGAGCGCAAGCGCGACGCCATGGCCGCTGGCATCATGTTGAGCCAGGTCGGGGAGTTCGGTTTTGTGCTGCTGGCGCTGGCGAGTCATCACGGCTTGCTGGATCACCAACTGGTCTCTCTGCTCATCGGCATCGGTGTCATCTCCATCGCCCTCACCCCCTGGCTGGTGTTGCGGGCGCTGGGACTTGCCCACTCCCTCACCGACAGTGCCCTGCTCTCTCGCGCCGAGGTGGCCCAGTCGGGCCTGAGCAAACACCAGCACGTCATCATCGCCGGGTTCGGACGCACCGGCCAAACCTGTGCCCGCTTTCTCAAGCTCGAAGAGATCCCCTTCCTGGCCCTGGATCTCGATCCCGAGCGGGTGAGCGAGGCGAAGCTCGCGGGGGAGCAGGTGGCGTTCGGCGATGCCAGCCGGCGCGACATCCTGCTGGCGGCCGGTCTGCTGCGGGCGCGGCTGGTGATCATCACCTTCGACGATCAAAAGCGGGTCGATGCCATGCTGACGCTGATCCGGGAGCTGGCGGGGGAGATCAAGGTGCTGGTGCGTACCCGGGATGACAGTTTCCTTGAACACTACAAGCAGGCCGGCGCCTTCGAGGTGATCCCCGAATCCCAGGAGGGAGCCCTGATGCTGGTCTCCCACCTGCTGCTCAACTGCGACATTCCCATCGGCCGGGTGATCCGGCGCATGGAGCACGAGCGCAGCAGCCAGTATCGCTTTTTGCACGGTTTCTACTGGGGCGGCAAGAGTGCGGGCAATCTGGAGACGGATCAACAGCTCGAGCGGCTGCATCCCGTACTGCTGCACGACCAGGCCTGGGCGGTGGGACACAGGGTACGGGATCTCGCCCTGGGAGAGGTGCGCATCAAGGCGATTCATCGCGGGGAGCGCAGCCTGGATCCCAGGCGCGAGCTGGTACTGGCGGCGGGAGATACCCTGGTGCTCTTCGGCACGGCCGTGGCCATGGAACAGGCCGAGCAGCGCCTGCTGGAGGGACGCTAGGATCTCCTTCCCATGGGATAAGGCCCCTCAGGCCTCTTCGCGAAATTGCTCCTGCCTCCCGCTGCCCGGCAGGTCGAGGAAGGCCTCGATGCGCTGGCGGTGATCCAGCGCGTCCTGGTATCCCAGCTTGATGAGCCGCTGGCAATAGCCGGGGTCAAACATCAGGAAGCTGGCCAGGCTGCTGCTCTCTTCGCCGTTGACCCCGAGCACTCGCAGCAGACGGCGCAGTTGGGTCGGCAACCGTGGGAGGTATTCGAGGGCGATGAGGTCGAGATCCTGGCTGGGGCGGATCACGCAGGTCTCCACCTGGCGCAGTTTCAGTCGACTGCGCTCCCGTGCCGGAATGAGGGAAAGGGTCTGGTTGATGCGCCCGAGCCGCTCCAGATCCGAATTAAGGGTGTCGGAGAAGACGGTGTTGAGCAGATGGCTCGCGATGTTGGAGCTGGTCAGGTGCCCCTGGCGGGGAGTCGGGTTCTCCCTGTGAGGGGAGTCCAGGGTCACCAGCAGGATCCGCTCCGCCCCCAGGTGGATGGCGGGGCTGAGCGGGCTCAACTGGTGGATGGAGCCATCCCCGTAGACGCGATCGCCGATGGAGGTGGCGGGAAAGACAAAGGGCAGCGCCGACGAGGCCAGCAGATGATCCGAGGTGAGCAGGGTACGCAGGCCACGTCGTCTGGCGCGCTCCCAGGGCTGATGTTCGGCCCGCCCCTGGAAGAAGGTGGTGGAGAGGCCGTCATCGTAGTCGGAGGCCGTGATGGCGATGGCCTCCAGGCTGCCGTAGAGGATGTTGTCATCGATGCGGTGATAGTCGATGAGCTGATCCAGCAGACGGCGCAGGGGGGCGTTGTCAAACAGGTGAAAGGCTCGGTTGCTCTGGGGGGTGATGAGGCCGGCCGAGCCCTGATAGAGGGTGCGCCACAGCAGTTGGCAAGGGTGGAAGTCGAAGATGTGGTGGGTCTCGAATCGTCGCCAGACCCACTCCAGCTTGCGCACCCCCAGATGGAAACAGGAGGCGTAGCACGCCAGCGCCGTGATGTTGAGAGCCCCCGCCGAGGTGCCGCACAAAATGGGGAAAGGGATGCCGATGTTGCGGGGGTAGAGTTCGGCCACCGCCTTGAGTACGCCGACCTGATAGGCGGCGCGGGCACCACCACCAGTCAGCAGAAGAGCAGTATTGGGTCTGGCCATGAGGGTGCGCCTTATCGTGATCGCCAGGGCGGGTTGCCACCGCGCAATTCAACTATAAGACGTTGTATACCGGATAAAAATGGGCCGCACGCTCAATTTTTGCGGCCCGTTTCATTTTCAGTTTGCCAAGGGCGTCTGGCTCAGTTGATCGAAGGCGGCGAAGGCAGGAGGGCTTGCCAGAATACGGCCATGGCCGAGCCCCCGGGTGCTGACCAGTCGGGTTCTGCCATCCTGGGCCGCGCGCAGGGAGTCCCGGTGGGGGGCGAAGCGGTCTTCCTCATCGTGAACGATGAGGGCGGCGCCGCTGCGCCGGGCGAGCCGGCCAAGGGGGTCAACCGTGCTGAGCGGGTGCTGGTATTCGTGTTCTATCTCCTTGACCACCGCATCGAACAGCCGGATGGAGTAGCCGGAGCGCGCCACCATGCCGTAGAGCTGGGGCACGTAGTCGAGTACCGGGGAGATGAGCAGCAGCGGCAGCGCATCGATTGCCGGGTGACGGCTGCTGAGGGTGACAGCACCCCCCATGCTGTGGGTGATGACGCCCTGGACGGGGCCGACGCGCTCGAGGATCTCGTCGAAAGCGCGCACGAAGCGGGGCAGGTGACCCCTGTTCCCTTCGCTCCGGCCGTGGGCGGGGTGATCGTAGGCGAGCGCCGTATAGCCCTGGGCGGCGATGTGGCTCATCAGCGGATAGAACTGGCTGGCACTGCCTGACCAGCCGTGCATCAGCAGCCAGACCGGCCCCTGCCCGAGCCGGTAGCTCATCAGGGTCCCTTCACTGGTGTGGATGGCCTGCTCGACCAGGCCAGCCGGGGCTGTGACGCCCCGGGTCGCCCGCTGCGGGGTGAGCAGCAGCTTGCTGGCGGTGCGCTTGGCGTGGGTGGGCGCGAGCACGTGATGCAGGCGGGTGCCGAGGCCCAGCAGCAACTTGCTTGGGCTGAAGCGGCGTGTGTTGAAGTAGATCTTGCTGCTCATGGTCATCCTGTGTCTTTTGTGTGCGAACGATCGTGCTTTTTTGCGAGTTTTTAAAAAGAAGAGCCCGTCGGGTCAGCGCCAGCTGGTCAGCAATTGTTCCACCTCGGGCCAGAAGTGGCGGGCCGGATCCTCGCTGAGCGCCAGGGCATGGAACACCTGATCCCCGAGATAGAGGCCATAGAGGCGATAGACGGCGCGCCAGGGATCGAGATCGCTGCGCCACTCCCCGCTGGCCTGCCCCTGCACTACCTGGCGTGCCAGGTAGTCGAGCCAGAAACGGACCAGCTCGCGTGCCGCCTGCTGGACCTCACCCTCCTGGGCGGAGGTCCAGGCATCGAGGAACATGCAGCGGCCGGCAAAACTCTGGTTCCAGGCCAGCCAGGCCTGCAACAGGGCGAGCAGTTTCTCCTGCTGGGTGGCGTACCCCTGTTGGCGCACCGGCTGGATCACCCGCTCCCGAAATACCTCGGCGGAATGGGTGAGCACGGCGATTTGGAGGTTGTCGCGGGACTGGAAGTGGGCGAACAGACCGCTTTTTGACATCTCGCAGGCCGTTGCGAGGGAGCCTATGGTGAGGCTCTCCAGCCCCTGCTGGCTCGCCTGCTCGAATGCAGTCTGCAAAATGGTGTCGCGGGTCAGACGTCCCTTGCTCATCCGGCTCTCCTCTCTCTGGGTTGGCAGCATAAAGTACGACCGTGCTAATTGTCGAGCCGCAAATGGTGCAGGGAGGTCGTTTCCGGCTGCCGCGGGGGGCAAGAGAGTCTTCTGGGAGGCGGGGGTGGCTGGCTCGATACAAGCCAGCCGGGGACGAGCTCAGTCGTCCTTGATGCCCATTTGCTGCAGGGCGATGACTGCCTGGGTGCGGTGCTTGACCCCAAGTTTGCGGAAGGCGGAGTGATATGGGCTCTGATGGTGGCAAGGGGTTCAACTGTCCTTGATATCCATCTGCTGGAGGGCGATGACCGCCTGGGTGGGGTTTTTGACCCCAAGTTTGCGGAAGGCGGAGTGATATGGGCTCTGATGATGGCAAGGGGCTCAACTGTCCTTTATATCCATCTGCTGGAGGGCGATGACTGCCTGGGTGCGGTTCTTGACCCCTAGTTTGCGGAAAATCGCGGTGATATGGGCCTTGATGGTCGCCTCGGAGACGTTGAGCTCCCAGGCGATCTGTTTGTTGAGGCTGCCATCCCGCAACATGATGAGCACCTTGTATTGCTGGGGGGTGAGGCTGGCCAGCTTGGTGGCGAAATCGGGCCCTTCGGTGGGCTCGGGATGGAGGGAGATGCCTTCCGGCACCCAGTTGTCCCCCCCGATCACCGTATTGAGGGCGCTGACCAGCTCTTTCATGGGGACGGACTTGGGAATGAAGCCGAGCGCGCCCAGGCGCAGCACCTGCTGGATGATGGCGGGATCCTCGGAGGCCGAGACCACGACGATGGGGAGATCCGGGTGATGTCCGCGCAGATAGGCCAGCCCCTCGAAGCCGTTGGCCCCCGGCATCTTGAGATCCAGCAGCAGCAGGTCGACGTCGGGATGTTCATCGAGCAGGTGGCTCAGGCTGTCGATGGAGTCAGCCTCCAGCAATCTGGCGTCGTCGATGGCCATGTGCACCGCTTGATAGAGGGCGCCCCGAAACAGGGGGTGGTCATCTGCGATGACGATGGTAAATTGGCTGTCCATAGCTCACATTGTTGCTAACTGATTGTTTTGAAAAATCAAACTAGCACTGCTACCCAAGTGGGTCAAACCCGCCAGTACGCAAATGTGAGGTGGTCATCGGATGTCGTGCCACGGGGCCGGCGGGATGGCCAGTAAACAACCCATGCAGGAGGCAATCGATGGGATCCCTGGTTTTGACGGTGGGCACGGGCTCCACCTGGGCAATGAGAACGGCGCTGGTGCTGGCCATGAGCGGGCTCAAGTGGCAGGAGCAGGTCTTCGATCTGGAAGATGCCAAGGAGCTGCAACGGCTCAAGCGCACGGCCCCCGCCGGCCTGGTGCCCTGGCTCGACGACGGTGAGCTGCGTATTCACGACTCTCTGGCCATCGCCGAATATCTCCACGAGTGCTGCCCGGAGCGCCACCTTTATCCGGTGGACAAGGCCGAACGGGCCCTGGCCCGCAGCCTGTGCGCCGAGCTGCACGCCGGTTTTCGCCAGATCCGCACCCTGCTGCCCTTCTTCCTGGGGGCGCCCACCCAGAGTGAACCGCCGGTGGAGGTCATCGACGAGCTGGCCCGGTTGCAGACCCTCTGGTCCCAGGCGCGGGGGCCCTTCTATTTCGACGAGGCGAGCATTCTGGATGCCTTCTATGCGGTGATGGCCTATCGGCTGGCAAGCTATGGCATTTCGCTGCCCGGTCAGGCTGGCTCCTATCAGCAGGCCTTGCTGGCCTGGCCCCTGTGGCAGGAAACCCTGCTCAGGGCGAGGTTGCAGTGGCCAAAGGCGGCCCGCCAGTCTGATTGATGCGGGCGTCGGCAAGACAAAAGGGGGAGCAATCGGCTCCCCCTTTTTATTCAGGCCAGGTCGCTATTTCTGCCGACCCGCGAAGACCACGACCACTTTGTCTTCTCCTTTCTCCCGCACGAAGCCGTAGGGGGCATCGGAAATCTTCTTGTGGCTGCCCGCCGCGATGGCAGGGTGGGCGGCACGGAACTGGCCGAGCCGTTGCCAGTGCTTGACCAGCTCCGCCTTCTCGCCACTCGCCAGCTCCTGCCAGTTCATGTCCGAGCGCACGCTCTGATCGAACACGCCGCCATCCTTGGCCAGTCCCCGGCCGGACTCGTCGCCATAGTAGATCTGGATGCCCCCCGGCAGCAGCATGAAGCTGTTGGCCACCCGCCGTTGCAGCGCCACGTCCTGGTAGTCGCCGAAGAAGAGCTTGGTGTCGTGGGAGCTGATGTAGCTCAGCACGTTGAACTCGGGATCCTGGTTGATGCGGCTGGCGTAGCTCGCATAGGTGGGCTCTGCCCCCGCCATGCACTGGGCCTGGGGCAGGGCGAATTCACGCTGGTAGTCGAAGTTGATCAGGGAATCGAAGCCGTGCTGGTACCAGAAGTCCTTGGCGACCCCGTGATCCCACACCTCGCCCACCATGTAGAAGGGAAGGTCATCGAGGGCCTTGCCCGGGTTGGCGGCCTTCCACTCCTTGAGCGCGTCGGTGCCCGCCTGCTTGAGCTTGGCCCAGACCGCGGGCTCCAGGTGTTTGACGGTGTCGGCACGGAAGCCGTCGATGCCGAAGCGGCGCACCCAGTCGGTGTGCCAGGCAATGAGGTAATCGCTCACGGTGGCGTTGGGCAGGGCCTTGGCCCTGGTGTCTTTTTTGGCAGCGAGCAGCGGTGGCAGCCCCACCGATCTGGTGGATTCGGTCAGGAAGTCCGGCAGTCCCGCCACCGAGCCGGTGACGTCGTCGGTGCCGGGTTGCGGGTAGCCGGGCAGGCCGGCCCGCACCCAGTCAGGGCCCCACCACTTGTCCCAGTGGGATGACTGGTAGTCGATGAACTGGTTGTAGCCATGCCAGTTGAGGCCGCCGCTCGGGCGCCATTCGTTCCAGCGACTCGGCAGTTTGCCGGTGTTCTGGGTGAGATCGGTGAGCCCCAGATCCTGCAAGTCGGCGAGGGTGGCGTAGCCTGCGTGGTTCATCACCACGTCGAGGATGATCCGCATGCCGCGCTTGTGGGCCTCGTCCACCAGGGTTTTCAGGCTCTCTTCGTCGCCGTAGTTGGGATCTATCTTGGTGAAGTCGAGCGCCCAGTAGCCGTGGTAGGCGTAGAAGGGGAAGTTCCCCTGTTCGCCACCGCCGATGAAGCCGTGGACCTGTTCCACCATGGGGGTGATCCAGATGGCGTTGATGCCGAGTTGCTTGATGTAGTCGAGCTTCTCGGTCAGCCCCTTGAAGTCACCGCCATGCCAGGTGGCCACTTCGTCCTGACCATCCTTCTGACGACCGAAGCTGTGATCATTGGCGGGATCGCCGTTGTGGAAGCGGTCGGTCAGCAGAAAATAGACGCTCGCCTGATCCCAGCTAAAGGGAGCAGGCTTGGCGGCCTTGACCGGCTCGAGCAGCAGCAGGCCGCCGCTCTCCTTGCTCGGTGTCAGGGTGATCTTGCCGCCCTTGACCACGGCTTCCTGTCCCGAGTAGGCATCCCGCAACCGGGTGCCGTCGGGCCAGACTCCCTTGAGTGATGTCGTGACCGGGCCGCCATCCCAGCTGATGCAGGGCTCTTCCGGAGGCTGGCGTTTGAACTCGCTCTTTTTGGTTGCCCGCAACACCTTGAGGCTGGGGGTATCGGGGTTGAAGGTGAACTCGTAGTCCCCCGCCAGCATCACCCTCAGATGGAAGTCTGTCCCCTTGTTGCACTTGTCCATGGGCTGGGCGGTGCCGAAGGGAAGGGGCCTGGCCTCGGTTGGCCCGAAGCTGGTGCCGCAGCTGTTGCCCGCATCGCTGATGCGGATCTGGTGGCTCCCCTTGTCCAGTCTGTGGGTCAGGGTGACGGTGCCCTTGTCCAGCGTCAGCGCCTCGGCCACCGGTTTGCCATCCACATGGAGATAGACCTCGGGGGCGGCCATCGCCTGACCGATGAACAGCGGTGTGGCGAGCACGGCCAGCCACAGGGGTGATGGGCGAAGAGCGGGGCGCGAAGAGAGACGCATAAGCCATTCCTTGAGCAGAGTGTGAGGAGCAGGGTCCGTTGAGGCACTCATTCTAGGGCGCGCTGGGGCAGGCTTGGACCGGTAAAATACCGATTTGTGACGTCAGTTCAAATGGTTACGTTTTCAAGAATGGAAAAGTGTGAACCGGGTGTCGCGGCCATGAAAAAAGCCGGTCAGTTGACCGGCTTGTAGGCATTCGGGGTGGCGTCACACGGTGAAGAACTTGAAGTTGACGAAGGCCACCGCGATGAAGGAGGCAACCATGCCGCTGATGCAGAGCACCGCAGGGCGGATGGCAGGCCAGCGATGGGCCAGCAGCACGATGGCCAGCAGAGTCGGATAGAGGCCGAACATGTAGCGGGGCATGGCGTTGAGACCGGTCATCAGGGGGATGGTGCAGCAGATGAACATCAGGGTCGCTTCGGCCCAGCGTTTCTGGCTGAACAGGTAGCCATTCAGGCACCAGCCGAAGATCACCATGATGGAGAGATAGGCCTTGCGCCCCCCCAGCTCGAAGCCGCTCAGCCACCAGTCCAGGGGGCTGTCCATATAGCGGCCCCAGGCCACCTGGATGTGCTTGAAGGCCAGGGCATCCCCGGTGAGGTGATAGAGATAGACCATGTAGGAGAAGAGGCCGAGGGGAATGAGCCAGAGGGTGAACACCACCTTGAAGGCGCGCTCGGTGAAGCGGAAGAACTCGCGCCAGCCGTAGGCCTGCAGGGCCAGGATCAGCACCGGGAACACCATCATCACCCCCAGGTTGCGGGTGGCGGAGATGAAGATGCCGAGGAAGGCGACCATGAGCCACTGTTCGCGGTAGGCGAACAGGAACATTCCCAGCATCAAGGCCATGAACATGGGCTCGGTATAGCCGGAGACGAAATAGGCGGAGAAGGGGGAGAAGGCCAGCAGCCAGACCCCGAAGCGGGCGGTGTCGTCCCCCAGCTTGAGCTGGCGCAGCACCAGCAGCATCAGGGGCAGGCTGATGAAGAAGGCGATGTTGGCTACCAGCATCAGGCCGATGAGGCTCTCCATGTCAAACAGGCTGGAGAGACCGCCGGCCAGCATGGGATAGAGTGGCATGAAGGCCCAGTTCGCCGCATTGCCCTTGCTCAACCAGCGTGGATAGAGGTCGTAACCATTCTCGATGATGCGCTGGAACCAGACGCAGTCGAACTGGCAGTAGGCTTGCAGCGGCCCGATGTCGGTGGCGCCATAGAGCTGGACGCCGAAATAGCCCATGCCATAGAGCGCCACCCGGCTCAGTACGAAGGCGGCGACGATCATCAGCCAGTCGCGGCCGCTGATGCGCAGTGACGGGCGATAGGGGAGTGCAGCCCCGGTTGACGGGGCGGTATTGGTCATATCATTCATCAGGCAAAAACCCAGATACGGGAGAGAACGTAGGTGAGCACGGTGACGGTCAGGGTAGCGATCACCACCGGCAACAGGCCGGAGAGACCGGCAAACAGCAAACCGCTCAGGATGAGATTACGCACCGCCAGAGAGAAGAGGGCAACCAGCAGGAACTTGCTGGCGGCACCTTGTTTCTGGAAGGTGATGTAGCGATGGCCGAAGAACGAGAACCAGAACGCTACGGCAAAGGCCAGGGTCGTGACCAGGTGCTCGGAGATGGCCGGCCAGGTATGAAACAGGGCGATGGAGGTGCCCAGATCGACGAGGGTGGCCCCCCCGCCGACAAAACCGAAGCGAACCAGCCGCCAGAATTCCTCGCGGGAGATCATTGAGACGCCTGCTCCTGCTGATCATCAGCGGCTTTCGCGGCTGCCTTCTTGCCAGTGCTCTTCTTGCTGGTGGTGGGCACTTCCTGCTTCTGCTCTTCATCCTGCTTGGCGTACTGTCCGTAGACCCCTTCGATGAGGTAGACGGGGCGCTGTTTCACCTCGACGAACATGCGGCCGATGTACTCGCCGATGATGCCCAGCGACAGCAGTTGGATGCCGCCGAGGAACAGCATGACCGACATCAGGGAGGCGTAACCGGGCACGTCGATGCCGAAGAAGAGCACCTGGGTGATGATCTTGAGGATATAGAGGAAGGCGATGAAGGAGACTCCGACCCCGATGTAGCTCCACACCCGCAGCGGCCAGCTGGAGAAGCTCATCAGGCCGTCAAGGGCGAAGTTCCACAGCTTCCAGTAGTTGAACTTGGTTTCGCCGGCATGGCGGGCCGGGCGCTCGTAGGGAACGCCGACGGCGCGAAAACCGGCCCAGGCGAACAGCCCCTTCATGAAGCGGTTGCGCTCCGGCAACTGCTTGATGGCCTCGACCACCTTGCGATCGATGAGGCGGAAGTCACCGGCGTTCTCCGGCAGCTTGGTGCTGGTGGAGAGGGCGTTGAAGAAGCGGTAGAAGCCACCGGCGGTGAGGCGTTTCATCGGGGTATCGGCGCTGCGATCCACCCGGATGCCGTAGACGGTGTCATAGTCGCCGGTCTGCCACAGCTTGACGAACTCCAGAATGAGAGAGGGGGGATCCTGCAGGTCCACGTCCATGGGGACGATGGCATCGCCCTTGGCCTGGTGCAGGCCGGCGGTCATGGCCGATTCCTTGCCGAAGTTGCGGGCCAGGTTGACCAGGGTCACACGGGGATCCCGGGCGATGGCCTGCTCGACCACCTCACGGGTGCGGTCACGGCTGCCATCGTTGACGAACACGATTTCAAGCTGGTCTTTGAGCGGGGCCAGTTCGGTATCTATCGCGCTGATGAAGGCGTCTATGCTCTCTTCCTCGTTGTAAACGGGAACGACCAGAGAGAGTCGAAAATCGGCACGGGACATGGGAACTTCCTTATTGAAAGAATTATTTTACGGAACAGATGCTTGGGGCATTCCGCTTCACTGAGCCACGGTCAGTCGCACGGACTGGACGTTGAGCGGTGTCGGGGCGGAGAGCGCCAGGAAGTTGGGACGCTTGGGATCGGCGGTCAGGGAGTCGCCCGGCAGGCTGAGGCGGATCTCGTTAATGCCCGCCTTGGCCAGCTTGACCGTGGTGGTGAAATCATGACCCAGCGCCACCTTGAGCAGGGCACCAGCCTGGGGGCTGTTGATCCTGGCCTGGATGGTGAGCTGCTCCGGCTGGGCCTGCTGCTTGGGCAGCACGAAATAGAGACCGCCCTGACCGCTCAGCTCGGTGCCTTGCTCGCTGGGCTTCTTGGCCCAGCCTTCGCTTGAGAGGAAGCGGCTCGGCTTGGTCAGGTTGAGTTCGTTGCCGGGCTGGTAGGTCATGCTGGAGTTGTGCTCCCAGAAACGGGTCTTGCCTTCCAGGTAATAGAGCTTGTAAGCCAGGCTCACGTTGGGGTGAGCGGCCAGATAGAGGGTATAAAGGTAGAAACCGCTCAGTGCCAGGATGGCAGCCAGAAAACCGAACTTTTTGTAGGTCATATTACTCACTCGACGCCCGACAGATTGATAGGCAGATTTCGCGCATATGCTAATCCAATTGCAAAAAAAGCATAGTGGATCACAAAAATATATTTGCTCACATATTAACCCTCAATCACCCTGCTTACCAAGGGGCTTTGGGGTCGTTTGCTTCCTCTTCTTGATTGTGGCTTTCTCGGCGCCAACCTGTCTGCCGCCACCTGGGGCGCATCAGGCAAACGGCTGATATTGTGCTTTGTTGTGGCAGGATCTGTCGCCATTTCACCCGGGCAGAATTAAGATGGCCTGTCCCGTCGTCAAGGATGACCCATGAGACTCTTCTCTCTCTGTGTGCTCTGCTGTCTGCCCCTCCAACCGTTGTGGGCGCAATCGTTCTGCTCCTCCCCCCTTCGCGTCGGTTTCGATGACTGGCCCCCATACCACTATTACCAGCAAGAGGGTGCACGTCGGGAACTGCGTGGATTTGCGGTCGACTATCTCAATGCCGTGTCGAATCGGCTGGGTTGTCGTCTGGTCTATGTGGAGCGTCCCTGGAAGCGGGGGTTGCACGATCTTGAGCGGGGTCGGCTGGACATCGTGATGGAGGCGTATTTTGCTGATGAGAGGGCGCGTTATGCCTGGTTCTCCATCCCCTACAACCCGGGCCGGACATCGCTCTGGGTACGCAAATCCGGTACCGGTGAGGAGTCGGATCTGGCGAGCTGGCTGGCCCACGGGCATCGCCTCGGTGTGACCAGGGACTACTATTACGGCCCGGAAATTACCAAGGTTCTGCAGCGATACCGCAACCAGGTGAGCGAGGTCAACGATGTGCAAAACTATCGCAAGCTGTTGCTTGGGCGGATAGACGGTTTTCTCGGGGATAGTCTGGCCACGCCCTGGGGTCTGAAGAGAGAGGGTCTGTCGGATGCGGTCGTCCCCCACACCATGGCGATCCATGAGACGCCCACCTTTTTCATGTTGAGCAAGAAGACCCTGTCCGGGGAATTCGTAGCGCGGTTCAACGAGGCGATAGTGGCCGTCGGCGACAGCGGGGAGCAGGAACTCATCTGGCGTCGTTACACCTCCGTCCGCTAGCAAAGTCGCCAGCATTCACGCATCATGGGGTCCTGACCGTCGCGCCTGACAGGCCGAAATGAACCGATTTGAGGCAAGCGTGGTAAGAAGCATGGGTAAGAAGTATTGGTTGGCATTGGCGAATCTCATCTGGCTGGGCTGCTGGCCGGCCAGCATGGTTCATGCCAGCACGGAACAGGCGGTAGTGGCCAGTCCCAGCATTCAGCATGACTGGTATCAGAACGAGGTGGCCGAGCAGGCTCGTCATGAGCTTGAACAGCAGTTGCAGGAAGCGGTGCTGGCCCAGCTGCATCCGGATTTCTACCGCCTCTGGCAGCAGTTGCAAAAGACCCCGGCGGATCGACGCGGTGCCCTCTACGATGAGGCCTTTGGCAAGCTGGCCCGGTTCCAGCAGGCCTGGCGAGGGATGGATCTGGTCGCGCGCGAACAGATGCAGACCCTCAAGCTGGATCTGAACCGCCCCCTGGCCCATGCCCCCCAGGGAGACAATCTGCTGGAGCAGGTCAGGCAACTCAGGCCACAGGTGGAGGAATACGACGCCGTGCGCGAAGAAGTGCGCAAGCTGCTGGCCATGCCCATGGCCAAGCACTGGCCCACCCTCTCCATGCCGACCCTGCGGGCCGGGGAGAGCTCGACCGAGCTCGGCCAGATCCGCTCCATCCTGAACGAACTGGGGGACAGTGCCCCGACTCACCAGGACAGCCTCTACGATCCCGAGACCGAACAGGCCATCAAGCAGTTCCAGCGCCGCCACGGCCTGACCGCCGACGGCATCATCGGCCGTCAGACCCGCAGCTGGCTCAATACCGGCCCCGAGGTGCGCGCCAGCCTGCTGGTACGCAACCTGTGGCGCCGTGATCTGGTGGATCACCTTGCCGGTCGCTATGTGCTGGTCAACATTCCGGACTACCGCCTGAGCGTGGTGGAGTCTGGCAGCGAGGTCTTCACCAGTCGGGTCATCGTCGGCAAGGAGCAGCGGGCCACCCCCATCCTCGCCAGCGAGATCCGCTCCATCGTGCTGAACCCGGCCTGGCACGTGCCGCGCTCCATCCTGAGCAAGGACATTCTGCCCAAGCTCGGGCGCGATCCTGCCTACCTGGATCGTGAACAGTTCGAGGTGATCGACGGCGAGGGCAATCCGGTGCAGTTCAGCGAAGATGGCTGGCACCATGCGCTGGCCTCCGGTTTCCCTTACCGGTTGCGGCAAAAGCCGGGGGATCACAATGCCCTGGGTCGCTACAAGTTCTATCTGCCCAACAACGATGCCATCTATCTCCACTCCACCCCGCGCAAGGCGCTGTTCGAGCAGGGGGCCCGTGCCTTCAGCTCGGGTTGCATCCGGGTGGAACACGCCGACGATCTGGCAGAGCTGCTGCTGGCGGACTCCCGCTATCAGCCGGACAAGGTGGCCAGCATCCTGAAAGAGACCCAGACCAAGTGGCTGCCCCTGAGCAACCCTATCCCGGTGTTTACCGTCTACTGGAGCAGCTGGATTGATGAAGAGGGACGTCAGCAACTGCGCAACGATATCTACGGATTCGACAGAGTCAGCTATCAAAGCCGCTTGCTGTGATCCTCGCCACAGAGTGAAAAGCCCGGCCCGTGCCGGGCTTTTTCATGGGTGAATGGGGTTTGACAGCGCTTTTTCTGGCAGGTAGTTTCGGCCCTTGTATCAAATTCATTCACCTGTGTGACTTCACCATGAGATGGACGGACAACGGATGCTGGGACAAGAGATAAGCCGACGCCGTCTGCTGCTGGGGGCGGGTTGCCTGATGGGGACCAGCCTGCTGTCGTTCCCTGCGCTGGCGAGCCGCAGCACTTCGGGACGGGAACTGAGTTTCTTCAACCTCAATACCGGCGAGCGGGTACGCGCCAGTTATTGGGAAGATGGCCACTATCTGAGCGACGGGCTGGCGGAGCTCAACCATATTTTCCGTGACTACCGTCGCAACGAAGTGTTCAACATCGACCGCAAGCTGTTCGATCAGCTCTTTCTGCTACAACACAAGCTGGGACGCCACGGCGAAATCCAGCTCATCTCGGGCTATCGCTCCCCGGCCACCAATCAGCAGAAGCGGCGCAAGAGTCGCGGCGTCGCCAAGCACAGCTACCACACCCTGGGGCAGGCGGTTGACGTGCGCATCCCCGGCGTGCAGCTGGCGCACCTGCGCAAGGCCGCCCTGAACCTCAAGGTGGGCGGTGTGGGTTATTACCCTTCCGACAACTTCGTGCACTTGGACACGGGTCCCGTTCGCAGCTGGTGAGTCGGGATTTCCTCAAGGGTTGAGTGACGATTGTGTCTTTTTGCCGCTGGCATTGAGGGGGACCAAGCTGCTAGGCTCTGGACTCCAGCCAGAGGAGAGAAAGATGAAGCAGATTGTGATCGGGGGGTTCATCGCCCTGTTGTTGACTGGTTGCGGCAAGCTCAACCGCGAGAGCTACGACAAGCTGAAAGTCGGGATGAGCTATGCCGAAGCGAGCGCCATCCTCGGCAAGGCCGAGCGTTGCGACGATGCTCTCGGCACCACGAGCTGTGTCTGGGGAGGGGAAGGCAAGAACATCAAGGTGCGTTTCATCGCCGACAAGGCGACCTTCTTCAGCTCGGAAGGGATCAACTGACCCTTTCCTCTCTTGCCGATGCCCAACAAAAAAGCGCCGTATGGCGCTTTTTTGTTGCTCGTTATCCGTGCGATATGGCCAGGAACTGGCGCGATCAATGGGTGGCGTACTGATAGTTGAAGGTGGGCAGTCCCCACTTGAAGCGTACCGCCAGGAGCCGCAGCACGCAGCCGATGCCGATGGCACCGAAAGCGGCCCAGTCGTTGGGCAGCCCATGGTGCAGCGCAAAGCAGTAGAGCGCGGCGGTGATCAGCGAGACGGCGGCATAGAGCTCGCGCTTGAACACCAGCGGGATACGCTGGCACAGCAAGTCCCGCAGCACCCCCCCGAACACGCCGGTCACCACGGCCATGATGCAGGCGATGCCGGCCCCGTGGCCCATCTCGAGCGCCCGGGCAGCCCCGAAGATGGAGAAGACCACGAGCCCCAGGGCATCGAGCGCCAGGAACAGCTTGCCAAGGTAGCGCATCAGCGGGGCCGAGATGACCCCGGCCATGGCGGCGCCCGCCACCAGCAGCACGTATTCGGGGTGCTCGACCCAGAGCAGGGGATAGTGGCCCAGCAGCACATCCCGAATGGTACCGCCACCGATGGCCGTCGCCGAGGCGATGATCACGACGCCAAACAGATCCATCCGTCGCCGACCCGCTGCCAGCGCGCCAGTCATCCCTTCGGCCACCAGGCCGAGCAAGAAGAGTGCATGTAACATGAGATATCCCAGGGTGCGAGAAAGGCCCGCATCCTAACAACCCTGCGCTGGGGCGACAAGCTATCTTGGTTATGCATTAGATTAAGTAATGAAAAGGGGGCTTTCGCCCCCTCTTTTGATCATGATGACGCGGTTCAGCGTCCAAGTTGCTCGCTGCGGTATTGGTCCACCCACATGGCGGTGGCGCCACAGATGGCCACCGGCATCACGAAGAGATTCACCACCGGGATGGCGGAGAAGAGGGTCACCAGGGCGCCGAAGCTCAGGCACTTTCCACGACGCTGCTTGAGGGCGTCGCGCATGGTGATGAAGCCGATCTTGTGGTTGTCGAACGGATAATCGACATACTGGATCGCCATCATCCAGGCGCTGAGCAGGAACCAGAGCACGGGTGCCAGGGTCTGGCCCACTACCGGGATCAGGAAGAGGATCAGGCAACCGATGGCCTTGGGCAGATAGTATTTCAGCTTGGTCCATTCGCGGCCGAAGGTACGAGGTACATCTTTCACCACATCCAGCATGCCGGTGTCATTCATGGCTTCACCGGTGAGGATCTGTTCCACCTTCTCTGCCAGCAGGCCGTTGAAAGGGGCAGCTATCCAGTTGGCCACCGAGCTGAAGATGAAGGAGAAGACCACCAGTATGGTGATGAGGGCGATGGGCCAGAGCAGGTAATCAAGCCAGGAGAGCCAGCTCGGGATCTGCTGGTGCAGCCAGGCGAACAGGCCGTCCAGTTGTAGCAACAGGGCGTAGAAGGCACCGGCAAAGAGCACGAAGTTGACCAGCAGGGGGATCAGCACGAAGGTGCGGATGCCGGGCTGGCGGATGAGTGAGAAGCCGCGCAGGAAGTAGTCTGCACCGCTGACCGAATCTTTGACCATGTGGGGTGATTGGCTCATGTGAGCTCCATCAGTGAATGGGGAAAGTGCCAGCATATTACAAACAAGCCTTTGATTTGGTAAAGTCGCCTGCCCGCCTCCTCTTTATTTCGTTACCCACATAGGCCGCCATGCGTCTGAAATTGATCAAACTCGCCGGTTTCAAGTCGTTTGTCGAGCCGACCCGCATCGAACTCAACGCCGACATGACCGCCGTGGTGGGCCCCAACGGCTGCGGCAAATCCAACGTCATCGACGCCGTGCGCTGGGTGCTGGGGGAGAGCTCCGCCCGCCATCTGCGCGGCGAGAACATGACCGACGTCATCTTCAACGGCTCCATCAACCGCAGCGCCCATGGCCGCGCCTCGGTGGAGCTGGTGTTCGACAATCCCCACAACCGGGTACCCGGCGAGTTCGGCCGCTTTACCGAGATCTCGGTGCGCCGCGAAGTGCTGCGCGACGGCTCCAATCACTACCAGATCAACGGCCAGAAGTGCCGCCGCAAGGATGTGACCGACCTTTTCCTCGGCACCGGCCTTGGGCCCCGCAGTTACGCCATCATCGAACAGGGCACCGTCAGCCGGCTGGTGGAGTCCCGCCCCGCCGATCTCAAGCTGTTCATGGAAGAGGCCGCCGGGGTCTCCCGCTACAAGGAGCGGCGCCGGGAGACCGAGCAGCGCATCCGCCATACCCAGGAGAACCTGGAACGCCTCGGCGATATCCGCGGCGAACTGGGCTCGCGCCTCGAGCATCTCAAGGCCCAGGCCGAGACCGCCGAGCGCTACAAGCAGCTCAAGAGCCGCAGTCGCGCGGCCCGCAGCGAACTGATCGGCTCGGAACTGTGGGCGCTGGAGACACGTCTTGGCGAAGCCAAGACCGAACTGGCCCAGACCGAGCAGGCGCTGGCGGCCCTCGATGCCAAGCGCACCACCGACGAGGGGCGTCACGTCACCCTGTCGGTGGCCCGCCAGGAGGCGCAGGCCGAGCAGGCCAGCCGCCAGCAACAGATTTTTCTCGGCGGGCAAGCCATCGCCCGCCTCGAGCAGCAGCAATTGCATCAGAACGAACTCGGTCGTGACTGGCAGGCGAGGCGGCAGGCCCTCGGCGAGCGTATCGAGGGGCTCAAGGCCCAGCTGGCCGGCCAGCTAGAGCAACTGGGCGAGAGCACGTTGCAGGGGGAGGTAGCGTCGGCGCGCCTCGAGCAGTGTGAGCAGTTGCTTACCGACCAGCAGAGCGTGCGGGCGGCAGCGGGCGATCGGCTCGAGCAGGCGCGCCAGCGTCAGCAGCAGTGGCAGCAGCAATTGGGGCAGTTGCAGGGGCGGCTCAACCAGACCCGCGCCGAGGTGAATGGCCTGCAGGAGCTGCAGGCCAAGACCCGGCTTGCCCGCCTCAAGCTGGAAGACGAACAGGCCGGGCCCCTTGGCGGGGAGGGGGAGAACCTGCAACCGGCCCTCGATGCCCTGGCGGCGGAACTCTCGCTCTCCCGCGCCCGCCATGAGGAAGCCGATGCGGCGTGGCAGGCCGGTGTGTCGCGCCATGAAGCACTCAAGGCAGAGCAGGGTCACCAGCAGGGCCTGCTGCGCGAGCTGGAGGCGCGCCTCGCCACCCTGGATCAGATCCTGGGGGAGCAGATGGCGGGCGCGACCCTGGCTGATCGGTTGCAGGTTCCCCCCGAGTGGGCCCGGGGGCTGGACAAGGTGCTCGGCCGCTGGCTCACCGCAATCCCGGCGGACGAGTGCAACCTGGCGCAACCCGGACTCTGGATTGGCCCGGCCCAGGCAGCCAGGGCCGGTACCCTGGCGGCGCAACTGGGGGGCGAGCACATTCCGGCTTTCCTCAACGCCATCTGGCTGGCAGAGAGCAGGGAGGAGGCGCTGTCCCGCCTGCACAGCCTCTCTGCCGGTGAGTCGCTGCTCACTCCCGCCGGCGACTGGTTCGGCCCCAACTGGGCGGATCTGGGGGAGGGCATGGCCCTCGGTACCCTGGCGCTGCTCGGTGAGCGTGAGCGGCTGCACACCGAGCGGGCCGCGGGCCGGGAGGCGCTGCACAGACTCGACGAGCAGCTTGTCGCCGCCGATGCAGCGCGGGCCCAGCAGCATGGAGCGCATGAGCTAGCTCAGCGCACCCTGCGCGAGCAGGAGCTGCGGTGGCAGCAACTGCGCGAAGCCTGGAGTCTGCGCGAGGGGCAGCGCCAGGAGCGCTTGCAGCGCCTGGGCCAGCTGGGGGAAGAGCTGGCCCGGCTCGATAAGGAGCAGGCTGAGGAGGCGCAGCGGCTGGCGTCGGCCGGGGAGCGGCTTGAGCAGGATGAAGCGGCCCTTGGCGAGCAGCAGGAGCAGGGGGAGGTACTCGCCGAGGCGCTGCTGCTTGCCCAGGAGCAGGTAAGCGGGGCGGAGCGGGCGCTGGAAGAGGCGCGCCTTCGCCGGGAGCAGCAGCAGGCGGCCTGCCAGCGGTTGCAACTGGAGCAGCAGAACCAGCGCCAGCTCATCACGCTGCGCGAGCAGGAGCTGGCCCGTCTCGGCCTGGAGCTGGCGGAACTCAAGGAGCCAGGGGCCGCTCCGAGTCAGGATCTGTCGCCCCTGCTGGTCGAGCAGCGCAATCTTGAGGCGCAGCAACTGGCCTGTCACCAACGGCTCTCAGAGCTGGATCGTCAGCTGACCGAGCTGGAGCAGGCCAGAAGCGCCGATCACAAGCAGCTGGTGAAAATTCAGGAGAAGCTGGCGACTCTGCGGCTCGAGCGCGAGCGCAACCTGACGCGCAGGCAGGGACTGCACGAGCAGTTCGAAGAGCTGGGCGTGCGCCTGGTGGACCTCGATCAGGCTGTGCTGATTGCCGCTGATCGCGGCAAGCTGCGCCAGGAGATCCAGACGCTGGAGGCGCAGGTGGAGGCGCTTGGCGCCATTAACCTGGCGGCACTGGAGGAGTATGAGGAGGCGAAAACCCGCGCAAGCTACCTGGAAAATCAGTGCCAGGATCTGGAGCAGGCCCTCGACACCTTGAGCCAAGCCATTAAAAGAATTGATAAAGAAACACAAATACGCTTCCGCGACACTTTCGATAAGGTCAATGAAGATTTAAAATCCCTGTTCCCAAAAGTGTTCGGGGGGGGCAGTGCCTGGCTTGAGCTGACCTCGGATGATCTTTTGGAGGCCGGAGTGAGCATCATGGCAAGACCTCCGGGCAAGAAGAATGCTACCATTGCCCTGCTTTCCGGGGGGGAGAAGGCGCTAACCGCCCTTGCGCTGGTTTTTGCCATCTTCAGACTCAATCCAGCACCATTTTGTCTGCTGGATGAGGTGGATGCACCGCTCGATGAAGTGAACGTCGGTCGCTTCTGTTCTCTTGTCAAAGAGATGTCGAGCACAGTACAGTTCGTTTACATCAGTCATAATAAGGTCTCCATGGAGATGGCCGAGCAGCTGGTTGGCGTCACGATGCAAGAGCCCGGGGTTTCGCGCATAGTGTCGGTCGATATCGGTGAAGCCGTCGCTTTGGCTGAGCAAAACTAGAAAGAGAAGCAGCTAATGCAGGAATTGCGTTACATCTTGGTTGCCCTGGGCGGTATTGCCATCGCGGCATTGCTCATTCACGGGTTGTGGAGCAACAGAAAGAATCGTCAGGCACCGATCAAGGAGAAACCCCTGGGTCGGATGGAGTCCAAGTCCCGTGAGCGTGACAACGACGCCTTCGACAGCGATGGCATCGGTCAGGTGCGTGTGGTGAGCGGTGGCCGTCGTGCCGAGCCCAAACTGCGCAGCGACGAGGCCCGTCAGCCCGAACCCCGCCGTGTCGCCCCCGTTCCCGCCTTCGATGATGAAGATGACGACGCCGATCTGCCGCCTCCCGTGGTGCGCAAGCCTGCCGCTCGCCCTGTCCCCCCTCAGCCTGTGTATGAGGAAGAAGAGGACTATGAAGAGCCGGTTGCCGCCCCTGTTGAAGAGGCCCCTGCCGCGCCGGTGCGCAAACCTGCCCAGGTGATCCGCCGTACCCCGGTACACCGTTCCCGTCCGCAGCGCGAGCCCATGATGCAGCCGCTGGACGAAGAGCCGCTGGTGGAGCCGGCCTATGCCCAGGCGCCGACCTTCGGTGCACGCGAGCCGGCACCGGTTGCCCAGCAGGCTCCCCGCTACGCCCAGCCGGCTTATGAAGAGCCCGCTTACGATGACGAGCCAGCCTATGAAGAGCCGGTTCACGCAGCCGAGCCAGAACCCGCTCCGGCCCCGGCCGAGAAGATCTGGCAGGATGTCTATGTCATCAACCTGATGGCCCGTCCCGGCCACGATCTGCAAGGTGCGACCCTGCTCTCTTCCCTGCTGGCGTTGGGCTTCAAGTTTGGCGAGATGGACATCTTCCACCGTCACGAAGATCTGGGCGGCAAGGGTGAAGTGCTCTTCTCCATGATCAACATGGTCAAGCCGGGTACCTTCAACCCCTATCGCATGGAGCAGTTCAGCACCCCGGGTGTGTCCCTCTTCATGCAACTGCCCCTTCGCAGCAATGCCGCCTTCGCCTTCGAGCACATGTTGCAGGCCGCGGATCAGCTGGCGAGCGATCTCGATGCCATGCTGACCGACGCCTCGCGCAGTCCCCTCAGCGACGACGACATCGCCCGCTACCGTCACGAGCTGGCGGCCTACGAGGCCAGCCGCGACTGATGCGCCATGGGGCTTGAACAATGAAAAGTGCGGTACCCCGGTGCCGCATTTTTGTTTCTGCCCCAGACTGAATGTTCCATCACACTTCGAGACTTTTTCATGAGCGATATCCTCTCCCGCCACCGTCAACTGTGTGAGCTGCTGACCGAGTACGGCCATCAGTACTATGTGCTGGACAACCCCACGGTGCCGGACGCCGAATACGATCGCCTGATGCGCGAGCTGATTGCGCTGGAGGCCGAGCATCCCGAGCTGAAAACCCCGGCCTCGCCGAGCGTGCGGGTGGGAGGCCAGCCGCTGACCGCCTTCAAGCAGGTACGCCACGAGATCCCCATGCTGAGTCTGGACAACGTCTTCAGCAGCGAGGAGTTGCAGGCGTTCGAGCAACGCATGAGTGATCGCCTCAAGCGGGAGGTGAATTTCACCTTCTGTTGCGAACCCAAGCTCGACGGTCTGGCGGTGAGCCTGCTCTACGTGGCTGGCCAGCTGGTACAGGCCGCCACTCGCGGGGACGGCACCACGGGGGAGGAGATCACGGAGAACGTGCGCACCATCAAGGCCATTCCCCTGACCCTGCGCGGCCAGGGGTGGCCTGCGCGGCTGGAGGTGCGTGGGGAGGTCTTCATGCCCAAGGCGGGGTTCGAGGCGATGAACCGCGATGCGCTGGCGGCGGGGGAGAAGGTGTTCGTCAACCCGCGCAACGCCGCTGCCGGCAGCCTGCGCCAGCTCGATTCACGCATCACCGCCAGCCGCCCCCTCAGCTTCTATGCCTACGGCGTGGGAGTCGGTGGCGACGAGCTGGGGGAGTCCCACTTCGGTCGCCTCAATCAGCTCAAGGCCTGGGGTCTGCCGCTCAGCCCGGAAGTGAAGCTCAAAGAGGGTGCCGCCGGCTGCCAGGCGTTTCACGATGATATCCTGGCGCGCCGTAGCGAGCTCCCCTACGAGATCGACGGCGTGGTCTACAAGGTGGATGACATCGCCCTGCAAGGGGAGCTCGGTTTCGTTGCCCGTGCGCCGCGCTGGGCCACTGCCCACAAGTTCCCGGCAGAAGAGGAGATGACCCTGCTGGAGAATGTTGAGTTCCAGGTGGGCCGCACCGGTGCCATCACCCCGGTGGCCAAGCTCAAGCCGGTGTTTGTCGGCGGCGTCACCGTGTCCAACGCCACTTTGCACAATGCGGACGAGATCGCGCGCCTTGGCGTCATGATCGGCGACACAGTGATCGTGCGCCGGGCCGGGGACGTGATCCCCCAGGTCGTGGCTGTGGTGGAGGCGCAGCGCCCGGCGGATGCCCGCGCGATCCTCTTCCCGACCGAGTGCCCGGTGTGCGGCTCGGCGGTGGAGCGGCTGGAAGGGGAGGCCGTGGCCCGCTGTTCCGGCGGCCTCTTCTGCGAGGCCCAGCGGGCGGCCGCCATCAAGCACTTCGCGGCGCGTCGCGCCATGGATGTGGATGGCCTTGGCGACAAGATAGTGGAGCAACTGGTGGACAAGGGGCTGGTGAAGACCCCGGCGGACCTGTTCAGCCTCAACGCCATCCAGCTGGCCGGGCTCGATCGGATGGGGCAAAAATCGGCCCTCAACCTGGTGGCCGCCATCGATGCCGCCCGCAGCACCACCCTGCCCCGCTTCCTGTTTGCCCTGGGGATCCGCGAAGTAGGGGAGGCGACCGCCTTGAGCCTCGCCAACCACTTCCTCACCCTGGATGCCCTGCGCGCCGCCTCGGTGGAGCAGTTGCTGGAAGTGGCTGACGTGGGAGACATAGTGGCCAAGCATGTCTACTACTTCCTGCGCCAGCCCCACAACATCGAAGTGCTCGACGCCCTGCTGGCCGCCGGTATCCATTGGCCGGTCATCGAGAAGAAAGAGGCAAGCGATCAGCCTTTTGCCGGCAAGACCTTCGTGCTGACCGGCACCCTCACCGCCTTGTCCCGCAACGATGCCAAGGCGGCGCTGCAGGCCCTGGGGGCCAAGGTGGCGGGCTCGGTGTCGGCCAAGACCGACGTGCTGGTGGCGGGGGAGGCGGCAGGCTCCAAGCTCGCCAAGGCCCAGGAGCTGGGGATCACCATCTGGACCGAGGCCGAGTTGCAGGCGGCCATTCAGCACTGAGAATGCACGTTTGAGCAGACAAACCCGGCCCACTGGCCGGGTTTGTCGTTGGTGGGCTCACTCGACGTAGCTCACCTTGTTCTGCCAGGCATCGGGAGCCGTCAGGTGCCAGCGTGCCAGTTCGCTCTTGCTGAACAGATATTCCCCGCGGGATGCGGCGCGGGGGGAGAGGGCGCCGGGCGCCGTGCCCGAGAGGATGGCATTGGCCAGTTCGGCGGCTCTCTCTCCCTGGCTGTGGCCGTCGAGCACCAGGCCGCCGATGGCGGCTCCCCTGCCCACCGCAAAGGCCCAGAAGCAGAACAGTGGCACCGGGCTGTTGGCGCTGGTCCATGCCAGTACCTGTTGCTCGCTTACATGCTGGCCCTGAGCGTCGGTGAGAGTGTGGTAGAGGCCGAGGAAGAGCGCCTGATAGCCGTTTTTCCGGCTGGCGAGCACTGCCTCCTGCCAGCGTCCGTAGTCGGTGAACTGGCGGCTGCTGACCCGGGTCTGACCGATCGTCAGCTCGCCTCGCCCCTTGAACTCGTGGGCGACGGCGGTGCGGGACACCTCGCTTTCGTCAAACAGCACCAGGGCACGCTCCAGCCCTCCCATCAACTGACTCATCTCGTTGATGCTGCGCTTGAGCAGAGGGCGTTCCAAGACGCCGGTGATCAGGGGGTGGCCGACCAGCCCCTTGGGGCGCGGATTCTCGTTCATCCCGAGAAACACCACGGGCGTTCCCCGGGCGGCGATGGGTCGGGCGAGGGCGTTGATGGCGTTGTCATCCCCCAGGATCACCAGCGCCGGCTGGTGGGTCCGGTAGGCGGCCATTCCCTTGGCGAGCAGTTCGTCACGGGTCTGGCCGGGCTGGCGCTTGGTGTCCAGATAGAGATACCCGAGGTGATGCGCCTGCTTGAGGTGTTGCTCGAGGCCGGCACTGTAGCTCTGATCCCACTGGTTGCTCTGGTGATAGCTGCTGATCACCAGGATCTCGGCGGCCAGCAGCGGGAGGGAGAGGAGGGAGAGCAGGAGCAAGACCTTGGTCACGTGTGTTTTCCGCAAGGGACAGACTGTTCCCCAGTATGTGCTCTCCCGCTCTCTGGCGCCTCGGTCAATTGTTGTCGGAAGGCGTGCCCCTCTCTTTTTATCCCTTGCCGGGCGGGAGCCCGCATCCCGTCTGGGGTGAGCAAAAAGAGCGCCTTTTGGCGCTGGTCGTGAACTGCCCCACTCCTTCCAAAACCTGTTCTGGATCAAGAAACAGGGTACCGCTTTGGTGCCTAATAGACCCCACATATAGGGGTAAGCATAAAAAAAATACCCATATATAGTGTTATAAAGCTGTGCATAAGTGGTCGCCCTCTCAGTGTCAGCCCAGGTGTTTCAAGCCTTGGCTGACCTTGTTTGCGCCGGGGACGGGCGTGGAGAAGGGGACTCAACGAGGGTGAGCCGAGGGTGGCCACCAGGTCTTTCAATACGGGGAAAATCGATGAAACCGGTAGTGATCAAACGCGATGGATGTCGTGCACCATTCAATGGCCAACTGATCCGCGATGCGGTCAGCCGGGCGGCGGCCGCGGTCAATCAGGCCAGTCCGGCGCTGGCAGAGCGCATTGCCGCCGCTGTCAGCCAGGAGCTGGAGGGGCGAGGGGAGGTAGACATCCACGAGATCCAGAACCGGGTCGAGAACCACCTGATGGCCTCCGACGACAAGGCCATCGCCCGTGCCTACATCGAATACCGTCACGACCGGGATCAGGCCCGCGAGGCCCGGGGTCGCCTGGCCCAGGAGATCCGCGGCCTGGTGGAGCAGACCAACGCGGCCCTGCTCAACGAGAACGCCAACAAGGACTCCAAGGTGATCCCGACCCAGCGTGACCTGCTGGCGGGCATCGTTGCCAAGCATTACGCCATCAGTCACATGCTGCCCCGTGACGTGGTGCAGGCCCACGAGAGCGGCGACCTGCACTTCCACGATCTCGACTACTCCCCCTTCTTCCCCATGTTCAACTGCATGCTGATCGATCTGCAGGGGATGCTGACCCACGGCTTCAAGATGGGCAACGCGGAGATAGACACTCCCAAATCCATCAGCACCGCCACCGCGGTGACCGCCCAGATCATCGCCCAGGTGGCGAGCCATATCTATGGCGGCACCACCATCAACCGCATCGACGAAGTGCTGGCACCCTATGTGACCATCAGCTGGCACAAGCACCGGGAGGTGGCCGAGGAGTGGGGGATCCGGGACGTGGATGCCTATGCCATGGCCCGCACCGAGAAGGAGTGCCACGACGCCTTCCAGTCCCTCGAATACGAGGTCAATACCCTGCACACCGCCAACGGTCAGACGCCGTTCGTCACCTTCGGCTTTGGCCTGGGGGACAGTTGGGAATCGCGCCTCATCCAGCGCGCCATCCTAGGCAACCGCATCGCCGGCCTTGGCAAGAACAGGAAGACCGCCGTCTTCCCGAAACTGGTGTTCGCCATCAAGGATGGCCTGAACCACAAACCGGGGGATCCCAACTACGACATCAAGCAGCTGGCGCTGGAGTGCGCCTCCAAGCGGATGTACCCGGACATCCTCAACCACGACCAGGTGGTCAAGGTCACAGGCTCCTTCAAGACCCCCATGGGGTGCCGCTCCTTCCTCGGTGCCTTTGAAGAGAATGGCGAGCTGGTCCACGAAGGGCGCAACAACTTGGGGGTCGTGAGCCTCAACCTGCCGCGCATTGCCCTGAAATCCCGCGATGAAGCGGACTTCTGGGACAAGCTGGACGCCGCCCTGCGGGTGGCCAAGACAGCGCTCATGTACCGCATCAAGCGCCTGGACGGGGTCAAGGCCCGGGTCGCCCCCATCCTCTACATGGAAGGGGCCTGCGGGGTGCGCCTCAAGGCCGATGACAACATCAGCGAGATCTTCAAACATGGCCGCGCCTCCATTTCGCTGGGTTACATCGGGGTACACGAGACCATCAACGCCCTCTATGGCACCGACGTCCACCTGTTCGACAGCGAGACCCTGCGCCAGAAGGCCATCGCCATCATCGCGCGGCTCAAGGCGGCCACCGACGAGTGGAAGGAGGAGACCGGCTACGGCTTCAGCCTCTACTCCACCCCGAGCGAGAACCTCTGCACCCGTTTCTGCCGCATCGATGCCAAGGAGTTTGGCGTAGTGGCCGGGGTGACCGACAAGGGCTACTACACCAACAGTTTCCACCTGGACGTGGAGAAGCAGGTGAACCCCTACGACAAGCTGGACTTCGAGGCGCCCTATCCGCCCATCGCCAGCGGCGGCTTCATCTGCTACGGCGAGTACCCCAACATCCAGCACAACCTGGAGGCGCTGGAGAACGTCTGGGACTACAGCTATGACAAGGTGCCCTACTACGGCACCAACACCCCCATCGACGAGTGCTACGACTGCGGTTTCACCGGCGAGTTCGAGTGCACCTCCAAGGGCTTCACCTGCCCGCGCTGCGGCAACCACGACCCGGCCAAGGTGTCGGTGACACGCCGGGTGTGCGGCTATCTCGGCAGCCCGGATGCGCGCCCCTTCAACGCGGGCAAGCAGGAAGAGGTCAAACGCCGCGTCAAGCATATGTAAGCGAGCAGACCCCACCCCAGCCCTCCCCTTGGCAGGGGGGCAAAGAAGCTCCTCCCCCTTTCGAAGGGGGAGGTTGGGAGGGGGTTGGCCGTTAACCCAGAGAACTCGAATGCACTACCACCAGTACTACCCGGTCGATGTGATCAACGGCCCCGGCACCCGCGCCACCCTGTTCGTGTCGGGTTGCGAGCACCAGTGCCCCGGTTGCTACAACCAGAGCACCTGGCGGCTCGATGGGGGCAAGCCGTTCGATGAGGCGATGAGCGATCGCATCATTCACGATCTCAACGACAGCCGCATCAAGCGGCGCGGACTGTCGCTCTCCGGCGGCGATCCGCTCCACCCCGCCAACGTGCCGCATGTGCTGGCGCTGGTGAAGCGGGTGCGGGCCGAGTGCCCCGGCAAGGACATCTGGTGCTGGACCGGCTATCTGCTGGCCGATCTCAGCCCGGCCCAGCGGGAGCTGGTGGCCTTGCTGGACGTGCTGGTGGATGGCAGGTTCGAGAAGGCCCTGGCGGATCCCGGTCTGCTCTGGCGCGGCAGCAGCAACCAGATGGTTCACGACCTCAACGCCTGGTGGAAAGGAGGAGAGCGGATCCCCTGTCTGGTTTGCAGTTGAGGCCTTGGGTGTTTATGGTTAGGCCAACCCCAAGTGCTGTTTACACGAGGAATCCCGATGAACAATCTGCTCAAGATCCTGCTGGCCATCTTTCTCCCCCCGGTCTGCGCCTTTATCCAGGTAGGCTTCAGCCTCCATTTCCTCATCAACATAGTGCTGACCCTGCTGGGCGGTCTGCCCGGCATGGTTCATGCCCTCTGGCTGGTGGTAAGCGACAAGCGCGCCTGAGCCGTGAGAGATCACAAGGCCAGCCCTCCGGGGTTGGCTTTTTTTTGCCTGCCAGATGGGGGCTTCCCGGATGAGCCCCTTTGCCTGACACTGGCGCGTCGCTCATGGAGTCGAGCGATACAACGAAGAGGGAATGTCAGTGCGTGTGAAAGGGTTGTTTCTGTGGGCCGCCCTGGCCCTGCTCGGGGGCTGTGCCAGCCCCACCGCCAAGCTGAATCAGCCTCCGGTGGATGTCACCTGGGAAACGCTGCCCGAATACTGGGTGCTGGTGGGGGATGCCATCAGTTTTAACCCGGTCGGGGGGCTGCCGGCGAAGAGGCCGGTCAAGGGGTATGTGACCCTTCGCTACCTCATCGATTCCAATGGCACGCTGTTCAGCCCAGAGGTACTGGAGTCCCAGCCTCCCGGCGTGCTGGATCTCATCGCCATCTCCGGGCTGGCGCAGCTGCGCTACCGGCCATCGGAGCAGAATCTGCAAGCCATTCCGGCTCGGGTTGTGGCCCGATTTGAAGTGGAAGTGAAATGACAAACACCCCGGCCAGGCCGGGGTGTTTCGTGTGTGCTGTGTGCCATGACGGCGCGGATCACTGCTCCTTGCAGTCGTTGTAGCGGCTCTGCCACTCCCCGGCGTCATCACGCATCTCGACGAACCCCTCCTTGCCCTTGTTCCACCAGACCACCTCGTGATCGTCGGTATAGCGGGCGCCGGAGGCGGAAACCGCCTGGGGCAGGGTGTAATCCTTGCCATCGGGGAGGGAGAGCTTGACGAAGTTAAGGCTCTCGTCCGAGAGGGAGAAGTAGCGAACCTGCACTTTCTGGTTCTGTTCACACAGATAGGTGACGGGATCGCCGCCGGTCACTCCCAGCTTGCCGCTGCCCAGATCGCAGCCGCCGAGCAGGGTGATGGCGCCCGCCCCCAGTAGAAAGAGCTTGGCGTGTTTCATGTTTGATCCTCACAACGGTGTCATATGGCCTTGAGCCTAACAGGATGAGGCACAACTGCAACCTCATGGCGGGAGCCCTGCGTCGGGATGCGTCCGTCTCCCTCCGGTCCGTGGGGCAGGCAAAAAAACGCCCCGGCAGGCAAGCGGGGCGAAAGGGAGCCATCCAATGGCTGCAGAAAAGGGTCAGTGGCCGAACCGTGTCGCCTCGAAGCGATTGAGCAGCCGGTGGATGAGGTAGCAGGCGAGCAGGGTGACCACGATGGCAAAGAGGATGCTGCTCACCCGATAGAGGGCGCTGAACACCAGGTCGTTGCCCGGGGTCAGGTACTGGCCGAACAGGATGCCGAGGGTGGTGAGGGCACCGAAGCCGACTCCGGAGCCGCTCGCCTCCTTCACATGGGCATAGCTGAACAGCATGGCACCGAGCCAGAGCACCGGGGTCACCAGCAGCAGCAAGCCGGACCAGTCATAGAGCACCAGCTGCCCCAGGATGCCGAAACTCACCCCCAGCAGGGTGCCCATGGCCCGCTTGCGGGCATAGTCCAGGGCGCCGTTCCAGTGCATGGGGAAGAGCAGCAGCAGGGTGGTGGCCTGGGCGGACATGGAGTCGCGCAGATCGAAGATCTGGAACACCAGGAACGAGAGGGTCGCGATGGATGCCCCCAGCAGGGCTTCGTGGCGCATCCGGTGAGGCGCCTTGGGGGAGGGGGCCGGCCTGGGGCGCTCCTCCACGTCCGGAATGAGGGCCGTCATCAGATAGGCGATGAGCACCGACAGGACGCTGGCCCAGAGGTTGCTGAAGATGAGGTCGTTCAGATCAATCCCGGGGTAGCTGGCAAAGTGCAGCATGATGCTGAGGCTGAGCACCCCGTTGGCACCGAACAGGAACAGGCTGCCCCGGGACATGGCGGCGAAACGGTAGAGGAAGAGCAAAAAGACCAGGGGGGTCATGAGCCCTGGGTGGCCGCCAAACAGGCCGCCGAGCAGTCCCACTTCCAGACCGCACATGGCGGCGGAGGCGATGAGCTGGCGGGCGGCGTGACCGTTCATCACCGGCACCAGGCCGAGCAGCAGCACCGGGGTGACGGTGAAGAAGACCCCGTTGCTCCAGCCGAAGATCTTGCACAGCACAAACCCCAGGGTACAGCCAAAGGCGATGCGCAGACACTGGCGCAGTTCGTTGGGGGTGAGGGGTCTGTGCCACAGGTTCATGGTCGTCATCTCAATAGATGTAGTGCAGCAGGCTGAGCAGACGGATCTGGCCTCGGGCCAGCAGCCCGGTCAGGGTGTTGTCCGGCAGCAGCTGCACTGTGGCGCGGGCCCCGGCCGGCAGGTGGGCGGGCAGTTGCTCCAGGGTCAGGTGCAGGCGCAGGCGCTGGGCATCCCGGACCCAGCGATCGGACTCGACGGGGTTCGCAAGCTGGCCGTTGGCGTCAAACTGGCCGGCACTGACCCCGGCATCCAGGCTGGCGACGCGGGCCGGATAGAGGCGACCGGGCTCGCCGTCGAAGGCGACGAGGGCCTGACTGCCGGCGCTGACGTGGCGCAGGCTCTTCTCGCGAAAATCGGCGATCACGTCCACCTGCTCGGAGACCAGGGCCAGCAGGGGGGAGCCCGCATTGGCCACGCTGCCAGGCTTGAGCTGCAGGTTGGTGATGATGCCGTCCTGGCTTGCATGAACCCGGCTGTAGGCGAGGTTGAGCTCGGCCTGGGCGAGGCGGTTGCGGGCCTGGCGCAGCAGCAGGTTGTCTTCCCCTGGCAAGCCGCGGTTGACGCGGGCCTGCTCTACCCGGGCCTGGCTGCCGAGCAGGTTGGCACGGGCGGTGCGGGCGGCGCTGTCGGCGTCATCTTTCTGCTGCTCAGAGACCATGTGACGGCGGTAGAGGGCGTCGATACGCGCCGCTTCCCGCTGTTTCTGGTCGGCCTGGGTGCGCAGCGAGCTGTACTCCGCCTCATAGGCGGTCAGGGTCGCGTCCAGCTGGCGGTTCTGCTGCCTGGCCTGATCCAGGGCGAGCCTGGCCTGATCCACGGCGAGCTGGAAGGGTTCCGGGTCGAGGGCGAACAGCAGATCCCCCTGCTTGACGTGCTGGTTGTTGGCGACGGCGACTTCGACCACCTTGCCGCTGACCTGGGGGGCCATCCGGGTGACGACCCGGGTGGCCATGGCCTGGGGGGTCAGGGGCATCTTGATGTCGGCCAGCAGAAAGTAGCCAAACACCAGGACGAAGCAGACGATGGCCCACTTTATCCAGCGCTTGAATTGTTGATCCGGTGTCATCTTATTCTCTCTCTTCATGCTGTGCGGCTATCTTGCCGAGGGCGTTGGCGGAGATGCGGTGCACAATGTCTTCAAACTGGGCCAGCTCCTGCTGGCTGATGCCGGTGAGCAGCTCCCGGCGCACGGCGATGATGCGGCCCTCGATCTGATCGAGCAGCGCCTTGCCCGCCGGGGTCAGGGTGACGATGCGGGCCCGCTTGTCCTGGCTGCAGCAATGGCGCTCGATCAGCCCCTGCTCCTCGAGCTGACCCAGGGTCCGCATCAGGGAGGGGAGCTCTATCTCCAGGGCCTCGGCCAGGGTCTTCTGGCTGAGGTGGCCGCCGAGGCGGCTGAGTTTCCACAGGGCGGTCCAGCGGGGATGGGTGAGCCCCAGAGGCGCCAGCTCGAGATCGGCCACGGTGCGCCAGAGCCGGTGCAATCGCCCCAGCTGCTCGGCGAGGGAGAGTTCTCGCAACATCTCCAGATCCTTTTTCATGACGGGCACCTCAATTACTTAGCTTGCGAAGCATTATATTTATTTCGCAGGCTAAGTAAATAGTGTGATACAGCTCACGTTCAGGTTTTTTGCCCGGGCCGTGGTGTTTAAGTTTTTATATGGCTTTGCGGGCCAGCTAACCGACAACGGCCGGAGGAGGCGCTAGAGTGGCCACCTTTGAGGTGCGCCAGGCTGGCCATTGACCCGGCGGGGCGACACCCTCACCCTGGGCTTTCCTGTCCGCTGCAAGGTTGAACGATGAAACTGCGCCACCAGCTAGTCACCCTCTCGCTTGGCTTGTCACTGCTGCTGATCCTGATCCTGGGCTGTCTGCTTGCTCTCTTCATGCGCCACCTGCTGGAGAACAACCTGAAGGAGAAGGGGAGCGATCTGGCCCGGGTGCTGGCGGCGGACAGCCGGGTGGTCCGGGCCCTGGAGAAGGGGAGCGATCCCGGGCTGCGGGATTATGTGCAGGGGATCTGCAGCCGCACCGATGCCGCCTACATGGTGGTGACCGACGAACATGCCAGGCGCCTGAGCCACCCCTCCCCCGAGCTGGTGGGCCAGACCTTCCGGGGGGAGGACATCTGGCCTGCACTCCAGTCGCGCGAGAGCTACTGCTCCCGGGACGTGGGCACCCTGGGCCCCGCCATCCGCTGCTTCGCTCCCGTGGTGGGGCCCGATGGCCAGGCCATCGGCGCGGTGGCGGTGGGTTATCTGATGCGCACCGTGGAGGGCACCTATCAGGAGCGGATCGCCCTGCTGGTCGGCGCCATCGCGGCAGTGCTGGGGTGCGGCCTGCTGCTGGCGCTCTGGGTGCAGCACCTGCTGCGCCGCACCCTGCTGGATCTGGAGCCGGAGACCATCGCCAATCGCTTCGCCCAGCAGGATCTGGTGCTGGAGGGGATCTCGGAGGGGATTGTGGCCCTGGACAACCAGCACAGGATCACCATGCTCAACAGCGCAGCCTTCTATCAGTTGCGACTGCCCGGCACCGGGCGCCACGCCCTGCTGGGCCGCTCCCTGGCGGAGCTGGCCCCCGGCCTCGTGCCCACGTTGCAGCAAGGGGGGGCGGTCAGGTTCACCGTGCAGGGGGATGACTTCGTCGGCCACTGGCAGGAGCTCAGCGGTCGTGAGCCGGGGCGCATGCTTATCTTCAGCCGGCCAGACGGCACCGGCAGCCTGGGCATGCAGGTGACCCACCTGCGCCAGTACGGCGAGATGCTGCGCATCCAGACCCATGAATTCGCCAACAAGCTCAGCAGCCTCTCCGGCCTGCTCCAGCTCGGCCACGTGGATCAGGCGGTAGACCTCATCCAGCAGGAGAACGAAGCCTGCCAGAACATGTTGCAGGATCTGCTGCGGGTCATCGAGAACAAGCCGGTGGCCGGGCTCATCCTCGGCAAGTTCAGCCGGGCGCGGGAGCTGGGGGTGGAGCTGGTGCTGGATGCGGGGTCGGCCCTCGGGGAGTATCCGGCCGAGGTGTCGGCGGATCTCATCACCTGCATCGGCAACCTGCTGGACAACGGCATTCGCGCCGCCTGGGGGAACCGCGAGCACGCCGCGCCCAGGGTGCTGCTCTCCCTCGATGATCTGGGGCGGCGGCTGGTGATCGAGGTGGAGGACAGTGGCGAGGGGGTGGACGAGGCGCTGGCGGATCACCTGTTCGACTACGGTGTCAGCCGCCAGACCGGGGATCACGGTGTCGGCCTCTTCCTGGTCAAGAAGACGGTGGCCAGACGGGGGGGCGTGATAGAATGGCGCCGCACCGCCGAGCAGACGACCCTGTTCGGTATCTATTTGAATAAAAACCAATTGGTGTAAGTCATGAAGCCAATCTTCACGCTGATTATCGAGGATGACGAGCGGATAGGCGCCATGTTGGGGGAGCTGGTCTCCTCCACGGCCGGGTTCTCCCTGATGGGGCGGGCCGGCACCCTGGCCGAGGCGGATCGCCTGATGGCGGGGAGCGAGCCCCGCTTGCTGATGGTCGACATCTCCCTGCCCGATGGCTCGGGCCTGGAGTGGGTGAGCCGGCTGCGCAGCCACAACCGGGAGGTGATGGTGATGATGGTGACCGCCTCCTGCGACGTGGAGACCATACAGCAGGCCCTCAACCTGGGCGTGCAGGACTACGTCATCAAGCCGCTGCGGCTGTTTCGTATCCAGCAGAGCCTGGAGGAGATCCTGGTCCTCCATCGCCGCCTGTGCGAGCCGGGGGAGCTGGCCCAGAGCGACCTGGACCGCCTGATGGGCAAGGCGCGCAACCAGGGGCGGGAGGCGCGGGAAACCCCCAAGGGGATCGACGCCATCACCCTGCGCCAGGTGCTGGACCTGCTGGCGGGGGAGCCGGACAACACCTTCTCCACCGACACCGTGGCCCTGCGCCTCTCCCTGAGTCGCACCACGGCCCGCCGCTACCTGGAGTTTCTGGAGTCAGAAGATCGGCTGGACGTGGAGCTCAACTACGGCCAGCGTGGCCGCCCGGAGCGGCGTTACCACTGGCGCCGGGAGTCGTGACCCCGCCGCTGGCACAACGCCGAAGAGGCCGCGCACACCATGCTGCGCAGGCCGCGCAGATAAAAGGGAGCCTTTGAGCTCCCTTTTGTTTTGCCCCGATGCGACCCGGCCCCTCTATCTGGGGTCGCCCGAGAAGGGGTGCAGGGCGGTACGGGCGCGCTCGAACAGGGCGATGAGGTGATCCGCCACGGCCCGCACCCGCCGGGAGTGGGCGAGATCGCTGTGGAGCACCAGCCAGATGGGCTGATCCACCCCGAGCTCCGGCAGCAGGCAGACCAGATCCGTCTGGCGGGCCAGGTAGTGGGGCAGCACCGCGAGCCCCAGACCGGCCTGGGCGGCGGCGAGCTGGGCCGCCAGGGTGCCGGTCTCCACCCGGCAGGGGCGGCCGCGCAGCATGCGGGTCATCCATCTGGCGGCGGGCAGGTGGCTCTGGGTTTCGTTCCAGCCGATGAAGTCATCCTGATCGAAGCTGGCGGCATCCACCCCGGGGCTGCGGGCATCCAGGTAGGCGCCGGTCCCGTAGAGGCCAAAGCCCAGGGTGCCCAGGCGCCGCAGGGTGAGGTGGCCGGCATCGGGCTTGACCATGCGCACCGCGAGATCGGCATCGCGCCGGTGCAGGTTCACCGTCTGCACCCCGGTGACCAGCTCCACCCTCAGCTCGGGGTGCTGGGCAAAGAGCGTCGGCAGGGAGGGGATGATGAGGGGATTGGCCAGGTTCTCGGCAGTGGCGAGGCGCACGGTGCCGGCCACCTGTCCCTGCAACTGCCCCGCCTCGCCAAAGGCCAGCCCCGCATGTTCCAGCGCCTCGGCTCGCTCAAGCAGGGCCTCCCCGTCGTCGGTCAGGCGATAACCCTGCTGGTGGCGGCTGAACAGGGGCAGGCCGAGGGCCGCCTCCAGCCTGTCCAGGCGCCGGGAGACGGTGGCCACCCCCATGCGAAGGGCGTGGGCGGCACCGCTCAGGGTGCCGCTGCGGGTGATGGCCAGGAAGACGCGGGCGTCGTCCCAGAGCAGGGGATCGTGCATGGTGTTTCCATAATCGGAAGATAGGTTGCCAGTTACCTCTATATCTCATTCATTTTCGGAAGACCATACTCCCCTGCAACTTGTCAGGGAGAAAATGCGATGCAACGACGAACACTGGGAGCCAACCTGCAGGTCTCTGCCCTGGGGCTGGGCTGCATGGGGATGAGCGAATTCTACGGGCCGCGGGACGATGAGACGTCCTTGCGGGTGCTGGCGGAGGCGGTGGAGCGGGGCATCGACCTGCTCGACACCGCCGACATGTACGGCCCCCACCACAACGAGGCGCTGATCGGGCGTTTTCTCGCGACCCGGCGGGGGCAGGTGAAGGTCGCCACCAAGTTTGGCATCGTGCGCCAGCACGGGGAGTACAGGCGTACCCTCGACAACAGCGCCCGCTATGCACGCCAGAGCTGCGAGGGCTCCCTGCGCCGCCTCGGCATCGAGCAGATCGATCTCTACTATGTGCACCGCCTCGATCCGGCCCATCCCGTCGAGGAGACCATGGCCGGGCTGGCGCAGCTGGTACAGGAGGGCAAGATAGCCCGCATCGGTCTGTGCGAGGTGAGCGAGGCCACCCTGAGGCGCGCCCATGCCGTGCACCCGGTGGCGGCGGTGCAGACCGAATACTCCCTCTGGACGCGGGAGGTGGAGGCGGCGGTGCTGCCCGCCTGCCGGGAGCTGGGGATTGGTCTGGTGGCCTACTCCCCCCTGGGGCGCGGGTTTCTGACCGGGCGTTACCAGCAGGAGGCGGTGTTCGAGGAAGGGGATTTTCGGGCCAGTCTGCCGCGCTTTCAGGGGGAGAACCTCGCCACCAACCGCACCCTGGTGCAGGCGGTCATGGCCCTGGCGCAGCAGAAGGGATGCTCGGCGGCGCAGATAGCCCTGGCCTGGCTGCTGGCGCAATGGGAGGGGATAGTGCCCATCCCCGGCACCCGGCGCCTGACCCACCTGGCGGATAACCTCGGCGCCCTCTCGGTGCGCCTCTCCCCAGCAGAACTCGGGGCCCTGGGACAGGCCATCCGGACCCTGCCGGTGGCGGGGGAGCGCTATACCGCCGAGGGGATGAAGGGGGTGAACGCATGAGCGGCTCGCACACGGATCGCCGTGAACGGGCGTTCGCGCTGCTGGCCCGGCTCGATCCCCAGGCGCCCACGCGGGTCGCCGCCAGCCTGGATGCCCTGTCACCGGAGCTTGCCGAGCTGGTGCTGGGGTTTGCCTTTGCCGATGTGCTCGCCCGACCCGGCATCGATCTCTGCACCCGCGAGATGCTCACGGTGGCGACCCTGATGGGGATGGGGACGGCGCCCGGACAGCTCGAGTTCCATATCCGGGCCGCCCTCAATGTGGGGGTCAGCCGGGAGACCATCATCGAGATCCTGCTCCAGGTCGCCGTCTATGCCGGAGTGCCCGCCTGCATGAATGGCATCAGTGCGGCCCGCAGCGCCTTCGCCGCCCATGACAAGGGGCGGGGGGGCAGGGATTAAGGAGGAGACGCCACCCTGGCGAAAAGGTCAGGCGTGCCCTGACGGGGGCAGCAAGAAGGGAGCCGAGGCTCCCTTCTTTCATGGTGCTGGCCGGCTCAAGCCCCTTCCGGCAGAGGACGGCGTACCCTCGGCTTGAGCTGGGAGAGCATGACCCCGGTCAGGATGAGGCCGCCCCCCAGCAGGTGATAGCCGTGGATGGGCTCCCCCAGGGTAATGACGGCGATGAGGGCCGTGCACAGGGGCATCAGGTTCATGAAGACCGAAGTGCGCTCCGCCCCCAGGGTGGCGAGGCCGCGCATCCAGCAGTAGGCGGCGAAGATGGAGGAGGCGAGGCCGGCGAACAGCACCATGCTCCAGCCCTGGGCGGGAATGGCCAGGGAGTCGGCAGAGAGGGCCACCGGGATGAGCAGCAGCACCGCCAGCAGGATCTGCAGATAGAGGTTGAGCCAGGGGCCGAAGGGCAGTTGCCAGCGGCGGATCAAGAGGCCATAGAGGGCATAGCTGGCCGCCCCCAGCAGCATCATGCCGTCGCCGGGGTTGATGCCGCTGTGCAGCAATGCCAGGGGATTGCCCTGACCCAGCAGCCAGAGCACCCCGAACAGGGAGAGGCTCATGCCGAGCAGCGCCTGCTTGCCCGACTTCTGGCCAAAGCAGCAGGCCCCGATGAGCAGGGTGAGCAGGGGCAGCAGGGAGCCGATGACCCCCATGTTGGTGGCCGAGGTGCTGTGGGCGGCGTAGTAGGCGAGGCACTGGTAGAGCACCATGCCGAGCAGGGAGAGCACCAGCAGCTTGCCGAGCCAGGGGCGGATGTCGGCCCGGCGGCGCCAGAGCTGCGGCAGGCAGAAGGGGGAGAGCGCGAGGGCGGCGATCACCCAGCGATAGAAGGAGATGGCAGCGGGATCCAGCACGCTGGCGGCGGCCTTGGAGACCACGGTATTGGCGGCCCAGATCAGGATGGCGAGCAGGGGGAAGAGAAAAGGCATAGGCACTCCTTGGTACGATGGGGAGAGTCTAGCCTTGTCTTGAACGAGGTAAGTAGCGTAAATAAGACATGTCATAACCGCTTTGGGACAATCTGCATGGGCACCCTCACCCTGGCCGAGCAGGATCGCCTGCTGGCCGACCCCAACCCCCTCTACTTTCGCTACAGCCAGATCCAGGGGGGCAACGCCTGCGCCGAGCACGCCCACCCCTGGGGTCAGCTCAGCCTCATCAGCCTGGGGGTCATGGTGGTGGAGGTGGGGGGAGAGCGGCTGGTGGCGCCTCCGGACTACCTCATCTGGGTGCCGGCGGACCTGCCCCACACCGCCTTCAACGAGCAGACCCTGGATTACACCTCCATCTACGTGAGCCACGCCCTGGCCCCGCGTCTGCCACGGGAACCCCAGCTGCTGGCCCTCACCCCCTTGCTGCGGGCCCTGCTGGAGGACTTCACCCAGCGCCGGGTCGGGCACATGGAGGATGAGTGGGATGCCCGTCAGGGTGAGCTCTTCATCGAGAAGCTGGCCCGCACCCGTTGCCAGCCGAGCTACCTGCCCCAGAGCCGGGATCGCCTGCTGGCACCCTTGCTGGCGGCATTGCAGGCGGCGCCGGAGGACAACCGCACGCTGGTGGAGTGGGCCAGGGCGCTGCACACCACGGAGCGCACCCTGGCGCGGCGCTGCCAGAAGGAGCTTGGCATGAGCCTCGGCCAGTGGCGCACCCGGCTGCGGCTGGTGAAGGCGCTGGACTGGCTGCGGGGCGAGATGCCGGTGCAGGAGATCGCCTGGCGTCTCGGTTACGCCTCCACCTCGGCTTTCATCGCCATGTTCCAGCGGGAACAGGGCTGCGCCCCCCAGCGCTATCGCCAGCAGCTGGGCCAACCCGTGGCCTGAACCGCATGAAAAAGGGCGCCCGCAGGCGCCCTTGTGGATCACGGGATGGGCTTAGAAGAAGCCGAGGGGGTTGATGTCGTGGCTCACCAGCAGGTTCTTGGTGTTCTGGTAGTGGTCCAGCATCATCTTGTGGGTCTCGCGACCGATCCCCGACTTCTTGTAGCCGCCAAAGGCCGCATGGGCCGGGTAGGCGTGGTAGCAGTTGACCCAGACCCGGCCGGCCTGGATGCCGCGCCCCATGCGCCAGGCCAGGTTGCTGTCCCGGGTCCACAGGCCGGCCCCCAGCCCGTACTGGGTGTCGTTGGCAATGGCCAGGGCATCCGCCTCGTCCTTGAAGGTGGTGACCCCGAGCGCCGGCCCGAAGATCTCCTCCTGGAACACCCGCATCTTGTTCTGGCCCGAGAAGATGGTGGGCTGGATGTAGAAGCCCCCCTCCAGCCCGCTCACCTTGGCCGGGCCGCCGCCTAGCAGCATCTTGGCCCCTTCGCCGCGGCCGATCTCCATGTAGCTCAGGATCTTGTCGAACTGCTCGCGGGACGCCTGGGCCCCCACCTGGGTCGTGGTGTCGAGGGGGTTGCCCTGCACGATGGTGCGGGCGCGGGCCAGCACCCGGTCCATGAAGTCGTCATAGATGCTGGCCTGCACCAGGGCGCGGGAGGGGCAGGTACACACCTCCCCCTGGTTGAAGAAGGTCATCAGCATCCCTTCCACCGCCTTGTCGATGTAGCTGCTCTCGTGCTGCATCACGTCGGCGAAGTAGATATTGGGGGACTTGCCACCGAGCTCCACGGTGGAGGGGATCAGCTTGTCGGCGGCGCAGCGCAGGATATGGGCGCCCACCTCGGTGGAGCCGGTAAACGCCAGCTTCTGGATCCGGTTGCTGGTGGCGAGCGCCTGGCCCGCCTCGGCGCCGAAGCCGTTGACCACGTTGACTACGCCAGGGGGCAGGATGTCCTTGATGAGATCCATCATCAGCATGATGGTGACCGGGGTCTGCTCGGCGGGCTTGAGCACGCTGCAGCAGCCGGCCGCCAGTACCGGGGCCAGCTTCCAGGCGGCCATCAGCAGGGGGAAGTTCCACGGGATGATCTGGCCGACCACGCCGATGGGCTCCTTGAAGTGGTAGCTGACGGTGTTCTGGTCCAGCTCGGCGGCGGAGCCCTCCTGGGCGCGGATGCAGCCGGCGAAGTAGCGGAAGTGATCCACCACCAGCGGCAGGTCGGCGGCCAGGGTCTCGCGCACCGCCTTGCCGTTCTCCCAGGTCTCGGCGATGGCGAGCACTTCGATGTTCTGTTCGATGCGATCGGCGATGCGCAGCAGCAGGTTGCTGCGCTCGGTGACGCTGGTCTTGCTCCAGCTGGCGAACGCCTTGTGGGCCGCGTCCAGGGCGAGCTCGATGTCGGCGGCGTCGGAGCGGGCCACCTCGCAGAACACCCGGCCATCCACCGGCGAGATGTTTTCAAAGTAGCGGCCGGCGCGCGGCGCCACCCAGTCGCCACCGATGAAGTTGTCATAACGGGATTTGAAGCTGACCAGGGCACCTGCCTGACCGGGAGCGGTATAAATCATCTCATCATCCTTATGTGTGTGTGGTCCTGACCGGCCTGGCGGGCAGTCCGGTTGCTTCCTGTCATCGCAAGGGGCGTGCCAGCGGGCGGCGCTCTACACAAAAAGGTTGCAAAAACGTTATCAAACGGGGTGCCAAGGGGTATCTTGGTTAACCAGTGCCCCCCAGGACGGCCCCCGAACTGTGCCGTTTCGGAACACCGGGTGTGACACTGTGCCGTTTGTGAACAGGAGACGTGATGAAGGCGCTTCCCCAAGGCGGCCCTATTCGCGAGTGTGTAGAAGGAGGTGTGATGAGCGAGTTGCCTCAATCCGGTGCCAGCCCAATCCAGCGCTCCTGGGAGCGCTGCCTGCATCAGGGGCTGAGCCGCCAGCAGAGCGCCGAGCTGGATTTGCTGCCCCAGGGGGAGCTGTCGGCTCGCCAGGAGCAGCACAGGACGCTCATCGCCTGCTTCCAGCGCTTCGTGCTGCCGCTCTTTGGCCAGTTGCTGGCGGGCAGACCCTGTCGTCTGCTGCTGTGTGACGGCGAGGGTGCCATCCTCGCGGTGAGCGGAGACGACCGGTTTGCCCGCCATGCCGAGCGCATTTTTTTGCGCAGCGGCGCCCGCTGGGGGGAGGCGAGCAAGGGCACCAACGCCATCGGCACCGCGCTGGCCGAGCAGAGCGAGGTGCAGGTGCTGGGGGCGCAGCACTTCTTCGCCCAGCACAGTTTTCTCAGTTGCAGCGCCTGTCCCCTGCTCGGGCCGGACGGGCAACTGCTCGGCGTGCTCGACATCTCCACCGATGCGGCCCACCACGGCGGCGACATGCTGGGCACCGTGCGCCTCCTGGCCATGACCCTGGAAAACGCCCTGCTGGCCCGCCAGCCGGGCTGGCTGGTGGATCTCGATCCCCAGAGTCTCTGGTCTGCCCGCCTGCTGCTGGGGGAGGGGGGCGAGCTGCTCGGGGCCAACCGGGCCGGTCGGCTCTGGCTCGGCCAGCACCCCTTCGACGGTCAGCAGTTGCTGCGCGAGCGCCGCGGCCTGCGGCTGGTGCCGGAGGCGGGGGAGCGCGCCGCCAGGCTCCCCCTGCCGAGCGCGGTTGAGGAGGGGGGATCGCAGGCGCAGCAGGTGCCGCTCAAGATGCTGGAGCGGGGCATCTCATTGCTCATCGAGGGGGAGACCGGCAGCGGCAAGGAGCACCTGGTGCGCACCCTGCACGCCAGTTCGAGCCGTCGGGAGCGCCCTCTGGTGTGCGTCAACTGTGGCGCCCTGCCGGCGGAGCTGGTGGAGGCCGAGCTGTTTGGCTACGTGGGGGGGGCCTTCAGCGGTGCCCGCAGCCAGGGCAGCCAGGGCTATCTGCGCGCCGCCCACGGCGGCATCCTGATGCTGGATGAAATTGGCGAGCTGCCGCTCCAGGCCCAGACCCGGCTGCTGCGGGTGTTGCAGGAGCGCGTCGTCACCCCGGTGGGCAGCCACAGACCCGAGGCGGTGGACTTCTGGCTGGTCAGCGCCAGCCATCGGGATCTGGCGGCCATGGTGGCGGCCGGCACCTTTCGCGAAGATCTCTACTACCGCATCTGCGGCTGGCGCCAGCAACTGGCACCCCTGCGGGCCTGGTCGGTGCCCGAGCGTCAGGGGCTGATCCTGAACCTGCTCGCCCAGATGGACCCCCGGCTACAACTGAGCCGGGAGGCGGAGCAGCGGTTGCTGGCCCACCCTCTGCCCGGCAACGTGCGTCAGCTCAAACAGGCGCTGGAGGTGGCCTGTGTACTGGCAGAGGGGCAGGGCTGGATTGAACCTGCCCATCTGCATCTGCCCGCCGTGGCGGGGGGGCAGAGCTCACCTTTGGGAGGGAGTACCCTGCGCGAGCAGAGCCGGCAGCGGGTGCAGCAGACCCTGGCAGAGTGCGGCGGCAACGTGAGCGAGGCGGCGCGCCGTCTTGGCATCAGTCGCACCACCCTCTATCGGGCGCTGCGGGAGGAGGGGTGAAGGGTGTCGCGCCGTCCAGCGCTTGTGTAGACTGCGGTGGCAAGGACGTTTTTTCGTTATGTTTCTATCGCAGGGAGTGCGCAATGATCCATCTTACGACCGACGAGGCCCCCCGCCTCTCTCCCGGCTGCTGGCCGATGCCGCTTGCGCCCCATGGGGCCCGTGCGGGTTAGTCGGCACCCGTCTGCGCCCGGTGCGGCGCGTGTAATAACCTTGGATCTGGATCAGCGCGGTCCGGCGCTTCAAGGTGTAGGGTAAAAGCCCTTTTTCAGGTGTGATGCCGATGATCCCTTCCTATTCCCGCATGACGACGCTGTTGTTCTGGTGCCTGCTGGCGGCGAGCCTGCTGGCCATGGCGATATTCGAATTCGGACCCGAGCGGCGGCTCGACATCCTGAGCCAGGCCGGTTTGTCCGTGCGTGCCCAGGATGACAGGGCCCACAAGGGCTCCTCCGTCGCCACCCTGAGTCAGGGGGGCGACAGACCCGCCATCCAGTGCACCCTGCGAAGCCAATATGCCTATCCTTTCTGCGAGCTGGTTCTGACCCTGACCAACCCCGAGCAGGGGCTGGATCTCTCCGGCTTCACCGGGGTGCGGGTGAGGCTGGATGTAGAAGGGCAGGGGGTACAGGCCTGGCGCCTTTATCTGCGCAACTACGATCCCGTCTATTCGACGCGGGAAGACGAGAGTTCCCACAAGTTCAACGAAGTGCTCTTCACCGCCAGGGATTTTGGCCGCGAGCAGGATGTCCCCCTGAATGTCTTTGCCCCCAGCTCCTGGTGGGTGCAGCAGTACGACATTCCGCTGGTCCAGCAGGGGCCGGATCTGCACCATGTCTACGCCATCGAGATCGCCTCCGATGACAAGATGTTGCCGGGGGAGTACCGGTTGCGGCTCGAGCGGTTGGAGTTCTATGGCCGCTGGTGCAAGCCGGGGGACTTCTATCGCTATCTGCTGCTGGGGTGGCTTGTCTACGGCGTGCTGCTCTTCCTGGTCCAGAACCTGATGTTCGGGGATCGGCTGCGCAAGGCCAGGGAGGCGCGCCTCGCGGCTGAAGCCCTGAGTGCGAGCCTGTGCGAGCAGAACCGGCGCACCGAGGAGGAGGCCCGCTACGATCCCCTGACCGGGGCCCTCAACCGGCTCGGCGGCGAAAAGCTGCTCGGGGAGCTCGGCGAGATGCCGCTCTCCTTCATCTATATCGACATCGATCACTTCAAGGGGGTCAACGACGGTCACGGCCACCCGGTGGGGGACGAGGTGCTCAAGCACATGGTGAGCGAGCTGCTGCGCCATTGCGACAGCCTGTGCCGACTGGTGCGCTGGGGCGGGGAGGAGTTCGTGCTGGTCTGCCTCCATTACGACGAGGGACGGGCCGCCGCCCTGGCGGAGCGGCTGAGAGGGGCGCTGGAGGGGTACAGGCACTGGCCGCTGGGGCTCGGGATCACCGCCTCCTTCGGGGTGGCCGAGCGGCGCAAGGATAGCCTGGAGCAGGCGCTCAAGCGGGCCGACGAGGCGCTCTATCAGGCCAAGCAGAATGGTCGCAACCGGGTGGAGGTGGCGCCCGACTGATCCGGCGCTGGAGCCCATGGCCGGGCGGGGCTATCATGCGCCCCATCATCCATCCGAGGAGAGATGCCATGGCACAACACATTGGCGCCCTGACGCTGCTGGTGGCGGATTACGACGAGGCCATCGCCTTCTTCACCCGGGGAATGGGCTTCGAGCTACTGGAAGACACCCCCCTCGACGAGCCGGGCAAACCGGGCAAACGCTGGGTGCGGGTCGCTCCCAAGGGGGCTCCCGGCTCCGCCCTGCTGCTGGCCCGCGCGGCCAACGAGGAGCAGCGCGCCGCCATCGGTCGCCAGGGGGGCGGTCGGGTCTTCCTGTTCCTCGAGACCGACGACTTCTGGGGCGATTACGAGCGGATGCAGGCCTATGGTGTTCATTTCTGTGAACAGCCGCGCCTCGAACCCTACGGCACCGTGGTGGTGTTCGAGGACATCAGTGGCAATCGCTGGGACCTGCTGCAACTCGCTGCTGCCAACTGAATCTGAAAACGTTTATCATCCCGCCCGTCATAAAGTCATAAAAGTGTCACAGAAAGTTCTAATAATTGGCGCACCCATCTTCACAGAGGAGAGAGAAGGGATATGGCTAAGCGAATTCTGGTGGTCGAGGACGAGGCACCGATCCGCGAAATGCTCTGCTTCGTGCTTGAGCAGAAGGGATATGAAACAGTAGAAGCTGAAGATTACGCCGATGGACTGGCAAAGGTGCGCGAACCCTACCCCGAACTCATCGTGCTGGACTGGATGATGCCAGGTGGCAGTGGTATCCAGTTCCTCAAGCAGCTCAAGCAGGATGAGATGACTCGCCAGATCCCGGTGGTGATGCTGACCGCCCGGGGCGAGGAAGAGGACAAGGTGCGCGGGCTCGAGGCCGGTGCCGACGACTACATCACCAAGCCCTTCTCCCCCAAGGAGCTCACCGCCCGCCTGCACGCCGTGATGCGCCGTGTCTCTCCCACCTCGGTGGACGAGGTGATCGAGGTGCAGGGGCTAAAGCTGGATCCCGTTTCCCACCGGGTCAGTGCCGAGGAGAAGGCCCTCGACATGGGGCCGACCGAATTCAAGCTGCTGCACTTCTTCATGACCCACCCCGAGCGGGTCTACAGCCGCGAGCAGTTGCTCAACAACGTCTGGGGTACCAATGTGTATGTCGAGGACAGGACGGTGGACGTGCACATTCGCCGCCTGCGCAAGGCCATCGAAGAGACGGGGCACGACAGATTGATCCAGACGGTGCGCGGGGCCGGCTACCGCTTCTCGACCCGTCTCTAGGTCAGGGCCAGTGCCGCCAGCGCCTGCCGGCGGGCATTGGACCCGGCTCTTTGCTGTCTCTAGGAGATCTTAATGTTGCAACCTTACGCCTGGCGGCGACAGTTGTGGCGAATGGCGTTCTTCTACAGCCCCTTCGTCTTGGTAGGTTGGTTAATCGATCATCTCGTTCTCTGCCTGCTGGTGGCCACTGTGCTGCACCTGGTCTGGCACTACCGCTTCCAGAAGCGGCTGTCGGACTGGCTGTGGCACGATCGCAGCCTGGTGCCGCCTCACGGTAGCGGCAGCTGGGAGCACATCTTCAACGGTATCTACAAGTTGCAGCAGCGTCACCGGGCCCGGCGCCGGGAGCTGGCGGGCCTCATCCGCCGCTTTCGGGAAGGGGCGGAGGCGCTGCCCGATGCGGCCGTGGTGTTTCGCACCGACGGCAGCATCCTCTGGTGCAACCGGCTGGCGGAGCAACTGCTCGGCTTTCGCTGGCCCGAGGATGCCGGCCAGCACATCGGCAACCTGATCCGTCACCCCGCCTTCGTCGCCTATCTGGGCAAGGGGCAGTATGACGAGCCGTTCGAGATGCACTCCCCCATCAACGAGGAGAAGTTCCTCGAATTTCGCATCATGCCCTATGCGGAGGACCAGGCCATGCTGGTGGTGCGGGATGTGACCCGGCTGCGCAGCCTGGAGAAGACGCGCAAGCACTTCGTCTCCAACGTCTCTCACGAGTTGCGCACCCCCCTCACCGTGCTCAAGGGGTATCTGGAGATGACCGAGGAGCCGCCGCCCCCCGCCATGTGGGCCAAGGCGCACAAGGTGATGATGGAGCAGACGATCCGCATGGACAATCTGGTCAACCAGCTGCTCACCCTGTCGCGCATCGAGGCGGCGCCCACCGTGGATCTCTCCCATCTGGTGGACATGCCCGCCATGCTGGGGCTGCTGGAGCAGGAGGCGCGGGCGCTCTCCGGCGAGCGGGCCCACGAAATCGTCTTCATGGTCCAGCCCAATCTGCTGGTGCGCGGGGATCAGGATCAGCTGCGCAGCGCCGTCTCCAACCTGGTCTACAACGCCATCCACTACACCCCGGCGGGGCGCAAGATCACCGTGGAGTGGCGCAAGCAGGGGAGCATGGCGCTGTTTGCGGTGCAGGATGAGGGGGAGGGGATCCCCCCCGAGCATCTGGCACGGCTCACCGAGCGGTTCTATCGGGTCGACAAGGCCCGCTCGCGCCACACCGGAGGGTCCGGGCTCGGCCTTGCCATCGTCAAGCATGCCCTGAGTCATCACGATGCCCATCTCGATATCGAGAGCCGGATCGGTGCGGGCAGCCGCTTCAGCTTTCTCATTCCCGCCCGCATGGTGCTGGTGAAATAATATTTTGTGTCAATGTGTTAGCAACGATAGAAGGGCTGCATCGCAGCCCTTTTTTCATCCGGGCCATTCTCGGCCCATGTCATCAAAGTGTCATATAAATTCCATAAATTTGTCACTGCCAGGCCAGATACTGGCGCCGTCTTAAAGAACGGACCTTCTGTAACACTGGAGAAGGAGTGGTGCTGGCCCACGGATCATTGCGATCGGGTGTCAACCACGTTTAGACGTCAACCTGACGATTGCCTTCTGCAACCTTGGACTTGGAGAGATTGGATGAAACTCAACAAACTGGCTGGTGTCATCGGATTCACCGCAGCAACCCTGTTTTCTGTCAGCGCTCTGGCTGCCGGTGTGGATAAAGACCTGCCGGAATACACACCGACCAGCGGCATCTCGGGCAACCTGTCCTCTGTCGGCTCGGACACCCTGGCCAACATGATGACCCTGTGGGCCGAAGAATTTAAGCGCATGTATCCCAACGTCAACGTGCAGATCCAGGCCGCCGGTTCTTCCACCGCACCGACTGCCCTGACCGAGGGCGTCGCCCAGTTTGGCCCCATGAGCCGCGCCATGAAGGCCGGTGAAGAGGAGGCATTCGAGAAGCGCTACGGCTACAAGCCGACCGCCATCCGCGTCGCCGTCGATGCCCTGGCCGTGTTCGTCAACAAGGACAACCCCATCAAGGGGCTGACCATGTCTCAGATCGATGCCATCTTCTCCAGCACCCTCAAGTGCGGCGAAGCCAAGGCGGCCACCAAGTGGTCTGATCTGGGTCTGGACGGCAGCTGGTCCGGCAAGGATCTGCAACTGTTCGGTCGCAACTCCGTGTCCGGTACCTACGGTTACTTCAAGGAACACGCCCTGTGCAACGGTGACTTCAAGAGCGGCGTGAACGAGCAGCCGGGCTCCGCCTCCGTGGTACAGTCCGTCTCCTCCTCCCTGAACGGCATCGGCTACTCCGGTATCGGCTACGTCACCTCCGGGGTGCGCGCCGTTCCGCTCTCCAAGGATGGCAAGACCTTCATCGAGGCGACCTCCGACAACGCCATCACCGGCAAGTATCCGCTGTCGCGCTTCCTGTACGTCTACGTGAACAAGCATCCGAACAAGCCGCTCTCCCCGATGGAGCAGGAGTTTGTGAAGATGATGCTCTCCAAGGCGGGCCAGACCATCGTTGCCAAGGACGGCTATGTGCCGGTCCCTGCCAAGGTGGTTCAGGCCGACCTGAAGAAGCTGGGCATCATGTAACAGAACGAGCCCTTGCAGAAAAACGAGCCCCATGCGGGCTCGTTTTCATTGGTGCGCTCCAGGATCTTTTTGGTCGCAGGGCGCAGCGCCCGGCTTGCGCCGGGCGGCGGCATTTCCGAGAATAGGGCAACTTCACGGCAAAGGACCCTCTCATGCGCGCATCTTCCCTCTCCAGACTGGCCCTGACGGCCTTGTGCAGCGCCCTGCTGGCCGGCTGCGCCCAGTCACCGACCGGTCGCAACCAGATGCTGCTTTTCTCCCCCCAGCAGATGAACCAGCTGGGCGCCGACTCCTTCACCCAGATGAAGCAGCAGGAGAAGGTGAGCACGGATGCCAGGATGAATGCCTATGTGGGCTGCGTGGCCAAGGCGGTGACCGCCCAGGTGCCTGCCAGCTATGGCATCACCAGCTGGGAGGTGGTGGTGTTCGACTCCAAGGAGATCAACGCCTTCGCCCTGCCCGGCGGCAAGATAGGCGTGTACAGCGGCCTGCTGAAAGTCGCCAAGAATCAGGACCAGCTCGCCACCGTCATCGGTCACGAGCTGACCCACGTGCTGGCCCAGCACTCCAACGAGCGCCTCTCCCGGGATCAGCTGACCGGTATCGGTCTGGCGGTGGCCGACGCCGCCATCGGCAGCAGCGACAGCCTCGGGGGCGCTGCCACCATGGCCGCCCTGGGCCTCGGGGTCCAGGTGGGGATAGCCCTGCCTTATGGCAGAACCCAGGAGAGCGAAGCGGACCGGCTCGGCCTCGAGCTGATGGCCCGCGCCGGGTTCAACCCGGCCGAAGCCGTCACCCTGTGGCAGAACATGAGCGCCGCCTCCGGTGGCAAGGCACCGCCCCAGCTGCTCTCCACCCACCCCAGCGACCAGAGCCGGATCGCCAACCTGCAGGCCCAGCAGGCCGAAGTGCAGCCCCTGTACCAGCAGGCGAAAGCATCAGGGCTGGTTCCCCAGTGCAAGGCGTAAGCCTGCGCCTGGCGCGTCCCGCCGATGCCGCCGCCATGACGGTGATGCAGCGGGCGAGCTGGCTGGCGGCCTACGGGGAGGTGCTGGGGGCCGACATGCTGGCCCAGCTGGCGGTGACCGACCACCTGCAGATCTGGCGACACCGGCTCGCCGAGCCCGGCCCCGTTCCCATGCTGGTCTGCCAGGACGACGTGGTCATCGGCCTGCTCTACTGGCAGCCCTCTTTGGAGGAAGGCTTGATGACGGCGCGGATCCGGGCGCTCTACCTTCATCCCGATCACTGGCGTCAGGGTCATGGCAAACGGCTGTGGCAGGCGGTGGCGGTGCAGATGCGCCGGGCCGGTTGCGAGTGCGTCAGGCTCTGGCTGCTGGATGGCAATCACATCGGCGAGGGATTCTACCTGCGCCGCGGCTTCATGTTCGACGGTCAGGAGCGCACCCTGATGAGCCTCGGACAACCTTGCCAACAGCGACAAATGTTCCGTTTGCTTTGAGCTGGCTCCCGTTTTTCGCCCTCGGTCACTTTATTTTTTTTGCGAATTAATACAATGTGCCCCATCTGGACAGACTGAGGTGGCCGGGTCCACCGCAAGGGAGTGTGGCATGTACTACGGATTTGACATTGGCGGCACCAAGATAGCGTTCGCTGTGTATGACGGCGCCTTGAATCTCTGTCACGAGGAGCGCATGAGCACTCCCGGCAATGATTACGAAGGGTTGCAGCAGCTGATCCGCGAGCGGGTCGAGGCGGCGGATGCGCGCTTCGGGGTGAAAGGGGCCGTCGGCATCGGGTTTCCGGGGATCCTCAATCGCCTCGACGGGAGCATAGTGGCGGCCAACCTGCCCGCCATCCATGGCCGCCATCTGGGGGCGGATCTGGCCGAGCTGCTGGGCCGACCGGTCAAGGTCGACAATGATGCCAACTGTTTCCTCTGGTCGGAAGTGCATCAGGGGGCCGCAGACGGTGCTGGCAGCGCCCTCGGCGTCACCATAGGCACCGGCATCGGCGGCGCCGTCTACCTGGCGGACAAGCTCATCCAGGGGCGCAACTGGCTGGCGGGGGAGATAGGTCACTACCCGCTGCCCGCCACCATCCTGATGAAATACCCGGATTTGCCCCGTCCCCGCTGTGGCTGCGGGCGCCTGGTCTGTTTCGAAACTTATGCGTCGGGCACGGGCCTGGAGCGGCTATACCACCATGTTCATGGGGAACGGGTGAGCGGCCACCAGATCGTCGCCCGTGCCGATGCCCGTGAGGCGGCGGCCCTCTCGACCATCGACTGCTGGCTCGAGATCATCGCCGCCGGCCTCGCCACCGCCATCTCGGTGATTGATCCCGATGTGGTGGTGCTGGGGGGCGGCCTGAGCGCCCTGCCAGCCCTCTATGAGGAGTTGCCCAAACGTCTGCCCGGCCACCTGCTGCCCGGTGTTGCCCTGCCGGCGATCCGCGAGGCCCGCTTCGGTGGAGCCGGCGGTGTGCGCGGTGCAGCCCTGCTCAATCTGTGAGATCGGACAGAGGGTCTGATCTCCCCGAACAAGGAGTCATCATGACCCGTCTTGAAATCTGTATCGACAACCTCGAATCCCTGTTCACCGCCCAGGCGGCCGGCGCCGATCGCATCGAACTCTGCTCTGCGCTGGGGCTGGGCGGTCTCACCCCCTCCTATGGCTTCATGCAGCAGGTGGCGCGCCACGCCACCATCCCCGTCTACGCCATGATCCGGCCACGTGCAGGGGATTTCTGTTTTGGCGAGGGGGAGTTCGACATCATGCTGCAGGATATCGCCGCCGCCCGTGCCGCCGGCCTGCAAGGGGTGGTGGTCGGTCTGCTGGATGAAGATGGACGGGTACCCGAAGGCAAGCTCCGGCAACTGGTCGAGGCGGCGGGGCCGCTCGGCGTCACCTTCCACCGGGCCATCGATCTCTCCTCCGACTGGCGGCTGGATCTCGAGACGATCGTCGCGGCGGGTTGCGAGCGCATTCTGAGCTCCGGCCATGCGCCGACCGCGCTGGCGGGGCTCGAAACCCTGCAGGCCATGCACCAGGCGCTGGCGGGACGGGCCAGCCTGATGCCCGGGGCCGGGGTCAACGCCGACAACGTGCGCACCATCATCGAATTCACCGGCGTCAATGAAGTGCACATGTCCGGCATGGGCTGGCGCGGCGGCATGGTTCCCCATGGTGTGAACATGGGCACCTCGGACGATGGCCGGGTCAACATCACCGACGGCGCCAAGGTCGCGGCGGTGCGGGCACTTCTGGACAAGGCCTGATGCAGACCGTGCGGCGCCATGGTGCCTCTATGTGTGAACATGGGCACCTCGGACGACGGCCGGGTCAACATCACAGACGGCGCCAAGGTCGCGGCGGTGAGGGCACTTCTGGACAAGGCCTGATGCAGACCGTGCGGCGCCATGGTGCCGCTCTCTGTGACGTCAACATGGGCACCTCGGACGACGGCCGGGTCAACATCACCGACGGCGCCAAGGTTGCAGCGGTGCGGGCACTGCTGGACAGGGCCTGATACAGGCCGTGCGGCACCATGGTGCCGCTCTCTGTGACGTCAACATGGGTACCTCTGACGATGGCCGGGTCAACATCACCGACGGCGCCAAGGTCGCGGCGGTGCGGGCTCTGTTGGACAGGGCCTGATACAAACCGTGCGGCGCCATGGTGCCTCTCTTTGTGACGTCAACATGGGTACCTCGGACGATGGCCGGGTCAACATCACCGACGGCGCCAAGGTCGCGGCGGTGCGGGCTCTGCTGGACAGGGCCTGATACAGACTGTGCGGCGGCATGGTGCCCTGTTTTGCTCCCTTCTCCCCTTGCGGGAGAGGGGGCGGGGATGAGGGGGCCGATGTGAAGCGTCTCCCACCGGCGGGCAATTGAGGGGCGTCTTGGCAGCACGGTGCGAAAAAGTCTGTTATCATCCCGACTCTTTTACCATCAGGACCCGGAGCAATCTCTCAATGTCCCAATACGACTCTATCGAACAGAAGGCCAGCTACGGCATCGGCCGCAACATGGGCGACCAACTGGCTCAACAAGCCTTCGCCGGTCTGGATATCCCGGCCCTGCAACAAGGTCTGGCAGATGCCCTGAACGGTCTGGAGTTCGCGGTCAGCCGTGACGATATCAACGATGCCTTCCAGGTCATCACCGCCCGCATGCAGGAAGAGCAGGAAGCTGCCGCCAAGGCCGCTGCCGCCGAAGGCGAAGCCTTCCTGGCCGACAACGCCAAGCGCGCCGAAGTGAAGACCACCGACTCCGGTCTGCAATATGAAGTCATGGTCGAAGGCAATGGCGCCGTGCCGGTTGCCGGTCAGTCCGTGCGCGTGCACTACCACGGTACCTTCACCCACGGTGGCGTGTTCGACAGCTCCGTTGCGCGCGGCCAACCGGCCGAGTTCCCGGTGACCGGCGTGATCGCCGGTTGGGTGGAAGCGCTGCAGATGATGCCGGTTGGCTCCAAGTGGAAGCTCTACATTCCGCAAGATCTGGCCTACGGTGCCCGTGGTGCCGGCTCCATCCCGCCGTACTCCGCTCTGGTATTCGAAGTGGAGCTGCTGGACATCCTGTGATCCGGCTGGCGTGATGCAAACGGCGACCCTGGGGTCGCCGTTTGTTTTTGGGCCGCCCAAACGGGCCATGTGCCTTCGGCGGGGATTTGGATATAGTCAGAGCGTCGTCCATTCCGGCCAGGTGAGGGAGACACGCCATGGCAGCCATCATCGAGGTCGTCGATCTCGTCAAGCACTTCCCCGGCGTCAAGGCGGTGGACGGGCTAAGCTTTGCCATTCCCGCCGGCAGCTGCTTCGGCCTGCTCGGCCCGAACGGGGCGGGCAAGACCACGACCATAGAATTGCTGGAGGGGATCCTCACCCCGGACAGCGGCCGGATCCTGTTTCACGGCGCCCCGCGCGGCCCGGATTATCGCTCCCGCATCGGCATCCAGTTCCAGCACACGGCGCTGCAGGATTTCCTGACGGTACGCGATACCCTGCGCCTGTTCGCCAGCCTCTACCCCAATCCCTTGCCACGGGAGCTGCTCATCGATCTGTGCGCCTTGGGCGAGTTCATCGACAGGGACAGTCGCAAGCTCTCGGGGGGCCAGCGTCAGCGCCTGCTGCTGGCTCTGGCCCTGCTCGGGGATCCCGAACTGCTGTTTCTGGATGAGCCCACCACAGGACTGGATCCCCAGGCGCGCCACCACTTCTGGCAGCGAATAGAGGCGATCAAGGCCCAGGGCAAGACGGTGGTGCTCACCACCCACTACATGGACGAAGCGCAGCAACTGTGCGATTTGATTGCCATCGTCGATCACGGCCACCTGCTCAGTCTGGATACGCCGGCGGCCTTGCTGGCGCAACACTTCGACGGCGTGCTGGTGCGCCTTGGGGGGCACCCGGCCCTGGCTGGGCTCGGCTATCCCCTGCGTCCGGTAGGCGATCAGGTGGAGCTCTGTTGCCCCGACGTGGCGACCCTGCTGCCAGCCTTGCTGGATCTTGGTGTGCCGCTCACCGGCATGCAGGTGCGCTCCCCCAATCTGGAAGATCTCTTCCTGAACCTGACCGGCCACAGCCTGCGGAGCGGCGCATGAGAGGGATGACCGAGTTCTGTCTGACCGTGGCCTCCGGGCTGTGGTACGCCTTGCCGACATGTAATCCCGGGAGTGGACGATGAAGGGATCCCTCAAGCGCATCGGGGCGCTCTTCTATGCCCGCACCCTCGAGTTCGTACGCGATCGCGCGGCCCTGGTGTGGAACCTGCTTTTCCCGCTCCTGCTGGTCATCGGCTTCTCCCTCATCTTCTCCGGCCCGCCCAAACCGCTGGTGCAGATCGGGGTGGTGGGGGAACTGCCCGCAACCTATGCCCCGCTGCGCGCCGTGCCGCTGCTCAAGATCATCCCCTATGACGAGGCGTCGAGAGGCCAGCTCAAGGTCCGTCACCATCAGCTGGACCTGCTGCTCTCACCCGCCGGGGGGCGTTACTGGATAAACCCGGACGCCCCTCAGGGGGCCATGGCCGAGTATCTGCTGCGCCAGGCGGTGCAGGAGCCCTTGCAAAGAGAGTCCCTGAGCGGGCGCGCCATCCGCTACGGCGACTGGCTGCTGCCCGGGGTGATCGGCATGAACCTGATGTTCTCCGGCCTGTTCGGGGTCGGGTTTGTCATCGTGCGTTATCGCAAGAACGGGGTGCTGAAACGGCTGCGAGCCACGCCGCTCGGCGCGCTGGAGTTTCTCTTCGCCCAGTTGCTGTCACGGGTGCTGATCACCCTGGTGGTGAGCCTGCTGGTCTTCTGCGCGGCCTACTGGCTGCTGGATATGCCCCTCATCGGGTCGGGGTGGCTGCTGCTGATGATCGCTCTGGCGGGAGGAACGGCCATGGCCTCCCTTGGCCTGCTCATCGCCGCTCGCCTGCAGAACGAGGAGCTGGCGAGCGGTTTGCTCAATCTCATCAGCTTGCCCATGATGTTTTTATCCGGTGTCTGGTTCTCGCTGGAAGGCGCGCCCGCCTGGCTGCAGCAGCTTGCGGCCAGGCTGCCCCTCAGCCAGATCATCGAAGCAGCCCGCGCCGTGATGCTGGAAGGGGCGGGATGGCAGGAGGTGGCAGGCCCTCTGGGTCAGGTCATGGTGTTCGCCCTGGTGTGCATCTCGCTGGGAGCCATGCTGTTCAAATGGAGTGCAAAATGAAACCTGTTCTGTGGTTGTTGCTGGTGGCGGCCTTGCCTGTGCAGGCAGGTACCCTGCGTTGCAAGAACGCCTTGCTGACCGAGGGAGACACCACGGCAGAGCTGCTGGTTCGCTGCGGCCAGCCGATGCTCAAGGAAGATCTCACCCGCTTCGAGGAGAACGGCTTCGGGGCGAGAGTGACGGTCAAGTATGCCGAGCGCTGGACCTACAACTTCGGCAAGCGGGAATTCATGCAGTTTGTCACCGTCGAAAACGGCGTCATCACCGACATTGCGGATGGTCCACGGGGAGGATGACCTCCTGGTTTTCTGAAGCCCAGCCTGCGGGAGATGAGGTCGCCATTTCCCCGCCTTTTACCTCTTTTTCTGTTGCTTTTCCCTGCCTGTTATCGCCATTTTTCCATATGGGCTCATGCTGCCTCACTCTGGTGCTTTTGGCATAAAACTGAATCTGATGAGTCAGTTGTCAGCAGAAATGGCTGCCCCAATGCGGTGCAGCCGATTTATTTTCGAAAAATAATCCTCATGCCAAGAAGGGTTTTAAGCAGCAGGCTATTTGGCAAATAAGGGTCTACTTTTGATTCTGAGAGTGCATATTCCCCCGTTTAGATATTTTGTTCTGTTGCACCATGGTTGGGCCGGATTGCACCGATTGACAGGTTTTTCTGCGGCTGGATAAGCTGCCAAAAAGCAGGGAAACGATGGCATCTCGCTAGATTTTGATGCCTGTTCGAATCAAACCACAGGGAAGAGTGACATGAAGCAGATACACAAGGCAGGTATGGTGATGGCGCTGTCGCTGATGGCAGCCAATGCGTGGGCGGACGGTACGCTGGATGCTGTCAAGAAGAAGGGATTCGTGCAGTGCGGGGTCGGTGACGGCCTGCCCGGGTTCTCCAACCCGGATGCCAAGGGAACCTGGACCGGGCTCGACGTGGACGTGTGCCGCGCCGTGGCCGCCGCGGTACTGGGGGACGCCAGCAAGGTCAAGTATGTCTCCCTCACCGCCAAGGAGCGCTTTACTGCCCTGCAGTCCGGGGAAGTGGATCTGCTCTCGCGCAACACCACCTGGACCCTGACCCGGGATGGGTCGCTGGGCCTCACGTTCGCCGGGGTGAACTACTACGACGGGCAGGGGTTCCTGGTCAAGCAGTCCCTCGGGGTCAAGAGCGCCAAGGAGCTTGACGGTGCCGCCGTCTGTATCCAGTCCGGTACCACCACCGAGCTCAACCTGGCCGACTATTTCCGCGCCAATGGCGGCATGAAGTACACTCCAGTGGTGTTCGATACCTCGGATCAAACCGTCAAGGGCTTCGAAGCCGGCCGCTGTGACGTGCTGACCTCGGATCAGTCCCAGCTCTATGCCCTTAAGATCAAGCTCACCAAGCCAGAGGAAGCCGTGGTGCTGCCGGAGGTCATCTCCAAGGAGCCGCTGGGCCCAGCCGTGCGTCAGGGTGACGATCAGTGGTTCAAGGTGGTGCGCTGGAGCCTCAACGCCATGCTCAATGCCGAGGAGGCCGGGGTCACCAGTGCCAACGTGGACGAGATGCTCAAGTCCACCAACCCTGACATCCGTCGTCTGCTGGGGCTGGAAGAGCCCAAAGGGACTGTGCTGGGGCTTGATGACAAATGGGCCTACAACATCGTCAAACAGGTCGGCAACTACGGTGAATCCTTCGATCGCAACGTCGGTGCCGGTTCCCCCCTCAAGATTGATCGCGGCATCAATGCCCTCTGGAACAAGGGCGGTCTGATGTACGCGCCACCCATCCGCTGAGTCGACAGTCACCGGGGGGCCTGGCCCCCCATGTTTTCCCTGGCTTTGTCGGAGTCATCCTCATGGCGTTACACGCATCAAACCATAGGAAAGAACAGGGCCGCTGGTGGTATGACGCCAAGGTGCGGGCGCTGCTCTTCCAGTGCCTGGCCATCGCGGCGGTTATCGGGTTTCTGTTCTACATCGTCAACAATGCCCTGACCAATCTGGCCACCCGTGGTATCACTACAGGCTTTGATTTTCTGGGCAACACGGCCGGTTTCGGCATCTTGCAGAGCCTCATCCCCTACGACGAGACCTATACCTTCGGTCGCACCTTCGTGGTGGGTCTGCTCAACACCCTGCTGGTCTCCGTGCTCGGCATTCTGTTTGCCACCCTGCTCGGGTTCGCACTCGGGGTCGCGCGCCTGTCGCGCAACTGGCTGGTGGCCAAGATAGCGGCCGTCTACATAGAGACGTTTCGCAACATCCCGCTGCTGCTGCAGATCTTCTTCTGGTACTTCTCGGTGCTGCGTACCCTGCCTTCCCCGCGTCAGAGCGTGGATATAGGCGGGCTCGCCTTCCTCAACGTGCGGGGTTTCTATCTGCCCAAGCCCCTGTTCGAAGAGGGATTCGGCTACGTGCTCTGGGCACTGGTGCTCGCGGTGCTGCTGAGCTGGGGGCTGGGCCGCTGGGCTCGCCGCCGTCAGGCCCTGACCGGCAGGATCTTCCCGTTCTGGCGCTGTGTGGCCGCCCAGGTCATGCTGCTCCCGGGCATCACCTTCCTGCTGGCGGGCAGCCCGCTCAGCTGGAGCGTGCCTGCGCTGCAGGGGTTCAACTTCCGGGGCGGGCTGACGGTGCTGCCGGAGCTCGCGGCCCTCTTGCTGGCGCTCACCATCTATACGGCGGCCTTCATCGCCGAGATAGTGCGATCCGGCATCCTGGCCATCAGCAAGGGGCAGACGGAGGCGGCTTCCGCCCTCGGGCTCTCGCCCACCAAGACGCTGCGGCTGGTGATCATTCCCCAGGCCATGCGGGTCATCATTCCTCCCTTGACCAGCCAGTATCTGAACCTCACCAAGAACTCCTCCCTGGCGACCGCCATCGGCTACCCGGATCTGGTCTCGGTGTTCATGGGGACGACTCTCAACCAGACAGGGCAGGCCATCGAGGTCATCGCCATGACCATGGGGGTCTATCTCGTCATCAGTATCACCACCTCGGTGCTGATGAACATCTACAACCGCAGAATGACGCTGGTTGAGCGCTAGGGAGCTGTCATGTTCGTGAATGAATTGCAGGAGGCGCTGCCGCCTCCCAACCACCGTCGGGGGCCGCTCGCCTGGATCAGGCAGAACCTCTTCCCCAACTGGTGGAACGGCCTGCTGACCCTGGTGCTGGCCTATCTGTTGCTGCCACTCATCTGGTCTGCACTGGACTGGGCGCTGTTCTCGGCCACCTGGCAGGGGAGCAGCCGCGAGGCCTGCGTCCAGGGCGGTGCCTGCTGGATCTTCATCGAGAGCCGGCTGGGGCAGTATCTCTATGGCTTCTACCCGGCTGATCAGTACTGGCGCATCAACCTGACCTTCGCCGGTCTGGCGGCGCTGCTGGCCTTGCTCATCTGGCCAAAGACCCCGCGCAAGGGGTGGCTGGCGCTCTTCACCCTGCTGGTGTTCCCTGTCATCGCCTTCTTCCTCATCCATGGGGGAGCGGGGCTGGAGGTGGTGGAAACGAACCGCTGGGGCGGGCTGATGCTCACCCTGGTGCTGGCGGTGGTGGGCATAGTGGTAGCACTGCCGTTCGGCATCCTGCTGGCACTGGGGCGTCGCTCCCACATGCCGGTCATCTCCAGCCTCTGTACCGTCTACATCGAGTTCTGGCGGGCGGTGCCGCTCATTACTGTGCTCTTCATGGCGTCCGTCATGCTGCCACTGTTCATGAGTACCGAGGTGGAGCTCGACAAGCTGCTGCGGGCGCTCATCGGCATCATCCTGTTCCAGGCGGCCTATGTGGCCGAGGTGGTGAGAGGGGGGCTGCAGGCGATCCCCAAGGGGCAATATGAGGCGGGGGATGCCCTGGGGCTCTCCTACTGGAAGGTGATGGGCCTCATCATCATGCCCCAGGCCCTCAAGATCACCATTCCTTCCCTGGTGAACACCTTTATTTCCCTGTTCAAGGACACCAGCCTGGTGCTGATCATCGGGCTGTTCGATCTGCTGGCCATCTCCAAGGTGGCCCTGGCGGATCCGGCCTGGCTGGGGTATTCCACCGAAGCTTATGTCTTTATCGCCATGATCTTCTGGATGTTCTGTTTTGGCATGTCCCGCTACTCCATCTATCTGGAGCGCAAACTCAACACGGGCCACAAGCATTAGGAGTCGTTCTGATATGAAAACGGACGCAGTTGTCGAACTGAAAGAGGTCAACAAGTGGTACGGGGAGTTTCACGTGCTGCGCAACATCAACCTGCAGGTGGGCAGAGGGGAGAAGATCGTCATCTGTGGACCATCGGGGTCGGGCAAGTCCACCATGATCCGCTGCATCAACCGGCTGGAAGAGCACCAGAGCGGAGACATCCTGGTCAAGGGCACGGCCCTGACCTCCGATCTCAAGAACATCGAGACGGTGCGCCGGGAGGTGGGCATGGTGTTCCAGCACTTCAACCTCTTCCCCCATCTGACCGTGCTGGAGAACTGTTGCCTGGCGCCCATCTGGGTCAAGCAGTTGCCGCGCAAGGAGGCCGAGGAGATCGCCATGAACTTCCTGCGCCGGGTGCGGATCCCCGAACAGGCGCTCAAGTACCCGGGGCAGCTCTCCGGTGGCCAGCAGCAGCGGGTCGCCATCGCCCGCAGTCTCTGCATGAATCCCCAGGTGATGCTGTTTGACGAGCCGACGTCTGCGCTGGATCCCGAGATGGTGCGGGAGGTGCTGGATGTGATGGTGGAGCTGGCCCACGAGGGGATGACCATGCTCTGCGTCACCCACGAGATGGGGTTTGCCAAGCAGGTGGCGGACAGGGTGATCTTCATGGACCGGGGGCAAATCATCGAAGAGAACGTGCCGGATCAGTTTTTTGACAACCCCCAGTCCGATCGGACCAAGCTCTTCCTCTCCCAGATCCTGCAGCACTGAGGCAGGGCACAACCTTCAGAAAAACAGCCCGCACGCTCGAATGAGCGGCGGGCAAATGTGTACATGGAAGTCGACGACAGACAGAAAGGAGTATGTCAGCCCGGCAACAGGGTGGTGGTGCGCAGATCGCGCACGGCCAGGTTGATCTGCCGGGCCAGGCTCAGCGCCTGATGACAGCTCAACGGCTTCACATCGATGATCCCCCCTTGAAACTCAAACCGCCCCAGTGCTTCAACCATGAAACTTCCATGATGGAAGCTCTTGATATAGCGAGCAATTCGACGGGGAGACCACTGCTTGAACACCTTCATGGCAAGAGACCCTGTTGTTTGGACAGGGCACACTATGCCGACGGACCGTGACACTGATGTGACACTTAATAAAGATTTGTATGAATCTGTCTTGTGATCGACTGGCGTGCAGCCCCGGCGTTGAAAAAGTAGTGAGAGTCCGGGTCCGGGGCCCGATATACTGCGGCCATTGCAGACATGACAAAGGTGCCGCACGTGGAGTGGGTGGATATAGTAGACGAGCAGGACAGGGTGATCGGGGTGGCCGAGCGCGCCAGGGTGCGTCAGGAAAACCTGCGCCATCGTGCCAGCTACATCCTGGTGCTGGATGAGGCTGAGCGCATCCTGGTGCAGCGGCGCACCCCGAGCAAGGATTTTTGCCCCGGCATGCTGGATGCCTGCGCCGGTGGCGTGGTGACCACGGGGGAGGCCATGGCCCTTTCCGCCCGGCGTGAGCTGGCCGAGGAGCTGGGGATCCGCGACGTGCCCCTACAGGATTACGGCACCTTCTATGCCGAAGGGGAGGCGAGCGGCAGCCGCTACCGGGTCTGGGGCGGCCTGTTCAGTTGTCACTATCAGGGGCCGCTGCAACTGCAGGCCGAAGAGGTGAGCGAGGTGCACTGGATGAGCCTGGGCGAGATAGCCGATCGGGCGGGCGAGTTCACGCCCGACTCCCTGCTCGCCATCGCCACCTGGCAGGCAAGGCGCCTGCCATCAGGCCAGAAATAGGGGCGACAGGCGTTCGCTCCCCGATCGCTTTGTTGCTGCTCGATGGACCCCTTCGCCTTCTGGTGGAATGGGGTAGACTGGGCCTCTTTGAACCACAGAAGGATGCGTCATCATGATCACGGTCGGTCAATCCCTGCCCGCAGGGGAATTTACCTTTATCACCGCCGAGGGCAAGCAGGTGAAGGATACCCAGGCCCTGTTTGCCGACAAGCGGGTGGTACTCTTTGCGGTGCCCGGCGCCTTCACCCCCACCTGCTCCAACGCTCACCTGCCGGGCTATGTGGTCCTGGCCGATGAGTTCAAGGCCAAGGGGGTGGAACTGTGCTGTCTGTCGGTCAACGACGCCTTCGTGATGAAGGCGTGGCAGGAGGCACAGAACGCCTCTGACATCACCATGCTGGCGGACGGCGACGGCAGCTGGACCCGGGCACTGGGTCTGGCCAAGGAGACCGGGGCCTTCGGCGGCGTGCGGGCCCAGCGTTTTGCCCTCATCGCCAACGACGGTGTGGTGGAGCGGCTCTTCGTGGAGGCGCCGGGCAAGTTCGAGGTGTCGGATGCCCAGAGCCTGCTGGCGGCGCTGTGAAAGATTAATCGGTGTTTGATTACACCTTGAAATAGCAAGCGGCCCCGTTACACTGAGGCCGCGTTTGGATGGAGCCAGGCAACTTGCCTGGCTCTCGTGTTTGCCGTGGATGAGATAGAACAATATGACCCTGGCTTTTGTTGCCCTGATTGCCGGACTGGCGTTGCTGGTCTGGAGTGCCGACAAGTTCGTGGACGGCGCCGCCGCCACCGCCCGTTACGCCGGTATGCCGCCGCTGCTGATCGGCATGGTGATCATCGGTTTTGGTACCTCGGCTCCCGAGATGGTGGTCTCCGCGCTGGCGGCCTCCCAGGGCAATCCCGGGCTCGCGCTCGGCAATGCCTATGGCTCCAACATCACCAATATTGCCCTGATCCTGGGTCTGACCGCCCTGATCAGCCCCATTGCCGTCGCCTCCCAGGTGGTGCGCAAGGAGATCCCCATCCTGCTCGGCATCACCCTGCTCTCCGGCGCCCTGCTCATCGATGGCAATCTGGGCCGGATGGATGCCGCCATTCTGGGGGCCGTATTCGCAGTGCTGATGGGCTGGTCCATCTGGGCCGGCATGAACGGCAAGGGGGATGCGCTGGATACGGATACCGAGGAGGACATCGTCTCCGAGGGGATGTCTCTCAAGAGCGCCATCCTCTGGCTCATCGTCGGCCTGGTGCTGCTGATCGGGGCTTCCCGTCTGCTGGTGTGGGGGGCGGTGACCATCGCCCAGGGTTTTGGCATCAGCGATCTGGTGATTGGCCTGACCATAGTCGCGGTGGGGACCTCCCTGCCGGAGCTGGCATCGTCCCTCATCGCCATTCGCAAGAACGAGCACGATCTGGCCCTTGGCAACGTGCTGGGTTCCAACCTGTTCAACACCCTGGCCGTGGTGGGCATCGCCGCTGGCATCCACCCGCTCGAGGTGGCGCCCGAAGTGCTTTCCCGCGACTGGAGCATCATGATGGGGCTGACCCTGTTGCTGCTGGTGATGTGTCTGGGCCGCAAGGGGCAGGGGCGCATCAACCGGCTGGAGGGGGGCGTGCTGCTCGCCTGCTTCGTCGCCTACACAGGCTGGCTGCTGACGAGCCAGTTCATCTAGTCTGACGATGAAATGAAAGAGGGGACGCCGCGGCGTCCCCTCTTTTTTGTGCGCGGGTCCTGGTCTCAGGCCACGGCAACCAGCTTCTGCTTCTGGGCGCTGTCAAGGATCAGGATGCTCGCCTTGGGGAAGAAGTTGAAGGTGGAGGCGGAGGCCCAGGTGTAGGCCCCCATCACCCGACCCACCACCAGCTCGCCGATCTCGAGATCCGGCAGCATGATGCTGTCGCGGATGACGTCCACGCTGTCGCAGGTGGGGCCGGAGAGCACCGCATTGTGCAGTTCGCCGTGGGCATAGGGCGTGCTCACCGGGTAGGTGACGTGGTCGTAGAGCTGGCCGTTGTAGCTGCCGTAGAGACCGTCATCCAGGTAGTACCAGATCTTGTCGCCGCGGTGGGCCTTGCCCATCACGCTGGAGACCGAGGTCATGGCCGGCGCGCTGATGAAGCGGCCCGGCTCGGCAATCTTCTGCACCGTGGCGGGCAGCTTGGCCAGGGCCTCGCGGATCGGGGCGCAGAAACCGTCGATGTCGAACTCGCCGCCGTCATAGTCCACCGGGAAGCCGCCGCCGATGTCCAGCACCCAGGGCTTGAGCCCGAGCTCCCAGGCCTGCTCCATGATCTCGCGGCAGGCGTCGATGGCCTGCACGTGGCGACGGGCGTGGGGCACCTGGGAGCCGACGTGGAACGACAGCCCCATCACCTTGATCCCTTTGGCCTGGGCCAGTTGCAGCAACGGCAGTGCCTGCTCCGGGGTGCAGCCGAACTTCTTGGAAAGATCGACCTTGGTCTCGGGGTTCGGGAAGCTGACCCGCAGCAGCAGTTTCACTTCATCCTTGTAGGGCAGGAACTTTTCCAGCTCCAGCGGGTTGTCATAGACAAACACGGTGCAGCCGAATTCCAGGGCATAACGGATGTCGCTGTCACGCTTGATGGGATGGGTATGGATGCAGCGTCCCGGGCGAACCCCTTGGCTGCGCACCAGATCCACTTCGCCATTGGTGGCCAGATCGAAACAGGCCCCCTCTTCCTTCAAGACAGAGACCACCGCCTCGTGGGGCAGGGGCTTGAGTGCATAATGCAAGCGCACATCGGGCAGGGCGGCCGCCAGGGCCCGATACTGTTTGCGGACGGCTGCCTTGTCGAGCAGCAGCAGGGGGGAGCCGAATTGTTCAACCAACTGACGGTAATCTTGTGCGACCAGGGTCTCGTTCATTCTCTTTTGATAGTCCTTAGGGGGCGTGATATGCCCAAGCCATATGCGATTGAACCGGCGACGGCCGGCTCAGGCGAGCGGTCCGGAGGGACCCACCAGGCACATTGCATAACTCCCTTGCAAAGTGCTTAGTTATGCGCGGGATTATCGGCTTATTGAGTTTGTGTGCAAGCATTTTGATTGGATATGTCGGCAAGTTTTTCTGGTCGAGACGAAACAGGCTCTTGATACGGGGAGCGATCAGGGCCGTGATGGGGAGCACCTCCGAAGGGAGCTTGATAAGCTGTTGATAGTTAACGAACTAATAACATCAGGCCTGGGGGTTGAGGCCAGGTAAAAAGGGGGCGCCGGGGCCAGGGAGTGCGAGACAGCTCACATTTTTTGGATTACCATGCCCGCTTCCTAATCCAAACTAGTTCGGATGAAGGTAGCAGGAGAGCGATGGGCAACCATCCACCGAAGAAGTGAATCTTTCAGGTACCGGGCAACCGGTGTGGACTGCTACTGGACGATACTCTGGAGAGACCCGTTGAATCGGGCGCCGAAGGAGCAAGGCACCGTGATTGCATCGCAATCTGGCGCCGGAAACTCTCAGGCAAAAGGACAGAGGGGATGGGATGGTTGTACCTGAGCTTGGAACTGTTCACGATCTGTAGCGAGAGGTCGTCAGCAAGGCAAAGAGCAGCGCAGGAACCGGAGTGTATGTAAATACATGAGGCTTTCGAGCAGCGCATGAGCCTTGATCACGGCCTCGCAGCAAGAGTGTGAACACGTTCTTTGCCTGCATCCGATCGCCTTTGGGGATCGCGACACCTATGGGAAGATCATCCTTCTCCTCCTTAATCGTGGTTTTTTAAGGAGGATGCATGTCATCATTTCAATCGGCGCTCGCCGCCATCGATAGCTTTATCTGGGGTCCCCCCCTGCTGATCCTGCTGGTCGGGACCGGTATCTATCTCACCTGGCGATTGGGTCTGCTTCAGATCGTGCGTTTGCCGCTGGCCCTCAAGCTGGTCTTTGGCCGCGATCAGGGGCAGGGCAAGCAAGGGGATGTCTCCAGCTTTGGTGCCCTGTGCACCGCCCTCTCCGCCACCATCGGCACCGGCAACATCGTCGGGGTCGCCACCGCCATCAAGCTCGGCGGCCCGGGCGCCCTGTTCTGGATGTGGATGGCCGCCCTGTTCGGCATGGCCACCAAGTACGCCGAGTGCCTGCTGGCGGTGAAATATCGCCAGCAGGACGCCAACGGCCAGATGGCGGGTGGCCCCATGTACTATCTGGAGAAGGGGCTCGGCTCCAGGCCGCTCGCCAAGCTGTTTGCCCTGTTCGGCATCGGCGTCGCCTTCTTCGGCATCGGTACCTTCCCCCAGGTCAACGCCATCAGTGATGCCATGAGCCTCTCCTTCTCGGTGCCCCGTGAAGTGACCGCCGTGGTGCTGACCCTGATCGTGGCGCTGGTGACCCTGGGGGGTATCCAGTCCATCTCCAGTGTGTCGAGCAAGGTGGTGCCCTTCATGGCCATCTTCTACATCGTCGCCTGTGCCGGGGTGCTGGTGAACAATGCAGGCGCCCTGCCCGATGCGGTCATGCTGGTGATCGGGAGCGCCTTCACCGGCCATGCGGCCACCGGCGGTTTCGTCGGCGCCGGCATTATGCTGGCGATCCAGTCCGGGGTGGCGCGCGGGGTCTTCTCCAACGAGTCGGGCCTGGGTTCGGCCCCCATCGCGGCGGCGGCGGCCAAGACCGATTCCTGCGTGGAGCAGGGGCTGGTCTCCATGACCGGCACCTTCATCGACACCATCATCATCTGCACCATGACCGGCCTGACGCTGGTGGTGACCGGGGTGTGGAGCGGCGATGCAAGCGGTGCGGCCATGACCAGTCTGGCCTTTGCCCAGGGGCTGGATGCCCATGTGGGCCAGTATCTGGTGAGCATCGGCCTCCTGTTCTTCGCCTTTACCACCATCCTTGGCTGGAACTACTACGGCGAGCGCTGCACCGAGTACCTGTTCGGGGTGAAGGCGATCAAACCCTACCGCCTCATCTATCTGGTGCTGGTGGCGAGCGGTACCTTCCTCCATCTGGACCTGATCTGGCTCTTGGCCGACATCGTCAACGGCCTGATGGCGGTGCCCAACCTCATCGGCCTCATCGGCCTACGCCACGTGGTGATCGCCGAGACCCGTGCCTACTTCAGCCGGGACCGGGATACGGAGTCCGAGTCCGAGCCGCAGACGGCCTGATGAGAAGCGGGCCTGCGGGAAGTCCTGTCACCGGGCTCCTGTCCATGGTGTCAACCGGGATCCGGGCTGGGATGGCAAAACCCGGGGCTTGATCCCGGCTCCTCTGACAATATCTGTGCGAAATACGCAAAAGCCACGACGCTCATCGTGGCTTTTTTGCATTTTACGCAATGAATGGCGGCGCTTGTTGCCCCCAGGGGGTCAGGGGGAGGGAATATCTCCGGTGAGCCGCTGCGCCAGCGCTTCGCTCACCCGTCTCACCAGGGCCGCCTCATCCCCCTGCCAGCCAATGGCGTGGGCCAGGGTGGTGGAGGTGCCTGGAGCAAAGCGCAGATCGCCCCCGGCCAGTTCGTAGAAGCGGCTCGCCATCCGGGTGCCCTCGTCCACATCCCCCGCCACCAGCAGCATGGCCTGGGCCAGCACGGCGCCGTCGTGCTCCCGGCCCGGCGCCAGCCAGCGCTGGGCGGTGCCGGTCACCTTGCGCCCTCCGATCACCAGGTTGTACTGGCCGTCGCAAAACGAGCCGGGCACGAAGTCGTAGCTGCCCGCAAGACCGTGTTCCTCCAGCAGGGCGAGCAGGGGCGCCCCCAGCAGCCGGTAGTAGTGGGCCAGATCCGTGGTGATGCGGGGCAGCATGAGGGAGAGGTTGAGGATGCCGGCGCCGTGGGGCACGGCGGTGCCGCCGCTGTCGCGCACGAACACCGGCCAGCCCTCGGCGGCAAGCTGCTCGCAGGCGGCCTGGTAGCGGGGCAAACGGGTATCCTTGCGGGTGACGATGAGGCATTGGGGGCCCTGCCAGAGGAGGGCCCTGGGCTCGCCGTCACCGGCGCACTCCCGCAGCCAGCGCTGCTCCTCGGCCAGGATCTGGTCGGGTGTCTGGTGGGCGGGCGGCGGGGGCAGCAGCGTATAAGGCATGAAAGGCATCCTTTGGCAGAGGCTGCCAAGCACAGTACGCGCGGGGGCAAACAAGGTAAAGCCCCGCATGGCGGGGCTTTGGTGCAAGGATGGCGGAGTGTCAGGCCTGTGCGGCGGCGCGCCTGGGCAGCAGCAGATTGAGCAGGATGGCGGTGAGGCCGCCGGTGGCGACGCCGTAGGAGAGCACGCTCCTGGCCAGCTCCGGCAGGTGTTGCAGCACCTCGGGCACCTGGGCCACTCCGAGACCCATGGCGAGCGACACCGCCAGGATCATCAGGGCGCGGCGGTCGAGCTCCTCCCGGGAGATGATGCGCACCCCGGCGGCGGCGATGGTGCCGAACATGACGATGGTGGCGCCGCCGAGCACGGGTTCAGGTATTTGTTGCACCAGGCTCGCCACCGCCGGGAACAGGCCGAGCAGGGCCAGCATGGCGGCGATGAAGAGGCCGACGTGGCGGCTGGCCACCCCGGTCAGCTGGATGACGCCGTTGTTCTGGGCGAAGGTGGACATGGGGAAGGTGGAGAAGACCGCCGCCAGCATGGAGTTGGCGCCGTCGGCCAGCACGCCCCCCTTGATCCGCGCCATGTAGACCGGCCCTTCCAGCGGCTCGCCGGAGATGTCGGAGGTGGCGGTCATGTCGCCGATGGCTTCCAGCGCCGTCACCACGAAGATGATGGCGAGCGGCACGAACAGCTGCCAGTCAAAGCCGAGCCCGTAGTGCAGCGGAACAGGCACCATCATCAGGGGGCCGTCGAAGGTGGGAGCAGCCACCTTGCCCAGCAGCAGTGCCACCGCATAGCCCGCCAGCATGGCGATCATGATGGCGGAGAGGCGCAGCCAGGGGTTGCGACTGCGCTGCATCAACACGATGAGGCCGAGCACCAGCAGGGAGAGAAAGAGGTTGGTGTGGCTGGCGAAGCTGCCGTCCGCCAGGGCGCCGTAGCCGCCCCCCATGCTGATGAGCCCTACCTTGATGAGGGTCAGGCCGATGAGCAATACCACGATGCCGGTCACCAGCGGGGTGATGATCCGTTTGACCAGGTGCAGGAAGCGGCTCATGACGACGATGGTGAGGGCCGCTGCCAGCATGGTGCCGAACAGGGTGCCCAGCAGATCGTCGGTGGGCATGGCCGCCTGCTTGAGGGCGAGGCCGGAGGCGATGATGGGGCCGAGGAAGTTGAAGCTGGTGCCCTGTACCGAGAGCAGGCCGGAACCGAGGGGGCCGAAACGGCGGGTCTGGATGAAGGAGGCGATGCCGGACATGACCAGGGACATGGAGACGATGTAGCGGGTGTCATCGGCAGGGAGGCCGAGGGCGTTGGCGATGATGAGGGGCGGGGTGATGATGGCGACAAACATGGCGAGCATATGCTGCAGGGCGGCGAACAGGGTCTGGGGCAGGGGGGGGACATCCTCGATGCCGTAGACCAGTTCGCTGTGGGCTCGCCTGGGGGGATGGGCCTCTCGGATGGCGCTTGGGGCGGCAGCCTGTTCCATAAATACCTCGAATGTGTGGGGGGAGGGGAGAAAATTGGGCGCTATTTTAGTGATTGGTATCGCGCTTTCCAGCGCTAATTGAGCGCAAACTCGTTTATTTCTCGATGGGTTGAAACGTTTTCCTGTGGCGATTAAGATCCGCCGGTTTGTGTGAGACCGATCCCTCACAAAGGGGATGGAGGCTGATGCATCAGGATGGGGACGGTGTAGAATGAGCCCTCGGTTCGAAGATGGAGACTCTGGATGCTGAAGCTGTCGGAGTTCTGGAGTGCCCGCGCCCACTCCGAAGATTTTACCCTGACCCGGATGGGCTTCATGACGGTGCGGCTGCGGCTGCTCACCTGTCTGCTGATGGCGGGGCTCCCGAGCTGGGCCCTGGTGGACTGGCTGACCCTGCCAGCCATCCAGTTCGAGGCGCTGTTCCAGGTCAGGATCTTCTGCCTGCTGGCCCTCTCGCCCCTCATCCCCCTCTCCTATCTCATCCACTTCAAGCGCGAGCGCATGAAGCTGGCGCTGGGCTACCTGATGGCGGTGATGATGCTCTTCTCCCTCATCTGCCTGCACAGCTTCGGCGCGGATCAGGAGATGCAGGCGGGCTACATGGCCTTCCCCTATCTGCTCATCAGCCTGTTCGCCATCTTCCCCATTCCCCTCTCCCTCAGCCTGCAACTGGCGGGGGGGATCCTGGCCACCATGCTGGCGGGCAACTGGTTGCTGGTGGGCCAGCCTCTTTGGAGCGTGCAGACCCTCAACCAGGTCTGGCTGCTGGGGCTCTTTGCCATCGCCAGCGCCTGGGTGCAGTGCGGCCAGCTCAACATGCTGCTGCAACTCTATCGGGAATCCACCACGGACGAGCTGACCGGCATGATGAACCGCCGCCTGCTGATGAAGCAGCTCGAGAAGGCGAGGGCCGCCATGATCCGCAAACAGGCTCCCTTCGCGGTGCTGCTGCTGGATCTGGACCGCTTCAAGCGCATCAACGACACCTTCGGCCATCTGGCGGGGGATGCGGTGCTCAAGGAGGTGGCGGCCACCCTGTCGGAGCAGCTGGAGCCCGGCATGGTGCTCGGGCGTTACGGCGGGGAGGAGTTTGCCATCCTGTTGCCCGGTTGCACGGATCTGGCACAGGCCAAGCGGGTGGCGGAGCGGCTGCGGGTCGCGGTGGAGGCGCGGTTGGTGAAAAGCCCCACCTCCGACGAGCTGCTGGAGGTGACGGTGAGCATCGGTCTGACCCTGGCCCAGCGTGGCGAGGGGGTGGAGGAGCTGCTCAACCGGGCGGACGAGTGCCTCTACATGGCCAAGATGGCGGGTCGCAACTGCGTGGTGGCCGAGGCAGGGAAAGCCGCGGGCGATACAGGGCGCACAAAAACGGATGCCGCCTGAGGGCGGCATCCGGTGATGACGGGGCTGGCGTCAGGCCAGGGTGTATTTGCCGGAGAGCTGCTGGGCCAGCAGCTTGAACATGTTGAACACCGCCATGGTCTTGCCGGTCGGGGTGCCGTCCTCAGCCAGGAAGAACTCCCCCTTGAACACCAGAATGTCCCCCTTCTGCTCCACCGAGTCGGCGCGCATGCCGTGGATGAAGTCCTCGTGTTCACGAATGATCTTGTTGGCCATCTCCAGCAGGGCAGTCTCGGTGATCCGCTCTTTTTGTGGTTGCATGCTCGTCTCCTTAAACGACTACTGGGCAGGGGCACAAGGGTCGGCATGGCCGGCGCACCCCGCCTCTGATTGAAGAGGGGGCCAGCATACTGCAAAGCGGGATTTTCTGTCATTGATATGACCCCGCATTTTCCCGCTTTGCGCTCTTCCCTTATCCCAGCACCAGATTGCGCAGCCAGCGCCGCTGGCGAATGCGGCGCTGCACCAGCAGCACCTTGGAGAGCTCTTCCAGCAGGACCACCGCCACCACCCAGGAGAGGGGCCAGCCCAGCAGGCTGACCGCCACCCAGGCCAGCGGCAGGCCGATGCACCACATGCCGACGATGTCGATGAAGATGCTGTAGTTGACGTCCCCCCCCGAGCGCAGCACCCCGACGATCCCCACCATGTTGAACACCTTGAGCAGCATGCCGAGGCACATGATGGCGAGCACCTGGCCGGCCTCAGTCATCAGCTCGCCCGGCAGGTTGCCGACCCATTGCAGCAGGCTGCCCTGCATCAGCCAGACGGCGGTCCCCACCAGCAGGGCGCCGACGGGGGCCAGCAGCAGGAAGAGCTGGGAGTGCTGCCAGGCCTCGTCATACTCCTCTGCCCCGAGCCGGTGACCGAGCAGGGTGGAGCAGGCCACCGCCAGCCCGAAGAAGAGGGAGATGAGGATGCTCTCCAGCGTGCCGAGGGTGGTCATGATGGCCAGGGCGTCGGTGCCGAGGTGCGCGTAGAGGAAGCCGTAGAGTAGCATGCCGAAGGCCCAGAGCCCGTCGTGCAGCAACAGCGGCAGGGCGATCAGGGTGAAGCGCACCACCTCCTTGCGCCTGAAGGCGGCGAGCCAGTCTTGCTTGCGCGGGATGAGACGGGGCTCGGCACGCCACACATAGGCAAGCAGCAGCGCGGTCTGCAGCAGGCGCGAAAGGGTGGTGCCCCAGGCGGAACCGGCTACTCCCATGGCCTCGGCGCCGAAATGGCCGAAGATGAGGGCATAGTTGAGGATGACGTTGGCGATGATGGCGATGATGCCGATGCGGGTCGGCGCCGCGGCATTGCCCACCGAGCGCAGGGCCGACTCCAGGGGCACCACCACGGCGGTGCAGAGGATGGTGGCGCCGGTGATCATCAGGAACTCGTCGGCCAGCTCGCGCAGCGCGGGCTCCTGGCTGGCAAACCCGAGCACGCTGCCCGGTGAGAGCACATAGACGAGGGCAAAGGGCAGGCTCACCGCCAGGGCGCCCACCAGGGCCAGGGCCAGGGAGCGGCGTACCCCGGCCATCTCGCCACGGCCGAAATATTGTGCCGCCAACACCGAGACCCCGCCCGAGAGCCCCGCTATCACCAGCAGATTGAAGAAGAAGACCCGGTTGCCCAAGCCGACCGCCGCCACAGCCGTGGTGCCGAGCTGGCTCACCATCATGATGTCGATGAGGCCGAGCAGGGAGAACATCATGGATTGCAGCGAAACCGGCAGGGCCAGTCGCCACAGTCGCGTCATGAACTCGCGATCGGTGGTTTGTTTTAAAATCGCTTGCCAATAATTCATTTATGTTAACCGGGTTGGTAAAAATCAGGGTTTGTCGTGGGTATGATAGGGGTGATATCGGGAGGCTTCACTGTGAGCCTCTCTCGGCTTTCTTGTGCAAAACTATCCTGTTGAGGTGCTATGCCATTTATCAGCGAGTGTCTGGAAATTGCCCCGGCCTGCGAAGAGCGGATGCTGGGACGCGAAGGGCTGCCCCTGCTTGGGGAGGCTGGCGTCTTCCTGACCGGCCTCTCGACGATACGGGAGCACTACCTTATCCGCCGCAACCGACCGGAGTTTCACATCCTGATGGTGAGCCATGACGAGGGGGGCGCCCTGCTCACCGATGGCGGGGAGCAGCCCATCCCGGCGGGAGCCCTGGTCTTTCTCCCGGCCGCCGTGCCGGGGGGCCTCAGGCTGGTGGGGGAAGCCTGGCATACCAGCTGGATCCTGCTGGACGACGTGCCGCGCTGGCAGCATCTGCACCGGCTTGGCCATCGCATCTGGCAGGGGGAGGAGGGGGAGCAGCTCTACCATCTGCTCAGCCTGATGCAGGGGGAGGGAATACGTTCGCCACTCCAGCCCCAGCTGCTGAGCCTGCTGCTGGCGCTCTTGGAGCGGACCCTGCAGGGGGAGGTGCGCGGCACGCCGGAGTTGCGGCTACAGGCGCTGTTTCGGCGGGTGGAGGCGCGTCTGGACGAGCCCTGGAGCGTGGCCCTGCTGGCCGACCAGATGGCCTGCTCGGTGCCCCATCTGCACCGGCTCTGCCAGCAGGTGTTCGGCATGGGCCCCATGGCCTGGCTCACCGGACTTCGCATGAACAAGGCGCGCCAGTTGCTGCTCTACACCAACTGGCCGCTGGCCGAGCTGGCGGCCCGGGTCGGATACAGCGACGGCGCCAACTTTGCCAACCGTTTTCGACGTCTGACGGGTCAGACTCCGGGGGCCTTTCGTCGACTGGGTCGCAAACCTTTCGCAAGGGAGGTGCAAACCCTTTGAAATTGTTGGCTCAAGCCCATAGGATCGACGGGCCACACAGTCAAGGTACAGATCCATGTTTGAAGATAATAATCAGAAACGTCCCCTCTACATTCCCTACGCAGGTCCAGCCCTGCTGGAGACGCCGTTGCTCAACAAGGGCAGCGCCTTCACCAGCGAAGAACGCAGCAGCTTCAACCTGGAAGGTCTGCTGCCCCAGAACATCGAAACCATCGAAGAGCAGGCAGAGCGTGCCTATCGCCAGTTCATGGCGTTTGGCAACGACATGGACAAGCACATCTATTTGCGCAACATCCAGGATACCAACGAAACGCTCTTCTACCGCCTGCTGAACAATCACCTCACCGAAATGCTGCCGGTCATCTACACCCCGACGGTCGGCAAGGCGTGCGAGGAGTTCTCCAACATCTATCGTCGTGCCCGCGGCCTCTTCATCTCCTATCCGGACAAGGACAGGATCGATGACATGCTGCAAAACGCCACCAAGCAGAACGTCAAGGTGATCGTGGTCACCGATGGCGAACGCATCCTGGGCCTCGGGGATCAGGGCATCGGCGGCATGGGCATTCCCATCGGCAAGCTCTCCCTCTACACCGCCTGTGGCGGCATCTCCCCGGCCTACTGCCTGCCGGTGGTGCTGGACGTGGGCACCAACAACCAGCAGTTGCTGAACGACCCCTTCTACATGGGGTGGCGCCATCCGCGCATCTCCGGCGAAGAGTACGACGAGTTCGTCGATGCCTTCATCCAGGCGGTCAAGCGCCGCTGGCCGGATATCCTGCTGCAGTTCGAGGATTTCGCCCAGGGCAATGCCACCCCGCTGCTCAACCGCTACAAGGATGAGCTGTGCTGCTTCAACGATGACATTCAGGGGACCGCCGCGGTGACCCTGGGCAGCCTCATCGCCGCCTGCAAGGCCTCCGGTGCCAAGCTCTCCGAGAAGCGGGTCGCCTTCCTCGGGGCGGGCAGTGCCGGGTGCGGCATCGCCGAGCAGATCGTGGCGCAGATGAAGGCCGAAGGGCTGACCGACGCCGAGGCGCGGGGCCGGGTCTTCATGGTGGATCGATTCGGTCTCATCACCGACAAGATCCCCAACCAGCTCGACTTCCAGCGCAAGCTCTCCCAGCCGGTCGAACGGATCAAGGAGTGGCCGGTGGGGGACAACATCTCCCTGCTGGAGGTGATGGAGCACGGTCGCCCGGACATCCTGATCGGGGTCTCCGGCCAGCCGGGCCTCTTCACCGAAGAGGTGGTCAAGACCATGCACAAGCACTGTGCCCGTCCCATCATCTTCCCGCTCTCCAACCCCACTTCCCGGGTGGAAGCCACCCCGGCGGATCTCATTCGCTGGACCGACGGCCAGGTGCTGGTCGCCACCGGCAGCCCGTTCGCACCGGTGGAGTACAAGGGCAAGCGCTACGTCATCGCCCAGTGCAACAACTCCTTCATCTTCCCGGGTATCGGCCTTGGGGTGATCGCCTCCGGTGCCAACCGGGTGACCGATGCCATGCTGATGTCGGCCAGCCGTGCCCTGGCGGATTGTTCACCCCTGGTGAAGGGGGAAGAGGGCTCCTTGCTGCCGGATCTGGCGGACATCCATCAGGTCTCCCGCTACATCGCCAAGATGGTGGCCAAGACCGCCATGTTGCAGGGCAAGGCGGTGCAGACCCCCGATGATGTGATCGATCAGGCCATCGAGGCGAACTTCTGGCGCCCCGAGTACCGCCGCTATCGTCGTACTTCCTTCTGATCCCAAGGGGACAGACATGCAGAAGGGATGCCTCGGCATCCCTTTTTTGTGCACGGCTGTGAAGGAAGAGGAGGTTATTGTGCCGGTTGCTCGGCGGGGGCGGGCTCGGCGGGATTGCTGACACCGGTGACCCGGATTTCGACCCGGCGATCCGGGGCCAGGCAGTCGATGAGGGCAGCCCTGGCCTTGATGGCATCACACTGGGTGCCGGTGACCGGGTTGCTCTCGCCGTTGCCCTGAATGCTCACCTTGTCTGCGGGCAGCCCCTTGCCAATCAGGAAGTTGGCGACCGTGCTTGCACGGGCCTCCGACAGTGCCTGGTTGTTGGCATCCGAGCCGATGCGGTCGGTGTAGCCCATCACCATGGCGTTGCCATCCTTGGGTTTGACGTCGACGATCTGCTGGTAGAGGGCGTCGAGTGCCTGCATCCCCTCCGGTTTGAGCTCCGCCTTGCCAAAGGCAAACAGCACATCCGAACTCAGGTTGAAGGTCTGATCCACCGGCTCGGGAGCCGGGGGCGGCGGTGCCACGACCAGAGGCGCGGCCACCGGCACTGCGGCGACGGTGCGATTGGGGTGAAGCACCAGCTCGATGGTGGCGGTACTGATGTCGCTGACCCAGCGTTTGGTACCGCTGCCCACCTTGTCGTTGTCAGGATCGTCCCCGACTCGCACCATGTAGCGGTAGCGGGTCTGGATGTCTACCCAGTCGCTCAGTCTGGCGGTCAGTCCCAGACCCGCCAGGGGAGCCAGATTGTCATCTCCCCCGTTGACGGAGTCGACGTGATAGAGATAACCGCCCCCTTCGGCAAAGACAGAGAAGATGTCCCCCAGCGGCAAACGGCCAATGACCGACAGGGTGGCCCCTTTGCTGTTGAAGTCCTGGCCGGCAATATCCCAGTCACCGGTGGAGAGGTAGCCGAGCTCTGCCCCCAGATTCTCGTTGTAGTTGTAGCCGACAAAGGCGTTGATGGCGGTTGCGTCCTTGCCGACGTCCTGGCTGAAATCATCGATGTCATGGGCAAAGGCCCAGCCACCCCCAGCCCCCACATACCAGTCGTGAACAGGTGCCGCCTGGGCGGCACTCGTCGCCAATGCCAATGCAATCCACACAGGTTTCAGTCTTATGTTCATCGCGTATCCTCGTCGATGTTGGGTGTTATAGGGCTCCCAGCCCTTTGCTATGTATAGCCAACATTATGTATAGGCGATGTGAGCGCTTTAACCATTTAAGTGACGCATCTGTATGGAGAATCGGTGGGGCAGGCAGGTGGGCTGCCCGCGCTGTCGGTGCCGTCCGGGCATTAAAAAAGGGGCCTGAATGGCCCCTTTTTGCAACAGGTGGTCAACCTCTTATTGCTGCACTTCCTGTACGCCGGTGACGCGCACTTCGACGCGGCGATCCGGTGCCAGGCATGCGATCAGCTGAGCCTTGGCCTTGATGCCGTCACACTGGGTACCGGTGACCGGGTTGGCTTCACCACGACCTTCGATGGATACCTTGCCAGCCGGCAGACCCTTGCCAACCAGGAAGTCGGCCACGGTGCGGGCACGGGCTTCAGACAGCTTCAGGTTGTAGGCATCGGAGCCGATGCGGTCGGTGTAACCCACCACCACGGCGCTGCCATCTTTCGGCTGGACGTCGACGATCTGCTGATACAGGGTGTTGAGCGCAGCAGCCCCTTCCGGCTTCAGGGTGGATTTGCCGAAGGCAAACAGCACGTCCGAGCTCAGGGAGAAGTTCTTGTCGACCATTACGGGCTCGGGAACCGGCTCGGGAGCCGGTGCCGGGGCCGGTGCCACATAGGTGGTGCGGTTCGGGTGCATCACCAGTTCCAGGGTGGCGACGCTCATGTCGGTTTTCCAGGTTTTCTGATCGTCACCCAGATCCCACATGTAGCGGTAGCGGGCCTGCAGGTCGATAAGGTCGGAGAGCTTGGCAGTCAGACCCAGACCCGCCAGCGGCGAGGTGCCGTTGTCGCTCTGGCCATTGCCGTTGACGTGGTTGAAGTAGGCTCCCCCTTCGGCGAAGACGGAGAAGATGTCATTCATGGGCAGGCGTGCGATACCGGACAGGGTGGCACCCTGGGTCTTGAAGTCGACGCCATCGACGCCGGCCTTGCCGGCATAGAGATAGCCGAGCTCGGCGGCAAAGTTCTCGGTGAAGTTGTAACCGCCGAACAGGGAGAGCGCGGTGGCGTCCTTGTCAGCATCCTGGCCGAAGGTATCCAGGTCGTGGCCATAGGCCCAACCTGCACCCATACCCGTGTACCAGTCGTCGGCCGCCTGAGCGGTGGTGGTTCCCATGGCTGCAATGGCCAGAGCAATCAGGGTTGGTGCCATTTTCATTTTCATCGTTTTATCCTCGTTGAGTTGCCGTGCTATGGGCGTACTGCGCACTCTTTGTTATACCGGTCGCAGATGACACTTCATGTGCGACACCGTGAGCGGATCACGGACGGCTTGAATAAAAAATGGATGGAAACCTGGATTCTCATGAAGCTGTTTCTCCATGGACAACTAACCGGGCACTGAGCACTTTTAATAGTTCATCCAATGTCTTACAAGCGTTGCTACTGTATTCTTTTGAATCAGCGTGATCAAGTTTCTGCACAGATATGCAGCGCCGACACCGGTGTCGCGGGGCCGCAATAGGGGAGCAAAGGGGAGAAAAGGGGAGAAAAGGTGAGACAGAGAGTGTCGCTGTGGGGAGGAGAGAGACAGCAAAAGGGGATGCCGTGGCATCCCCTTTTTTACGTTACCTGAGCGAAGTCAGATTACTTTTGAACTTCTTGTACGCCGGATACGCGAACTTCTACGCGACGGTCCGGAGCCAGGCAGGAGATCAGCTGAGCCTTGGCCTTGACGCCGTCACACTTGGTGCCGGTGACCGGGTTGGCTTCGCCGCGACCTTCGATGGCAACCTTGCTGGCAGCCATACCCTTGCTGACCAGGAAGTTGGCAACGGTGCGGGCACGAGCTTCAGACAGCTTCTGGTTGTAAGCGTCGGAACCGATACGGTCGGTGTAACCAACAACAACGGCGTTGCCGTCTTTCGGCTGGAACTCAACGATTTGCTGGTACAGAGCGTTCAGGGCTTGCACACCTTCGGCCTTCAGGCTGTCTTTGCCAAAGGCGAACAGCACGTCGGAGTTCAGGGCGAAGTTCTTCTCAACGATTTGCGGAGCCGGGGCCGGTGCTTCTTCAACAACCGGGGCCGGAGCAGGCGCTACGTAGGAAGTACGGAACGGGTGGTAAACGGCTTCCAGGGTCGCAACGCTCTGGTTGGACTTGTAGCGTACGTTGTCGGCGTGCAGGTCAGCCACGTCCCACATGTAGCGGTAGCGAGCTTGCAGATCCAGCGCGTCGTTGACCTTGTAGGTCACACCGGCACCGGCCAGCGGGGATACTTTGGTATCGCTGGTGCCCAGACCGTCGGTGTGGCCCCAGTAGGCGCCAGCTTCACCGAACAGGGAGAAATCGTTGCCCAGCGGCAGACGAGCGATACCGGACAGGGTGGCACCCTGGCTCTCGTAACGGTTGCCGTCGGTGTTGCCACGGCCGGTGTACTGGTAGCCCAGCTCGGAACCGAAGTATTCGTTGAAGTTGTAACCAACGAAGGCATTGGCAGCAGCCGCATCTTCTTCGCCAACGTTCACGCCTTCGATCTTGTTCAGACCGTTGAAGTGAGTTGCACCAACACCGGCGCCGAAGTAGATGTCGTCAGCGGCGTGAGCTGCAGTTGCACCCATGGTGGCCATAGCGATGGCGATCAGGGAAGGAGCCATTTTCATCATAAAATAATCCTCGTTGAGATGGCACGTTGTTCACGTGCTTCGCACTTTGTAATTTATGTAAGCTGCTGGCTCTGTCGACCAACGACGTTGGTGCGAACAGGGATCCTAGATCCATCCAGGAGGCACATATCTGGGTGCACAAGTGCGCGGGTTGCACTGTCGACAATGCATACTCCGCCACGAACAGCCGACGTCATTCCGATGACGTGGCGCACTTTATGCCCATTTCAAAACATGATCAAGCTCACAGATAAGGGATGGGGCAAATTGTGTCGTAGGGATAACTGGCTGTTTCTTGGGATTTATTAGTGATCCAAGTAGGCGCGATGCAGTTTCTTCTCAAGCTTCATATAAGCCTCAGCCCAAGCGTGCCGCGGGGTGGCGTCACCCGCCCTGACCGAGAGGACAGCAAGATAGTCCGCCTCAGTTGCTTCGCACAGCAAGGGTGTGAAACTGAGCAAGAAGTGACGGGCGAGGTAGGGATCGAGAGGCCAGATGTTGAGGATGGCCCGCGCCACGGGCTGGACGGCGGTGGAGCAGATGAAGTGCCGATGACCCGCTTCCAGCCATTGGGCCATCTCGGCGAGGCTTTCTTCCGGCACGATGCCGCCATCGCCTTTCTCCCTGGCCAGCGTCATCGTATGACCATTGCCCAGTGCCAGGGTGCCGTTTTCTGCCACGACGCCGTCGTGGCTGCGCAGGGGAAGCGTCGCCTGGCCTTCAAGATAGAGGCTGCAGCTGTCCGGGAGGGCCGCCAGCACGGTGGTGGCGTCCCCCTGCATGGCCATGGGCAACCAGAACGCTTCGGCCCGGGTCTGCAGACCCTGGGCGAGCTGACGGGGGAGGGAGTCCGGGTCGGAATGAAGACGGGAAATGATGCCGGGAAATGCCATGTTGATGACTCTCTTGAAAATAACCGGCGAATTATACGAGGGATGGCCGGGCAACAAGAAAGGTTTCTTTTCGAGACTGTTTACCTGAGGCGACGCAGCGATTACCATCCCCGAGGTTTGTGAAGGGTTGTCGTCGAAAGACGCTGATTATAGATAGAGGCTCGACCATAACGAGTCCGTTCAAAACTGATACACTTGACTACGAGTCGTCGCGAAAAATAAAGGTGGAGTCAATCCGCCGAACGGAGTATGGAACACATGAATTCAAATATCGTAACTGTTGGCAAGAAGATCCGTCAGATCCGCGAAGCGGTAGGCCTGAGCCGTCCCAAGTTTGCCGATCTGCTGGGCGTCCCCCCAACCACCCTGAAGAACTATGAACTGGGTTACCGTGAAGTCGGAGGCGCCTTCCTGGTTGCCCTGGCCCACCACCCCGATCTGCACAAGTTCACCCTCTGGCTGCTGGCTGACAAGAAAGTCGCCGAAATCGGCCAGATCGGTCCGGACGATATTGCCAAGACTTGATTCAGTTCAACCTTGATAAAAATGCCGCCCTCGAGGCGGCATTTTTTATTTGTCAAAATGGATGATTATTTAATTAAATAATGCGTTGTGTGCGGTCAACGGCGATTTTCACTAAATCATCTTGTCGGGCTGGATTAATCCACGGAACACTCCGACCCTTTTAATTCAGGCGGTGATCCACACAGCGAGACAACGATGAGCCAATCCATTACCAAAGCCAGAGATGGGTTTACCAGCACCTTTGGCGTGCTGGCCGCGACCCTGGGGTCTGCCGTCGGGCTCGGCAATATCTGGAAGTTTCCCTATCTGACCGGTGAGAACGGTGGCGCCGGTTTTCTGCTGGTCTATGTCATCGCCACCCTGCTGGTGGGATTGCCGGTGATGATCTCCGAGATCATGCTGGGGCGCGAGGCCAGGACGGATGCGGTCAGCGGGCTCATCAAGCTGGCTCCAAAGGGGCAACCCTGGTGGCTGATCGCCGCCATGGGGGTGAGCGCGGCCTTCCTCATCATGTCGTTCTACTCCGAGGTGGCGGCCTGGGTGTTTGCCTACATCTTCAAGGCTGCCAGCGGCGAGATCCTCTCCACCGATCCCGCCGTCACGGGTGCTGCCTTCAATTCGCTTATAACGGATCCCTTGCAGAGTCTGCTCTGGCAGTGGCTGGTGCTGGCCCTGATGGGGGGGATCTTGCTGATGGGGGTCTCCAGGGGGATCGAAGCGGTCACCAAGCGGTTGATGCCACTGCTCTTCATCCTGCTGCTGGTGATAGGCGTGCGCAGCCTGACTCTGCCCGGAGCGAGCGAAGGACTGCATTTCCTGTTCTCGCCGGATTTCTCCAAGGTGACCGCAGGCGTCGTGCTGACGGCCATGGGGCTGGCGTTCTTCAAGCTCTCCATCGGGATGGGCTGCATGATGACCTATGGCAGCTACTTTCGGGACGATCAGCACATCCCTCTCACCACGGTACGGGTGATGTGCGCGGATCTCTTCGTCTCCATGCTGGCGGGGATCGCCATCTTCCCGGCGGTCTTTGCCTTTGGCTTCGAGCCGAGCGCAGGCCCCTCCCTGCTGTTCATCACCATACCCGCGGTCTTTGCCAGCATCCCGTTTGGACACCTCTTCATGGTGCTCTTCTTCGTGCTCTCCGCCATCGCAGCCACCGGGGCCATGCTCTCCATCCTGGAGGTGCCGGTCTCGGTGCTCTCCGAGCGCTTTCACATGAGCCGCACAAGGGCGACCCTGATCAACCTGCTGGTGCTGGGGGCGGTCGGCTCGACCTGTGCGCTCTCGAGCAGCACGCTGGCGGATGTGCAGGTTGGCGGGAAAACCTTCTTCGATCTGTTCGACTTCGTCTCTTCCAACGTGCTGATGCCCCTTGGCGGCATCTTCCTCTGCCTCTTTGTGGGCTGGGTATGGGGATTCGAGCGGATGACGACGGCGCTGACCAATGGAGGCAAGCTGGCGCTGCCCATCCTCAGGCCCCTGTTTTTCATCATCCGCTATGTGTCGCCGCTGCTGATCCTGGTAGTGATGCTCAAGGGGCTGGGGCTGTTCTGAGGCGCGTCGCCCGAAACAAAAAAGCGCCTATTGGCGCTCTTTTTGTCTTTTACCCCGATATGCCTTCATATCAGGCAGAGTCGTGACAGCTCCTCCTTGAGCTGCTCCAGGTTGCGCTCGACACAGGCTTCCCCCTCGTTGATGGCGTCGCTCGCGCGGTGGAAATCCATGATGGAGAGGTTGCCAAGGCGCGGGCAGAGCTGGATCTCGGGGGGATCCCCGGCCATCCGGGCACGGGTGATGCGCTCCTGCATGATGTTGATGGAGCCCGTCATCACCCCCCACATGCCGGGGGTACTGGGTTCGCGCTCGCCCCGGTTCAACCACTGGCTGAGCAGCCCCCCCTGCACGGGCTCGTCCGGTTCGTCGGTCCAGGGCTGGTGCATGTCGGTGTTGAGGTTGACGGCGATCACCACCTCGGCTCCCATGGCGCGGGCCAGGGAGATGGGGACCGGGTTGACCACGGCCCCGTCCACCAGCCAGCGATCCTCCACCCGGGTCGGGGTGAGGAGGCCGGGCATGCCGCAGGAGGCGCGCACACACTGGCGAAGCGGCCCTTCCTGCAACCAGATCTCGCGACCGGTATCGAGTTCGGTGGCGACGCAGGCAAAGGGCAGCGGCAGGCTTTCGATGGCGGGATCCCCCAGATGGCCGGCGGCGATGCCAAATACCTTGTCACCGCGAAACAGGCCGCCGGAGAGGGCAGGATCGAGCAGTCCCATCACCTGCAGGCGGCTGAAGCCGCGCACCCAGCTCTCCAGCTTGTCCAGTTCACCAGCGGCATAGGCGGCGCCGACAAAGCTGCCGATGGAGCAGCCAGCCACCAGATCCGGCTTGACGCCCAGTCGCTCCAGGGCACGGATGATGCCGATGTGGGCCCATCCTCGGGCCGCACCGCTACCCAGGGCCAATCCCAGACGGGGTTTTCGTGACACAGTTGCGTCTCCTGACATGAAGTGGGAGTCCAGCTTACTCCGGCTTCTCCTGTCCGTCATCCCGCCACGCTTCGCTGCGATTGCGGCCGTTGGCCTTGGCCTGATAGAGGGCGATATCGGCGCGGCGGATCACCTCCTGCAAGGAGATAGCCGGTGATTGACGACAGTGGCCCAGGCTGACGGTCACCTTCAGCTCGGCCGCGATGGCGCTCCAGGGATGCTCTGCTATGCACAGGCGAAGCCGCTCGGCCAAAGGGGCCAGAGGGATCGCTTCATCGGCGACGAGCAGCAGGAACTCCTCGCCGCCCCAGCGGATCAGGTGGCACTCCCGTGTCAGCAGGGATTGGCAGAGCTGCACCAGACGGATGAGGACCTGATCGCCCACCCCGTGGCCGAAACGGTCGTTGACCTGTTTGAAGTGATCGCAGTCAAACATGATGGCGCCGATACGTTGGCGGCCTGCCAGGGCCTGGCGGTGTTCGAAGGCATCGAAGTAGTGGCGGTTGAAGGCGCCGGTCAGGGCATCGTGGCGTGACAGGTAGTTGAGGCGCCGGTTGAGGCGCTGGGCACGCAGGCTGGAGACGGTCGCCACCACCAGACAGAGAATGGTGATGAGCGCCGTCGCCGATTGCCACAACAGCGTCTGCAGCAGAGGCAGCAGCGGGATGCGATGGATGAGGGAGAGCGGTGTCTCCGGGATGGGATAGACGAGCTGCAAGGCGCCCTGTTGCCACTCATATTCCGCTGACTGCGCCGTCCTGACGGGGGGCGGCGCGGTACCGGACTGGCTGCTGGCGAGGATCTGCTGATGGGCGTTGAGCAGGAACAGGGTGCCAATCCGGGGGGCGAGGCGGTGCAGGGTCTGCGCCAGCGTGACGGTCTGGATGTCGATGCTGAGCAGGCCAATGATCTGGCCGCCCTGGGTAATGGGCTGGGAGAGGGTGATCATCTGCCCCCGTCCGGCAAAATCCTGGTAGGGGCGCGAGAGCATGGCGTGCTCCAGGTGGGGATACCTGGCCATCGCCTCCTGCCAGTAGGCCTTGCTGTAAATCACGGGATCGAAGCGAAACTGGCTGGATGGCACCCAGGGATAGAGGTAGATGAAATTGTCCGTACCGGTGAAGTAGATCCAGGCCACGTCCCTGTCTAGCAGCTTGCTGGCCGTGGCGAGCAGGGGGGAGAGGCTGAGGGCGAGATGTATTCTGGCTTGCCGCTCGCTGCCGTCATGGGGCAGCGGGCCCTGCCCGGTCAGGTTGCCGATGAGGGCGGGGGGCAGATCGACGGGGATGCGATCCAGATTGATGCCGTGCTCCCCGTCGGATTGCAGCGCCTGATAGAGCTGGCGAGAGAGCACGGACTGGGGATTGCTGCGCAGGCGCTCCTCCGCCTGGCCGCGCATGGCCTCAAGGAAGGTCTCCATCCGCTGGTGCTGGCTGCTGAGCTGGGTCGCGGCGTTGATGGTGTCACGCTTGTTGATCTCGGTAACCTGGCGAAACGCATGTTGCAGGGCGAGCAGCAACAGCAGCAGGCCGAGGCCCAGCAGCAGCCACTGCAATCGGTATCTGGCAAAGGCGGGGGAGGGAATGGACATGGGCGTACCGGAAGATGGCGAGAGTCGGCATCAGTGTAAAGCAGAACCCTGACGCGCGTGCCGACAAGATGCGTTTTTGATGATCTTCTCACCGGACTGTTACGTTTTGTCACATTTATACATAGTCACGGCATAGTCAGGGGGTAACATGGTGCCATCCTTGATGAAGCTATCTCTTCTTCCTCTCTCTTTGACTGCATGGATCTTGTGATGAAAACGCGCGTGTGGCTGTGGCTTTTCCCTCTTCTTCTATTGCTGGCGGCGGGCGCCTGGCATCTGCGGCAGGCTGAACCCGCCAGCAAGCCTGCACCAAGAGAGATCAATATCAGGGCCGAAACCGTCAGGCAGAGTCTGGCCGAGCCCTCCATCAAGCTGGTGAGCAAGCTTGCGGCCAATCGCTCCGTGGCCATCAGCCCCGAGGTGACCGGCCGCATTGCCACCATCGCGGTGAGTTCCGGCCAGCAGGTCAAACAGGGGCAGACCCTGATCGCCCTGGATGCGGGCAAGCAGCAGGCGGAGCTGGCCGAGCAGAGCGCCAGCGTGCGCGACGAGGCCCGCAAGCTGCGGGACATGCGCAAGCTGGTGGCGCGAGGCGCCGTCACCACCTCGGAGCTGGAGGGGCAGGAGGCGACTGTTGCCCAGGCCCAGGCCCGGGTCGATGCGGCCCGTTACGAGCTCTCCCTGCGCACCCTGGCCGCCCCCTTCGACGGCACCGTCAGCCTCATCGATCTCAGCGAAGGAGCCCTGGTCAACAGCGGCGACGTGCTCTTGCATCTGGACGAGCTGGCAAAACTGCGGCTCGATCTGGCAGTGCCCGAGCGCTACCTCTCCCTGCTGCGCCCCGGCATGGCGGTGACGGCAACCAGCTCGGCCTGGCCGGATCAATCCTTTTCCGGCGTGCTGGAGACCCTCGACAGCCGGATCTCCAGCGACACCCAGAACATCAAGGCCCGTGTCATCCTGCCCAACACCGGTGGCCAGCTGCGGCCCGGCATGCTGATGAACGTGGATCTCTCTCTGCCGCCCCAGAAGATGACCCTGATCCCCGCCCAGTCGGTGGAGTACGCCGGCGAGCAGCGCTTCGTCTATCGCCTGGAGGCGGACGGACGGGTGAAGCGGGTGCCGGTGGAGCTTGGCGACACCCATGGCGAGGCCGTCTGGGTGCTCAAGGGGTTGAACGTCGGCGATCGCATCGCGGTGGAGGGGCTGGTCAATCTGCGCGACGGCGCCCAGGTACGTGATCTGGGCGAGGTGAAAGGCTGATGTGGCTCTCCGATATCTCAGTACGCCGTCCCCTGGTGGCGGTGGTCATCAGCGCCCTGCTCACCGTGTTCGGCCTGGTGGCCTTCAGCAAACTCACCGTGCGGGAGATGCCGGATGTGCAGACCCCGTCCGTCTCCATCACCACCACCTATGAGGGGGCGGCCCCCGAGGTGATGGAGAGCCAGGTCACCAAGCCCATCGAGGATCAGCTCTCCGGCATCAGCGGCATCAAGAACATCAACTCGGTGACCCGCAAGGGGCGCTCCTCCATCACGGTGGAGTTCAAGCTCGGCTGGAACATGCTGGAGGGCACCTCCGACGTGCGTGACGCCATCTCCCGGGCCAGACCCAAGCTGCCAGACGGGGCGGACGAGCCCATGGTGACCAAGGACAACGGCAACGGGGATGTGGCCATCTGGCTCAACTTCAGCAGCACCCAGATGGATCGTACCGCCATGACGGATTACGCCAATCGCATGCTGGTGGACCCTTTGAGCCTGGTGGACGGGGTGAGCGAGGTCTCCCTCTCCGGCGACCTGACCCAGGTGATGTACGTGCGGCTGCGCCCCGCCGACATGGCGGCCCGCGGCATCACGGTGGCCGACGTGCAGGATGCCCTCAAGCGGGAGAACATCGAGCTGCCGGGCGGCGAGATCCGCAACAACACCATGACCATGGCGGTGCAGATCGCACGGCTCTATCACAGTGCGGAAGATTTTCGCACCCTGCCGGTGAAAACCGCCACCAATGGTCAGAGCATCTATCTGGCGGACATTGCGGATGTGGAGGTGGGGGCAAAGAACGAAGACAGCGCCTATCAGCGCAACGGCCGCGAGAGCCTGGGGATTGGCATCGTCGCCCAGTCCACCGCCAATCCTCTGGCGGTGGCCCAGGGCATCGAGAAAAAGCTCGTGGAGATGCAGCGCTTCCTGCCGGAGGGGGCAACCCTTGAGGTCGACTACGACTCCACCATCTTCATCAAGCAGGCCATCGACGAGGTATACGAGACACTCGCCATCTGCGCCCTGCTGGTGGTCGCCGTGCTCTATCTCTTCCTCGGGCAGGGGCGCACCACGCTCATCCCCGCCATCACGGTACCCGTCTCCCTGATTTCGGCCTTCATCGGTGCCTGGTATCTGGGCTTTTCCATCAACCTCATTACCTTGCTGGCCCTCATCCTCGCCATTGGCCTGGTGGTGGATGACGCCATCGTGGTGGTAGAGAACATCCACCACCACCTGCAACGGGGCGAGTCCCCCTTGATGGCGGCCTGGCACGGCACCCGGGAGGTGGGCTTTGCCGTCATCGCCACCACCGCCGTGCTGGTGATGGTGTTCGTGCCCATCGCCTTCATGGACGGCATGGTGGGGCGCCTCTTCACCGAGTTCGCCATCCTGCTCTCCTTGGCCGTGCTCTTCTCCTCCCTGGTGGCGCTCACCCTGACCCCGGCCATGGGCTCCTGGCTGATGCGTGCCGTGGACAAACCCAACGCCCTGACCGCCACCCTGGACAAGGGACTTGGCTGGGTGGAGGAGCGTTATCGCCGTGTGTTGGGAGCCGTGCTGCGCCGCGCCGTCTGGATGCCCCTGGTGTTGCTGCTCTGCCTTGGCGGCATTGGCGCCCTCTTTGGCAAGCTGCCCGCGAGCCTCACCCCGACCGAGGACAGGGGCGTGCTCTATGTGTTCGTGAAAGGGGCGGAGGGCACCAGCATCGAGCGGATGAAGCGCAACATGCAGCAGGTGGAGGCCGCCATCCTGCCGCTGCTCGGCAAGGGGGTGGTGCAGGCCATGAGCTTCAGCACCCCGGCCTTCGGGCGCGGTGGCGATCAGACCGGCATGGCCATCATCCAGCTCAGTGACTGGGCGGTGCGGGACGAAACGGCCACCGAGTTTGGCCGCTCCCTGAGCGGTCGCCTCGCCGGCATCCCCGACGTGATGATCCGCACCTTCCAGCCGGGGTTCAGAGGCGGCTCCACCGCGGCGGTGCAGTTCGTGCTGCAAGGCTCCGATTACGGCGAGCTCAACCAGCAGGGGCTGGCGCTCAAGGAGGCGGCGGCCCGGAGCGGGCTGATGCAGAGCCCGGATCTCGACTATGCCGAGAAGACCCCGGAGCTGCAGGTGACCATAGAGCGGGAGCGAGCCACTCAGCTCGGCATTCCGGTCTCCACCATCGCAAGCTCCCTGCAGGCCCTGCTCGGCGGCGTCAGCCAGACCACCTATGTGGACAGGGGCGAAGAGTATGATGTCTACCTGCGCGCCAACCAGACCCAGTTCAACGGCATCTCCGACATCAGCCGCATCTATTTGAAGGCCGCGAGCGGCGAGATGGTGAGCCTCTCCACCCTGGCGACCGTCACTCAGGTGGCCAGCCCCCAGCGCCTCAACCACTACCAGCGCCAGAAGGCGGTCACCCTCACCGCGGACGTGGCCCCCGGCCACACCCTGGGGGAGGCGCTCGACTTCCTGGATGGCTGGGCCGCAGATCACCTGCCCACCGGCATGTCGGTGGATTACGCCGGCGAGTCCAAGGACTATCGCGACAACCAGGGGGAGATGGCACTGGTGTTCGGCCTGGCCCTGCTGGTGGTCTATCTGGTGCTGGTGGCTCAGTTCGAGAGCCTGCTGACCCCGGCGGTGGTGATGATGACGGTGCCGCTCGGCATCTTCGGCGGCCTGCTCGGCCTCTGGCTCACGGGGCAGGAGCTCAGCATCTACAGCCAGATAGGCATGATCATGCTCATCGGCATGGTGACCAAGAACGGCATCCTCATCGTCGAGTTCATCAACCAGCTGCGCCAGCGGGGTGAAGGGTTCGAGGAGGCGATCATCAAGGGGTCGGTGCGCCGCTTGCGCCCCATCTTGATGACCTCGCTCACCGCCATCATCGGCGCCGTGCCCCTGATGCTCTCCATGGGGGCGGGGTACGAGAGCCGGATGGCCGTGGGGACCGTGGTTTTCTTCGGCTTGTCCTTGGCGACCCTGGTGACCCTGCTGGTGGTGCCCGCCATCTATCACCTGATCGCCAGACGCGCGGGGATGACGGGAGCGCGGGACCGACTGGTGGACGAAATACTGGCCACGGCAATCCCGGCCAGTCCCTCCACGGTGCCGGGGGCGGTGGCCCCCGAGGGGCGTGACAAACCGGCGGCCTAGCGTGCCGACCCGGATGACAGCAAGCAGGGCGCCAATGGGCGCCCTGCTTGTTGATGAGATCGGAGTCTGTCACGCCGACCTGTCGCGCCCTCTCGAAGGCGCCCCTTCCCCTCGCGTTCTGTAGGGGCAAAAAGCCGTCGCCCCCGCCTTGCTCTGCCGGTATAATGCGCGACCCGAATTGTTCCAGGTGGTCAAAATGCAGCCGGTTACCAACCTCTTCTCCTATCCCCGTTACTGGGCCGAGTGCTACGGCACGGCGCCCTTCCTGCCCATGTCCCGCGCGGAGATGGACAAGCTTGGCTGGGACAGCTGCGACATCGTGCTGGTGACAGGCGACGCCTACGTGGATCATCCGAGCTTCGGCATGGCGGTGATTGGCCGCATGCTCGAATCCCAGGGTTTTCGGGTCGGCATCATCGCCCAGCCAGACTGGTCATCGAAGGATGACTTCATGCGCCTGGGCAAGCCCAACCTCTTCTACGGGGTGACGGCGGGCAACATGGACTCCATGATCAACCGCTACACCGCCGACAAGAAGCTGCGCCACGACGACGCCTACACCCCGGGGGATGTGGGCGGCAAGCGGCCGGATCGTGCCACCCTGGTCTATACCCAGCGTTGCAAGGAGGCCTATAAAGAGGTCCCGGTGGTCATCGGTGGCATCGAGGCATCGCTTCGCCGTATCGCCCACTACGACTACTGGTCCGAGACCATCCGTCGCTCCATTCTCATCGACGCCAAGGCCGACATCCTCATCTACGGCAACGCCGAGCGCCCCTTGGTGGAGGTGGCTCACCGCATCGCAGGCGGCGAGACCATCGACACCATGCAGGACATTCGCGGCACCGCCGTCATCCGCAAGGAGCCGCTGCCGGGCTGGCGCGGGGTGGATTCGAGCAAGCTCGACCAGATTGGCCGCATCGATCCCATCCCCAACCCCTACATGGAAGGGGCGCCTTGCAGCGATGATGAAGGCACTGCACCGGCTGCGCAGGAGGCCAAGCCCATCCTGGTGCAGCCGCCCAAGCAGAAGCCGTGGGAGCAGACTTACGTCAAGCTGCCGGCGTTCGAGCGGGTGAAGGAGGACAAGGTGCTCTACGCCCATGCGTCGCGCATCCTGCACCATGAGACCAACCCGGGCTGCGCCCGCGCCCTCTCCCAGGCCCACGGTGATCGCATCATCTGGGTCAACCCGCCCGCCTTCCCGCTCGAAACCGACGAGATGGATGGGGTGTTCGGCCTGCCGTACCAGCGGGTGCCGCACCCGGCCTATGGCAACGAGAAGATCCCGGCCTACGACATGATCAAGACCTCGGTCAACATCATGCGCGGCTGCTTTGGCGGCTGCTCCTTCTGCTCCATCACCGAGCACGAGGGGCGCATCATCCAGAGCCGCTCGGAAGAGTCGATCCTCAAAGAAATCGAAGAGATCCGCGACAAGGTGCCGGGCTTTACCGGCGTCATCTCGGATCTGGGCGGCCCCACCGCCAACATGTACCGCTTACGCTGCAAGAGCCCCAAGGCCGAGCAGACCTGTCGCCGTGCCTCCTGCGTCTGGCCGACCATCTGCCCGCACATGGACACCGACCACAGCCCGACCATCAACCTCTATCGCAAGGCGCGCGACCTCAAGGGCATCAAGAAGATCCTGATCGCCTCTGGGGTGCGTTACGACATCGCGGTGGAAGATCCGCGCTACATCAAGGAGCTGGCCAAGTACCACGTCGGCGGCTACCTCAAGATCGCGCCGGAACACACCGAGGAGGGCCCGCTCTCCAAGATGATGAAGCCGGGCATGGGCAGCTACTACAGCTTCAAGGAGCTGTTCGACAAGTACTCCAAAGAGGCGGGCAAGCAGCAGTACCTGATCCCCTACTTCATCTCCGCCCACCCGGGCACCACGGATGAAGACATGGTGAACATGGCGCTCTGGATTAAAGCAAACCGCTTCAAGCTCGATCAGGTGCAGAACTTCTACCCGTCGCCGCTCGCCAACGCCACCACCATGTATTACACCGAGAAAAACCCGCTCAACAAGGTGAGCCGCCAGGGCGGGGACGTGTTCGTGGTGAAAGGGGAGCGTCGCCGTCGCCTGCACAAGGCGCTGCTGCGCTATCACGATCCGGCCGGCTGGCCGATGATCCGCGAAGCCCTGCTGGAGATGGGCAAGGGTCACCTCATCGGCAACGGCCCCGACTGCCTGGTGCCGCCGGAAGGCCGTGGTGAAGCCAAGGCCGAGCGCAGCCGCAGCAAGGGCCTCAAGCCCGCGTTGACCCGCCACAGTGCCATCACCCATCAGCGCAGCAATGGGGCGGGCAACAAGGCTGCTGGCGGCAAGGCAGGCAATGGCAAACCGGCTGGTTCTCAGTTGCAGAAAGGTGCTGGCAATGGCAAGCCAGCTTCTCAAGGCGCAGGTCAGGGCAAACCAGTAGGGCAGGGGAAACCCGCTCACAAGGGTAAAGCCCCGACCCGCGCTGGCTCTGCCAAGCCGGGGGCCAAACCCGCTACTCAGGGCGGCAAGCCTGCAGCCAAAGGGAATGGTGCCAAGCGACCGGCAAGGTGAGTTGGTTGATTGGAAAGCGATAGAAATAAAAAGGCGACCGGATGGTCGCCTTTTTAATTTTATGAACATGGTAGTAGGTGTCTTAGAATAGCTTTTAAAAATGCACTGGTGTTGTTGTTGTTGATGTTTTGAAATGCACAAGTACTAATATTATACCCTTGAGATACCGACATTTTACCTTCTGAGCATCTACTATTCATATATTGTGAAACTGGGAATAATAAATCGTCAAATGTACCAGGGGTAGGTGTGTCAATGTCATTTTCAAACATCTGAACATATAGTGCTCCAGAATCATCAATCCATAAATGATATTGAATATGACCACCACCCTTTATCTTTGGTGCTTTCCCTTGAAAATTCTCTATTTTTTTCATGTCAACTCCAGATTTAATCATAATAATTGGGACACCCACCTTTTTGACCGCGATAGACCTTCTTTTTCGGTGAGGATGCTAATTTAGGTCAGCGAAATGGTGTGTATCCTAGCTTGCTTTTTAAGAATTATTTATTCCATACGTTTACAGTAGCTGCATCATAAATTTCAAATTTCTTTTTAGGAAATGCCTCGCGCCACATTTCTACTTTATTCAATATCTTTTTGTTATGATCTTGCTCAAGATCGCCAAAAACTCCGATGAAAATAGTAAGTTTGTTATTATTCTGGTTTATAAAGTCAAAAACATGATTATCTTCATCTCTGATTGAATGACCAAATATAAATAAAGTACCTGTAATGCTTTTTAATGACGAGAATGTTCTAGATAAATAACCATTCTTTTTTATTCTTGCCAGTTTGTGGCTTGTAGAACCTTCAGATATGAAAACTGGGAATTTATCTTTTGCAATAGAAGCTTGGAGTTGTTCAGCAAGGGGAATACCAGTACTAGAGTAAGATAGTTTCTCTATATCTGAACCATCACTAAAAATGTGCATGGCACCGTGTATATAATAAACAGACTGCCCTTGTTCCATGCCTATCTCCCAATGGAGTGATGTATCTCTTTCCTCAGGGGGAAGATATTCATCTTGATATGGATGTCTAAAACCGTCATCACACTTCAATGTCTGGTTCGGTATATCCAAAAAATGCATGTAAACCCAGTACAAAAGGAGATCATAATTGAATGTATATATCTTTCCTCCGTCGAAATGCATTAGAAACTCACGACAGCTATTATATTGTCGATCTGTGATTTCTGATGGTTTAGGTGGGTGGGCCTTACTTATCACATGAATTAATGTTTGTTTTAACTCTTCAATATCATTGCTAATGTGGCCAGATATAACTCCATCTATATCATAATGCTGTATTATATCAAGAGTCTCGAGAAGGCGTCGCATAACAAATTCGAAGTCATACGTGCCGATAGATCTAAATAGATCCTTCATCCTTGCTGACTCAATGTTTTCCGACAATGTTTTATAATTAAAAATTTTAGGGAATAGTGATATGCTAAAACCATTACCTAACATTAGGTGTTTTTTAGCATTTCCAGCGATAGCTAAACATTCAGCAAAGCTCTTAATTTCCATTTGATATCTCTCAAATATGTTGAAACCAAACTTTTAGAGCTAAAAATTCGGGATGGAAATCTAGGTCCCCCTTTTTGAGCAAGGCGTAATTCTACTAAAGCACACGCTACCGCCCATGGATGACAGCTTCCAATATGCTCCATTGACCAGCGAGGGCAGTGACCCATCGCAGTTCAACAGGTTCCAGATAGCCACTGTAAGACAAACTAAGCTACCTAAGCGAGCCTTAAAATGATGTAACCATCGGAATCACATCGTTTTTTGAACTTGATCAGCAAATTGTGAAATCTGGGGGTATCTGGGAAATCTGGGACACCAACAAAATCTGGGACACCCACCTTTTTGACAGCGACGTAGCCCTGGGGTGAAATCTGGGACACCCACCTTTTTGACAGCGGCGTAGCCCTGTACTTGGCTTGAGGTGTCACTGCCCTGGGGGTGAGCCATGACCATTGCCCGTTCACGTCAAATCAGTTTGCAGGATACGCCTTACTACCATATGGTCAGTCGCTGTGTGCGGCGGGCGTTTCTGTGCGGGGAAGATGCCCACTCCGGCCAGAGTTACGAGCATCGGCGCCAGTGGGTAGTGGACAAGTTGGGCCAATTGTCGCGACTGTTTGCCATCGGTGTGTGTGCCTATGCGGTGATGAGCAATCACTATCACCTGGTGCTCAAGGTCGAGTCGGATACCGCTGCCAATTGGAGCGAGCGAGAGGTGGCCGAGCGTTGGGCGGCGCTGTTCCAGTGGCCGCTGCTGGTACGACGCTGGTATCAGGGGGAATCCCTGATTGAGCCTGAACTCGCTGTGGTGCAACAACTGATAGGACAGTGGCGGGAGCGGTTACATTCCATCAGCTGGTTTGTGCGGTTGCTCAACGAAAACCTGGCTCGGCAGGCCAATCGGGAAGATGGTTGCAAGGGCCATTTCTGGGAAGGGCGCTTCAAGAGCCAGGCCCTGCTCACCGAATCAGCCCTGCTGGCCTGCATGGCCTATGTTGATCTCAATCCGATACGGGCGGCGATTGCCGACCGGCCTGAGCAGAGCGATTACACCAGCCTCAAGCAGCGTCTCGATGGCGAGCAGTCCGCCGCCCCATTGTCGCCGTTGTTGTTGCCATTTGCGCACGACGCGCGACCCGATAGCCTGCCATATGCCTTTGCGGATTACCTGATGCTGGTGGACTGGACAGGTCGCGCCATCCGAGTGGACAAACGGGGTCACATCCCGGCTTCTCTTGCCCCCATCCTGGTGCGGCTGGGGTTGGACGAGGTGCGCTGGCTCAAGCAAGTGACGCTGTTTCGGCGCCAGGGTATCAGAGTGGTGGGTGACAAAGAGCATTGTCAGCAGTTTGCCTGGCACTGTGGCCAGCGACGGTGTCATCAACCATCCCTTTGAGTGATGAATACTTGTGTCATAGCAACGTCCGGTATCGCGCCAGCACCCCGCCTGTGTGATCGCATCTGAATTGGCGTCATCGATGCCAAGACATTCTCTTTAATCCCCCGAGTTTCACAAATGCCATCGCAAATGCTGGATGACGAGTTGTGCTGTGCTGGGCGCTGGATGAGGGCTTTCTCTAAAAGATGGCTGTCCTGATAAGGCGGTCGTCCTGATAAGGCGGTCTCCTGATAAGGCGTTGATAAGGCGGGTTGGGGAGAGGGGCTATCGGTCCTTTGTCAACAGGCCCTTTTTCACCACGCTGCGACACCGTGGGTGTTGCTTGAGCAGGTGATTTTTGCATCAGTGAAACTGATTAGGTGATATGGTTCCTCCAATGGAACAATCCGTACACAAAGATGGCTGTGCCAAATAAAAAAGTAGTCATTGGAACAATCCACACACAAAGATGGCTGCCCCAAACCGGGGACTCCCGCACATAGAGATGGCTGTCCCAAATGACGGAGCTTATCGTGCTCGGCCTATGGGGAAGGGGGTGGATGACGACGTCCCTTGGGGATCTTTTACGAGAGTCGGCAAATATGGGGACCCACCTTTGGCTCACATGACCAAACCTGATGCCAAGGGGCGGGTTGGCCGATATCTCGAAGGGGGGCAGCGTTGGCAAAATAACAAGGGCGACCAGTTGGTCGCCCTTGTGTGATGGGCAGAAGCGTGGGCTCTGCCTGTGAACGTGACGGTTATTGCAAATCCGTGCTCAGGCTGGGAGCACCGAAGTTCACCAGGGTGGCATGGGAGTGCTCGAAGTACTGTGACCAGAAGTCACCGAGTGCATCCATGGTCTTGCCGGAACGATAGGCGTGTTTCACCGCGTCGGTCACCAGCCCGGCCCCCGTGACGTAGACGCGAGCGCCTTGCAGATCGGCAAACAGCCCCTTGCTCTTGGCCTGCTTGAGCTCGTCACCGACATTGAGCTGCTTGATCTTGTTGGTGGCATAGAAGCTGGTGTAATCGGAGTGCTCCAGCATGTCCGAAATGAGGAACACGACGCGGTCATTGACGCCTTGCTCGGCCTTCATATCTTCACCCACCTTGCGCAGCGAGTTCATGATCTCGCTCTTGGGGATGTCCTGGCGGGCATCACGAAGTGCTTTCACGAACTGTTTGCCAAAGCCGTTACGAAAGACCTTGGTCTGCGTCGTCAGGCAGGTGTCCAGGCCGCGCAATTTGCGCATGCTGACATCGTCCCGGATCTCCCCTTTCAGCGGCATATCCAGTTGCCCCGCGTAGGCGAGGCGAAGGTATTCGCCAGGCAAGAAGGCGGAGAAGGTATAGAGCTTGACGCGATCGCCAGCCTGCACGAACCGCTCGATCTGCCCCCAACTGCTGCGTTGCAGATCGTCAGGCATCGGAATGGTCTGGTCGATGATGACCACCAGTTCGCGGCCGGTGCCCGCAGGCTTGATGTCGGTCAGGCCATTGCGCTCATAGCAGCTCTGTATGTCGTTACGCTCGGCCGCCAACGCTGCACAAGGCAGCGTCAACGCCAGTAGCAATACCTGGGTGCTCTTCACGATTAGGCACTCTGCTTGGTGGGAAAGAGGCCCAGGGTCTTGAGGGCCATCTGCTGTTCACGGATATCACGCAACTGCGCTTCGTCTACCCCCAGTGCGCGGCTGGCTGCTGCCAGACTCTCTTCGGGCAGGCCAGTGACATCATGGAAATCGGCGGCCTTGACGGCAGCGCCGGTCTGGCCGGGGGCGTCAGTGGTGGGCGGGAGAGCCGCCTTTGCCTGCGCAACAGCCGGTTGTACGGCGGGTGCCGGCTCGGCTTGCACTGCCGGTGCGACCTGGGGGGCCGCCTGAGGGGCCGGCTTGGGCGGCACGGTGCCTGCCTTGTACTCGATAAAGGCCAGGAAATTGCGATGGGCGGATTTCTCCCCTTCCAGCGCCCCCAGCACACCCGAGTTGGTATGGTCACGGCTCGACAACAGGGTCTGCAAGCGGCGGAGCTTGTCATCGGCATGGCTGGCAATGGCGGTGCGTTGCTGGTCCATCGCGTCCAGCATCTCTTCGGCGGTCGCGTATTCGTGTGTCAGACGCCAGGCTGTTTTGGAATGGGTGCCTGCAAAGTGGTATTTGCTGGCAAGCCAGATGCTGATCCCCTGGATGGCGATGTAGATGAGCGACAGCATGACGTAGGTGGTCAGGCTGGCCTCACGGATGGCCTGCATCTTGTCTTCGATGGTGGCCTCTTCCGCCTCGTTGTTGATGGCTTGAGACTCTTCCGGCAGATCAAACGGCGACCCCATGCTGCTGTCACTCTGTGCCGTTGTTTCGGCGCGCATGTTGTTGACCATCTCGGTTTCGATGCTGTCGAGGGTGGCTGAACGCACCACGAAGGCGCCCACTGCCATGCAGGCAACAAACGAAGCACAGACAATCAGCCAGACAAACTTGCGGCTGACACCTGAATTCACGTCTTTCAGGCGGGCCAGCAGCTGCTCGTAGTCAGGTTTGTCAGAGTCCGAGAAGGAGTCTTCCAGATTGATGGCCTTGTTTGCCTTGAGGGTACGGGAGCGTTTTGAGGGCTCTTCCCCTTGCCACCAGTGACGCGCCCGGGCGATCAGGCTGTTGTGATGCAGGGAGTGTCCGGCCACTTCAGCCAGGAATGCGGATGCAACGGCGAGCAGCAGAGCCGTCGCGGCTGCCAGCAGGTGACGGTCATTGGTGGAGGCATCCATGTTCATCCAGCCTGCCAGCACATAGGCAAAGCCCATTGCCTCGACCAGCACCAGCACCAGCACCAGAGCAAGCACCCACGCCGGGCGCGGGGAGCGGCCGGCCTCTCCTGCCTTGGCAAGGTAGTCGAGGGAGGCGTTGTAGGCATCTGTTCCCTTTAAATGCTTCTTGTATTCGCGGTAGTACACATTCGACAGGGTCACTTCATGGTTGATCCAGCCATCGCCATCGACCGAGGCCGGCTTGCGGGCGAGACGGGCCACTGTGCCGATCAGCGGCAGGCTGTGCCATACCCGGATCAGGAAGTAGGAGACATGCTCCCAATGCCGCCACACCACCACGGCGCTGACGAGGAATGAAACAATGCCAACGGTCAGCATCTGGTTGGCGAGGATCAGCGTCTTGAGCGCTGCCAAAGAAAAGTCTTCCACTAAGTTTCTCCGTTTTCTTATTTGGAATGGGTGGCGGGAATGGGCATGTACGAAGCCACATAAGCCTCGGAACCTGCCGGATAGAACAGGGCTCCCTGGCTTACCTTGGCGTTGCCTTTGCTGAACACGAGATCCATGCAGGACACCGACGCCTTGGGATCGCTGGTGAAGACGCGGTATAGCACCTCACTCTCGCCCTCATAGGTGTTGGCCACCGCCTTGAGGGTCTGGGGCTTCTTCTGATTCGAGGATTTGTAACCCTGAACGACTTGCAGGATCGGTTGACGATCGACCTGGGCGTTGTCACGCAAGATGGAAACCGGAGAGACAGTCACCAGGTGGCCGTTGACGGTATTGGCCCAGACGCGATTGTTATAGCCGGGCATGTACTCCTTGGTGGCATGGCGCGGGAGAGGCTTGTCGTCTGCCATGCTCAGTACCTGGCCTGCACTGCGTGGCTTATCTGCCTCACAGCTCGACATCGGCATGTCGCTTGCGTATGCGCTGCTGATCAGTGCAAAACCACTCGCCTTGGGTTTGATGTTCTGAGCCATGTTCCACTGATAGGTGCCGGCAGGCTTGCCGCCGAAGTCCACTGCGGCCTTGGCATCGGGCAGGGCCTTGGCCGTGCTGGTGTCAGCGCTCTGCTTGGCGGCGGGTTGGCGAGGGGCGGTTTGCGACGTGGCCGCCACCTTGCTTGAACCGCTTGCGGACTGAGCCGCCGGTTTGGTCGCAGCCACACGCGGTTTGGCGGTATCGGAAGCCCCATAACGCAGATAGCGGGTGTTGTTCTCTTCGGATTGGGCCCGCATGACCAGAGCCTGCTCGTTCGCCAGTTCTACAATTTCGACCCGGCGATTCTGACCGCGAAGCAAGGGATCGCTGTTGTCTGCGATGGGACGCGACGAACCCGCGCCTTGATAGTAAATGGAAGAGGCCGGGATCCCCGATGCGACCAGGACCTTGCCGACGGCTCGCGCACGTTGCTCGGAGAGTCGCAGGTTGAGTTCTGCAGGGCCGGTGGCGTCACTGTGGCCGACGAGAAGGATACGGCGCTGATCCGAGGCGTCTGCGGCTGCGGGTTTGGCATAGAGCTGGGCCAGTTTCGTGACCACTCGCAGGCCGCTTTCTGTGAGCTGGGCAGAACCACTCGAGAACATGCCGGAATCGGGGATCTGGGCCACAAGGCCGGCGTCCTGAGGGACACCGGTCACTGCGGCTGGCTCGGCAACGGTCAGCTTCTCGGTAGCGATGTTGAGATTCTCTTCCTTTGCTATCCGGTCAAGCTCTTGTAGCCTGGACTGCCACATATAGCCTGCCGCGCAGCCCAGCGCCCCACCGAGGGCAACCCCCGCGACAGCCCCTTTTTTCCCGTTGATGGCGTAGCCCGCAGCCCCTCCTGCAATCATGCCAGCTCCACAAAGCACCGGCATGCCGTAATCCTTGCCGATATCATTGACCGTGGATTTGAAATTCTGCATCTGCTGAGAGCTGCAACCCACGGCGGCAATCAATACACAGCTGAGAGGTGCAAGACGAAACGATTTATCCATAGCGATTCCTTGCCATTTATATTTAATAGCGAGATTCAGACATGCCAGTGAGGCCAGAGAAAAGCGTCTTCGGGTGGAGTGAAATATCGACACTTGCTGACATAAAAGATATTAGCGCGGGCTGATGTTTAATATCGGCGCCAGGCGTGCTCATTCTCGCAAGCGGCTGTGTCTGATATGTCCTGAGTGTCAGAAGAGGCAATTATCTATGCGGTTCAATAGGTATCGAGTGGCTATGATAAGCCAAACGAACCTGATCATGCGAGTGGAAAAGTGATGCAACCATAGGAAAAACATCGACTTTCCAATATCTTTGCCCATCTCCCCGACGCTGAACACAAAGAGGGTTATTGTGACGCTCTTGTGATTTGTGAAAGGCGCAGGCCGATTATCGCTATTGAGGATGAGGGCTGTTGGGGGAAGTATGTGGTTGCCTCCACTGACAGTGCTGGCGAAATAATGTTCATGGGCAGAATAACGTCTGGCAGCCCGTTTATATAATGGATTAATTGTCGATAAATATGTCTGACAACAGTTTATAGAGTGGGGCACAGGCAGTGCGAAGCATTGCAAGACCTCTGTTGAACGCATTGTTTGATAATATTGTCGAAAGGGTTTGGTCAGGAGCAATCAGATGGCGATAACAACGCGATCCCGAAGAGAGAAGGTAGGCAGCGGGCTCGGGCTGGTGATGGGGCTCATCGCCTTTAACCTGATCGTACCCCTGCTTCCGGTTGCAACAGAGATGTCGGATATGACCCGGATGATAGGTGCCATGGTCAGCGCCATGCTTTGCGCCGAGCTGGGCGCCAGGATTGGCAAGTGGTGGGATGCCAAAGAGCAGGCCGGATCGGCAGAGTAACTCGACGTGAGAAGAGCGCCAATCGCCCGAGTGCGGCGGTGTGTGCGGGTGTAACAGGCAGGGCGACAGTTGTCGCCCTGCCTGTTTTGCTATCGCGGTTTGCCGCTCAAGCGCCGCGCCGCCGGGGGTCGCTTCGATGGAGGAAGGTGGCCAGGGTGTCGCGGGGCGATGCCGCATTGCATCAGAAGGCGCCTGGAGCGAGATGGCGCCAAGGCTGGATCTGCGAGGGAAATCCTGAGATCGTGCAGGCAGTTATCTGGTTATCCCCTTGAGAGGAGTGCCCATGCGCATTGCCCTGATTGGCCTTGGCGATATCGCCCGGAAGGCCTATCTGCCGCTGCTGGCAAACGACGAGCGAGTCACCCCGCTGCTCTGTACCCGGAGTCCCTCGGTGCTCGGCAAACTGGCGCGCCAGTACCGGATTGGCGAGTGTTTTACCGAGGTCGATGCGCTGCTGGCGAGCCGACCTGATGCGGTGATGATCCACGCTGCCACCGTCGTGCACGGCAAACTGGCGGAGCTGTGCCTGCGTGCCGGCATTCCCACCTTTGTGGACAAGCCGCTGTGTGACAACGCAGGAGAGGTGGAGGCGCTCGCCAATCTCGCCATCGCCAGGGACTGCCCGCTGTTTGTGGGCTTCAACCGTCGCTATCTGCCCGCCATGGCTGCCGCACGAGACCAGCCGCTGACCGAGCTCCATTGGCAAAAGCACAGGCACGCCCTGCCAGGGGCGCCTCGCCAGTTCCTGTTCGACGACTGTATCCATGTGCTCGACAGCCTCTGCTGTTATGGCGGCGAGCCGGACGGGGAGCTGCATGCGGTGCTGCGACGCAGCAGTGAGCAGCCCGAACTGCTGGCCGGGGTGAGCATCGCCTGGCAGAGCGGGCAGATGGCGGTGAGCGGCAGCATGAATCGCAGCGCCGGCATCACCGAGGAGCGCATCGATGCCTATGGCGACAACCTCACTCTGCATATCGAGAACTGCACCCGTGGCCTGCTTGCGCGAGACAACACTGTGCAGACTCTGGCTCCGGGCGACTGGCAGCCCGTGCTGGCGAGCCGAGGCTTTGTCGCCATGCTCGAGCACTGGTATGGGCAGATTGACGCCGGGCGGGCAGACGGGGCGCTGGTCGAGAGCTACCTGAAAAGCCATCGACTGGCGGAGCGCCTCGTCGCCCTGGCAAAGGGATGACCCGGAGGCAAGGGGCTGGGTGACACCGACAGGCATCACTGGCCAGAGAAGCGGCAGAGCACTGTATGAGATGGTGGCTCCTTGCGCAGTCAGCCGGGAAAGGTGCCAGCGAGCGAGCCAAGCGAAGGCGGGTTTGTTATCTTGGCGGCCATCAAGAGCAGCAGGGCAAGAGATCGCAATGAAGAAGGTGTCGAAGATGAGATGGCTGACCGCAGTGGGCGGGGTATTCCGTTCATGAGCATCATTCTGGGGATCGATCCCGGTTCGCGCATCACCGGCTACGGGGTCATTCGCATCGTCGCGGGCAAGGCGGAATATCTGGGATCGGGCTGCATCCGCACCGATCTGGGGGAGCTGCCGTCTCGCCTGAAGCAGGTCTATGACGGGGTGAGCGAGATCATCACCCAGTTCAAGCCGGACGAGTTCGCCATCGAGCGGGTCTTCATGGCGCGCAACGCGGACTCGGCCCTGAAGCTCGGCCAGGCCAGGGGAAGTGCCATCGTCGCGGCGGTCAATGCCCTGCTGCCGGTGAGCGAGTACTCGGCCACCCAGATCAAGCAGGCGGTGGTGGGCACCGGTGGCGCCGCCAAGGAGCAGGTGCAGCACATGGTGACTCACCTGCTCAAGCTCTCTGCCACCCCCCAGGCGGATGCGGCGGATGCCCTCGGGGTGGCGCTCTGCCACTTCCACACCCGTCAGAGCCTCATTCGCATGGCCGGGCGGGCCAGCGGATCGGTGCGCGGCCGTTATCGCTGATCCCTGGAGGAGGGCTACCCGGTGTTGGCAGGGGAGCGCCGGGTGCCGGAGCTGCTGGCAAAATCGCTGGTAGGGTCACAATCTGTCGCGTCCCTCCATAGGACTCCCGTGGAGAAGCGCACCGGGCGGGGGGATATCTTTCTACTTTATCAATAACTTGTGACCTTCATCACATATCCGCGATGAGCCGGGTCGGTTTCGTCTTGCTCCGCCACACTCCCATAATATGGCGCCTGTTCAATAACAGTGTCCGTATGAGCCTTTCTGGCTCTCGTGTTAATCATCATGGGAGAGACAAGAGTGAAACCTTTTGCTGCTGAATTTATGGGAACCTTCTGGCTGGTACTGGGGGGTTGCGGGAGCGCCGTGCTGGCTGCCGCCTTCCCCAATGTGGGGATCGGCCTGCTGGGCGTCGCCCTGGCGTTTGGTCTGACCGTGCTGACCATGGCCTATGCCATCGGTCATATCTCGGGTTGCCACCTTAACCCGGCCGTGACCGTCGGGCTCTGGGCCGGTGGCCGCTTCCCGGCCTCCAACGTGCTGCCCTACATCGTGGCCCAGGTGCTTGGCGGGATCGTGGCAGGTGGCGTGCTCTATGTCATTGCCAGCGGACAGGCGGGTTTTGATGTGAGCGCCGGCTTTGCTTCCAACGGCTATGGCGAGCATTCCCCCGGTGGTTACAGCCTGCTGGCCGCACTGGTGTGTGAAGTGGTGATGACCGGTTTCTTCCTGTTTGTCATCATGGGTGCCACCGACAGCCGTGCGCCGGCCGGGTTTGCTCCCATCGCCATCGGTCTGTGCCTGACCCTCATCCACCTCATCAGCATTCCGGTCACCAACACCTCGGTCAACCCGGCGCGCAGCACTGGCGTGGCGCTTTTTGTCGGTGACTGGGCCGTGGGCCAGCTCTGGCTGTTCTGGGTTGCCCCCATTGTCGGTGCCATTCTGGGTGCATTGGCCTATCGTGTGATCGCCACGAAAGAGTGATGTGTTGCTAGTTAACGTGTGGTATCGACACGCCCCCGGGCGTGTTTTTTTATGCCTGAAGGAATACCGGGCAGGGCGCCATGCTGACAGGGGGCGGCATGATCACAGTCCCTTGGCGCTCAGCATCTCTTTGTAGCGCTGATGCAGCAGCTTGACCCGTTCCACATAGGCCCGGGTTTCGGCATAGGGCGGTATGCCGCCGTGTTTTTGCACCGCACCGGCGCCTGCATTGTAGGCGGCGGTGGCCAGGGCCACATTGCCGTCATACTGCTTGAGCAGACCCGCCAGGTATTTCACCCCGCCAAAGATGTTCTGCTCCGCCAGCAGGGCGTTGCCGACCCCGAGCTCGCGCGCCGTGGCGGGCATCAGCTGGGTCAGTCCCATGGCGCCCTTGCGGGAGACGGCCAGAGGATTGAAAGCGGACTCGGCATGGATAAGTGCCCGGATGAGGGCAGGCTCGACCTGATAAGCCTTGGCTGCCGCCTGTATGGTGCTGGCGTAGTCATAGAGGAAGAGGCCTGTCGTGCGCCAGTTGACCTTGGACGCCGGATCGCAGGCATAGCAGTCGTTGAACAACAGCAGTTCGTAGTGACCCTGCTCCGGCATCATGTCGGAATAGCGTATGACCCCGTTCTTTTGTACCGACTTGTAGACCTGGATCTGACGGCTTGCAGGCTTAGCGGGTTCAGGGGAGGGGAGCGGCGCCGTGGTGAGTGCCACGGTACGCGGCGTGGGAACCGGGGAGGAGACAGCCGTCTCCGGGGTCAGGATCACCACCTCTGCCGGCGGCGGTATCTGAGCCGGGGCTGCGTGGGAAAACAGCGGCATTATGCCCAGCAACATCCATGCTTTCAACGGCTTGCTCCTTAAGCCTCGTTAGCCACGTTGAGTAAAGCATTCGGGATGGCGCAGAACAAGTGCCCGTGAACAGGGGAGGCTGGAAATGTGATGGCAGAGGGACGTCCCACCTGTGTGCTCACTCAGGACAAGGGGCGCGGCTCATGGCGTCAAGGGACGCATGATCGCAACCTCGTCTTTTCCATCTAGTTATTGGCTTTTTTGTAAGTTAAAGGCGTGTTATCTTGCTGTTGCTCCACTCTGGTCAGATCTCTTCGTGGAGCCAGAGAGCGAGCAGGAGAGGGCCGGTATGGCCAGAGCGAAATGGGCATGACAAGCAGGCGAGCGATGGAGCTCAGATTCGAAGAGTACTGTGATGCGGATCTTTCCCTCATCAGAGACTATTACGAGACGACGTTTTCCCACTATGTGCCGGATTTGGCAGAACGGATTTTTGTGGTTCGTGATGCGCACTGGCTGGTGGGGGCGGTGCGCCTGCGCGATGAACAGGATTACTACCACTTGTGCGGCTTTCGTCTGCTCCCTCACTACCAGTCTCTGGGGCTGGGGTCCCGCCTGCTGCAGCATGCCTGCCGCGATCTTTCCGACAAGCCCGTGATCTGTCACGCCCTGCCGTTCGAGAAACCCTTCTACCTCAAGGCGGGATTTGACCACCTTCCCCTGCATGAACTCGACGGACCCCTTCACTCCCACTATCACCAGCAGCACGAACAGGGTTATCAGATCGAGCTGCTGGTGCGTCAGGCGAAGGCGCCTGTTTTCAACTGACGTCTTATTGGGGTTTGGTCAGCAGGTGGATCTTACCTGGTGACAGCTCCAGCCCCAGCAGATTTTCCTTGAGCCAGGCCTGATTGGGGTCCTTGTCATCCAGCTTGTAGACAGGCTGGGTCTCCAGCCGTTTCTCCATGCTCTGCAGCAGCATCCTCAGCATGAAACCAAACTTCTGTTCTGCAGCAGCAGGCTCCAGCTTGTAATCGATGAGCTTCATGTTGTCGAGGAAGAGCGCACTCCTGGCCTTGTCGTAGCGGGGCCTCGCCTCATAGGTCATGTTGAGGCGCGCGTCGTACTCGGTCTGATCCGGGAGCGCGATTTTCAACTTGCCTTTGCCAAACACCCTGGCGGTATCCGGGCTCTGGCGACCAATCTGCACATCGCTCTGCTCGAGTTGCACATGGGCCTTGATGATGCCGGGCAATTCCAGCTGTTTGTCCACTTGCACCTGGGATTGCAGGTACTGATTTATCTGCTGCTCATTGATGTCATATGAGCCTTGACCTAGCATGGCCAGACTCAGCAGCATAGATTGCAGGATCATGCTAACGACCTGATAGAATGGGTGTGCCCCATAGCATACCATCCCGACCCTGTGGGGTCTGCCCGTGCCATCTGTCCAATACACCAAGGAGTCGCCTTGCTCGACGGTCTGGAATACGACATTCAGTTGCTGTTTTCCCGCTTTCTCGGCTGGTTGTTGCTGTTGTTTCACACCGTGATCGTGGCAGGGATCTCCCTGCGGGTGGTGATGAAGCGACGTCCCATCGGGGTATCTCTTGCCTGGTTGGCCCTCATCTATGCCATCCCCTTCGCCGGGGTCGGTTTCTACGTGCTGTTTGGCGAGATACGCCTTGGTCGCAAGCGGGCGGAGCGGGCCCAGGCCATGTACCGTCCTTACGCCATCTGGATCCGCCAGCTCGCGCGCCTCTTCCCCCAGCACTGCTGCGAGGTGGGCAGCAAGGCACGCCCGCTCCACGATCTGATCCAGGGACGCTTGGCCATGCCTATGCTCTCGGGCAACCGGATGACCCTGCTGCACAAGCCCAAGAGTATCGTAGAGGAGATAGTGCGCGACATCCGGGGCTCCTCCCAATCCTGTTATCTGGAGTTCTACATCTGGCACCCCGGCGGGGATGTGGACGAGGTGTGCGAGGCGTTGATGGAGGTGGCGGCACGCGGCGTGGATTGTCGTGTCTTGCTCGACTCCATCGGCAGCAAGACTTTCTTCCGCTCCTCCTGGCCCAAAACTTTGCGCGCCGCCGGCGTCAAAGTCGTGGAAGTGTTGCCGGTCGGCGCCTGGCGAATCCCCTTCCAGCGCCAGGACTTGCGCATGCACCGCAAGCTGGTGGTGATCGATGACAAGGTTGGTTATACCGGCTCCATGAACATGGTGGATCCCCGTTTCTTCAAGCAGGATGCCGGGGTCGGCCAGTGGGTCGACATCATGATCCGGGTGCAGGGCCCCGTGGTGCCGTTGATGTGGTCCACCTTCGTCTGGGACTGGGAGATGGAGACCGGCGAGCGGCTGCTCGACAGTCTGCAACATGAGCCGGAAGCCTGGCCACAGACCAACTATCGAGCCCAGCTCATTCCCTCAGGCCCCTTCGTCGGCGGTGACTGCATCCAGCAGAGCCTGCTGCTCGCCATCTACCAGGCTCGTCACCATCTGGTGCTGACCACCCCCTATTTCGTGCCGGACGATCCGCTGGCTGCGGCCCTCTCTTCGGCGGCGGCCCGCGGCGTGCTGGTGCAGTTAGTTCTGCCTGCGCGCAACGACTCCCTGATGGCCAACCACGCCAGCAACTCCTTCATGGAGGATCTGCTGGCGGCAGGAGTGGAGATATACCGCTATGATGCCGGACTGCTGCACACCAAGAGCGTGCTGGTGGACGATGATTTCGCCCTGGTGGGCACGGTCAACCTCGACCGGCGCAGTCTCTGGCTCAATTTCGAGATCACCCTGCTCATCGACAACCCGGTGTTTGTCGCCGAGATGAACCAGCTGGTGCAGGGCTACATGCTGGAGGCGACCCCCATGTCACTGACCAGGTGGCGTGCCCGCCCCTGGTACAAAAAATTGCTTGAGAACATCTTCTACCTGTTCAGCCCCCTGCTGTGACAGCCAGAGCGTGGAACCCAAGCCGTTGTCTGGCTTGTGTTGATGCCCATCCTCCCCGTAGAGTGCGCCCATGCACCCGCCATTGAACCATTGTGGAGAAACAGAACTGATGAAGAAAAAAGTGGCCTTGGCCGTCGGAGCCGTGTTGGTGGTGGGAGGGCTTGGCGCCTGCTGGTACACGGGCAATACGTTCGACCGGATCCTGGCCGAGCAGATCGCCAGGGCGCAGCAGGAGAGCGGAATCGAAGTCACCTGGAGCCCGGAGACGGAGAATCTGTTCACCCGCGACGGCGTGCTCAAGGTGGTGGTGCCGCCCCAGACGCTGGCGAGTTTTGATCCCCAGCTGGCGGGAAGCGAACCCATCGAGATGCAGTTCGCGTTCAACAGCCGCCTGTTGCCGCTCTATATCAAGAGCCACCTCCAGCTTGATACCGCACAGGGCACGCTGGCGCCCATCCTGACCTCTCTGGGGATGCAGCAGTGGCAACTGGGGGCAGAATCGGCGAGCAGCCTCTGGACCATGAGCAACAGTTCCCGCTTCTGGGTGAGTGACTTCAAGGTCAAGGAGGGGCTCAACGAGTTCACCTTCCTGCCCTTGAACGGCGACTATCGCGGGGATCTCGACGGCAATGGCCATCTCACCGCCCACTGGTTGGGGATGACGGTCCACGATGCCCAGAGCAAGACAGATCTGGCCTTGGCGGATCTCAAGGGCAGTGCCGACATGGCCGAGATCAGCGGGCTCTGGCTCTCTCCCCGCAGCGATGCGACCCTCACGGCCTTCACCCTGACCCAGCCGGGGAACGTCAAGATCACGCTGGAGGGGCTGACCACGGCCACCGAGCTGGCGGGGGACGATCTTCAGACGCTCTCCACTCGCTATCAGATGAAGGTGGCGACCCTCAACATGGAGAGCGAGGAAGACCGGCTCGCGCTGACCCAGGGAAATCTGGATCTCTCCCTCAAGGGGCTGGATCTCGAGGGGTATCAGACGCTGCAAGAGGCCAGCAGCAAACGGGTGGACGAAGCGGCCATCCAGGAAGCGCTGGACAAGATGCTCCAGAGAGGGGCCACGCTGGAACTGGCGGATCTGAGTGCGCGATTGAACGGTGAGCCTGTCAGCCTGCAAGGGGAGGCCAAGCTGGCGTCCACCACCCTGGCACAGTTGATGGGCAGCGAGGAGGGGATGCAGGCACTCTCCGGTCTGCTTCATGCCCACCTTGGGGAGAAGCTGGGCCAGGCCGTTCCCCAGTTGGCCCCCATGCTGGAGCAATTCACTGCCATGGGATATCTGAAGGCGCAGGAGTCACAGCTTCAGGCCGAGCTCAAGCTCGACAAAGGGGCCGTGACCGTCAATGGTCTGCCGCTGCACCCGTGAGTGCCGCGCAATGAAAAAGGCTCCCTCGGGAGCCTTTTTTCTGGGGGCGCGCAGCCGCTTATTTGAACACGACGGTCTTGTTGCCGTAGACGAAGACCCGCTCGTTCAGCACCAGTTCCAGCGCCCGGCTCAGCACGGATTTCTCCACGTCGCGTCCGGCCTTGGCCATGTCATCGGCACTGAAGGTGTGATCGACGTGGATCACGTCCTGCTCGACGATGGGGCCTTCATCCAGATCGTCGGTGACGAAGTGGGCGGTAGCACCAATCAGCTTGACCCCGCGGTCGAAGGCCTGACGATAGGGGCGGGCGCCGATGAAGGCAGGCAGGAAGGAGTGGTGGATATTGATGATCTTGCGCGGATAGGCTTCCACGAAGCTTGGGGTCAGCACACGCATGTATTTGGCCAGGATGACGTAATCCGGCTGGTAGCCATCGATGAGCGTGCGCACTTGCTCCTCATGCTCGGTGCGGCTGAGATCCTCGTGGCTCACGCAGTGGAAGGGGATGTCGAACTTGCCGGTCAGCTCGGCGAGGGTGTCGTAGTTGCCGATGACCGCGACGATGTCCATGTCCAGGGCGCCGGCATAGTTCTTCATCAGGATGTCGCCGAGGCAGTGGGTCTCCTTGGTCACCAGGATGACGATGCGCTTCTTGCCCGCCTTGACGAGACGACGCTGGGCGCCGGCAGGCAGGGCATCATCGAGGTCGGCCAGCAGGGTCTCGTCGTTGAAGCGCCCTTCCAGCTCGGTGCGCATGAAGAAGCGGCCGTTTTCGTGATCCACGAACTCGTCGTTCTTGTTGATGTTGAGCTGGTGCTTGTAGCAGATGTTGGTGATCTTGGCGATGAGACCCTTGGCATCGGGGCAATCGGTCAGCAGTATTTTCTTTTCCATCTCTGTCATGATTCCGTTTGTGATGTTGGCACCCGGTCTGCGCGGGCGCGCGCGTTTTTGCTGGCACTATGCCACAAACGAAATCAGAAAGGACAGCGCGCCGTGTATCGGGTGGTGCTCGCGCGAAAATTGCCGTGCAGCCAGCACCCGGTTTGTCTTTGATGGGTTTTTGGCTGGCATCCTGCGTCTTTTTTCTTTAGGCTGTCTGCGCTTATTCTCAGGGCGGGGCGAAATTCCCCACCGGCGGTATCCCGATGTGACTCGGGGAGCCCGCGAGCGCCCGACCCGGCATTCATCCGGGACGGGGTCAGCAGATCCGGTGAGATGCCGGAGCCGACGGTCATAGTCCGGATGAAAGAGGATAAGACAGATATTGCTGGCCAGACCCTGCCGGGTTGGCTGCCGCATGGCTACTTCTGTCTGCCTTTCCATGCCCTGATTCTGGTCCTTGTCTTTTTTAGGAGTCTTACCATGAATCAGTCTCTACTCAGTGAATTCGGTGATCCCATTGCTCGCGTCGAAGCCGCGCTGGCCGCCCTGCGTGCCGGTCAGGGTGTGCTGGTGGCCGATGATGAAGATCGCGAGAACGAAGGCGATCTCATCTTTGCCGCAGAAACCATGACCAACGAGCAGATGGCCATGATGATCCGCGAGTGCTCCGGCATCGTCTGCCTCTGTCTGACCGACGAGCGGGTTCGCCAGCTCGAGCTGCCGATGATGGTGGAGGCCAACTCCAGCCACTATCAGACTGCCTTCACTGTGACCATCGAAGCGGCGCAGGGGGTGACCACCGGGGTGTCCGCCGCCGATCGCATCACCACCATCCGTGCGGCCATCGCCGACGGTGCCCGGCCCTCCGATCTGCATCGACCCGGCCATGTCTTCCCGCTGCGCGCCCGCACGGGTGGGGTGCTGACCCGCCGTGGTCACACCGAAGCGACCGTCGATCTGATGCAGCTCGCCGGGCTCAAACCTTACGGAGTATTGTGCGAGTTGACCAAGGAAGATGGCTCCATGGCCAGGTTGCCGGACCTGGTGGCCTTCGGTCGCCAGCACCGGATGCCGGTCCTGACCATCGAAGATCTGGTGCAATATCGTCAATTGCTGTCAGAACGTTCAGCCTGAGCCTCATACGAAATTGTAATAAGCCCAAATTTTGGTTACGCTTTGTGCGAACCTCATCCAGGGACACTCATTTTTGCTTAAAGTTTGTACGGAAAGTGTGCAACTAAAAAAAAATGAGGGTTTTAACGCATTTATCTGTGATGAGGCCTATCCAAACTATGATTTTTTTGTGCCATAATCACGCCGCTTGCTAAACGTCTGGCGAGTTAAAGGGAGCTTTTAAAAATGAAAAAAATGTTGTTGGTAGGTGTTGTTGGTCTGTCCGCTCTGCTGGGCGGTTGTGCAAACACCAGCGAACTGGAAACTTCCGTTCAGAATCTGTCTAACAAAGTTGACCAACTGGCTCAAGATGTTAGCGCTGTTCGTGCTGATCAGTCCAAGATCGCTGCTGATGTTGCAGAAGCCAAGCAAGAAGCTATGCGTGCTAACCAGCGCATCGACAACATGGCTACTTCCTACAAGAAGTAATCCATGCGAAAAAATGGCGCATTTCAATGCGCCATTTTTTTTGCCTGAAATTCGTCAAATACCCGCGTTTTTCCCGCTAATACCCGCCTGACAAGGCAATGCCGAACACTCGGCATCACCCCGTTTTTCATTTCCGCATCGGTCAGTAGAGCAGGCTGTAGAGCTTGCGACGATAACTCTGCGCTGCAGGGTGTGCGCCCATGGTTGCCAGCACATCGAGATAGATCTTCTTGGCATCGCCAAAGGCGAGATCACGTTTGAGGATGGTGAACAACAGGACCAATGCCTCCTCCTGTCTACCAACCTGGCTGTAAAGCACCGCCAGCTCCTGGGCGAGGGCATGGTCATCCGGCTGTTCAGCGTGGCGCAGCTCCAGGGCGCGTAGCTCAGGACTGTCGCTGGCCTGCAGCGCCAGCGAGAGGCGGGAGCTCAGGGTCTGGTAATGATCATCCTGTGCCACCATGGGGATGGTCGAGAGCAGGCTCTGCGCCTCGTCAAGGAGATTGAGATCCAGCGCGGCCTGTATCAGCCAGAGCGTGATGTCGTGACGCTCGGGGGCGAGGCGATGGGCCTGGCCAAGATGGGTGTGCGCCACATCGGCTTGCCCGTTCTCCAGCGCCTGCTTTGCCTGATCGAGCAGCAACTCCTCCTCTTTGGGGGCAAAGGCGGCGAAATACTGGCGCAATGTGGCTTCATCCTGCGGCCCTTCCAGAATGGCCTGTTCATCCGGGCGCCCCTGATGGAACAGCACCAGTGCTGGCAGTGCGCGCAAGGCAAGCTGGCTGGCCAGAGGTTGCAACTGGGGGTCGTTCATGTCGACTTTGGCCAGGGTCACCGCTGCATTGGCCGGGCCGACCAGTGCTTCCACCTGCGGGGTCATGGCCTGGCACTCCGGCATCTGGGGCGCGTGGAAATAGATGACGACCGGCTTTTTCATGGACGCATCGAGCAATTCTGCGTGGAAGTTCTGGGGAGTGATGTCGACGATCATGAGGCTGACTCTCGAAAAATGGTGTGGATCAACATGGGGTCCAGCGGGGTGGAATTCAAGCGTGCGTCCAGCAGATGGGCATCGACCCGGCGGGTCGGGGCAGCCAGGCTGAGCCATCCGCTGCCCGTGGGCCAGTCACGGATTTCATAGTGGCGATTGTCGAGGTGATTATTGAGCTGCCATGCCTGCTCCGGAAGGAAGCAGATCTTGTCGAGTCCGGCGGAAATACCATCGCCATGCGCCTTGAGCACAGCTTCCTTGCGAGACCATAGTCGATAGAAGGCCGAATGTTGCTCCTCTCGGGGCCGGGTGTTCAACCATTGGTATTCGCTTGGCGCATAGAAGCGTTTGGCCAGCGGCAGTATGGGGCGGTGACGCAATCCCATCTCGATGTCCACCCCAAGGGGGCCCTCCTCACAGAGGGCGATCACCAGCCACTCTCCGCTGTGGCTGAGGTTGAACTGCCAGCGATGACTGAGCAGTGTCGGTTTGCCATGCGCACCGATGCCAAAAGTCAGGGCATCGGCCCGGCAATGGAGTCGCTCGGCCAGCAGGCGGCGCAGCAGCACCCGGCCGAGCAGGTACTCATGCTGGCGACCCGCCTGGTGGATCTCGTGCCAGTGACGGCGTTCATCCGGGGCGAGTTCGGATGCCAGCCTGATCACCAGGTCTGCATCAACGCTTGCCGTATTTAACAAATAGAGATCCGCAGATAGCATAATATTTCACTTAAAAATGGGGGTGAAATAGCGATAACAGTCCGTTTGATGCGCTCAAAACCGATGCTTTCAAGATTGTATATTGTTTGGGCATGATCACATAAATTGCGCTAAACAGAGCATTTCCTTGCAAAAATGTGAGGTCGATTGGGATTTTCGCTTGCCTCGATAGAATTCTTGGATATAGTCGGGTGCTGTTGCCTTATAAATTGCCCTTTCGGGCTGCATTTTAACAAGTTTCACTCTTTTTGCGGGGATAAAGGATTGCGCCACCTGATGCTACTGCTGGTCGCGCTCGGAATGGTGGGTTGTGCATCGGCACCCCAACCCGAGGTCGCGAGCAAGATCGAGGTTTCCATGATGGAACCCGTGATTGAACCCGAAGTTTCACCAACCCCTGACGTCAACGAAATCCTGACCGTATACAAAGAGTGGCGCGGCGTTCCTTACCGGATGGGAGGCAGCAGCCAGCGAGGCATCGATTGCTCCGCCTTCGCCCGTGAAGTGTTCCGCAATGCAGTCGGCATCGAATTACCCCGCGATACCCGCTCCCAGGTCCATGAAGGCACCCGGGTTTCCAAACAGGATCTGGTCGAAGGAGACCTGGTCTTCTTCAAGATCAACCGCCGCCTCAATCACGTGGGCATCTATGTCGGCAATGGCGAATTCATCCATGCCTCCACCCGCGCCGGGGTGACACGCTCCAAGCTCGACAGCAGTTACTGGCGCAGTAAATTCTGGCAGGCACGCCGGATAGACATCTGAGTCAGGCTGGACAAACGGCTCGCAGTACGGACTGTTTTTCCAACCTCACTTGAACCGGGCCCTCAGGGCCCGGTTTTTTATGACCCTCGTTTAGACTTTCCCTGGTCGACTCTCTATAGTGTGGCCCCCTTGATCCTCGGCAGGTCCAGCATGACACCCCAGCAGAAAACCGGATTGCACCCGCGCAATCGCCATCAGGCACCCTACGACTTCGACGCGCTCTGCCAGCGTACCCCGACGTTGACGCCTTTCGTGTTCACCAACGAGCACGGCACCCGAACCCTGGACTTTGCCGATCCGGCCGCCGTCAAGACGCTCAACCGGGCATTGCTGGCACTGCACTATGGCATTGCGCATTGGGATCTGCCCCCCGGCTATCTCTGCCCGCCCATTCCGGGTCGGGTAGACTACCTGCATCGAGCCGCGGATCTGCTGGCCGAGAGCGCGGGATGCGTACCGACGGGCAAGCAGGTTCGAGTGCTGGATGTCGGTGTCGGGGCCAATTGCATCTATCCCTTGCTGGGCGTCCGGGAGTATGGCTGGCGCTTCGTGGGCTCAGACATCGATCCTGTGTCGGTGAAGGCGGCGACCCTGCTGGCCACCAGCAATGGATTGGGCAACCAGATCACATGCCGTCATCAGGGTAACCCCAAGCATGTCTTTCGCGGGATCCTGGGGCCGAAGGAGCACTTTGCCCTGACTCTGTGCAACCCGCCGTTTCATGCTTCTCTGGCGGAAGCGAGCAAGGGGACGGAGCGAAAGCTGCGCAACCTGGGCAAGGGCAAGGGCCAGGCAGTGGCCGGGGCGCCCGTGCTCAATTTCGGCGGCCAGAAGGCCGAGCTCTGGTGCGAGGGGGGCGAGGCGGCGTTTCTGGCGGCCATGATAGAGCAGAGCAAGGAGTTTGCCAGCCAATGCCTCTGGTTCAGCTCGCTGGTGTCGAAAAAGGAAAATCTGCCTGCCGCACGAAAGGCGCTGGCTCGGGTGGGGGCGCAGGATGTCAGGGTGATCGACATGGCGCAAGGCAACAAGGTGAGCCGGATCCTCGCCTGGAGTTTCCTGGACGATGGGCAGCGCAAGACCTGGTGGACAGCCCAGGGGAGATGATCGAGGACGGGGCTCAGTGGCGACACGCGCCCTGTCTCTTTTTCAGATCAGATGTTGATTCGTTTGCAGCCTTCCATTCAATCGTTTTCCTGCCCGTGTTTGCTCGCATGTTAGTGACCACTTTCGCGCCTGGTACAGGTGTACGCCGAGATTTTTTTGTACTTGCTGATGAAACTTTCATAAAATAGGACTGGTTAGACCTCTTTACAGGCTTTGAATCGAATAGGGATCGGTAAATGAAAGTTGTCGATTTTCTGAAGCACAAGCGCGAAATTCTGGCGCAACACCCCTTTGAGCTCAAGGATTGGCTCTCTCCGGCGATCCGCGACTACTGGCGTGAGTTTCAGCAAAAGGCACACCTTCACCCCTTGCTGGGAAGAGTGCTGGATCTGCAGGGGGAGTCACAGGATGCCCGCCAGCAAGAGGCTGCCAGAGTCACCCAGGTCGCGAATGGCCAGCCTGCCCTGGCGCAGGATCCCGTGGTGGAGCTCGAAGGCGAAGCGGCGGCACTCTATGCCGAGTTGCAGACCCGCATCGGTGAAGAGACCCATGTGGGTGAGTGGTTGCAGGTCACCCAGGCGTTGATCAACCAGTTCGCGACCGTGACCGGCGATCATCAGTGGATCCACACCGATCCCGAGCGTGCGGCAGCCGAGTCTCCCTTCAAGACCACCATTGCCCATGGCTTCCTGACTCTGGCCCTGCTGCCCCAGTTGACCGGTTCGGTGGATGAGAGCACGCCGGAGTTCCCGACCGCCCGCATGGTGGTGAATTTCGGCCTGGAACAGGTCCGCTTCCCTTATCCTATCAAGGTGGACAGCAACATCCGCGCCCGGACCAAGCTGTCGCGTGTCACGCCCATCAAGGGAGGCATCGAGCTCCTCAAGGAGATCAAGATAGAGATCGAGGGGATCCGTCGCCCTGGCTGCGTCATCGAGTCGGTCACCCGGATCTATTTCTGACGCGCTCGTCTTGCACCCATGAACACAGGCCCACTTCGGTGGGCCTGTGTCGTTTCTGGCGGGTTAAAAACTCGCCCCCAGGGTGATGAGGTGACGCCACTCCTTCTCGCTCACATCCATGTTCAGGCCATGGTAGTCGAGCCAGGCATCGTCCCAATCCAGCTCGCTTGACCAAGAGAGACGCAAATGATCGCTGAAGTAATACCTGAGGCCCAGGCTGCCGCTGACGGACTGCTTTCTGGTCAGATAGGGGGAGGGTTGGTCGACGAACCTTTCATAACTGCCCTTGCCAAACAGCTCGAACTTCTCTTCCCAGAGTGCCAAGGGCTGCCGGTAGTCCCAACCCAGGCTGACGAAGGGGTAATTGATGATCCTGTCGTCAAACAGGTCTGAGTTGCTCCACACCTCCGGTCTGAAATAGGCCCGCTCCAGGCCGAGCTGGCTGATGATCTCCAGCCGGCGTTGTCTGTCATTCCAGAAGCGGTATCCGGGACCGGAGGCATAGTCAATCTCCAGATAGCCTGCCTCGATCATGTTGTAATCGATGTCGACGGAAGATCGCAGGAACCAGTGATCGTCGAAGAAGAAGTCGAGCTTGGGTTTGAGCTTGTACTCGTGGCTGTCGGTGATATTGTTCGCCGTTTCGTAGATGTACTCGCCATCCAGGCTGTAACGCCAGTCCAGATTGGCAAACTCGGTGGAGACCTTGAGATTGACGTTGTTGGTCTTCTTGGTGTTCTCCTTGAGCTTGATGTTGAGATCCCCGTTCCCCGTCAGCAGCCAGGCATTGGCCTCATCAGGAGAGTCCAGCAGGGGGATCCCCGTCTTGGTGAGCGGCTTGGGTTTCTCCTGCTTGTCCAGACGCCAGCGTTTGATGGCGTGGCGCGGGACCGTCATGGCCTGGCTGTAGGCGGGCTTGATACGGATCTGCTCGTCCGTGATCTCCTCTATGGTCCCGCTCAGACGATCGCCGTTGCGCATCCAGAGGATGTCCGCCATCGCCGCGGAGCCAGGCAGCAGAAACAACAGGCAAACCACATGACTGATTCTGTTCATGGTGGTCAGGCCTTCAGCCGCTCACGGGCTTGGGCAGCCCGCTCTTGTGCTCGAGCAGGGAGGTCACCCGAGCACTGTCGATGTCGGGGGCAGCGATGAACTGCTCGGCTTCGGGGGAGAGCACCAGCGGCGCCCCCTGTGCCATCTCCGCTTCGGTGCGGGAGAGGGGGGAGTGTACCTCCAGCCAGCGACGACCGTCGGGTTCCACCGCCATCTTGACCGGCTGGTTGATGACACGGACCGGGGTGCCGACGGGAACAAGACCAAACAGGGTTTCGATGTCATCCGGGCGCAGCCGGATACAACCCGCGCTGACTCGCAGACCGACCCCGAAATCCTTGTTGGTGCCGTGGATGAGGTAGTCCTTGTTGCCATAGCCAAGACGCATGGCGAACTTGCCGAGGGGGTTGTCGGGGCCGGGGGGGACCACGGCGGGCAGATCGATCCCCTTCTGCTCCAGCCAGGACTTGCGGACCATGGGGCCGGGCACCCAGGTCGGGTTGGGATTTTTCGCGATGACGGTGGTGGTCATCTCCGGCGTCTCGCGGCCGATGTCACCGATCCCGATGGGCAGCACCATCACCTCCTGCTTGCCCTTGGGGAAGTAGTAGAGGCGAAGTTCAGGCAGGTTGATGACGATGCCTTCTCGCGGCACGTCGGGCAGCAGCATCTGGGTCGGCAGAGTGAGCCGGGTGCCCGGGGTGGGCAGATAGGGGTCTACGCCGGGATTGGCTTCGAGCAGTGCCAGAAAGCCTGTCCGGGTATGCTTGCCGACCAGTTCCAGATGATCGCCAGGCTGTACGATGTAATCTTCCAGGGCGCCGATGAGACGGCTGTCCGCTGGCGGCAGGGGATAGGTGTTGGACCAGACAGGTGCGGCCCAGAGGCTGGCGGCGGCCAGCAGCAGTGAGACGATACGAGTGTTGAGCATGGTTGTTCCTATCGGCTGGGGCGAGGGACGGGTTCCCTTCCAAAAAATGAGGAGAGATTGTCAACGAATCCCGCGGGGATTACCAGTCCGGCACCATGACTGCCGGGAGGGCGGTGGCGAGCGCGTCACCGGGTGTCACCGGCCCATCAGGCTCGCCGTATTCACCCGCCCGGAACCGGGTACAGGGTGGAGACAGTGAGCGAGGAGGCGCTGCAGGGTGAACGTCACTGGTGTCGGGAGGGGCGGGATCGCCGGATGGCGGTTTTATCGCCAGTCGTCTGATCTGCAACGAGATTTACATTGATTTCCCGGCTAGGGTTGGGTCAATATGAGTGCCCGTGGAGAGATGCCGGAGTGGCCGAACGGGATTGACTCGAAATCAATTGTGGCAGCAATGCCACCCAGGGTTCGAATCCCTGTCTCTCCGCCATTTATTCCCCTCAAGCCCGCGCCTGTCGCGGGTTTGTCATTTCTACTGTCCATCCCCCGGCTCAGCTATCTCCCAATGTCTTTTCCGATTTGGGGCCTGTGGTCACGGGGTCGCGAAGTCTCACCCCATTCTCTCGAATGTCTATTCACCTGATTAGCCACTTGCCGGCCCAGTCAGGTCTCCCGGGGTCATCACCAACATGGTGATGGGGAATGGGCCCGCACCTGCAGGGTCATCTGGGCGACCCCGCGAGCTCAGCCATCGCGATCCCCCTGATAGGCGCAGAAAGCCTGCTAGTAGATGTGTCCAGAGCTCGCTATTGGTGCTTGGTTTTCTATCCCGCAGCCATCATCAAAGCAACGTGGCTGCGGGTTGGAGACTCATGCCTTGCGGCTGGCGAGCTGGCGAAGGCGCTGGGTGCTCTGGTGCAGACTCTGGTGCTGCACCTCGTTCAGGGCGCAGTGCTTGAGCACGTACTCGGCGCTGGCCACCACCGTCTTCCAGCGCGGTGCCTTGGGCAGGGTGTCGAGGTTCAGGTACTTGTCGAGGGTGCGGGTCTGGGGACTGGAGCGGTCCATGTAGACCCGCCACAGCTTGCTCTTCTCCGCCAGCACTATCTTGCCCTTGCCGGTGCTCTGCTGCCAGGTCTCCAGGGTGAGACGCATGGTGTCCACCAGGGCGCGGCGCAGAGGTTCGTCATCCTGCTGGCGAATGAGATCGTCCGCCAGCGACCTGAACTCCCCTCCCAGCCGGCTCAGTTCCCCCAGCAACTGGCCATCCTCGATGATGGCCTGGCGAGAGAGGCTCTTGAGGGCGTTCTCCAGTGCAGCCATGCGATTGTCGTCCTGGCGCGGTTCTGTGCCAAGGGTCAGCGCATAGGCGTGCTGCCCCCCCAGGTTGATGGGCAGGGCGCGGGCGTTGAGGGTGTCTCGCTGGCCCGCCACCAGGAAGTCCAGCTCCCGCTCCGGCTGCGCGGTCATGTCGGGCCACTGGCTTGCCAGCGGGGCGGCCAGCCACTCGTCCAGCCTCTGCCCCTCCATGGCTTCCGGCTCCTGACCCAGCAGGCGCGCCAGGGCCCGGGAGGCAAACAGCACACCTCCTTGCTCATCGAGGAAGACCATGGGGTCGGCCCCCTCGCCAAGCAGGGCGAGGAGCCGTTCCTGATCCTGGTGCAGTTGCTCCTGGAGCAGCAGACGGTGCTCTATCTCCTGTTTGAGCAGGCGGTTCTCCACCAAGGAGGCGCGCCCGGCGCAGGCCTCCAGCAGGGCCCTCACCCGGGCGAACAGCTCCTCCTTGCAGAAGGGTTTGACCAGATAGTCGTTGGCCCCGGCGTTGAAACCCTCTTCAATCTCCTTGGGCTGGTTGAGGGCGGTGAGCAGCAGCACCGGCAGCTTCTCCTTGGGGTGCTGCTGGCGCAGACGGCGGCAGACGTCGAAGCCCGAGAGGGTGGGCATCATCACGTCAAGCAGGATGAGATCCACCGGCTCCTGAGCCAGCTTGGTCAGGGCGTCGTGACCGTCACTGCTGGGCAGGATGCGATAACCGCAGGGCTGCAGCAGGTGGCGCAGTATGTGCAAATTGATGGGCTCGTCATCCACCACCAGGATGACGGGGGCATCTTGCGGCGGGGGCGGCAGATCCTCGCTCTCCCAGTCCGGCAGGATGACGGGTTGCTGGCGCACCAGCTGGTGCTCTATCTGGCGGCTGTCGAGGGTCAGACTGCCCGCCTTGCCGCTGGCCAGCGGCAGGGTGAAGGCGAAGGTGGAGCCGACGCTCGGCTCGCTCTCCACGAACAGCTCCCCCCCCATCAGGTGCACCAGCTGGCGGGTGATGGAGAGACCGAGGCCTGCTCCCTGCTTGCTCACTTCCGGGCTCATCTGCACCAGGGGCTCGAAGATGTGCTCCAGATGGTCCCTGGCGATGCCGATGCCGGTGTCGGTCACCTTGATGCGCAGGAAGTTGCCCTCCACCAGGGCGCTCAGCACCACCTTGCCCTGGGGGGTGTACTTGATGGCGTTGCCCACCAGGTTGTAGAGCACCTGCTCGAGGCGCTGCTCGTCCGCCAGCACAGGGGGCAGCTCGGCGGGGCTCTTGTCCACCAGGGTGAGGGGCTTGGCCTGCACCAGGTGCTGGCAGAGATCCAGCACCAGCCGGATGACCCCCTTGGAGGAGACCGGCTGGGGGTGGATCTCCAGCTGGCCGTAGCGCATCTGGTGGTAGTCGAGCAAGTCGTCCACGAGGCGGGCCAGACCGTCGGCGCTCTTGATGATGAGGCCGAGTTGTTTCTGCTGCCCTTCGGTCAGGTCCTGCTGGCTGGCGAGCATGGACTCGGCCATCCCCTTGATGCCGTGGATGGGGGTGCGCAGCTCGTGGGAGGTGTTGGCCAGGAGCTCGTCTTTGAGCTTGTCCGCCTGTTGCAGGCTGAGGTTCTGCTTGTGGGTCAGCTTGACCTGCTGTTGCAGCTCCTGGGTCTGGCGTTCGATGAGCTCGATCTTGTCCTTCACCGAGCGCTGCATGTGGCGAAACGCCTGGGCCAGCCGGTCGATGTCATCGTCGGTGCGGGGGATGGTGATGGGGTGATCCAGGGCGCCGTCCGCCACCTGTTCGGCGGCGGCGGTGAGGGATCGCAGGGGCGCCGTGATGGAGTGGGAGAGCCAGCGGGAGAAGAGGATCAGCAGCAGCAGTGAGCCAGCTCCCAGCAGGATCACCAGGGTCTCGAGCTGGCGGATGGGGGCATAGGCCTCGCTGGTGGAGATCTCGGCGATGAAGGCCCACTCGGTATCGAACACCTTCACCTGGGTATAGGCGGCCAGCACCTCGTCATCGTGGTAGGAGAGGAAGGGGCCGACCCCCTGCTCCCCGGAGAGGGCCTTGATGATGAGGGGGGTCTGCAGCGGTCGGAAGTCGGGGCTGAAGCTGTTCTCCACGCTGAATTCGGGGGCGAGCCAGGCGTTGGCGCGCATCCGCTTGTCCGGGCCGATGAGAATGGTCTCGCCGGTTGCACCGAGCCCCTCCCGCTCCGCCATGATCTGGTTGAGCTTGTCCGGCAGCAGTTCGAAGATGACCACGCCGCGCACATAGTCGTACTGCATCACGGGAGCGGCGAGGTAGGCGACCACCTGGCCGGTCAGCTCGTTGCGGCCAAAATCGGTGAACTCGAAGATCTGCTGGGGCTTCTGGCCGCCATCGAGGCGGCGCTTGATCTTGGCGAAGGTGTTGCCAAGACCGCTGGACTGGTAGGGGCCCGAGAGCAGGTTGGTGGCGAAGTTGGCCTGCTTGGTGACCGAGTAGACCACGTCACCGTTGAGGTCGACCAGGAAGATGTCGCTGTAGTTCGATTTGCGCACCATGTCGGCGTAGCCGCGATGGAAGCGCTGGTGGACGCGGCCATACATCTCGTCCGCCAGGATGAGGGCGCTGATGGAGGGCTCTATCTCCACCTGACTGTCAGGTTGTTGCAGCTTGTCCCAGGAGCCCGGCACATAGCGGGCCTGGGCGCGGGCACGGGCCTCCTGCGGCGTGGTGCCGAGCTTCTCGAAGGCACCGGTGAAACCGTAGAAGCGACCGATACTGTTGCCGGCAAAGTCCTGCTGGGAGAAGTTGATGATCTGCTCCTTGAGGTTGCCGAAGTAGTCTTGCAGCTGGTTTTTCTTGATGTTGCGCACCGAGACCAGATGGTTGGAGGTCTGGGTGGTGAGATCCTTGCCGTGGCTATAGAGGAAAAACAGGGTGACGACCAGGAAGGGCACCAGGCCCAACATGAAAAAAGCCAGCATCAGCTGCGGTCTGAGCCCCCGAGGCCTGAAGTTCCATTTCATCGCATGATTTTCAATTGAGAATCCAGTTACTAAGCGCGATGAGTTTCTGACTAAAGGCTAACTATTTCAATGGCTTTATCTTAAATTCGCTCGTCGGGTCACAGGGAGCGGGGGGATTTTCGACCAAGGCGTCTAAAGGGTGAGCAAACAGCACGGGAAAGGGCTCAAAGTGAGAAAAAAGGGTTGTGCCCGGGCTCGGGGTACGTATAATGCGCCTCGTTGTCAGGCAACTGGCACGCAAGCAGTAATGCGGGAATAGCTCAGTTGGTAGAGCACGACCTTGCCAAGGTCGGGGTCGCGAGTTCGAGTCTCGTTTCCCGCTCCAATACTCCATGGCACCAACCATGGACATCACTCTCAAGGCAATGCCTTGTCAGCATGGCGCGTTAGCAAAGCGGTTATGCAGCGGATTGCAAATCCGTTTAGTCCGGTTCGACTCCGGAACGTGCCTCCATCTTCTCCCTGTTTTCCACGTCACTGACGTTGTCCATCCGCCATGGCGGCCCAAGATGATGCTTCATTGCATGTCAGTCAGCCGTGAACAACCCTCCCGTTGCCACGTCTTGTGCAGATGCTGATCCATCTCGGCCAATGCCTCGCCCCTGGATCCGGACCTCTCTTCGCCCCCCTGTTCTGCCAGCGCGGCCATCTCCTTTATCAGCAAACCGCATTGCCACAGGCTGGCGGTGGGGACCCCGTGATAGGGGATGTCGATGGCGACGTCACGATTGAGCCGCCACTCCTGCCACTGGCTCCAGGCGAGCACGCCCAATGCCCCCAGCAGCACTGCATCCACAAGTTTCATCCTGTGTTCTCCCGTTCTGGTCCAGTCCTCGTTAACTCTGGAACAGGGGCCGCGTTTTGCCACCTTTGTTGTTTTTTAGTTAAAGAATGTAACCCGGTTTCATTTTTAGGCTTTTAGCCCCATTTTTTATCAAAAAATGGCGCTGTCGGTGTAGTAATCCTACAATGATTGGCGTAATCTTTGTTCAGTGGTCTTACCAGTGAGGCGTTACATCATGTTTCATCCCTTCTCCCTGACTCAGATAATCCTTCGCCGCATCTTCGTCCTGATGGCGGGTCTGCTCGCCTTCCCGGTGATGCTGTTTCGCCGGGATCGCGCCCGTTTCTACAGTTACCTGCACCGCATCTGGAGCAAGACCAGCACCAAGCCGGTCTGGCTCAAGATGAGCGAGCGAGGGGAGCGGATCTTCTACTGATCCTCCCCGTGACGCCCGCTTCACCCGGCGCCAGACTGGCGTGGCAGGCAGGGCGCACCTCCCGATATAAAAAAACCGACACCCTGGTGTCGGTTTTTTTATGGGTCTCGAACCGCCACCGGCCTTGTATCCATGGCCGGTCCACGTTGTCTTTTGTCCCTGTGGGCGATCCTTTATGCGGCAAACGCCGGCGCACTCTCAGCCGCACTCTCAGTCGCACTCTCAGCCGCGCCCTTGCGACATGACGGGAGGAAGGGCTGGCGGTACTCAGGGCGCAGGCCCAAGGGTGGCCAGCGCCGCGCGCAGACGGGCGAGGCCGATGGGCTTGAACAGGCAGTCGTTCATGCCGGCGGCGAGGCAAAGCTCCCGCTCGCGAGGCTGGGCATGGGCGGTGAAGCCCCAGACGGGCAGGCCATGGCCAAGGGCACGCAGGCTGCGGGTTAGCTCGAAGCCGTCCATCACCGGCATCTGGCAGTCGGTGATGACCAGATCGAAGGGGTGGCTGGCGAGGGCGCGCAGGGCCTCCAGGCCATTGCTGCGCACACTGATGTCGTGTCCCAGGTGCTTGAGCTGCTGGCGCAGCAGGATCTGGTTGGCGTGATTGTCATCGACCACCAGGATATGCAGCCGATGGGGGAGGGGTTGAGCCTGGTGGGGCTGGGGCGCCGGTATTGCCGTGATCGGGGCGGGGGGTTGCTGAGCGAGCGTGAGGGGCAGCCTTATCTCGAGCCGGGTACCTTCGCCGACCTGGCTGTGAACGGCTATCTTCCCCCCCATCATCTGGCACAGGATGCGGGCGATGTTGAGGCCCAGCCCGCTGCCGGGGAACTGGCCCTGGCCGTGGGCGCGATAGAAGGGGGTGAAGAGCCGGGGCAGCTTGTCCGCAGGAATGCCGGCTCCAGTGTCGGTGATGGTGAGGTGCAGCACAGGAGGCTGCTCGCCCCCGGTCAGAGTGGCGGTAATGGCGACCCGGCCCTGCTCGGTGAACTTGATGGCGTTGCCGATGAGATTGAAGAGGATCTGGCGCAGGCGAAGGGGATCGATCAGCACCCTTGGCATGGGGGTGTCGGGCAGCCTGACCTCATAGAGCAGCCCCTTCTGCTCGGCCATGCCCGCAAAGACCCGGGTGACGGACGAGAGCAGGGGAGCGAGATCGCAGGGGGTGGGAGTCAGGGTCATCTGGCCCGCCTCTATGGAGGCGATATCCAGGCTGTCCCCCAGCAGATCCAGCAGGCCGTTGGCGGAGTCGGCGGCGATGCGCAGCAGCTCGCCGCTGTGACGGCTGAGAGCGGGATCCTCGGTGGCCAGCTCCAGCATGCCGAGGATGGCGTTCATGGGGGTGCGGATCTCGTGGCTCATGGTGGCGAGGAAGTCGCTCTTGGCGCGGCTGGCGCTGTCGGCCTGCTGTTTGGCCTCGCGCAGCGCCTCTTCCAGCCGCTTGCGGTCCGTGATGTCTATCCAGCCGTCGATCACCCCGCTGATGGCCCCCTCCCCGTCGAAATAGGGCACCATCCAGTGATAGATGTCGCTCTGGGTTCCCCTGTGATGGAAGAGGCGATCCGCAAAGATGGGCTGCCCCTCCTGCAATACCCTGGCAAAGTCCTGCTCCAGCACGGCGATGCTGCCTGCATCGAGCATCCCTGACAGCCCCTGGGCGAAGGGCTGACCCAGGATGGCCTTTGGCTCGGCGCCGAGCTGGGTCAGGTATTTGCTGTTGCACAGCAGCACCTTGCCGCTCTTGTCCCGCACGACGATGGGGTGGGGCAGGCTCTCCCCCAGTGCCCGGATGAACCTGACATGGGCCTCCAGTTGCTGGCGGGAAGCCTGCTCGGCGCTGGCCATCCGCTTGAACATGCGGTTGCGATAGAGCAGCACCAGCGCCAGGGTGAGGAGCCCCACGAACACCAGGTAGACGATGTGGGCGTGGCGATCCATGAAGCCGGGAACCGGCAGTTTGCGGTTGCGCCACTCGTAACTCATCATGGCGAGCTCGTTGGGGGGGATGGCGAGGATGGTCTTGTCGAGGATCCCCATCAGCATCCCCTGTCCGGGCAGACTGGCAAACCCCATCCGGATCGGCTCGTCATCGGCGGGGCCGGCGATGCGCAGCGGGCTCTGGGGGTCATTGTCCAGCGCATGGCGGGCAAAATAGAGGGGCACGATGGCGGCATCCACCCGTCCCTGGGCGAGCACTTCCATTGCCTCTGCTGCGCTCTCCACCTGGGTGATGCGGCTGCCCTCCTGTCTCTGTGCGAGGGGCACATGGTGCGTCATCGCCACCGTCTTGCCCGCCAGACTCCGGAGGGTGTCGATCCCTTGTTCCTCCTGGCGGGTGAGGATCACATAGATGTTGTCGGTGGCGTAGGGCACCGAGGTGTGCAGCCCGTAGTGTTCGGCCACCTGCTGGGAGATGGCGCCGATGAGGTCGATGGCGCCTGACTGCATGGCTTTTGCCAGCTGACGCTCGGAGTCTGCCCGCACGAACTCGAAGGTGAGGCCGGTGCGTGTGCGGATCTTGTCCAGCATGTCCACCGTCATGCCGACCAGCTGGCCGTCATGATCCAGGGCGCCATAGGGGTAGAGGTTGTCCATCAGCCACACCCTGATGGGGGGCGCTTGCCGCATCCAGGCCCGCTCGGCGGCATCATAGAGATCGGCGCTTCGCTCGCTCATGTCGCGGATGGGCCCGTTCCACTGGGTGAAGAGGGTGTTGCGCGCCCGGTCGTCGATGGCCGCCAGCCCCCGGTTGACCAGGCTGAGCAGGGCGGGCTCGGTGGCCGGGACGGCAAAGCGGAACTCGGCAGGCGCCAGCTCGGGCGGGGCCTCGCCGCGCTGGCGCAGGTAGTCGAAGCGCTCGCTGTTGAGGTAGTGCATGGAGTGGGCATCCCCCAAGAGCACGTCCTGGCGGCCGAAGAAGACGGCGTCGAAGGCCTCCGCGTTGGAGGGGTAGGTCGCCAGGATGAGGGTGGGGTAGTAGCGCTTGAACCGCTGCACGTCGATCTGGCCCTGGACGGCGGCGACGCGCTGACCCGGTGTCAGCAGAGGCCCCTGATGGGCTTTCGGGGTCGAGAAGACGAGGGGGGCACTGAAGTAGGGGACACTCAGGCGGATGCCGCTGCTGTCCGTGTCCGCCAGGGTCAGGTTGCCGAGGCTGGCGAGGTGGATCTCCCCCTGGCGCAGGGCGCGCAGCAGGTGCGCCTTGTCCGGAAAGGTGCGCAGCTCCAGGGGTTTTTGCAGGGTCCTGGCCAGGAGATCGAGATAATCGGCGCAGAGGCCCTCGAAACGCTGCTGCGCGATGATCATGCTGAACGGGCGATAGTCGTGCTGCAGGAGGCCGACCCGCAGTTGCGGGGTCTGCCGCAGCCACGCCAGCTCGGCGTCTGACCAGCGGGGCGGGAGGATCTCGGGAGTGTGGCGGCTGTAGAGGGTCAAGGCCTGCACCGGTTGCAGGCACAGCAGACAGAGCAGGATCAGTGATCGATAGAGGTTCATCATGCCACCCGACGCGACAGTCATCCCTGCCCGGTCTTGTTCAAAGGCGGCCATTCTACCGGAAAACGGCTATAACGAGTCCCTTATTTGGGCTCATCCCCCCATAAAAAGGCGCCCGGTCGACGGCCTGGCCACCCGCCGGACACCCCCGTCGCGTCCCTCGCTCACCCGAACCTGTAGGCCCCCATGTAGAGGCTGCCGTAGTCCCAGCTGTCGTGCAGCTTCCGGGGCCTGTCGGTGCCGGCGGCCCCCAGCGCCACGAACAGCGGGCGCAGGTGATCGTCGTGGGGGTGGGACTCCACCGCCCCGGGGGCACGGGCGCGGTAATCCTCCAGCGCCTCCCTGTCCCCCTCCTCCATGGCCTGCTCCAGCCAGCGGGCGAACTGGCTCGCCCACAGGGGGACGGGAGCGCCGTCCGGCCCGAGGGCGCGCAGGTTGTGGGTGATGGCACCGGAGGCGAGGATGCCGATCCCCTGCTCGCGCAGGCTCTGCAGCGCCTCTCCAAGCCGCCACAGCTGGCCGGGGCCGAAGCCGGCGGGCAGGGAGAGCTGCACCAGGGGGATCTCGCTGTGGGGATCCATCAGGGAGAGCGGCGACCAGACCCCGTGATCCAGTTCGCGCCTGACCGGGGTGGCGGGCAGGCCGGCCAGCAGCAGCTGATCGCTCACCGCCTCTTGCAGCCACTGGGGGCTCCTGGCGGGCCAGCGGATCCGGTAGAGGGGCTCGGGGAAGCCGTAGAAGTCGTACATCAAGGCCGGGCTGGGCTCGACGTTGATCTGCGGCTCGCTTCGGCTGAACCAGTGGGCCGAGAGCACCACCAGCCCCTTGATATCCCCAAGGCGCAGGGTCTTGAGAAATTGGGTCGCAGGCTGGTCGCGCAAGACCAGATCCGGGGCGCCGTGAGAGATGAACCAGACGGGGGCGATAGCCATGGCGAGACTCCTTGTTGGCGGTGTGGGCCCGCTTGGCCGGCACCGCGATAAACGGGTCAGGGGCTGGGCCGCTGACGATGAGGTCATTATCTGCCCCGGGAGTGGAGTTAACAATCTAGTGCAATGTGTAAGCACTGTTCACCTTGGGTTGATAGTCATGGGGCTGAGATGGCGGGCGGCAACGACAGGAACAGAAACAACAAGGCCGGCGCAGTGCGCCGGCCTTGTTGCCGTGACGAAGGGGGGTCACTGAATGCCCAGCAGCTCCACGTCGAAGATGAGTACTGTACCCAGTGGGATCTTGCCGGAGGGCGTCACTGAATGCCCAGCAGCTCCACGTCGAAGATGAGTACTGTACCCAGTGGTATCTGGCCGGAGGGCGTCACTGAATACCCAGCAGCTCCACATCGAAGATCAGCACGGATCCCGGCGGTATCTTGCCGGCGGCGCGATCGCCGTAGGCCAGGTTGGCGGGGATGTAGAAGCGGGTCTTCTCCCCTTCCACCATCAGCTGCACCCCTTCGGTCCAGCCCTTGATCACCTGGTTCAGGCCGAACTCGATGGGCTCGCCACGGGCGATGGAGCTGTCGAACACTGTGCCGTCCAGCAGCTTGCCCTCGTAGTGCACCTTCACCTTGCTGGTGGCGGTGGGGTGGACGGTGCCGGTGCCCGGGGTCAGCACCTCGTACTGCAGGCCGGAAGCCGTGGTGGTCACCAGGGGCTTCTCCTTGTTGCCGGCGAGAAACTCGGCGCCCTTGCGCACGTTCTCTTCCGCCAGCTTCCGGTTGTTGCTGCTCGAATAGAAGTAGTAGGCGACGCCGGCAACCAGCAGCGCGATCAGAATGAATTTCATCGGGTTTTCCTTACATGCCATGAAGGGCGCATCTTATCCCAGCCGGGGAGGGAGGGCGAGGGGGGATGCCGGGGGATGTGACCGGGCGGGCAATGTGCCGGGGGCTGCGGCGTCTCCCCCGGCCGTCGTGCCGTTACTTGACCGCCACCATCATCAGGGCGGGCAGGGCGAAGAAGAGCCCGCCCACGTACCCCAGCGCCAGCAGCTTGTTCTCGCTGCCGACCCGGGCCAGGGTCTCGGCGGCCCGGATGGGCAGCTCCCGCAGGAAGGGCACCCCGTAGATGAGCGCCACGGCAAACAGGTTGAACAGCACGTGCACCAGGGCGATGGTCAGGGCCAGCTGGGCTCCGGCGCCGCTGATGGCGGTGGCGGCCAGCAGGGCCGTGATGGTGGTGCCGATGTTGGCCCCCAGGGTGAAGGGGTAGAGCTGGCGGGTGTTGAACACGCCGCCGCCCGCCAGGGGGATCATCAGGCTGGTGGTGGTGGAGGAGGACTGCACCATGACGGTGACCAGGGTGCCGGAGGCGATGCCGGTGAGCGGACCGCGGCCCAGGGCCTTGTGCAGCAGCTCCTTGGCGCGGCCTACCATGACCCGTTGCAGCACCTTGCCGAGGGCGGTGACGCAGAACAGGATCAGCAGGATGCCGATGACGATGGTGGCGATGGATGCCCCCTTACCCGGCAGGAAGGCGACGGCACCGTCGATGAGATCCAGGGACGGGGAGATGAGGGGCTTCATGAAGTCCATCCCCTTCATGGACAGGTCGGCGGAGCCCAACAGTAGGCCGGCGATCCCTTCCGCGCTCTTTTGCAGCAGACCGAACATCAGCTCCAGCGGCAGGAAGATGAAGACCGCCAGCAGGTTGAAGAAGTCGTGCACCGTGGCGGCGGCGAAGGCGCGGCGAAACTCGCCCCTGTCCCGGATGTGGCCGAGGGAGACGATGGTGTTGGTGATGGTGGTGCCGAGGTTGGCCCCCATCACCATGGGGATGGCCATGCCCATGGGCAGGCCGCCGGCCACCAGGCCGACGATCACCGAGGTGACCGTGCTGGAGGACTGCACCAGGGCCGTGGCCAGGATGCCGAGCAGCAGCGCGACGAAGGGGTTGTTGGCAAACGCGAAGATCTGGGCCGCGCCCTCGGCGCCACCGGAGAAGCCCTTGAAGCCGTGGGAGACGGCGCCGACGGCGACCAGGATCAGGTAGACGAGGGTGATCACCGCCAGCCAGTTGAACAATGGGCTGGTCGCGCGGGACTCGTGCGGTGTGGAAGAAGCGGTGCTGTGCATGTGGCCTCTTGGGACGTGCTGCGTTGAATGGGACGGGCGCATTAGAGCAGTGCTCCATGACAGAAATATGACAAAGTGACACTTTTATGATGGTTTGATGACATCTCTCAGGGCGGTGCCTGCGGCCGGGTGCTGACAGAAAGTGTCGGAGCCAGCCGGATTAGGGCGCCATCCGGCCCACAACCCGACGGGCGCCTTGCACCGTGCGCCCAGGGTTATATGCTGACCCTTTCCTTCAACGAGAGTGGTGCTGTTATGAAAGCATGGGTGTTGTGTCTTTCCCTGGGTCTGCTGTCTGCCGGTGCGCAGGCTGGCGTGTTCAAGTCCGAATGCAACCTCGACAAGGCGGTCAGGAACGAGGCGATGAACGCCACCCTGGGGGTCAAGGGCAACTGCGATGCCGACAAGCTGGTGCGCAAGCAGAAGGAGAAGGCCAATGCCGAGGTGAAGAAACACACCACGGACGTGCTGGACAAGAAGACGGCGGGACTGAAAGAGACCAGGCAGCACACCAATGCGGCCCTGAACAAGCAGAGTGCCGGTGTGAAGCAGGCGCAGGACAAGGTCAACCGGACCCGCAAGGATGTCAACGCCGTGACCAGGGATCCGGTCAAGGCGGCCGCCACGGCCGTGCTCAATCAGGGGTGAGGGTCCGCGCACCGGACGTCTGAATGCAAGAAGGGGAGCCATGGGCTCCCCTTCTGTTTGGGCGTGTGTGCCGCCTTACTGGCCGTCGGCCGCTTCCTCGTACTGACGGAAGGGGATGCGGAACACGGCGAGGCGCAGGAAGAGGTAGGTGACCCCGATCCCAGCCCAGATGAGGCCAAGCTCCAGGGAGCTCTGCTCCAGGTTGATCCAGAGGGCGCCGATGGTGGCGGCCCCCAGCAGCGGCAGCACCAGGAACAGCAGGTGCTCCTTGAGGCTCTTGTTGCGCTGCTCGCGGACCCAGAACTGGCCGATCACCGAGAGGTTGACGAAGGTGAAGGCCACCAGGGCGCCGAAGTTCACCAGGGCCAGGGCCATGTCCAGATCGAAGGAGACCGCGGAGAGGGCCAGGGCCCCCACCAGCAGCACGTTGATGGCCGGGGTGCGCCAGGTGGGGTGGATATAGCCGAACACCCGCTCCGGGATCATGCGATCGCGCCCCATCACGTAGAGGATGCGCGACACGCCGGCGTGGGCCGCCATGCCGGAGGCGAGCACGGCCGCGGTGGTGCACACCAGCACCACGCTCTGGAACAGGGTGCCACCCACGTAGAGGGCGATCTCCGGCAGCACGGCGTCCGGCTCCTTGAAGCGGGCCAGATCCGGGAAGAAGAGCTGCAGGCTGTAGGAGACGGTGACGAAGATGATGCCGCCGATGAGGGCCGTCAGCACGATGGCACGGGGGATCACCTTGCCGGCATTCGGGGTCTCTTCGGAGAGGGAGCTCAGGCCGTCGAAGCCCAGGAACGAGAAGCAGAGGATGGTGGCGCCGGTGAACAGCGGCAGCATGCTGGCAGACTCCACATGGAACGGACGGCTGCTCATCAGGGTGCCGGCCCCTTCACCGTGACTCAGGCCCCAGGCGATGAGGCCGAGGAAGGTGACGATGATGGCGATCTGGATGAAGACGATGAAGCCGTTGAGGTTCGCCACCAGCTTGATGCCGCGCAGGTTCAGGAAGGTCATCACGGTCACCAGACCGAAGATGAAGATCCAGGGCTCCACGGTGGGGAACATGGCGGTCAGGTAGATCTTGGCCAGCAGGATGTTGATCATCGGCATGAACATGTAGTCCAGCAGGGAAGACCAGCCCACCATGAAGCCCACGTAGGGGTGGAACACCTTCTGGGCATAGGTGTAGGCGGAGCCTGCGGACGGGAAGCGGCGCACCAGGTGGCCGTAGCTGAACGCGGTCAGCAGGATGCCGCCGAGCGCCAGCAGGTAGGCGGTGGCCACGCGACCATCCGTGATGTCACCGACGATGGCGAAGGTATCGAATACCGCCATGGGCGTGAGGTAAGCCAGACCCATCACCACGACCTGGAACAGAGTGAGGGTCTTGAGCAGCTTGGCACCGGCCATCACGCTTTCTCCTCTGCACAGGCCCCGTGGGCGAGATGGGACGGGATCAGGGACGCGGGAACGCGTCGCTGGACACAGGGGGCGCCCATCTGTGGCACAGATGCGTGGCGCACGCCGGCGGGGACCGGCAGGAAAGCAGTGAAATGCCCCATGTTTTTCCTCACAACGTCGGGAGATTGCTTGGCAATCTGGGTATCAATTCCGGCACATGGCCGGCCTCTTGGTGAATGGTGGTGTGCCCCAGAAAAGCAAAGAACCGATGTTGTTGAAACATCGGCTCTCAAGGGGCGCCGTATTGTGCCCTCAGGGGGGGGAGGAGACAAGCGAAAAAGGCCGCCAGCGGGGAATTTGTTCCCCCCGTGAGCGATCACTTCGCCACCGCTGCCGGAAAGTCGATGACAACCTTGTCATCAGACGGGGTCCTGCTTTGCCGCCATGTGAAACCGGCGCCCTGGGGGCGCCGGTTTTGCTCAGGAGGCGTCCTGCTCGGGGCGGCCGAGGCGGACCCGGAACACGGTGAGGCGCAGCAGCAGGTAGATGGCGCCGAGGGCGGCCCAGATCAGCCCCAGCTCGAAGGAGGCGGGCTCCAGGTTGAGCCAGAGCACCCCGATGCAGGCGGCGCCGCACAGGGGCAGGGCGAGGAACAGCAGGTGATCCTTCAGGGTCTTGTTGTGGCCCAGCCTGAGATAGAAGTGGGCAATCACCGCCAGGTTGACGAAGGTGAAGGCCACCAGGGCGCCGAAGTTGATGAGCGCCAGCGCCATCTCCAGATCGAAGGCCACCGCCGAGAGGGCCAGCATGCCCACCAGCAGCACGTTGAGAGCCGGGGTCTGCCAGGTGGGGTGGATGTAGCCGAAGACACGGCTCGGCAGGGCGCGATCCCGGCCCATCACGTAGAGCAGGCGCGACACCCCGGCGTGGGAGGCGAGCCCCGAGGCGAGCACCGCCACCGTGGTGCAGACCAGCACCACCGCCTGGAACAGCTTGCCGCCCACATAGAGGGCGATCTCCGGCAGCACCGCATCCGGCTGCTGGAAGCGGGAGATGTCCGGGAAGAAGAGCTGCAGGAAGTAGGAGACCGAGATGAAGAGCACGCCGCCGATGAGGGCGGTGAGCACGATGGCCCGGGGGATCACCCGATCCGCGTTCGGGGTCTCCTCCGACAGGGTGGTGATGGCGTCAAACCCGAGGAACGACAGGCAGAGGATGGAGGCGCCGGTCAGCAGGGGATTGATGTGCATCTGCTCGGAGAAGAAGGGGCGGCTGCTCGCCACCGTGCCGAGGCCCTCGCCGTGGCTCACGCCCCAGGCGATGAGGCCGATGAAGACGGCGATGATGCTGAACTGCATGATGACGATCAGGCTGTTGAAGTTCGCCACCAGCTTGATGCCCCGCAGGTTCAGGAAGGTCATGACGGCGGCCAGGGCCAGGATGTAGGTCCAGGGGGCCACGCCGGGGAAGAGGGCCTCCATGTAGATCTTGGCCAGCAGCATGTTGATCATGGGCATGAACATGTAGTCGAGCAGGGAGACCCAACCCACCATGAAGCCTACATAGGGGTGGAACACCTTCTGGGCATAGGTGTAGGCGGAGCCTGCCGAGGGGAACTTGCGCACCAGGTGGCCGTAGCTCATGGCGGTGAACAGCATGCCGATGAGGGCGAGCAGGTAGGCGGTCGGCACATGGCCTTCGGTGATCTCGGTGACGATGCCGAAGGTGTCGAACACCGCCATGGGGGTGAGATAGGCCAGCCCCATAATGACCACGTGCCAGAGTTTCAGGCTTTTTTTCAGACCGGCGGGGTGCGGGTGCATCAGGCGATCCCCCGCAGGCTGGCTGACGGGATCAGGCTGACGGTGAGGTCATCCTGCACGGTGGGGGCGCCAGTCCGGGATGCGGACGGATGGCGCAGACCGGCGCGGGCCGGCAGGAAAGCGATGATATGCCCCATGGAGTTCCTCACTAAGAAGCGGGTGTCGTGAGATGGCGTGCCACCTCGTTATCATTTCCGGTCTGTTCCGGCCTCGTTATGGATTTGTTTGGCGCAAAAAAAGAACCGGGCTCCGATGAGCGGACGGTCCTTGAATACGGCGGCGCATTGTGCATTCGTGATGCCCCCTTGACAAGCATATCAAGGGAGCAAAAACGCATTTTTTTGCACGTGGGCGAACGCGGTCTTCCGGATCAGGCCAGGGAGGCGGACAGAGCCTGCTCCAGCAGGTCGAGTCCCTCGTCGACGATGGCCGCCGGGGCGGTCAGGGGGGCGAGGAAACGGATCACGTTGCCACGCACGCCGCAGGCCAGCAGCACCAGCCCCCGCTTGCCCGCCTCGGCCACCAGCCGCTTGGTGAGATCCGGGTCCGGTCTGGCGGCATCTCCCTCCTTCACCAGCTCCATGGCCACCATGGCGCCGGGGCCACGGATGTTGCCGATGCAGTCAAACCGTGTCGCCAGCTGGTGCAGGCGTGCCTTGATCTGCTCCCCCTGGGCCAGGGCCTTCTGGTTCAGGCGCTCCTCCTCGATCACCTCCAGCACTGCCAGGGCGGCGGCGCAGGCGATGGGGGAGCCCGCATAGGTGCCCCCCAGGCCACCGGGCTTGGCGGCGTTCATCACCTCGCTCTTGCCCACCACGGCAGAGAGCGGGAAGCCGCCGGCCAGGCTCTTGGCCAGCGTCATGATGTCGGGTTCGACACCGCTGTATTCGGTGGCGAAGGTTTTGCCGGTGCGACAGAAACCGGTCTGGATCTCGTCGCAGATGAGCAGGATGCCGTGCTGGTCGCACACCTGGCGCAGGCGCTGCATGAAGCTGGCGGAGGCGGGGTAGAAGCCCCCTTCCCCCTGCACCGGCTCGATGATGATGGCGGCCACCCGGGTGGGTTCGATGTCGGCGCTGAAGCAGAGATCCAGCGCGGCCAGGGCATCGTCTTCACTCACTCCCAGGTAGTCGGCGGGGAAGGGGAGGTGATAGACCTCCCCCGGGAAGGGGCCGAAGCCGGTCTTGTAGGGCACCACCTTGCCGGTGAGGGCCATGCCCATCATGGTGCGGCCGTGGAAGCCCCCCTTGAAGGCGATGGTGCCGCTGCGACCGGTGTGGGCGCGGGCGATCTTGATGGCGTTCTCCACCGCCTCGGCGCCGGTGGAGAGGAAGAGGGTGCGCTTGGGGGTGGGGCCGGGCACCAGGGCATTCAATTTTTCCGCCAGCTCGATATAGCCGGAGTAGGGGGTGACCTGGAAGCAGGTGTGGCTGAACTTCTCGAGCTGCTCGCGCACCGCCGCCACCACCTTGGGGTGGTTGTGGCCGGTGTTGAGCACGGCGATGCCGGAGGCAAAGTCGATGTAGCGGTTGCCCTCCACGTCCCACAGCTCGGCGTTGTGCGCCCGGTCGATGAAGACCGGCAGCAGGGTGCCGACCCCCTGGACCACGGCCGCTTCGCGGCGGGCCTGCCACTGCTGGTTGTTGCTTGAATGACTCATCTTTCCTCCCTGAGGGGCATGGGCCCCCGCTGTTCCTGTGCCATCTGGCCATATGTGTGCCGCCAACTGCCTTCGGGCAGGGCGGCCTGTTCGCAAAAGGGGGCCCCGGGCGTGCCCTCAGGGCCCACAAGGCGCTCGGTCGTGACCGGCGACCCCCTCTTTCTATCTGTAAAAGCGATGGGCTGTGTCATAACGCATCTGTTTTAACGATGCGATTGCCCTTTCATTTTCCTCAGCGAATGCCGCCAAAGCAGAGGTATTTGGTCTCCAGGTACTCCTCCAGCCCTTCGGCCGCCCCTTCCCGGCCCAGTCCCGACTCCTTGATCCCGCCAAAGGGGGCCAGTTCGGTGGAGATGATCCCCTCGTTGATCCCCACCATGCCGTATTCGAGCCCCTCGGCCACCCGCCACACCCGGGCGATGTCGCGGCCATAGAAGTAGGCGGCCAGGCCATAGGGGGTGTCGTTGGCAAGCGCAATGGCCTCGGCTTCCGTCTCGAAGCGCACCAGGGGGGCGACGGGCCCGAAGATCTCCTCGTCCAGAATGGGGTTGCCCCGGGTGACCCCGGTCAGGATGGTGGGGTGATAGAAGAGGGGACCGGCGGGGTGGGCGTCGCCCCCCACCAGCACCCGGGCACCGGCGGCGACCGATTGCTGCACCAGCTCGGCCACCTTGCTGGCGGCGGCCGGGTTGATGAGGGGCCCGATCTGGACGCCCTCGCCCATGCCGTCCCCCACCTTGAAGGCCTTGACCGCGGCGGCGAGCTTCTCGGCGAAGGCGTCGTAGACGCTGGCCTGCACCAGGATGCGGTTGGCGCAGACGCAGGTCTGGCCGGCGTTGCGGTATTTGGACGCCAGGGCCCCGGCCACGGCGGCGTCGAGGTCGGCGTCGTCAAAGACGATGAAGGGGGCGTTGCCGCCAAGCTCCAGGGAGAGGCGCTTCATGGTGTCGGCGCACTGGCGCATCAGCAGTTTGCCGATGCGGGTGGAGCCGGTGAAGGAGAGCTTGCGCACCACGGGGTTGCTGCACAGCTCGTTGCCCACCGCGCTCGCCTGATGGGAGGTGACGATGTTGATGACCCCGGCGGGAATGCCCGCCAGCTCCGCCAGTACCGCCAGCGCCAGGGCGCAGAGGGGCGTTTCGGCGGCGGGCTTGATGACGATGGTACAACCAGCGGCCAGCGCCGGACCCGCCTTGCGGGTGATCATGGCGATGGGGAAGTTCCAGGGGGTGATGGCGGCCACGACCCCCACCGGCTGCTTGATGGTGGCCAGGCGCCGATCGGCGGAGAAGCCGGGGATGGTGCGGCCATAGGCACGCTTGCCCTCTTCCGCGAACCACTGGATGAAGCTGGCGCCGTAGGCCACCTCTCCTTTGGCTTCCGCCAGCGGCTTGCCCTGCTCGCAGGTCATGATGCGGGCGAGCTTCTCCTGGTTGGCCATGATGCGCTCGAACCAGGCGTAGAGTTTGCTGCTGCGCTCCTTGGCGGTGAGGGCCGCCCAGGCGGGTTGCGCCGCGTGGGCGGCCGCGATGGCGAGGCGGGTATCCTCCCCGTCCATGTCGGGCACCTGGGTGATGACCTGGCCGGTGGCCGGGTTCAGGACCTCGAACCGGCGCCCGCCCAGGGACTCGCACCAGCGGCCGTCGACATAGGCCAGGGATTTGATCAGGGAGAGAGCAGGTTGTGATGCTGACATATGTAAGGGGCCTCGATAGTGGGTCTGGGTGGCGCGTTTATGTGGGCACCGCCGTATAGAATAATAAGCACGTAACGACCATAAAATGAGCCGAAATGTTTTTCAAGTGTTAAATATATTTGAGTGAACTGGGCGTCACATGCTAGAAATGGGGCTGTTAGCGCGATTGTAGCGGTTTTCATTGCGCAGGGTGTGCAAAATAATGAACGCTCTGGGTTGTGCAGGATAGTGAACGGGGCTGACGTGCCTGACTCACTATATTGACCAGTCGGCCCCAGGTATTCGAATGACCATGGAAGGAGGTGGGCGATGGAGCAATCCCGTGGCGAGGTCCGGTGGCGGACCATGACGGACAACCCCCTGGCGGAGCACGAGAGAAACATGGGGGAGCGGCTTGCCCGGATCCGCAGGGAGCTCGGGCTCTCCCAGCGCCGGGTGGCGGAGCTGAGCGGCCTGACCCACGGCGCCATCTGCATGATAGAGCAGAACAAGGTGAGCCCCTCGGTGGCCTCCCTGCAAAAGCTGCTGAGCGTCTACGAGCTGCCGTTGTCGCGCTTCTTCGCCGAAGAGGAGGTGGCGAGCACGCCCAGCGTGGTGATCAAGGCGGAGCAGCTCATCGAGCTCGGCAGCCAGGGGGTCTCCATGAAGCTGGTGCACAACGGCAACAATCGGCGCCAGCTCGGCTTCATGCTGGAGACCTATGCCCCCGGCACCGACACCGGCGGCGTGGTGAAGCATCAGGGGGAAGAGGTGGGGACCGTGCTGGAAGGGTCGGTGCTGCTGACCCTGGCCGGCCAGACCTATGAACTGTGCGCCGGGGACAGCTATGTCATCGACACCGGCGAGCCCCACAGTTTCAGCAATCCCTCGGGGCAGGTCTGCCGCATCGTCAGCGCCCACACCCCGGCCAGCTTTTAATGTGAACAACCCGTTGTGTTGGAAACGAACCGGTAAGGAAACAGGGATCATGACCGAACATGTAAAGAGTTACTACGCAGCCAGTGCCAACAAACACGCGCCCTATCCCACGCTCACCGAGCAGCTGGAGTGCGACGTCTGCGTCATAGGCGCAGGCTACACCGGCCTCTCCAGTGCGCTGCATCTGGTGGAGAAGGGGTACAAGGTGGTGGTGCTGGAGGCCGCGCGAGTCGGCTTTGGCGCCAGCGGCCGCAACGGCGGCCAGATCGTCAACTCCTACAGCCGCGACATCGACACCATCGAAGCGAACTGCCCGCCGGATCAGGCCAGGCTGCTCGGCTCCATGCTGTTTGAGGGGGGCCAGATCATCCGCGAGCGGATCAAGCGCTACAACATCCAGTGCGATCTGCAGGAGGGGGGCGTCTTTGCCGCCGAGACCGAGAAGCAGCTGCACGAGCTCAAGGCGCAGAAGGCGCGCTGGGAGAAGTGGGGCAACGACCAGCTGGAGCTGCTCGATGCCAAGGGGGTGCGCGAGGTGGTCGCGAGCGATCGCTACGTCGGCGCCCTGCTCGACAAGAGCGGCGGCCATATTCACCCTCTCAATCTGGCGCTGGGGGAGGCGGAAGCCATCCGCATGCAGGGGGGGCTTATCTTCGAGCAGTCCGCCGTCACCAGCATTACTCCGGGTCAGCCGGCGTTGGTCAAGACCGCCAAAGGGGCGGTGAAGGCACGCTTTATCGTGGTGGCCGGCAACGCCTACCTCGGCAATCTGGTGCCGGAACTGGCCAGCAAGAGCATGCCTTGCGGCACCCAGGTGATCGCCACCGAAGTGCTGGGAGAGGAGCGGGCCCGTTCACTCTTGCCACAGAACTACTGTCTGGAGGATTGCAACTACCTGCTCGACTACTACCGTACCTCCGGCGATCACCGGCTCATCTATGGCGGCGGCGTGGTCTATGGCGCGCGGGATCCGGCGGACATCGAGCGGCTGATCATCCCCAAGATGCTCAAGACTTTCCCCCAGCTCAAAGACGTCAAGGTGGAGTACACCTGGACCGGCAACTTCCTGCTCACCCTGTCGCGCCTGCCGCAGTTTGGCCGCATCGGTCACAACATCTACTACATGCAGGGCTACAGCGGCCACGGCGTCACCTGTACCCATCTGGCGGGCAAGCTGCTCTCCGAGGTGCTGAGCGGTCAGGCGGAGCGCTTCGATGCGTTCGCCAGGCTGCCGCACTACCCCTTCCCGGGTGGCCGCCTGCTGCGCATCCCCTTCACCGCCGCCGGCGCCGCCTGGTACACCCTGCGCGATCGCCTGGGGGTGTGATGACAAGGTGGCCCGCCAGGCAGGCTGGCGGCAACAAGAAGAGGGAGGCGTTATGCCTCCCTCGTTTTTTTGTCGTCAACCTGCCGGGGCCCTGACGGGGCTAGAAGCGGTAGGGGAAGCGGATCCCGATGGTGTAGTCCGGTGCGTCCGTGGTGAGCCCGGCAGACCAGTTGACCGCCATGGAGAGGTTGTCGGTGATGGCCCAGGTCGACCCCATGCCAAAGCTGGCGGCGTTGGCATCGGAGCCGGTGACCTTCTCCATGGCAAAGCCTTCGGACCCCTGCTCGGACTCCATGGTGACGCGCTGGTTGATGTTGAAGGAGAGGCTGAAGCGTTCGTTGAGGGCGAATGCGACCCCCAGGCCATATTCATACCAGTCCCCCAGCTGGATGCTGCCGGGCTGGTTGCCGGGCTGGTAGGAGATATCGTCAAAGTCCTGCTTGAGGCTGTGACCATAGTTGAGGCTGGCAAACAGGATGGCGGGATCCATGGTCTTGACCAGGGAGAAGCCGGTGGAGAGCTGCCAGAGCCCGTTGCCGGTGGCGAGCTCCTTGGGGGTCACCAGGTTGCCCGATTCCGAGGTGTTGATCTCGATGCCGTAAGGATCCTTGCCGGTCGGCGCCTTGGCCCGGAAGTTCCACACCAGATCCGGCCAATCCTCGCTCTCGGCCATGACCCTGTAGTAGATGGCGAGGCTGAGATCCCCCAGACCGCCATCGCTGACGCTCTGCTCCTCGAAGTCGCGGCTGGAGTTCTCCTTGCCGGTGCTCTGGTAGTTGGTGTTGCGGAACATGTAGGGGAGGGCCAGCTCCAGTTGCCAGCGATCGTTGAGGGTGTAGCGGGTGATGACATCCGCCGTCCACTGATCGGAGCGCACCCGATCCAGGTTGATTTCGCCAAGGAAGATGGCGTCCAGGGCGAGGAAGCCGCGCAGGGCGAGATCCTTGCGGTTGTAGTGCTGATAGGAGAGGCCCACATCGACGGTCAGGGCGCGGTCGAACACATTGTGCTGTTCGATCATCAGGTCTTCGGTACTGCGGCCGACCTCCGGCGTGCGCCGTGAGGCGTCCTGCTGGGTGGAGGCGACGGCGGCCCCGGCTCCGACCCCGGCGGTTGCCGTCGTGGCACCGGCGGCCTTGACGGCCTCCAGGCGAGCCTGGAGCTGATGGAGGGCCTGGTTTTGCTGGATCAGTTGCTGGCGCAGGAGATCCAGCTGTTGTTGCAGGGCCTCCTCCTCGGCCGTGGCCCCCCAGCAGGCGAAGGGGGCGAGGGCAATCAACAGCATGCGAGACTGTTTCATCGGGATACGTCCTTGTTGTTTATCATCCTTTCTTATAGTTCAGCCCCGGGAACTCACCTGCTCTCAGCGCGAAAACCAGATGCGGGTTTGATTGAGCGTCTGCAAACCGTCCCCCCTGACCTTGTTGAACTGCAGCAGCCCCCGGCTGAAGTCGGTACCGCGCAGGCTCTGCTCCAGCAGGACCCGGCCGTCGGAAGAGTGTAGTTGCAAGCCGGCATAATTCCCCGAGACCCGATAAGTGGCGGTGCCAAGATCGCCCTGGTGCTCGTAGCTGCCCGCCTGAACCAGGTGTCCCGTCATGGTCGGGGTGGTCAGTTCAATACCGGTCTGGTTGACCGAGCTGTTGCCGCTCCCCTCCAGTTGAACGACCTGCACCAGCCCGGCCCCCTGCACCTGGGCCTCCTTGGCGGGCGTGGCCGCGGGCTTGACCTCATCCTTGACGCGCACATCCAGCTTGGGTTTGTTTTGCACAATGCTCAGCGCCAGGTTCATGGCCGCCGTCTGTTGGGCCTGGGCCGTGGTCAGTGACGAGATGAACTCGATGCCGAAGTAGCTGATGCCATGGCTGCTGACATAGCGGCCGCGCAGGTGGGCCAGCTCCCCGTCCGCCAGTTCGGGCGCAAAGTGGTCTGACAGATGGGCCAGCGGGTCCGGTGCTGCCAGCAGCGGAGAGGCGATGCCACCCAGGCTGCAGAGGAGGCATAGGGCGGGTCGGGTATTCATGATGACCTCACATTAGCTCTTTGTGCTGAAAACCGAATTCCAGCAGGGATGTTTCATTGACCGGGGCGAAGAGCCCATCCTTGCCTCTGACAGAGAGCGGGGGAGAGGGGTTGGCAAGGGGGGCATCGGGACGATAGCCCGCGCCGATGACGGCGAGGAGGATGCCGTTCCAGCTCTCCTTGAACTCCTTGAACGTGATCACCCGGTTGCCGAGGGCCGGGTCTGCCAGATAGACGCGATCGTGGCGATCGATGGCCCGCAGCACGGCAAAGTGCTGATAGCCGCGAATGTTGAGCAGGACGATGGTGGGCACCCTCACCTGGCGCAGTTTTTCATCGCCCAGTCGATACCCTCTGACCCGCATGCCGAGTATTTGCAGGTACTGCTTCATGTCGAGCATGGAGAAGCCGTAGTGCTTGACCTGCTCCGGGTCTGCCATGGCAAGCATGCCATCCATGACCCAGCGTTCATTGGTTGCATGGCCGTAGGCGTAGCGCAAGATGGTGGCGACGGCGGCGGCCCCGCAGCTGAAATCCGTATGTTGGCGCTCGATGTTGGCGTACCGGCGCTCCAGAATGCTCTGCACCGGTTTGTTGAGATCCCCCAGCGCCGGAAGATGCTCTCCCAGTGGCACCGAGCCCGCCCAGACGGCAGGACAGCACAGCAACAGCAACAGCCAGCGCATTCAGACCTCCAGTGTCAGGGAAAAAGGGGGCACTGGGCCCCCTCGCATCGTCTTACTTGGCAAACCCTGCGGCCAGCGAGAGATTGTTCGCTTGCAGGTTGTTGGTCCCCGAGGAGACGTTCACCCCGATGTTGCCCACGGCACCGTTGAAGGCGCCGCCATCGATGGTTGCCCGGTTGAAGGTTTCGCGGCTGGTGTAGGTGTTGACCACGGGAATATACCCGACGGCGTACCCACTGAGCTTGATGTCACCCTCTTCCTTGAACTCGAACTTGCCATCATCTTTCGGGTTGTTGTTGCCGTACCTGTCGTTGTCATTGTCGTGGTCATGTCCTTTCTTGACATCATGACCGGTACCGCCCCCCTCGTAATCGCCCCAAGCCTTGAGACCGAGGAACACACCCGCCTTGTCAACCGTCTTGGTTGCACTCAGGCTTTGGTTTTCGGTCATGTTCTTGGAGACGCTCTGGCTGTTGGCCACGGTGGCCACGGCCATGTTGCCGGTGGACACGGACGCTGCCATGTTGTTGGCCTGGACGTTACCCGAGCCCGAGGTCACGTTGACCCCGATGTTGCCTGCGGCATCCTTGAAGGCCCCATCGCCCACACCGGCCTTGTTCTGATGGCCGTGATTGGTCGTCCAGTTGTTGCTGGCGCTCTGGGTGGAGAAGACCTCGGCATCCGACGATCCGCCAGGGGCGCCATGTTGTTGTTGACCACGACCCATGATGAACTCGGCATCGACCTCGTCATAGGCGGCCAGGGAAGCGCTGTTGCCCTGTACGTTGGAGTCACCGGCTGCGACGTTGGCGCCGATGTTACCGGATGCACCCTTGAACGAGCCGTCGATCTTGCTCGTGTTCTCCGTTCTTGTATTGGCGGTGCCTATCATGGAACTGGACTGCTGGTTGTCCACGACGGCCATGCCGAGTTTGTTGACGTTGATGTAGCCGCCGACATTGACCCTGCCTTCGTATTCCACATCGACTTCTGCCTTGACCTTCTTGGTCAAGGTTGCCCCTGTCTCATCTCTGTCACCGCGGTAATCGGCGGATGCAGTGCCCGACATGGCCATGATGACCGCGGCGGCTAATGAGCTATAAATAAGTCCACGCATAATGAGTCTCTCCATTGAACTTTCAGCGGAAGATATGCCCATCGGCTGATACCCCCGGGCCTGGCTTCCTATCCCTGCGGCATCATGGGGATGCCGTTACTGCGCCAGCCAGGGGCAGGGAAACCATGTTGACTGACTGGTTTCCCTGTCCCGTGACCTGGTTCACCTGAATGACCCCCTTGCTGCCCGTGAGGGCGGTGTCATCCAGATAGATGCTGGTAGTGGTGTTGGCGGGGGGCTTTCCCCCTGGGGTCTTCGCGACGCTGGAGCTGAGATTGATGTCGGTCACGACACCCAGGCCGCTGTCATCGAGGGACAGGGCGAAGGCGTTCAGTTGCTGGTTGCCCTCACCCGCCCCCTGATTGATGCCGACCAGTCCCCGGTTCTGGCTCAGGGCCGAGCCCAGGATGGCGACGCTCTGGCTGCCGTTCAGATTGGTGGTGGATTGATTCAGCTGACCAAATTGAATGACGGCCGGACCCGAAATGGCGATGGCGGCAAGATTGCCTTGTTGGTTGTTATTGCCGGCAACCATATTGACGCCCATGGAACCACGAATATTGCTCAATGCCTGAGCACCGAGATCGACCCGGTTTTGCGCCATTGAGGGGGGGGCAAATGCCAGAAAAGGAAATGCTGCCAATGCAATATATATTTTCATGTTCTGTCTCCATATGCCAGGAGGGCTTATTGGAGAGAGCAACGACCATGCCAATTTACAACCATATGATTTTTAGTTGTTTTTTATTTGATATAATTGTTTTTACGTCTCAATATTGAGAGCGACATATTATGTCGTGAAGTAAGCACTTATTTATCAATGGATTTATTTTTTCTCACGGATAATTTGGCTGTCTCAATATTGTGGTGCCATCAATCTAAAGGCGGGATGGTTTATAGTTATCATCGTCTGGCCATATTAAATGGCGCCATTTGATGATAAAGGGAGTTATCTGGACAAGTCGTCAGACTCCTTCGTGCAGTGGCGATAACAAGGAGTTGTCCCTATGACAGAAACGGCATTGTTGCTCATCAATTCATGTGCCGTACTGGAAAGCCTGCTGGAACAAGGCGAGTGGCAGGTGGAGCAGGCAAGCTCCCTGGTGGTGGCAGAGAATAAACTGCAGGAAAAGGACTATCCCCTGGTGCTGGTGGTGATCGAGCATCAGCAGCACGAAGCCCTCTACAACCTGATTGCGCAGCACTCCGGCGCCTTGTGGATCGGCCTCATCCAGCGGGACTGTCTCGCCAGCGAAGCCCTTCGCAATTTGCTGGCAGCCTGTTTTCATGATTTTCACACCTTTCCCCTGGACAGAGACAGGCTCTCCCACAGCCTGGGACATGCCCTGGGGATGGCGCGCCTCATCCGGCGACACCGCCCCCGACTGCAACCCCAGCTTCGTTTCATCCAGGGGGAGAGCGCCCCCATCCGCCAGTTGCGCGACCAGATCGTGCGGTTGCAGCATTGCCGCCTGCCCGTACTGGTGACGGGACCGAGCGGCACGGGCAAGGAGCTGGTGGCCCGGGAGCTGCACTACAGCACGTTCGGGGAGGAGAGCCCTTTCGTGGCGGTCAATTGCGGGGCCATGCCCCATCAGCTCATCCAGTCCGAGCTGTTCGGCCACGTCAAGGGGGCCTTCACCGGGGCACAGCACCACAAGATAGGCAAGATAGAGGCCGCCGATGGCGGCACCCTGTTTCTCGACGAGATAGGGGAGTTGCCACTGGAGGATCAGGCAACCCTGCTGCGCTTCTTGCAGGAGCAGTGCATAGAGGCGGTGGGCAGCCACCTGACGCGTCGTGTGGATGTGCGGATCATCGCGGCCACCAATATCGATGTGGAGCAGGCGGTGGCCAGCGGCGGCTTTCGCATGGATCTCTACTACCGGCTCAACGTGGTGCGCCTGCGCACCCCGGCCTTGTGTGAGCGGGCGGAAGACATCCAGCTCCTTGCCGATGACATTCTGGCGGAAGTGCGGGGCGGGCGGGTGCTCAGCTTCACCCGCAAGGCGCGCCAGGCCATGCAGTCCTATGGCTGGCCGGGGAATGTGAGGGAGCTGCGCAACCGGGTTCAGCGGGCAGTGGTCATGTGCAGCGGCCCCTTCATCGAAGCCGATGACATGGAGCTGACCAACATGGACAGCCTGCTGCTCGACGGCTCGCTCAAGGCGGTGCGCGAAGCGGCGGAGCGTCAGGCCTTGCAACGGACGCTGGCCCGCTTCCCCGATCAGCTCGAGGAGGTGGCCCGCACGCTCGATATCTCCCGGGCCACCCTCTATCGCCTGCTGGACAAGCACGATCTGCTGTGAGGGGACGGCAGTATCGCCCCGTCATGCAAAAAGCCCGGGCAGCAGGCCCGGGCTTCTTGTCTGGCCCCGTCGTGGGGACTCGTTACTTCCGATGAGCTTCAGGCCATCTCCATGGCGAGGTGACAGAGTCGCCGCGCAGCCTCCTCCTCGCTCTTGACCACCTGATGCACGCCGCGCACGCGCAGATGATGCACCTCCTCGTGCTGGTGGGCACAGGCGGCGATGCGCATCAGGGCGCCGTATTCCTGCGCCCTGATGGCTATCTCACCGGCCAGCAGGCTGTCATCCAGGGTGATCAGCAGCCAGCTGGCGTTGGGCAGCGCCGCCGTCAGCAGATCCTGCTGGATGGGATGGCCCGCCAGACAGGTGATTCCCATGGCGCGCCAGGGGGCCAGCAGTCGCTCGTCGGTGTCGATCACCACCATCTCCCTGCCTTGTTCATGCAACTGCCGAATGAGGTGCTGGCCTATCTCGTCGGCGCCCACTACCACCACATGGCCCTGCAAGGGGCAGAGGTGAGGTGACCCATCGGTGCGTGGTTCGGGATGGCGCCTCAGCCAGCGCTCCACCTGGTTGAAGACCAGCGGATTGAGCACGATGGAGAAACAGGCGCCGACCAGCACCAGATCCCGGGCGACCCCGGGGACCAGCTCGAGCATGACCCCGAGACCCATCAGGATGAAGGAGAACTCCCCCACCTGGGCCAGGCTGGCGGAGATGGTCAGCGCCGTGCGCTGGCTGTGGCCAAAGAGCCGCACGATGGCGAAGGCGGCCACCGATTTGCCGATCACGATGACGAACAGGGTGGCCAGCACGGCCAGGGGCTCGCGCAGCAGGATGACGGGGTCGAACAGCATGCCCACGGAGACGAAGAAGAGCACGGCGAAGGCGTCCTGCAGGGGCAGGGTGTCGTTGGCCGCCTTGTGGCTCAGATGGGAGCTGTTCATCACGACGCCGGCGAAGAAGGCGCCGAGGGCAAAGGAGACGCCAAACAGCTTGACGGCGCCAAAAGCGATGCCAAGGGAGCAGGAGAGGACGGCCAGGGTGAACAGCTCGCGGGAGCCGGTGGCGGCGGTGCGGGCCAGCAGCCAGGGGATGAGGCGTCGCCCGCCGATGACCATCAGGGCGATGAAGGCAGCCACCTTGGCCAGGGTCAGGCCGATATCCGCCATCACTTGGGCCGGGGTCAGTGCCTCGCCCCCCTGCTGCAGGTTGGCGAGGATGGGGAGCAGTACCAGGGCCAGCACCATCACCAGATCCTCCACGATGAGCCAGCCGATGGCGATGCGTCCCTCGTTGGTGTCGAGCTGGCCGCGGCTCTCCAGGGCGCGCAGCAGCACCACGGTACTGGCGGTGGAGAGGGCCAGGCCAAACACCAGGCCGGCGGTCACGGTCCAGTCGAGCAGTTGGGAGAGGCCAAGGCCGAGCAGGGTCGCAAGGGTTATCTGGACGATGGCTCCCGGGATGGCGATGTGTTTCACCGACAGCAGGTCTTTCACGGAAAAGTGCAGGCCGACACCAAACATCAGCAGGATGACGCCGATTTCGGCCAGCTCGGGGGCGAGCCGCAGATCGGCGACATAGCCCGGCGTAAAGGGGCCGCATACCACGCCAGCCGCGAGGTAGCCCACCATGGGGGAGATGCGCAGGCGGCTTGCCAGCATGCCGAAGAGGTAGGCCAGCACGAGGCCGCCTACCAGGGTAGTGATAAGGGGGAGTGAGTGGTCCATGTCGTCACCTCGCTAATGGCAGTCAGGGGCTACCAGATCACCCGAAGGCGAAGAGGGCAGCTGTCAATGAGCAGGGGGCGAAAGAGACAGAAGTTGGCCGTATCAAGGGGAAATCTTGAGGGCAACAGATGCCGTTTCTATTGAAAAATAATGCATTTATATGCCATGAGCAACACTGTTCCAGTTTCTGCGTTGGTTTTAATGAAAAGCGTCTTTAATGCATTGCGATTGGGTGAAAAGAGTGTGCAGTTAAAGAAAAATTGGCAGGAATAATCAATCGATGATGATATCGGGAGGCAAGGGAGAACACCTATGAGCACACGGCATGGAGGAGGCTGGCCTCCTCCATGGTGAACGAGGGTGCTGAAGGGGCATCACTCCCCCCTGGCGACCCCCTCACGTCTGGGGTCTGCGGCCCCCAGCCAGCCGCCGGCATGGCGCTGGACGCCCTGCAGCCCGGAGGTCTGCTCGTTAAGCAGGACCTCGTGCCCTCTGGCCTTGAGCCCCTGTACCACGGCGTCGGGTGTGCGCCCCTGCTCCAGCTCGGTGGGGCCGTTGCGACTGCCGAAATTGGGCAGGTTGATGGCCTGCTGCAGGTCGAGCCCCCAATCCTGGGTGCCGAGCAGCGCCTTGCCCACGTAGTTGATGATGGCCGAGCCTCCCGGGGATCCCAGGCTCATCTCCAGCTCGCCGCTTGCCTTGTCAAACACCAGCAGGGGCGACATGGAGGAGCGGGGGCGCTTGCCGGGCTCCACCCGGTTGGCCACCGGCAGGCCGGCGGCGTCCACCGAGGTGAAGGAGAAGTCGGTGAGCTGGTTGTTCAGCAGGTAGCCGTTGACCATCAGCCGCGAGCCGAAGCCATCTTCGATGGAGCTGGTCATGGCCACCGCCATGCCGCTCTTGTCCACGATGGAGATGTGGCTGGTGGAGGGCAGCTCCGGGGTGGCGTCCCGGCCCCTGGCCAGCGCCCGTGGCGGGTTGCCGGGCTGGGCGACGCCCATGGAGCGGTTGCCGATAAGGTGCCCCCGCTGCGCCAGATAGCCCTTGTCCAGCAGACCTGTCACCGGCACGTCGACGACGTCGCCGTCGGCCACATACTGGTTGCGATCGGCGAAGGCGAGGCGTGCCGCCTCGCTGTAGAGGTGAATGGCCTCGCTGGAGGCGGCCAGTTGACCCTGCTCCCCCTGTACCGGTTTGAGGGCGGCCATGTCCCGGCTCTCCAGCATGCCGAAGATCTGGCCGAGGGCCAGGGTGCCGGAGGAGGGGGTCGGGAAGCCGCAGATCTCGCTCTGGCGATAGTCAAAGCAGAGCCCGTCCCGCAGCTTGGCCTGGTAGCTGGCGAGATCAGCGGCGCTCAGCACCCCGGGGTTGGTCGGGTGGGCGTGCACCTTGGCCACCATGGCCTCGGCCAGCGGGCCGCGATAGAAGGCGTCGGGGCCGTCGCTGGCCAGGGTACGCAGCACCCTGGCCAGGGCCGGGTTGGTGAGCCGGGTACCTGCCGTCTTGGGAGTGCCGTCCGCCTGATAGAAGTAGGCACGGGCGTCCGGATCCCCGGCCAGATAGGGATCTTTTGCCAGCAGGGTGGCGAGGCGGGGGCTTATCACGAACCCTTGCTCCGCGAGGGTGATGGCGGGTTCGAACAGCGTGGCCCAGGGCAGCTTGCCATAGCGCTCGTGGGCCAGGGCCAGGGCTCGCACCGTGCCGGGGGCGCCGACGGAGCGCCCGCCCACCACCCCCTCATAGAAGGCCATGGGTTTGCCCTCCTTCATGAAGAGCTGATCGGTGGCAGCGGCGGGGGCTGTCTCCCGGCCATCCACCGCCGCCACCTGCTTGCCGTCCCACACCAGCATGAGGGAGCCGCCGCCGATGCCCGAGGATTGAGGCTCCACCAGAGTCAGCACCAGCTGGACGGCGATGGCTGCATCGACGGCGCTGCCCCCCGCCTTGATGATCTGGTAGCCCGCGTCCACCGCCAGCGGGTTGGCCGCCGCCACCATGAAGTCACGGCCCTGCCAGCCCGGTTTGTCAATCCAGCCGCTGGCCGCCTCCGGGGCGATCAGGGTCTGGGGAGGAGGGACATAGTGAAAGCCATCCTGGGAGGCGCAGCCGCCAAGCAGGCCGAGGGCGACCAGCAGGCCGAGGGGTTTGAGGGACATGACAGGCTCCTTGTCGGTTTCTTGTTCACCTGCCGAAATGTGTCACACTTGGAGCTTGATTAAAAGTTTGTCTTAATACTCATATGGTTACAAAACTATCAAGGAGGCGCTCATGACACACCGGGGGACTCTGGCGAAACCTTGCATGGCGGGGCTGCTCTGCCTGTTGCTGACGGCCTGCGGGGAGCCGACCTTCAGACCGCTGGCCCAGGGGGAGACCCTGCTCGCCTTCGGGGACAGTCTGACCGAGGGGCGCGGGGTGAGCCCGTCCCAAAGCTACCCCAGCGTGCTGGCGAACCTGAGCGGCCATCCCGTGGTCAATGGCGGGGTGTCCGGAGAGCTGAGCCAGGCCGGTAGGGCCCGCCTGCCCGGGTTGCTGGCCCGGCACAGACCCGCTCTGGTCATCCTGCTGGAGGGGGGCAACGACATCCTGCGTGGCAGCGGGGAGGCGGCCCTCAAGGCCAGTCTCGCCGCCATGATAGAGGCGGTGCAGGGGAGCGGGGCCCAGATCCTGCTTGTCGGGGTGCCCCGAAAATCCCTGTTTGCCGATGGCGCTCCCCTCTACGAGGAGCTGGCAGAGCAGTACGGGCTGGTGCTGGACAACGACAGCATCGGCGAGTTGCTGCGAGACCCGGCCCTGAAGTCCGATACGGTGCATTTCAATGCCGAGGGTTACCGCACCCTGGCGCAGCGACTTCATCGACTGTTGCAGGAAAGGGGGGCACTCTAGCGAGGTGCCATGCTGCCGGGGCAGTGCGCCATGCTGCCGCAATCAATGGGGTCAGGGTATTGCGCGGCGGCGCTACCCCGGAGGGGACCAGCCTGTGGCGATGAAAAAACCGCCGTGAAGGCGGTTTTTTGCAATCAGGCTGAGCCAATTAGCTTAGATGGACTGCTCTTCACCGCCCAGGGCAGCAAACAGGGCCGGGATGAACTGGGAGAGCTCGGCGGTGACCAGGGCGAAGTCGGCGTCCAGGCGGGCGGCGGGATCTTCACTGGTGACGTCGTCGTTCTGCTCGCGCAGCTCTTCGCTGAACTTGAGGCGCTTGATGGAGAGATCATCCCCCAGCACGAAGCTCAGGGTTTCGCCCCAGTTGAGGGCCAGCTTGGTCACCAGCTTGTCGTTGGCCAGGTGATTCTTGATCTCCTCGCTCATCAGATCCTGCTGCTTGCAGCGGATGATGCCGCCGTGCTCCATGGCGCTGCGCAGCTCGGCTTCGTCCTCCAGGGTGAAGGCGGCGGGCAGGTTGCCCTCGTTGAGCCACTCGGTCATGGTGATCTCGGGCGGGTTCTTGAGGGCCACCGGCACTACCGGCAGGGAGCCGATGGATTTGCGCAAGAGCGCCAGCAGATCGTCCGCCTTCTTGGCGGAGCCTGCATCCACCACCATCAGGTTGTCGGCAGGGTTTATCCAGGCGAAGGTCTGGCTGGTGCGGCTGAAGGCGCGGGGCAACAGGGTGTGCATGATCTCCTCTTTCAGCGCCTCCTTCTCTTTCTTCTTGAGAGCGCGGCCCTGCTCGAATTCAATGGCCTCTACCTTCTCCGCCAGCATCTCCTTGACCACGGTGCCGGGCAGCATCTTCTCTTCCTTGCGAGCGCACAGCAGGATGTGGCCAGAGGCGGCGTGGGTCAGGGTGGAGCCGAATTTGCCAAGGGGCTTGACCCACCCGAACCGGGAGATGTCCTGGCTGCCGCACGGGGTGAAGGCGCAGGCTTCCAGCTGGGTTTCCAGCTGCTCAACGGTCAGGTCGAAGGGGCGGGTAAAGCGGTAAATCTGCAGGTTTTTAAACCACATGGCGTCCTCGGTCTCTAGATTGTCCGGCGGGCATTGTACTAGAGAGGCGCTTTGTGATCAGCCAATCATTCTCGCTAAATAAAGGGCGATCGACCTCACAGGGCCCCACCTTGATCCCCCGGGAGCGGGCCCAACTCCCCTAGACTGCGAGTGTTCACATTGCTGACAAGGAGGCGACCATGTTGAGACAGAGTCGGCCGGAAGACATGGAAGAGATCGTCGAAATCTGGCTCCTGGCCTCCCTGCAGGCCCACGATTTCGTCGATGCCTCCTGCTGGTGGCAGGCTCAGGAGGAGCTGCGTACCCGCTACCTCGATCACGCCCGCATCTGGGTGTTCGAGGAGCGAGGGGACCTGCTCGGCTTCATGGCACTGGTGGATGATTACCTGGCTGCACTCTTCGTGCGCCCCGATAGGCAGGGGCGGGGGGTGGGGCACGCCCTGTTGCAGGAAGCCAGATCCAGATGTGCCGAGCTGCATACCCGGGTCTTCGTGGAGAACGAGCCAGCGGTGCGTTTCTACCGCCGCCACGGCTTTGAAATCGGGGGGGAGGTGCCCGATCCCCTCACCGGCCATCTTCAGTACCAGATGCATTACCAAGCCGTCTGAATCTGACGTCTGGGGCTGCCCCGGTTGAAAACGGGGGGCACCATCCTCATCTTGTCTCCATCTCGGGGCGCCTTCGCCCCCGCTCTCTTCTCCTTATCGAGCCGTTTTCCCATGAAGATCCTGCACACCGCCGACTGGCACCTCGGTCATCAGCTTCACGGCCACGACCGCCGCTTCGAACACGACGCCTTCCTCGACTGGCTGGCCGACACCATCAAGACCCGCGACATCGACGCCTTGCTGGTGGCGGGCGATCTGTTCGACACCGCCAACCCTCCCGCCAGCGCCTGGCAGCAGCTCTACCGCTTTCTGGCACGGCTGCGCGCCGAGCACCCGGCACTGGAGATGGTACTCATCGGCGGCAACCACGACTCCCCCTCCAAGCTGGATGCCCCCCACGAGCTGCTGCGCGCCTTCGACCTCCATCTGGTGGGCAGCATCAGCCGGGACGACGAGGGGCGCCTCGAGACCGAGCGTCTGCTGGTGCCGCTGCGAGGCAAGAACGGCGAGGTGGCCGCCTGGTGCGCCGCCGTGCCGTTTCTGCGCAGCAGCGATCTGCGCCCCGACGGGATCAGTGAAGGGCAGGACAGACTCATCGAAGGGGTACGCCAGGTCTATGAGGCGGTGCTGAGCGAGGGGCGTGCGCGCTGCCATCCGGATCAGGCCCTCATCGCCATGGGCCACGCCTATCTGGCGGCGGGTCAGCTTTCCGAGCTTTCCGAGCGGCGGGTGCTCGGCGGCAACCAGCATGCCCTGCCTGCCGAGCTGTTTGCCGCCGCCGACTACACGGCGCTGGGTCACCTGCACCTGGCCCAGAGTCCGGCCGAGGGAGTGCACTACAGCGGCTCGCCGCTGCCGCTCTCGCTGGCCGAGGCGAATTACAACCATCAGGTGCTGGAGGTGACGTTTGAGGGGGGCAAGCTGGCCCGCCTTGAGCGGATCCCGGTGCCCCGCGCGGTGGAGATGATCCGCCTGCCCCAGAGCGGCCTTGACGAGGCGCTCCAGGCCATCGAGGCGCTGGCGCTGCCCGCTTGCCCGCAGCAGGCGCAGCCCTTCCTCGAGGTACGGCTGCTGCTGCCCAAACCCGAGGCCCGTATCCGCGAGCGCGTACTGGCCGCCATCGGCGACAAGCCGGTGCGCCTTGCCCGCATCACGACCAGTTATCAGGGCTCGGGCCAGGGGCTGGCGGACGGTGCCAGCCAGCGCCGGCTCGATGAGCTCTCCCCCACCGAGGTGTTTCGCCTCTGCTATCAGCGTCAGTTCGACGGGGAGCCGGAGGCCGAGCTGGTGGCGTCGTTTGAAGAGATCCTGGAGCAGGTGAAGGAGTCCAGCCAATGAAAATCTTGTCGCTGTCAGGGGAGAATCTGGCCAGCCTGACCGGTCAATTCACCATCGATTTTGCCGGTGGCGCCCTGGGGGCCGCCGGCCTGTTTGCCATCACCGGCAATACCGGCGCGGGCAAGAGTACCCTGCTCGATGCCATCTGTCTGGCACTCTACGACGAGATGCCGCGCTTTATCGCCAATCGCAAGAACGTCGCCGAAGTGGGCCGCATGGATGACGAGGAGAAGCTCAAGGCCAACGATGTGCGCGGCATCCTCAGCCGCGGCCACGCCAGCGGTTTTGCCGAGGTGCAGTTTCGCGGCTGTGACGGCCGCATCTGGCTGGCCCGCTGGGCGGTACGCCGTGCCCGCAATCGCGCCGAGGGGCGCTTTCAGGCCCAGGAGCGCAGCCTGACCGACGTGGCGTCGGGCCAGGTGTTCAGTGGCAGCAAGCGGGAGCTGCAGGATCGCATCGACGAGCTGGTGGGACTCTCCTGGGAGCAGTTTCGCCGCGCCGTCATCCTGCCGCAGGGGGAGTTTGCCGCCTTCCTCAAGTCGAGCGCCGACGAGCGTTCGGCCCTGCTCGAACGGATGACCGGCACCGAGCTCTACTCCGCCATTTCGGTCCAGACCCATGAGCGGGCGCGGGAGGAGCAGCAGAAACTGGCCGCCATCCGCCAGCGGCTCGGCGACGTGGCGCTGATGGACGAGGCGACCCGCGAGCAGTGGGTGAGCCAGCAGGTCAGCCTCGCCACCAGCCTCAAACACGAGCAGCAGCAACAGCAGCTGATGCAGGACTTGCGCGATCTCAACGGCCGCATCGCCGCCCAGTTGCAGGCCTGTCAGGAGGGAGAGGCGGCCCTTGCCGCAGCCGAGGCGGCCCACGGTGCGGCCGCCCCCGAGCGGGAGGAGTTCGCCCGCGCCGAGCAGGCCCAGGTGGCCCGCGCCGATCACGACGAGCTGGCCCGCCTCACCCTGGAGGTGCAGCAGCAGGAGAAGGCGCTGGCCGAGCTTGGTCCCGAACTTGGCAAGCTGGAGGAGCAGACCCAGCAGAGCGCCCTCAGCGAACAACAGCTACTGGCGGAGAAGATCGCCGCCGAGCGCGAGTGGGGCGCCCTGCAGCCTGAACTCAAACGGGCGCAGGAGCTCGACACCCGCATTCGGGAAAAGCAGCAGCAACTGCAGAAGATCCAGCAGGAGGGGGCGCAGGAGCGGGAGGTGCAGCTCACCCTGGAGCAAGGCTGGCGCCAGCAGCGCCAGCAGGTGGAGCAGCTCAAGGCCCAGCACCAGCAGTGGGGTGCCTGGCTTGAGGATCACAAGGAGCTGGCGCCGGTGGCCCGCCAGTGGCAGCCCCTGCTCACCGCCATGCAGGATTGGGCCGAGGATGCCGACAGGCTGCAGCAGCTTCTTACCCTGCGCGAACACAAGCTGCGCGCCCTCAGGCAACTGCAACACCAGCTGGAGCAGGGGCAGCAGGAGCGCGACTACTGGCAGCGCGAGCAGGCGCGGCTGCTGCAACAGCAGCACGAGCTGCAGGAGCAGCAGTGGGAGGGGCGCCTGGCCAAGGCGCAGGAGCAGTGGCAAGGGCAGACCGAGCAGCTGGGCCAGCTGCGCCAGTTGCTGGAGCTGGCTGACTATGGCCGCAATCACGGTGAGCAGCATGGTCGCCTGCAGCAGGAGATCGCCCAGCTGGAGCAGGCGCTCGGCAAGCTGGCGATCCTCGGCGACGAGCTGACGCCGGCCCGCGAGCGGCTCGCCCTGCAACGGGATGAGGCGCGTCACGCGCTGGAGCAGTCCCGCGCCATCGCCAGTTTCGAGCAGCATCGCCACATCCTGCGCGACGGTGAACCTTGCCCGCTCTGCGGCGCCGAGGAGCACCCCTATCACCAGAGCCAGCCACAGGTGGCGGGCATTCTGGGGCAACTGGCGGAGCGTGTCCGCAGCCTGGAGCTTGAGTGGGATCGGCTCAATCACCAATACATTCAGTGCGAGAGCGAGCGCCAGGAGCTGGCCCGCCAGCTGGCGGTGCGTCAGCAACATCTACCTGAGCTGGAGACGCGTGCCGAACAGCTGACCCAGCGCTGGCAGCAGCTGGGCGGTGCCGAGCTGCTGGGCCATCCGTTGCCGCTGCGTCAGAGCCCAATCGAGTGGAACGAATTGATGAGTACCCTGCTCGGCCGCGGCCAGAGTCTGGAGCTGGGGCTGGCTCGCAGCCAGCAGCAATTGAGCGAGGCCCAGCAGGGCCAGCAGCAGTTGCAGGCCGTGCGCCAGCAATTGAGCCAGCTGGCCAGTCAGCACCAGCAGTTCGAGCAGCAGTGGCAGGAGGCCGACCGCCAGCGCATCGCTCTGGAAGGGGAGGTGAAGGGGATGGGCGAGCAAGAAACGACCCTGCGCCAGCGCATTGAGCAGGGGGGCAGCCGGCTCGACGAGCAGATGGGAGGCCAGCCCTGGCGTCAGTGGCTGGGCAGCCAGCAGTGGCGCGAGTGGCAGCGGGCCTGCGAGGCCTGGCTGCACGGCCAGAGCGAGTGGGAGCGGCTGACCGGCGAGATTGCCAGCCTCACCCCGGCCCTGAGTGCTCAGGAGGCGCGTCTGCAGACTCAGCGTGAGCTGCTGCACAAGCTCGAGCGCGACTACAAGGAGCATGAACAGCAACGGCAGGGGCTGGTCACAAGCCGTTCTGCCTGTCTGGGGGGGGAGGAGATTGCCCTGGTCGAGAGCCGCTGGCAGCAGCGGCTGCAGCAACTGGCCAGCGAGCTGGAGACGATGCAGGGGGCGGCCCGCACCCTGCGCGAGCGCCAGACCGAGCTCAAGACCCGTCTCAGCCATCTGGAGCAGGAGAAACAGGTGAGCAGTCGGCGGCGGCGGGAGGTGCTGGGGCGCTGGGCTGCCCACGCCAGCAGTCTCGGCATCGCCGAATATGACCTGCGCTGCCTGCTGGCCATGAGCCCGGATGAGCTCAAGGGGCGCCGCGCCGCCTTGCAGGCGCTGGAAGATGCCCGTGCCGAGGCGCGCACCCGTTTGACCGAGCGGCAGCGGGCGCTGGCGCTGGAGGAGAGCAAGCGGGATCGTTACCGCGAGCATCACCCGGAGCTGGCCGCGTTGGCGCCGCAGGAACTCGACAGCCGGCTGACGGCGCTGGAGGCGCACTGCCGCACCCTCGACGAGCAGCTGTTCCAGTGCAAGAGCACGCTGGCACAGGCGGAGGCGGCGGCCCTCAAGGCGGGTACCTTGCAGGAGGAGCTGGCCGCCCAGCAGGCGGTGGCGGATCACTGGCAGCGCCTCTGTGATCTCATCGGTTCGGCCAGCGGCGCCAAGCTGCGCACCTTCGCCCAGAGCCTCACCCTGGAGCGGCTGCTGCTGGAGGCCAACGCCCAGCTCGCCGAGCTCTCCCCCCGCTATCGGCTGGAGCGGGTGCCCGGCACCGATCTGGCGCTGCAGGTGGTGGATCTCGACATGGGGGATGAGGTGCGCTCGGTGGATTCCCTCTCCGGCGGTGAAAGCTTCCTGGTGTCGCTGGCGCTGGCGCTGGCCCTCTCCAGCCTGTCGTCGCGCCAGACCCAGGTCGAATCGCTGTTCATCGACGAGGGCTTCGGCACGCTCGATCCGGACAGTCTGGATCTGGCGCTCTCCAGTCTCGACTCCCTGCAGGCGGCCGGTCGCCAGATCGGGGTCATCTCCCACGTGCAGACCCTGGTGGAGCGGATCGGCGTGCAGGTGCGGGTGGAGGCCCTCGGCGGCGGCGAAAGCCGGGTAGTGTTGCCCGGCTGACGACGTGTCGCCCATGACCCTCCATGAATAAAAAGGCCCCTGTCACAGGGGCCTTTTTGTTGGCGTGCAACCCGTCGCTGGTTATTTGCGCTCGGGCAGCATATTGGTCAGGGTGTTGTCCTTGAGCACATGGTGGTGGTAGATGGCTGCCGCCGCGTGCAGGGCAATCAGGGCATAGCCAATGTTGGCCAGCGTCTCGTGCAACTCCTTGATGGTGCCCTTCAGGCCGTCGTCGGGGGCGATGAGGGCGGGGAGCTCCAGGCCGAAGAAGGGGATGGGCTTGCCGCCCGCACTCAGCAGCAGCCAGCCCAGCAGTGGGGTGAGGATCAGGAAGCCATAGAGCGCCAGGTGGGCGAGCTTGGCCAGCGTGAGCATCAGGGGGGAGAGCTCGGGCACGATACGCGGTGAAGGGCTACCCACGCGCACCAGCAGGCGCACGACCACCAGCGCCAGGATCAGCAGACCCACCATGAAGTGAAACTCCTTCATCAGGTCGCGGCCAGCCGACCCTTTGGGGAAGATATCCCTGAACTCCATCAGCGCATAGACGGCGATCATCAGCAGCAGGGTCAACCAGTGCAGCCCTATGCTCAGGCTGCCATAACGTTGTTCGGTATTTCTCAGCATCGTTGTCTCCTCGCCACTTAAGCGGTTTATCTCTTTTCATCCCGTCTCATATCGAGCCAAAGGACCCGCAGGTATCCCTCTTGAGGGTACTCGGCTTGCTTATGCCCGTGTTGATCTCGATAACATTTCTGCCTGTTTGCCGTCATGCTGACCTGTGCGGGAGCCCATGGAGTATCGGGAGATGGAAGGGGCAAAAAAAAACCGAAGCACCAGGCTTCGGTTTTTGGCGGTCGCTGGCGTCAGGCCAGGGCGCATTATTTCTTGATGCGGATCACCGGGGTTTCGCCCACGGTCACGGCGCCAGTCATCTTCACCAGCTCTTTGATCTCGTCCATGTTGGAGATGACCACAGGTGTCAGGGTAGACTTGGCTTTGGCTTCCAGAACGGCCAGATCGAACTCGATGATGGTGTCACCGCGCTTGACCTGTTGACCTTCCTGAGCGATACGGGTGAAACCTTCACCCTTCAGCTCGACGGTGTCGATACCGAAGTGAACGAACAGCTCGATACCAGAGTCGGACTCCAGAGAGAACGCGTGGTTGGTCTCGAAGATTTTGCCGATGGTGCCGTCGCACGGAGCAACCATCTTGTTGCCGGCCGGCTTGATGGCGATGCCGTCGCCGACGATCTTCTCGGCGAAGACGACGTCAGGCACATCTTCGATGGGGACGATTTCGCCGGACAGCGGAGCAAAGATTTCGATGCCGCCAGTGTCAGAACTGTCGTCGGAAACCAGTTTCTTCAGTTTGTCGAACAGACCCATAGTAAAAGCTCCTAGAGATGATTGTCGCTGTTTGCAGCCGATCTTAGCAGACTGCCTTCTGCTTAATAAAGTTATCTACGCACGCTTCGATTTCGGCGGCGGTGGCAAAGCTCAGCGCCTGGTCGGCCATGGCCTTCACATCTTCGAAGTTGGTGTTGCGGATAAGCTTCTTGATACGCGGTACAGAGATGGCGCTCATGGAGAACTCATCCAGACCCATACCCAGCAGCAGCAGGGTGGCGCGTTCGTCACCAGCCAGTTCACCGCACATACCGGTCCACTTGCCATTGTCATGGGAAGCGTCGATCACCATCTTGATCAGGGTCAGGACGGAGGGTGACAGCGGGTTGTACATGGCGGAAATCATCTCGTTACCACGGTCGACAGCCAGGGTGTACTGGGTCAGGTCGTTGGTACCGATACTGAAGAAATCCACTTCCTTGGCCAGATGATGAGCCATCACGGCCGCGGCCGGGGTCTCGATCATGATACCCACTTCGATGGATTCATCAAAGGCTTTGCCTTCGGCACGCAGTTCGGCTTTCAGCGTCTCCACGGTAGCCTTCAGGCTGCGGAACTCTTCGACGGAGATGATCATCGGGAACATGATGCGCAGTTTGCCGAAGGCAGACGCACGCAGGATGGCCCGCAGCTGGGCGTGCATGATGTCGGTGCGATCGAAGAAGATACGCACGGCACGCCAGCCCAGGAAGGGATTCATCTCTTTCGGGAAATTCATGTAGGGCAGTTCTTTGTCGCCGCCGATGTCCATGGTACGGACGATGATCGGTTGATCCGGCATGGCTTCGGCCACTTCTTTGTAAGCCTTGAACTGCTCGTCTTCGGTCGGCAGCGCGTCACGGTCCATGAACAGGAACTCGGTACGGTACAGACCCACGCCTTCGGCGCCGTTGCGGATGGCGCCTTCGGTATCCTTGACGGTCCCGATGTTGGCGCACACTTCGACCTGGTGGCCATCCAGAGTGATGGCAGGCAGGTCTTTGAGCTTGGCCAGCTCGTCCTTCTCGGCCTGGAACTGGGCCTGGAACTTCTTGGCTTCGTTCAACTGGTCGGCGGTCGGGTTGATGATGACCTGGTTGTTGATCGCATCCAGCACCAGCATGTCACCGTTCTTGACGCGCTCGGTGATGTCGTTGGTGCCCACAACGGCCGGCAGCTCCAGGGAGCGGGCCATGATGGAGGTGTGGGAGGTACGGCCACCGATGTCGGTGACGAAGCCCAGCACGTATTTCAGGTTGATCTGAGCGGTTTCAGACGGGGTCAGGTCTTTGGCGACCAGGATGACCTCTTCGTCGATGGTGCTCAGGTTGACAACGGCGATGCCCAGTACGTTCTTGACCAGACGGGTGCCGATGTCACGGAAGTCGGTGGCGCGCTCACGCAGATAGGGGTCATCCAGATCGGCCATCATCTTGGCGTACTGTTCGATCACCTCGTGAACGGCTCTGTCGGCAGAGGCCTTGTGTTCTTTGATGAAGGATCTGATATCCCCTTCCAGCTCTTCATCTTCGAGCAGCATGATGTGGCCTTCGAAGATGGCCTCTTTTTCTTCACCGAAGGTGCGACCGGCCATCTCTTTGATGGCTTCCAGCTGTGCGGCTGACTTGGTGCGGGCTTCGAGGAAGCGGTTGATCTCGGCATCAATCTGTTCGGCGGGAATCTTGCCCTGATTGATAACGATTTCATCTTCTTTCAGAAGAAGCGCCTTGCCGAATGCGATACCGGGGGACGCAAGAATGCCAGATATCATAATCCTTCCTATTAAAACGACTGTGGGGGAGGAATAAAGCTGGATTACTCCAGCTCGTCCATCAGGGCAACCAGCTTCTCAACGGCTTTCTGAGCGTCCGGGCCGTCAGCCTGGATGGTCACGTTGGTGCCTTTGGTCAGACCCAGGGTCTGGAGCTTGAACAGGCTCTTGGCGCTGGCGGATTTGCCGCCGGAGACCACAGTGATCTCGCTTTGGAATTCTTTGGCTTCTTTCACGAACTGAGCTGCAGGACGGGTGTGCAGGCCGTTTTCAGCAGTAATAACAACAGACTTCTCGTACATGGTTTCACCCCATATTATTGATATTGTTTGGAGAGATGGTCGCCAATGAGGCTTCCTGTCTCACCGTGTCAGTATGGATATGTTGTAAAGTAACGAAATCAGACCTGCAATGGTTTAATCCAGGTCAATTTTCTGTGCAGTATTCGGCGTCATGGCCAGGTATTTTTTCGCTATCAGGCTGCAAGCCGCGTCAGGACTGGCCTGAAATTATTTTATAACGAAAAATAACACTTTGTTACCTTGTGATACCTTGCCAGCAAACACCTCGTGACGCCGCACAGGATATGAGATTTATCACAGAATGTCTGCTTTTTTTGTCATATCCAAGTTTGTTATTTTACCCCAAAAAATAAGGGGCCGAGTGGCACTGGTGGCTAGAGAGTTTAGCGCATAATGAAAACGGCGCTCCGAGGAGCGCCGTCGTTTTGGTGTTGGCTGATCAACTACTGCTGCAATTCCTGCTCGCTGAACACACCGGCGAAGAGGGCGCTGGAGAGGTAACGCTCGGCGGCGCTCGGCAGGATGACGACAATCGTTTTCCCTTCGAACTCCGGCTGCTCGGCCAGACGGTTGGCAGCGACCACGGCAGCGCCGGAGCTGATACCGGCCAGGATCCCTTCCTCTTCCATCAGGCGGCGGGCCATCTCGATGGCTTCGTCACTGCTCACCTGCTCGACGCGGTCCAGCAGGCTCAAATCCAGGTTGCCCGGGATGAAGCCGGCGCCGATGCCCTGGATCTTGTGGGGACCGGGCTTTATCTCTTCACCCGCCAGTTTCTGGCTGATGACGGGGGATTCGCTGGGCTCGACCGCCACGGAGACGATGGCCTTGCCTTTGGTCTTCTTGATGTAGCGGGAGACCCCGGTGATGGTGCCGCCGGTACCGACGCCCGCCACGAACACATCCACCTCGCCATCGGTGGCGTCCCAGATCTCGGGTCCAGTGGTCTGCTCGTGGATTTCCGGGTTGGCCGGGTTTTCAAACTGTTGCAGCAGCACGTACTTGCCCGGCTCGGATTCGAGGATCTCGTTGGCCTTGGCAATGGCGCCCTTCATGCCGAGGGGACCTTCGGTCAGCACCAGGTTGGCACCCAGGGCCTTGAGCAGCTTGCGGCGCTCCAGGCTCATGGTGGCCGGCATGGTCAGGGTGATGGGATAGCCGCGGGCCGCAGCCACGAATGCCAGGGCAATGCCCGTGTTGCCGCTGGTGGGCTCGATGATCTCCTTGCCCTTGGTCAGCACGCCGCGTTTCTCGGCATCCCAGATGAGGTTGGCACCGATCCGGCACTTGACGCTGAAGCTCGGGTTGCGGCTCTCGATCTTGGCCAGCACGCGGCCCTTGGTAACACGGTTGAGACGAACAAGCGGGGTGTTGCCTATGGTCTGGCTGTTGTCCTCAAAAATTTTGCTCATGGTGCTATCCCTGTGTTTGTTAAGGCGATGAAACAAGATTACCCTGTGGTTTCTGAATGAGAAGTGACGAATCGTTATAACAATATGTTATTACAACATATAGAACTTATTCTCTCTTGCCGAGGGGGCTCCCGCTGCCTGGGCATCCAATGGAAGGGATCTCATGGGATTTGCAGGAAGCGACCGCTATCTCGCATCACAGGCACTGAAGATGGCCGTCGATGCCGCCATCGTGCTGGAGAAGCCGCTGCTCATCAAGGGTGAACCCGGTACGGGCAAGACAGTGCTGGCGGAGGCGGTAGCCGAATCCCTGGGCGCCGAGCTCATCAGCTGGCACATCAAGTCCACCACCAAGGCCCAGCAGGGGCTCTACGAATACGATGCCGTCGCCCGGCTGCGAGACTCCCAGCTCGGTGACCCCAGGGTAGGGGAGATTGGCCACTACATCCGCCGGGGCAAGCTGTGGCAGGCCTTCAGCGCAGAGCGGCGGCCAGTGCTGCTCATCGATGAAATCGACAAGGCGGACATCGAGTTTCCCAACGATCTGCTGCTGGAGCTGGATCGGATGGAGTTCGATGTTTACGAGACCGGCGAGCGCGTGAAGGCGCGCCAGCGACCCGTGGTCATCATCACCTCCAACAACGAAAAAGAGCTGCCGGACGCCTTCCTGCGCCGCTGTTTCTTCCACTACATCCGCTTCCCCGACAAGGCCGAGATGCAGGCCATCGTCAAGCTCCACTACCCAAACCTCAAGGATCGGCTGCTCGACGAGGCGATGACGCTCTTCTTTGAGCTGCGTGCGGTAGAGGGGCTGCGCAAGAAGCCGTCCACCTCCGAGCTGCTGGACTGGATCCGGCTGTTGTTGGCCGACGACATCGCCCCCGAAGCCCTGCGCACCCGTGAGCCGGGCAAACTGGTGCCTGCCCTCTACGGCGCCCTGCTCAAGACCGAGCAGGACCTGCATCTGTTTGAGAAGCTCGCTTTTCTGGCCAGACGCGGCAGCTGACCCATGCTGATCGACTTTTTTACCCATCTGCGCCGTCACAAGCTCCCCTGCAGCCTGCGCGAATTGCTGGATCTCCATGGGGCCTTGGCGGCCGGGCTTGCCAGCCTCGATATGGATGAGTTTTATCTTCTGGCTCGCTGCCTGCTGGTGAAAGACGAGGCGCACCTGGATCGCTTCGATCGCGCCTTCGCCGAGTATTACGAAGAGTTGGCCGTCATCCCCCTGTTGCCGGAGAGCCTGCCTGACGACTGGCTGCGCAAGGAGTTCGAGCGACTGTTAAGCCCGGAGGAGAAGGCGTTGCTCCAATCCCTTGGCGGGCTGGACAAGCTGCTGGCGACCCTCAACCAGCGCTTGAACGAGCAGAAGGAGCGTCACGCCGGCGGCAACAAGTGGGTCGGCACCGGGGGCAGCAGCCCGTTCGGTCACGGCGGCTATCACCCGGAAGGGATCCGCATGGGGGGAGAGGGTCAGCACGGGCGGGCGACCAAGGTGTGGGAAGCGCGCCACTTTCGCAACTTCAGTGACGACTCGCCCCTGGGGCAGCGCGCCATCCAGCTCGCCCTGCGCAAGCTCAGACGCTGGGTGCGCCGGGGCAATCCCGACGAGCTGGATCTCGACGACACCATCCAAAGCTCGGCCAGGCAAGGCTGGCTCGATGTGAAGCTGCGGCCCGAGCGCCACAACGGGGTCAAACTGCTGGTCTTCTTCGACGTAGGGGGCTCCATGGATGCCCATGTGGCCGAGGTGCAGCGCCTCTTTTCGGCCCTGCGCCACGAGTTCAAGCACCTGGTGTTCTTCTATTTTCACAACTGCCTCTACGACTTCGTCTGGCAGGACAATGCCAGGCGCCTTGATGATCGGTTCGATACCCTGCGGCTGCTGCGCACCTACGGCAGCGACTACAGGGTGATGGTGGTGGGGGATGCGAAGATGGGCCCCTATGAAATCACCTGGCCAGGTGGCAGCGTAGAGTACTGGAACGAGGAGCCCGGCCAGGTGTGGCTCGGGCGCCTGCAACAACATTTCCCCAAGATGGTGTGGGTCAATCCGCTGCCAAGGCAGGAGTGGCTGTGGCATCCCTCCATCAAGTTGATGAACGAATTGATCGGCGGGCGGATGCACCCGCTGACCCTGGCGGGTCTGGCTGCGGCCATCGACCAGCTGTGACCCTCTGAACCCTAAAAAACAGACAAGCCGGGATTGCACCCGGCCAGGAGCAAAGATGACCTCTATCGTAATCAGTGGCTCAGGCCTCTATACCCCTCCCTTTGCCGTCAGCAATGAAGCGCTGGTGGCGGCCTTCAACCAGTACGTGGATCTCTACAACGAGGAGAACGCCTCCGCCATCGATGCAGGGCAGCTGCCTGCCAAGCAGCACTCGAGCTGCGAGTTCATCGAGAAGGCCTCCGGCATCAAGAGCCGCTATCTGGTGAGCAGCGAGGGGGTGCTGGATCCCGACATCATGCAACCGCTCATGGCGGAGCGCCCGGACGATCAGCCCTCCATCATGGTGGAGATGGCGGTGGCGGCCGCCGAGCAGGCGCTGATCGCCGCCGGTCGTGAACCGGGGGAGATCGATCTTGTCATCGTCGCCGCCTCCAACATGCCGCGCCCCTACCCGGCGCTGGCCATCGAATTGCAGCACTATCTCGGCGCCAGCGGCCTGGCGTTCGACATGAACGTGGCCTGCTCTTCCGCCACCTTCGGGATCAAGACCGCCGCAGACATGCTGGCGGCAGGCACCGCCCGGCTGGCGCTGGTGGTCAATCCGGAGATCTGCTCGGGTCACCTCAACTTCCGCGATCGGGACAGTCACTTCATCTTCGGCGACGCCTGTACCGCCGTGCTGCTGGAGCGGGAGGCCGATTGCCAGGTGGCCAACCCCTGGCAACTGGTGGCCAGCAAGCTGGTGACCCAGTACTCCAACAACATCCGCAACAACTTCGGCTTCCTGAACCGGCTCAGCCCGCGCACCCGCTACGGCGACGACAAGCTGTTCCGCCAGCAGGGGCGCAAGGTGTTCAAGGAGGTGCTGCCCCTGGTGTGCGATCAGATAGCCTCCCAGCTGGCGGAGCAGGGATGGGCGGCCGATGGCTTGAGCCGGCTCTGGCTCCATCAGGCGAATCTGACCATGAACCAGTTCATCGGTCGCAAGTTGCTGGGCCATGACGCCAGCCAGCAGGAGGCGCCTGTCATCCTCGACCGCTACGGCAACACCAGCTCGGCGGGTTCCATCATCGCCTTCCACCTCTTCAACCAGGATCTGCCGAGCGGGGCTCGCGGGGTGCTCTGCTCCTTTGGGGCCGGTTACTCCATCGGCAGCCTGCTGCTGCAGCGGCGCTGAGCACCCTGTTTTGCCCATAAAAAAGCCACCCGGGAGGGTGGCTTTTTTCATGCTGCCAGAGAGGCTCTTTTCAAGCGGGTTCGATGGTAAGCACCTGACATTGCGGTTCTTTTATCTGAAATCGCACGTTCACATCGAACAATCTGACACCGTACACCTTGTCATCCGGCTTGCCCTTCTTGTAAGCAGGGCGGGGATCCTGAGCCAGCACCTCCCTCACCAGTTCACGCAGCTCCGGGTGGGCCTTGAGCCAGGGGGCGAGCTGCTGCTCGGCCTGGGCGCTGAAGCTCACCGCCAGCGGCGGGGTGGGGGCATCGGGGGCGAAACCGCCACGGGCGTGGGGCAGGCTGTCGGCATAGGGGACATAGGGCTTGATGTCGACGACGGGGGTGCCGTCGAGCAAGTCCACGGCGCCCAGCTCGAGCCAGAGTTTGCCGCGCTCACGTCCCACCCCGTGCAGCTCGACCACGGAGAGGCCAAGGGGGTTGGGGCGGAAGGTGGAGCGGGTGGCAAAGACCCCGACCCGCTCGTTGCCGCCGAGGCGCGGCGGGCGCACCGTCGGGTGCCAGCCCTGATCCATGGTCTGGTGAAACACGAAGCTGATCCAGAGATGGGAGAATTGCTCGATGCCGCGCAGCGTATCGGGCTGATCATAGGGAGGAAGCAGTTCGAGGCGGGCGCGAGCCGCGCTGACCAGGCCGGGCTGGCGGGGTATGGCGAACTTCTCCTTGTAGGGAGAGCGGATGATCCCTAGGGTATCGATATCGAACTTCATGGCGGATCCTGGCTGAAAACCCGGGCAATGTAGCACAGGCACGCCGAAAACGCAGGGGGAGTACTAGGACGCAGCCCCTGTGATCCCGATCGCAGACCCGGTGCCCGGGGGCTGTGTCCTGGTGCCAACTTGCGTAGGGTGGGGCGGCAAAAGGGGTGGCGGGGGAGCGGACAAGGAATCTGCTGCCCGCACCATGACGATATGCCTGGGACGTGTGCTCACCATGCCAGGCCATGGCCGTTTCGGCTGCCCGTGGAGGGGCTACAAGGAGAGGGCGCCATAGAGGAGAGACAGGGATGAAATTGTTGATTATCGGCGGCACTGGCTTTCTGGGTCGCCACCTGACCACGCTGGCCCTGGATTGGGGGCACGAGGTGACGCTGTTCAATCGCGGCCACCGCCAGCACCCGGATTGGCGGGAGCTGACCCAGCTTCACGGGGACAGAGACGGGGACCTGGCCCCCTTGCGGGGCGAGGGGCGGCACTGGGATCTGGTCATCGACACCTGCTGCTATCGCCCCGAACAGGCTGAAGGACTCTCTGACGCCCTGCTGGGGCGCTGCGATCGGCTCATCTTCATCTCTACCATCAGTGTCTATCGCGATTTTTCCCAACCCGGCATGGATGAGTCGGCCCCCCTGCACGAGATGGCAGGAGCGCCCACCGACTACGGCCCCCTCAAGGTGCTGTGCGAGTCGGTGTATCGCGCCCGCTGGGGAGATCGCCTGTGCACCCTGCGCCCCGGCGTGCTCTGCGGCCCCTTTGACCCGACAGCTCGTCTTGCCTGGTGGGTGAGGCGGGTGCAGCGGGGCGGGCCCTGGCTCTTGCCGGGGCTGGGGGAGGACAGGCTGCAATACCTGGATGTGCGCGACTGCGCCGAGTTCGTGCTGCGGGCTGCCGAGCAGCGACTCGCTGGGTGCTTCAACCTGATCAAGCCCGGCATCGCACTGAACGACTGGGTGGAGCGCCTCGCTGCCCGGCTGACGCCAGTGACCCCCTTGCAGCTCGAGTGGGCTCCCTGGCGTGACCTGATGGCGGCAGGGGTGGCGCCCTGGCAAAGCTATCCCACGCTGCTGCCAAACGAGCTGCCCGAGTATGCAGGGTATGGCACCATCAGCGCCGAGGCCGCCATCGTCCATGGGCTGAACTTTCGCCCCCTGGAGGAGACGGTTGACGATCTGGTGGTATGGCTTGCCAGCAACCCCCGGGGGCCGCTGCCAGGCATGACCCCTGATGAGGAACAGGCCCTGCGACGACGGGGGGCGCTTCCCCTGTCATCGAATGCGTACTAGCTGACATCATAAAGAAGAGGGCACCCCAGGGTGCCCTCTTCTCATGTGGAGTGTTCATCCATGACGGGGCTCAGCGCAGCAATGCCCCCGCCTCGGCCAGCAGGGCCCTCAGCACACTGCGATGGCAGCGGGACTCCTGTTCGCAGTAGCACCCCACCGAGAAATGGGTGGTGTGGGAGAGGGCGGCCAGCAGAGCCAGATCGTGCCTCGCGGCCGGGACGGCCATCTCGGCCTTGTACTGCTTGCAGAAGGCGGTCCACCGGGCCGGGGTGTCGGCAGTCTGACCGAGTTTCATGGTCTCGGCGCTGGGGGCCAGATTGGGGAACCAGACGTCGTACCAATCCTGGCTGGCGAACGCCGCTTTGGGCACGCCGCGAGGGGGGCGACGCACGGTGCCGATGCGAAGCCCCTCATCCTCGAGGCGGGGGCTGCCTAGTCGCACGATGGCGATCGCCATGGCAGGACTTACTTCTCTTCGGCCACTTTCAGCGCCTGACCGTAGCAGATCACCTGCTTCAGGCAGCCGGGCACGTCGCTGAACTCAGCGCACTTGTCGAAGCTGACGCCGTTGCCCCCCATGTCCGCCACGCGGCGGCGGGCCAGGGTGCGGGCTTCACCGGCATTGGGCACCGCCTGATTGGCATCGCTCTGGCAGGATTCCCCCTCGACGGTGCCGAGATAGAGGTAGTTGAGGTCGGCGAGCTCGCTCTGCTCGTAGATCCGCACGCTCCCCGGCTTGAAGTACTCGTCGAAGTTTTCCTTGTCCAGATTGCTGTTGAAGGCGAAGTCGGCGCAACCGGAGGCAATCAGGGGCATCATCAGGATCAGGCGTTTCATATCGGCATCTTGTTGGGTGGCGAGTGGGCCATTATAGGGGGCAGTCGCCGATGGCGACCAGCCCCATTTTTAGCCATATCAATGGATTGTAGCGAGACGACCCCGGATCAGGCGGGGGCCAGTCGCCGGTGCAGGCTGCGGTAGTGATCATCTTCCAGCAGCTCCTGGTGGGGGGCACACAGACGGATGCGACCCTCTTCCATCAGGGCTACCCTGTCCATCCGTTCCAGCCCCAGCAGGCGGTGGGAGATGAGCAGCAGGGTGCGATCCGCCCCCAGGGTCAGCAGCAGATCCATGATCTCCCGTTCGGTCTGGGTATCGAGCCCTTCGGTGGGCTCGTCCAGCAGCCAGAGCGGTGCATCGTGGAGCAGGGCGCGGGCGATGCCGATGCGGCGGCGCTCTCCGCCGGAGAGCGGACGCCCGCCATCCCCGAGCCAGGCATCCAGTCCCTGTTCGGCCTGCTCACCCTCATCGTGGAGCAGAGTTCCGAGCCCCACCTGGGTGAGTACCTCGATGAGCCGTTCGTCGCTGGCTCCGGGGGCGGCCAGGGTGAGGTTGCCACGCAGGGTATCGGCAAACAGGTGGACCCGCTGGCTCACCACGGAGCAGGAGGCGCGCAGCGCCTCTTCGCTGTAATCGGTGAGGGGCTTGCCATCGAGCAGGATCTCCCCCGATAGGGCCGTCCACTCCCGGGTCAGCAACCCCATCAGGGTGGACTTGCCACAGCCGGTCTGCCCCAGCAGCGCCAGCTTCTCCCCGGCATGCAGTTGCAGGGTGCACCCTTGCAGCACGGGAGCATCCTGGCCTGGATAGGTGAAATGCAGGTCGCTTATGTGCACGGCACCCCGGGCAGCGGGGGCTTGCTGTGCGCCCCACTCCGGTGCCTTGGCCTCTTGCAGGATCTCGTTGAGACGGCGGGCGGAGGTGAGGCTGGTGGAGAGGTGCTGGAAGGCACCGGCCAGCGGCAGCAGCGCCTCGAAGCTCGCCAGGGTAGCGAACACCATGAGTGCCGTGATGGGGTCAGGGGCACTGCCACCGACGCCGTGACCGGCCAGCCAGAGCATCAGGGTCAGAGTCCAGCCGCTCAGCAACTGCACCGAGAAGGCGGCCAGGCCGCTGACACGGGCCATGCGGGCCTGGGCCCGGATCAGGGCCTGCTCCGCCTGCTGCAATCCGGTGAGCGCCTCGGGAGCGGCGGCGAACATCTGCAGTTCGGCTTGGCCGTCCAGATAGTCCACCATGCGGGTACGCAGGTTGGACTTCTCGGCGATGAGCTGGCGGCCCGGCGCGCGCCCGGCAAAATAGAAGACCAGGGGCAAGGCCAGCATGCCAAAGAGCAGAATGGCTCCCAGCGTCAGCGCTAGGCGACCATCGAAGAAGGAGAGGAAGAAGACCAGCCCGGCGCAGCTCAGCAGCGCCGCCCCAATGGGGGTGATGAGGCGCAGATAGACGTGATCCATGGCGTCGATGTCGGCCACCAGACGGTTGAGCAGGTCAGCCTGGCGAAAACCGGCAAGGGAGCCGGGGGAGAGAGGGGAGAGCTTTTGCCAGAACCAGACCCGCAGCCGGGTCAGCACCCGGAAGGTGGCGTCGTGGCTCACGACCCGCTCGCCCCAGCGACTGGCGGTGCGCACGATGGAGAAGAAACGCACGCCCCCCGCAGGGGTCATGTAGTTGAAGGTGTCTCGGGTGGCGACCGTCAGCCCGGCGACGGCGGCGGCGGAGAGGAACCAGCCGGAGAGGGAGAGCAGGCCCATGCCGGCCACCAGGGTGACCAGGGCCAGCAGCAGGCCGATGGAGAGGCTGAGCCAGTGCTGGCGATAAAGGCGCAGGAACGGCAATAGATCAGTCATCGAGAGAGTCTCCGAAACCTTGGGATTGCGACAGGAGGCGGGCGAAGGGGCCCTGGGCCTCGCCGAGTGCGGCAAAACGTCCCTGCTCCACCAGCTTGCCGTGCGCCAGCACCAGGATGTTGTCCATCTGGCTGAGCTGATCGAGGCGGTGGGTGATCATCAGCAGGGTCTGACCTTGTGCGGCCTGTTCGAGGGCGCTCATGACGGCTCGCTCAGAATGGCGATCCAGGCTGGCAGTGGGTTCATCCAGCACCATCATCTGGGTCGTCTTGAGCAGGGTACGGGCAAGGGCGATGCGCTGGGCCTGGCCGACGGAGAGACCGCCCGCCTGATCCCCGACCCGATAGTCCAGCCCTTTCTCGTTGACGAACTCCCAGGCCTGGGCGCGCTTGAGCGCGGATTCCAGCTCGGCGTCGCTGGCGGATGGTCTGGCCAGAAGCAGGTTGTCCCGCAGGGAGCTGTGGAAGAGTTGGGGATTCTGGGAGAGCCAGCCTAGCTGCTGGCGCCACTGGCTGATGTCCAGGGTACGAAGTTCCACTCCGTTGACGCACAGGGAACCGCGATAGGGGGCAAAACCGAGCAGGGCATTGACCAGGGAGCTCTTGCCCGCGCCGCTGATGCCGACCAGGGCGGTGCGCGTGCCGGCTTCCAGCGTGAAATCGAGGGGACCGACCAGCACCTTGCCCTCAGCGCTCAGCACTTCCAGGCTGCGGGCTTCTACCTTGACGGGGCCATCCGCATGGAAGGGGAGCGTCCCGGAGGCGGGTTCGCTCACGTCGGCCTCGAGAAATTCCAGCAGTTGTTCGGCGGCGCCAATGGCCTGTGCCTTGGCGTGATAGTGGGCACCGAGTTCCCGCAGCGGCGCGTAGAACTCGGGGGCGAGGAAGAGCACGAACAGGCCGGTAAAGAGGGTGACCTTGACGCCATAGCTGCCAAAGTTGAGGTGATCGATGTAGGAGAAACCGAAGTAGACGGCCACCAGGGCCACCGCGATGGCTGCGAAGAACTCCAGCACGGCCGTGCTCAGGAAGGCGAGGCGCAGTACCTCCATGGTGCGCTCGCGAAAATCTTCCGATGCATCGCGGATGGCCTCCCCTTCCGCCCGGGTACGCATGAAAAGCTGCAGGGTGCGCAGTCCCTTCAGGCGATCGAGGAAGTGGCCTGAGAGGCGCGCCAGCGACTGGAAGTTGCGGCGGTTGGCATCGGCGGCACCCACCCCCACCAGGATCATGAAGAGAGGAATGAGGGGGGCCGTGCCGAGCAGAATGAGGCCCGCCGCCCAGTTGACCGGGAACACGGAGACCAGGATCACCAGGGGAATAAAGACGGCGATGGCCATCTGGGGCAGATAGCGGGAGAAGAAGTCCTGCATCTCTTCGATCTGCTCGAGCAGCAGGCTGGCCCAGCTACCGGCGGGACGACGCTGGATATAGGCGGGGCCGAGCCTGGCGAGGCGGGTGAGCACCAGCTCGCGGATGGCCTGGCGCACCGCACTGCCCGCCTTGAAACTCGCCACCTCGCGGCCATAGGCCAGGGCCGCCTTGGTCAGGGTCACCAGCAACAGACTGATGAAGAGGGGGGCGGAGTGCTCCGGCGTGGAGCCTTCGATGATGAAACCGTGAAGCAGGCTCGCCAGCAACCAGGCCTGCATCACCATCAGGACGCCCTGACCCAGCCCGAAGGCGATGGAGATGCCGATCCAGCGCCGACCATGGCCCGATTGTTTGCGCAACCAGCCATAGAGATGTTTCTGTCTGTTCTTGTCCATTACCACCCTCCTCAAACGAGTGGCGCAAGACTATCGTCGCCCCCACGGCTTGGCAACCTTGCAGAACCGGGCGGAGGAACATCATTGTGTGAAAAATCGGCTTCATGCTCATTAGTTGGCCGAACAGCTTGATTTATGGCAAAAAATGCGAGGTCGGTGATTGCGCTCGGCGGCAAAATGCATATAGTAGAGGCCACTGACGCGGGTGTAGTTCAATGGTAGAACGGTAGCTTCCCAAGCTGCATACGTGGGTTCGATTCCCATCACCCGCTCCACATTCCAGATAGCGGCACGCGCCGTTGTCCATATCAGCCAGATGGCTGTCTGTCGTGGGGATTCCCCATCACACCGAGCAAGTTTTGATGCCTAGCGGGCATCGTATAATGGCTATTACCTCAGCCTTCCAAGCTGATGATGCGGGTTCGATTCCCGCTGCCCGCTCCAGTCTTCACACAAAAAGCCCACTCCTGCGAGTGGGCTTTTTGTTGTCTGTTTTTTGATGCCGGCGAGAGTGCCAGAGCGGCCAAGCTGAAAGGCGCAGACATGGAAAAGGCGCCACAGGGCGCCTTTTCAACTCGGGAGTGGGGAGGATTACTCCTGCTCCAGCTCGCCGCAGAAGCGATAGCCTTCGCCATGGATGGTGGCGATGATCTCCGGGGTGTCGCCCACGCTCTCGAAGTGCTTGCGAATACGGCGGATGGTCACGTCCACGGTGCGGTCGTGGGGCTTGAGTTCGCGGCCCGTCATCTTCTTGAGCAGCTCGGCACGGGTCTGGATCTGGCCCGGGTTCTCGCAGAAATGCAGCATGGCGCGGAACTCGGAGCGGGGCAGCTTGAACATGTCGCCAGCCGGGCTGACCAGGGCGCGGCTGTTGATGTCCAGGGCCCAGCCATTGAACAGATAACGTTCCACCAGCTTCTTCTCTTCGCCACCGGCGGCCACGTTCATGGTGCGGCTCAGCAGGTTGCGGGCACGGATGGTCAGTTCACGGGGATTGAACGGCTTGGTGATGTAGTCATCTGCGCCGATCTCCAGCCCCAGGATCTTGTCCACTTCGTTGTCGCGACCGGTCAGGAACATCAGGGCGATGTTGTCATCTTCACGCAACTCGCGCGCCAGCAGCAGGCCGTTCTTGCCCGGCAGGTTGATGTCCATGATCACCAGGTTGATGGTGTGGCTGGTCAGGGCCTGGTGCATCTCGTCACCGTTGTTGGCTTCGAGCACGATGTAGCCTTCGGCTTCGAAGATGCTCTTGAGGGTGTTGCGGGTGACCAGCTCGTCTTCGACGATCAGAATATGTGGTGTTTGCATGAGTATTCCCAGATTCTTATCAGTTAATTATCGAAATTTTAACACTCTTTGGCGTTATCCGACCGGTCCTGAAAATTTATTACGTCATCCTGGGTATGAATATCAGGTCGAATCATCGCGAATTTGGTAACTATGTCGGCAAGCATCCCTGTGCCGTACATGGGCTCTCAACAAGTCTGAACAAGAGAAGCCCGGAGAGGTAGTCCATTACAAAAGTTGCTGCATTTTATCAGTTAACAGGCGCATAACAACACTCTTTGCCGTCAGATAGCAACTTTTTAACTCAGCTTTGATATAAGTCAATCCCCGAGTTCGCTGCATCATACTTGGGCTGACCCGCTTTTTCGCCCTTAATAAATGTAATGGGATGTAACATGTGGTTGACATGACTTTGTGGGAAAACTACAGAAAAGTGTGCTTCATCGCCCCCTTTGCGCCTCCCAGCTGCCCAGCCTATGCCATTGTCACGGCCTGGAACCCGGCCAGCCGGTGGGTGGGGCTGCGTCGCAATACCCGTCGCCAGCGAGCCCTTGTCCGGCAAGTGGGCGAGTGTCTCGTCATGGGAGAGGTCTGGGGGAGCGATGAGGATGAGCGCTGGCAGGAGGCGTCTCTGCTGTTGCCGCTTTCGCAGCCAGAGGCGACCCGGCTGGCCGCCCGATTTGGCCAGAATGCCCTCTATTGGGTGCGTGAAGGAGAGCTCTGGCTGGTGCCCGTGTTGCTGGAAGGGACGCCCTGTCATCTGGGGGCGCTTGCGTCCCGCTGGCGGTTCAGGCCTTCGGGCTGACATGGCCCCCCGCCATCCGGACAGGGCACCCGGCCGGTGGATTGTCAGCGCCCCGACATGATGAAAGAATGAGCGGACATATTTCACTCCATGGAAGGATGATGATCATGCTGGACCTGCTGCCCGACCTTTGCGATGAACATGGCGATGCCCTTAGGATCGCTGACCCCCTGTTTCACGACTATGGCGGCAAGGCGCTGTTTTACGGCGAGGCCGTGACCCTCTCCTGCTTTGAAGACAACAGCCTGGTGCGTGAGCTGGTCAATCGTCCCGGCCATGGCAAGGTGATGGTGATCGACGGGGGCGGCTCCCTGCGTCGGGCGCTGCTCGGGGATCAGCTGGCCATCAAGGCGGTGGAGCAGGGGTGGGAGGGGATCCTCATCAATGGTGCCGTGCGGGATGTAGGGACGCTGGCGACCCTGGCGCTGGGGGTCAAGGCCCTGGCCCCCTGCCCGGTCAAGACCGAAAAACGGGGCCTGGGCACGCTGGACACCGTGGTCTCTTTTGCCGGTGTGACCATAGCGCCCGGCGACTATGTCTACGCCGACCTCAACGGTGTGCTGGTGAGCGGCGCCAGGCTCCTCTGAACCTCAGAAGTTGAAGCCCACTCCCAGAGTGAGAAAGTGTTCCGTGCTGAAGGCACTGAGTCCGTAATTGGCGGTGATGGCCAGGGAGGGGGTCACCAGCAGGCTGCTGTTGAGCTCAACCAGGGTGCTGGCCTTGCTCACCTCCAGTTGCTTGAGCTGGCTGCCGATGTTGAGTGACGGGGAGAGGCGATAGCGCACCCCAGAGCTGATATTGAACCCGGCCTGCCCACTTTGGGGGCCGATGGCGGGGCCGGCCTCCATGTAGAGGCTGATGTCATCCTGAAGCGGGTATTGATAGCCGGTATTAATGAGCCAGAGGTCGAAGTTGTCGCCAAGATGGCTCTGGTTGCCGAGCAGTACGCCGGAATAGCTTTTGACGTAGAGCGGGTTGTCCGATTCGGTCTGGAGAAAACTCCAGTCGGCGGCCTGAGCCGAAAAGACGAGGCTGGATGCCATGGCGATGACGAGAGACTTGACCATTCGTTTCCCCTCCCTGGGTCCGAACAGGACTACAAGCATGGCACATGCCAGCGGGGAGTAAAGGGAACCCAGATCACAATAAAAGAGTTTTGATTGACGCTGCAGTCATGGTACACAGGCCCCTCACTCCGTGTCGTTACGACACGCTCCATCACGAGGTGAACTGATGAACAACAAACTGATCCTGCTGGCCGCTCTGGCACTGGGAGGCTGCACCATTACTACGGGTTCCACGCTGGCACAATTGCAGGCATCGACCTGGCAACTGCAAGGGGCGAGCGGTGATACCTTCACCCTGCAGGTCGCCGGTGACAAGGTGGCGGGCAAGGGCGGCTGCAACCGCTACTTTGGCGGCATCACAGAGCAGGGTGACGGCGTGTTGACGCTGGGCGCCATGGGTTCGACGCGCATGATGTGTGCGGGGGATCTGGCCGGCAAGGAGATGAACTACCTGCAGACCCTGGAGAAGGTGGCGAGCTTCCAGATCAGCGGCAAACAGCTAGTACTCAAGGATGCCGACAAGGCCACCTTGCTGACCTTTGACGCCGTGAAATAAGCCGGAATCTCGTCAAAGGCTGTCGCAGGCGAACCCTGCGCCAGCGTGCAGAAGAATGTTAAAAGGGACGCAATGGCGTCCCTTTTTGTGCCTGATGTCGGGTCATCCCCCTCGCTGGAAGCGAAACCGCTTCTTGCGCCGGTAGGGATAGACATCCTCGAACATCCCCTCCTTGATGTTGCTCTGCAGCATCTTCCAGTAGTTGGCGTCGAAGAGCTCCTTGTGCAACTGCATCATGATCTCCCGCACCTGGGGTTTTTGCAGCAGGAAGGTGGCGAACTCCTCCGGGAAGATGTCGTTGGGTGCCACCGAATACCAGGGTTCGGCGCTCCACTCGTCCTCCGGGTAGCGCGGCGGCGGGATCTGGCGGAAGTTGCACTCCGTCATGTAGCAGATCTCGTCGTAGTCATAGAAGACCACCCGGCCGTGGCGAGTCACCCCGAAGTTCTTGAACAGCATGTCGCCGGGGAAGATGTTGGCCGCCGCTAGCTGGCGGATGGCGTTGCCGTACTCCTCCAGGGCGAGGCGGGTCTGCTGTTCGTCCGCCTGATCCAGATAGAGGTTGAGCGGGATCATCTTGCGCTCGGTGTAGAGGTGTTTGATCACCAGCTTGTCGGCGGTGAGGGTAAGCGCAGAGGGCGCCACCGCCTTGAGCTCGGCCAACAGCTCCGGCGAGATGCGATCGAGGGGAAACTCGAAGTTGGTGAACTCCTGGGTATCTGCCATGCGGCCCACTCTATCGTGCTGTTTTACCAGCCGGTATTTCTCCTTCACCTGCTCGTGGCTCACCTCCTTGGGCGGGGTGAACTCGTCTTTTATCACCTTGAACACCACATCGTAGGAGGGGAGGGTGAACACGCTCATCACCATCCCCTTGATGCCGGGCGCGATGACGAACTGCTCCCGGCTCTGGGCCAGGTGCTGCTGGTAGTGACGATAGAGCTCGGTCTTGCCGTGTTTCTGGCAGCCGATGGCGTTGTATATTTCATAGTCCGGTTTGCGGGGCATGATCTGGCGAAGGAAGGCCACAAAGAGCGCCGGTACCGGGGCATAAACCATGAAGTAGGCGCGGGCGAAGCCGAACACGATGGAGGCCAGCTCCGGCTCGAAGATGACGGTGTCCACATAGATGCTCTGACCGGTGCTGAGCAGGGGCAGGATGAAGGGATAGACTTCTCCCTTCACCCGGATGAGCCCCACCAGGTAGGCTCCCTTGTTGCGATAGAACACCTCCCTGAGCAGCTCGATGGCGAAGGGCTCCTCGTGCAGGATGGCCGGGCCGCTCTCTGCCAGATGGCGGTGGATGTCCATGATGTCCCGCTGCTTGTCTTCGAAAGGGAGGGTGAAGCTGTAATCTCCGAGCAGCTGGCTCAGGGTCTGGGGCAGGTGGGAGAGATCGGTGCGATAGATACGCAGCAGGGATCCCAGATCAGGCTTGTCGCCCCGGCTCACGAAGGGGTGGATATAAAGGTTCTCGTCGCGGATGTTGCGATGGCGGAAGATGCGGCGATAGACGGAATTGAAGAAGGACTCCGCCACCTCGAAGTTCTCGCAGCGGGGCAGGAGATCGCTGAAGGCGCCTTTCACCTGCTTGAGCAGGGCCTGGGTCGGCAGCTGCTCCCCCATCATCTGTTTGATCTGCGCCGTGGTGGCGCCGACATGGTGATCATAGAGGCGGATGCGCTCTCGACCGGCGAGCTGCACCCCCAGCCAGTCGCTGTTCTCGAAACGGCTCTTGCTGCCCTGGGTTATCTCGAGAAAGCGGCTGTAAAACGACTCAAAACGTTGCAGGATCGTCTCGGCGACCGCCTGCTCCAATGGCTGCTGCATCTCTCTCTTCCTTGTGATCTGTCGGGCCCATGGCGTCAGTGCCCTGAGGCGGCGGACTCGCGTCCAAGGCCACTATGGCAACATCCAAACATCTGTTCAAGTGGCAATATTTCGGGATAAACGGTAGATTGCGCCCCTGTTTTGCCGACGGTTCGCCGCAGTTCGCGGCGTCGGCCCCATCCTGGAGAGAACCCGATGAAACTCTATTTTGTGCTGGTGTCGCCCGCCCGTGCCGCCAACGTGGGGGCTGCTGCCCGCGCCATGAAGACCATGGGCTTCGACGCCATGCGACTGGTGGGGAGCCGGGTGCACGAAGAGGAGGAGGCGAGCTGGGTTGCCCACGGGGCGCAGGAGATCCTGACGGATGCGCAAGCCTTCGACACCCTGGAAGAGGCCTTGGCGGACATGGATCTGGTGGTCGCCACCACCGCCCGGCAGCGCGGCCGCTACCAGCACTACCTCACCCCGGCGGACATTCGCGACCAGATCAGGGCCAAGCCCTCCCTCGGGAAGGTGGCCATCGTGTTTGGCTGCGAGGAGTCCGGACTCTCCAACGAACAGCTCGCCCTGGTGGATCTCATCAGCTACCTGCCTCTCAAGGTCTCATACCCGTCCCTGAACCTGGGTCAGGCGATCATGCTGTATGCCTATGAGCTGAGTCCGCTGCTCGATGACCAGAAAGTGAGCGACGAGCAGGACGTAGCAGAAAATTTCGAGAGTGCCGGGCAGGTTCGCGTGCTGAAATCAAAAACAGCAGAATTGCTTGGTGAACTCGGAGTTTCTCAGGATGAAAAACTGCATCAATGGGTGATGGACCGAGTGCCCATGCTGCCGCAGCGGGATCTCAATATGCTCCATCTGCTCTGCAAAGACCTTGCCCGCAAGTTTGGCAAGGAGGTTTAGGTTGACAGCCCCTCGCCGGGCGCGGTATTGCTAACAACCAGATTCGTTCAAGAGTGTTCGTCATGCAGCTATTCACCAACGTCATCACCACCACCATTATTACCGGTACCACCACAGGTGGCACTGGGGCCGGTTGATGCGCTGACGAACAAGCACAGAAATCAGAAAAAGGCCCGTACCCACCCAGTACGGGCCTTTTTTGTTGGATTGTTTTTAGACCAATTAGCAGATCAATTTGCAGGGAATACAGGGAGATAGCGATGAGAGTGTTGAAATTTGGCGGGTCGTCACTGGCCGACGCAGAGCGTTTCTTGCGGGTTGCCGATATCGCGGTGAATACCCATGGCCAATCCCAGGTGGCCCTGGTGCTGTCGGCACCGGCCAAGGTGACCAATCACCTGGTCGCCCTGGTGGAACAGACCAGTCGCGGCATGGATGCAAGCAGTACCCTGTTCGAGATCAACGGCATCTTCTCCCGCCTGCTGGCGGGGCTCAAAGCCGCCTATCCTGCGCTGGATGACAAGGCGCTGCAGGCTCGTTTGACCAGCGAACTGGATCAGGTCGAGCGGCTGATGCAGGGCATTCGTCTGCTGGGGCTGTGCCCGGACAACGTCCAGGCACGCATCCTGAGCCGTGGCGAGAACCTCTCCATCGCCTTCATGCACGAGCTCTTGCGGGTGCGCGGCCTCGAGCTGGATCTCATCGTGCCCGAGCAGTTGCTGGTCACCGATGGCGGCTACCTCGAAGCCCATGTGGACATCGAAGCCTCCCGGGTGCGCTTCGCCGCCAAGGGCCTGCGCTCTGATTGTCTCTACCTGATGCCGGGCTTCACCGGTGGCAGCGACAAGGGCGAGACCGTGCTGCTGGGCCGCAACGGCTCCGACTATTCCGCCGCCGTCTTGGCCGCCTGCGTCGATGCCGAGTGCTGCGAGATCTGGACCGACGTGGAGGGCTGCTACAACTGCGACCCGCGCCTGGTACCGGATGCCTACCTGCTCAAAACCCTCTCCTATAAAGAGGCGATGGAGCTCTCCTACTTCGGTGCCAAGGTGCTGCACCCGAAGACCATCGCCCCCGTGGCCCAGTTCCACATTCCCTGCCTCATCAAGAACAGCTTCAATCCGCAGGGGCCGGGGACGCTTATCGGCGTCGAGCAGGGGGATGACGATCTCAAGGTGAAGGCCATCTCGGATCTCTCCGGCATGTGCATGTTCAACGTCTCCGGCCCCGGCATGAAGGGCATGGTGGGCATGGCGGGCCGGATCTTCTCCGCCGTCTCCCGCGCCGGGGTCAGCATCGTGCTGATCACCCAGTCATCCTCCGAGTACAGCGTCAGCTTCTGTATCCACAGCTACGACAGCGACAAGACCCGCAAGGTGCTGGAGCGCGAGTTCGAGCTGGAATTCAAGAACCAGTTGCTGGACCCGCTCGAGATCATGACCGATCTGGCCATCATCTCCCTCATCGGTGACGGCATGCGCACCTCCAAGGGGATGGCGGCGCGCTTCTTCACCTCCCTGGCCCAGGCCTCCATCAACATCGTCGCCATCGCGCAAGGGTCGAGCGAGCGCTCCATCTCCGCGGTCGTGCGCTCCGGCAAGGTGGCGGAAGCCATCAAGGCGTGCCACCAGAACTTCTTTGGCAGTCAGCAGTTCATCGATCTCTTCGTGGTCGGGGTGGGCGGCGTCGGTGCGGCCCTGGTGGATCAGATTGCCCGCCAGCAGCCGGTACTGGCCGAGCAGGGCACCGGCCTGCGGGTGGTCGGCATCGCCAACAGTCGTCAGATGGCGGTCAACAAGGATGGCCTGGTCCTCGCCAACTGGCGTGAACAGCTGGTGGAAGCCCAGGGCAGTTTCAGCCTGGAGGCGGTGAAGAAGCTGGTGGAAGAGAGCCACCTCATCAACCCGGTGATCGTCGACTGCACCTCGAGCGAAGCCGTGGCCGTCCAGTACGCCGATTTCCTCGGGGCCGGTTTCCACGTGGTCACCCCGAACAAGAAGGCCAACACCGGGTCGCTGGATTACTACAAGGCGCTGCGTCGCACCGCCCGCCAGACCCGCCGCAAGTTCCTGTACGAGACCAACGTGGGCGCGGGCCTGCCGGTCATCGAGAACCTGCAAAACCTCATCAAGGCCGGTGACAAGCTGCGCGCCTTCGACGGCATCCTGTCCGGGTCGCTCTCCTTCATCTTCGGCAAGCTGGACGAGGGGATGGCCTTCTCTGAGGCGACCCAGATCGCCCGCGGCAACGGCTTCACCGAGCCGGATCCCCGCGACGATCTCAACGGCATGGACGTGGCTCGCAAGCTCCTGATCCTGGCCCGCGAGGCCGGCATGGCGCTGGAGCTCTCCGATGTGGAGGTGGAGCAGGCACTGCCGCCGGGCTTTGACGTGAGCGGCGACGTGGAAGCCTTCATGGCCCGCCTGCCCGAGGCCGACGGCTGGTTCCGCGACCAGTTCGCGGCGGCCCAGCGTGAAGGCAAGGTGCTGCGTTACGTCGGCTCCATCGAGGGTGGCAAGTGCAAGGTGGCCATCAAGGCGGTGGGTGGCGACGAGCCCCTGTTCAAGGTCAAAGACGGGGAGAACGCGCTCGCCTTCTTCTCCACCTATTACCAGCCCATCCCCCTGGTACTGCGCGGCTATGGCGCAGGGACCGAAGTGACCGCCGCCGGTGTCTTCGCCGATGTGCTGCGCACCCAGAACTGGAAGCAGGAGCTGTAACATGAGTTCAGAGATGAACCCGAATGTGGAAATCGGCGGCAGCGTGGTGGCCTACGCCCCGGCCTCCAGCGCCAACCTGAGTGTGGGCTTTGACGTCCTGGGGGCGGCGCTCGCCCCCGTGGATGGCTCCCTGCTGGGTGACCGCGTCCAGGTCAAATCGGCAGAGGTGCCTTTCGCTCTCTCTTCCGTGGGCCGTTACGCCCACAAGTTGCCGGACGACCCGAAAAAGAACATCCTCCACGACTGCTGGGTCGCCTATGGCGAGGCGCTTGAGAAGCGCGGCCTGGGTCTCAAGCCACTGGAAATGGTGCTGGAGAAGAACCTGCCGGTGGGCTCGGGTCTGGGATCGAGCGCCTGCAGCGTGGTGGCGGCACTCGAAGGCCTCAACGCCTTCCACGGCGCGCCCCTGAATGAACACGACCTGCTGCTGCTGATGGGGGAGATGGAAGGGAAGATCTCCGGTTCCGTCCATTACGACAATGTGGCGCCCTGTTATCTGGGCGGCATGCAACTGGTGCTGGAGGAGGGGGGCGTCATCAGCCAGGGCATCCCGGTGTTTGACGAGTGGTACTGGGTGGTCTGCTACCCGGGCACCGTGGTCTCCACCGCCGCCGCCCGTGCCATCCTGCCGGCCCAGTATCGCCGCCAGGACTGCCTCACCTATGGCCGCCGGCTGGCTGCCTTTGTGCATGCCAGCTACAGCCGCCAGGAAGGGCTGGCCGCCAGCGTCCTGAAAGACGTGATCGCCGAGCCTTATCGCGCGGCCCTGATTGAAGGCTTCAACGAGGTGCGGGCCCAGGGGGCCCAGAACGGGGCGCTGGCCACCGGCATCTCGGGGTCCGGTCCCACCGTGTTCGTGGTGATGAAGGATCTGGCCCAGGCCGAACGCATGAAAGAGTGGATGGAAGCGCACTTCGTGCGCAATGAAGATGGATTTGCCCGGGTCTGCAAACTGGACATGGCCGGGGCACGGGTAACAGGAAGCGAGCTATGAATCTTTACAACATCAAGGACAAGAGTGAACAGGTGAGCTTCGCCCAGGCGGTGCGTCAGGGTCTGGGCCGCGAGCAGGGGCTGTTCTTCCCAGAGACCCTGGAGCCGCTGGCCGACGTGGATGCCCTGCTGGATCTGCCGCTGGCCGAGCGCTCGGCCCGCATCCTGAGCCACCTGCTGGGTGATGAAGTACCGGCTGCCAAGGTGAGCGAGCTTATCGACGCCGCTTTCACCTTCCCGGCGCCCCTGGTGAAGCTCAAAGATGGCACCTATGCCCTCGAGCTGTTCCACGGCCCGACCCTGGCGTTCAAGGATTTCGGCGGCCGCTTTATGGCCCAGTGTCTGGCTGCGTTCAGAACCAATGACAAGATCACCATTCTCACCGCCACCTCCGGCGACACCGGCGCCGCCGTGGCCCACGCCTTCTACGGCCTGGAGGGGATTGAAGTGGTGATCCTCTACCCTAAGGGCAAGATAAGCCCCTTGCAGGAGGCGCTCTTCTGCACCTTAGGCGGCAATATCCGCACCCTCGCCATCGACGGTGACTTCGATGCCTGTCAGGCGCTGGTCAAGGATGCCTTCGACGATGAAGGGCTCAAGACCGCCATCGGCCTCAACTCCGCCAACTCCATCAACATCAGCCGCCTGCTGGCCCAGGTCTGCTACTACTTCGAAGCCGTGGCCCAGTTGCCGAAAGCCCAACGGGCCAAGGCGGTCATCAGCGTGCCGTCCGGCAACTTTGGCAACCTCACCGCGGGGCTCATCGCCAAGGCGCTGGGGCTGCCGGTGAAGCGCTTTATCGCCGCCACCAACGCCAACGACACCGTGCCGCGCTACCTGAAAACCGGCCAGTGGGAGCCGCACCAGACGGTCGCGACCCTGTCGAACGCCATGGACGTAAGCCGCCCCAACAACTGGCCGCGGGTGGAAGAGCTGTGCCGTCGCAAGGGCTGGGCGCTGGAAACCTTGGGCTCAGGGATGCGTGATGATGCCCAGACCCGGGATGCGTTGCAGCGCCTGCATCAGCTGGATTACCTGTGCGAGCCCCACGGGGCGATTGCCTGGGATCTGCTGAACGAGCAGCTTGGGCAAGACGAGGTCGGTGTGTTCCTCTGCACCGCCCATCCGGCCAAGTTCAAGGAGTCGGTAGACGAGATCCTGAATCTGGATGTGCCGCTGCCGGGCCCGCTCGCCAAGCACGCCGCGCTGCCGCTCCTGTCTCACGATCTGCCCGCAGACTTTGGCCGCCTCAAGGCCTTCCTGCTCGGTTAAGCCGTCATGAGACGCTGACGATCCCCCGCTTTTTCACGAAAGCGGGGGATTTTTTTATGTCCGGTATTGATGTCCGGTATAGGGCGGGTAGCCCGCCCAGATCCCCCTGAAACAAGGAGCACGGCATGAGCCCGCATCCCCTGCGCACCCTGATCGAGACCTGTGACGCCGCCATCTCCCGGGGCGACTTCGACGCCCTGATGGCCTTCTACGCCGAAGACGCCGCCCTGGTGGTCAAACCCGGCATGGTGGTGCGCGGCATTCCCGCCATCCGCCGCGCCTTCAGTGCCATCTCCGATTACTTTGACGGTCAGCTTGAGGTGACCCAGGGCGCCATGGAAGTGATCGAGGGGGCCGACAACGCCCTGGTGATCATGGAGACCCGGCTGCGCTACCCGGACGAGCAAGGTGGCCTGGTGGACGAGACTCGCCGCGCCACCTATGTGTTTCGCAAAGAGCCCGGCGGGCAGTGGCGTTGCACCATAGATAACTCCTATGGGACGACATTGTTGGATGTAATCTTATAAGTGACAGACTGCTGCTGGATAAGCCGGACAACCGTCTGGATCACGCTTCGCGCCAACTGCTTATTCAGGTGCTGGCCGACTACCTGGGCACCTTGCTGCTGGTTTCCCACGATCTTGACTTTGTGGCCGGGGTGGGAATTGAAAGGGAGTTTTGGTTGAAAGGGGAGGTTAATAATTAGGAGAAAAACAGGTTAGGGGAAATAAAAAAGATGGTGCATTATAGCACCATCTGTTTGTAGTCTATGAGGGTAAATTATTAATAATAACCTAAATTCATTTGACTGAAGCATTTGGTCTAGATATTTCGTGTAGCTTCTGTATCCATCTTTCTCTTGATTTATCAGGGAATGAGTTTATATCTGCACTAATTATTTTTATTGCTTTATCTACATATCCATCAAGTGCTAGTGTATACGCTTTATACTTATTCAATGTGCGAGATGATACATTGTTTTTACCCAGCTTTTCCAGTTCCGCAACTGCAATGTTCATCTCTTCTATATTATTACACATTAGACCAATATCGCACCAAGTTAAAAGTGGATAGTGACTCTTTGGAAATTTCATCTTGCAGGTTTTTATTAATCTTAATGCGTCAGAGAACTTGCTTTCAATTTTTGCAAGAAATAAAGATTGACTGATTATACCCATTTCTCTCGCTTGCTCTGAATCAATTTCTGAGAATTCATCAATCAGTTTTGAAAGGGTTTCTTTCTTACTGTGAGCATGCTTTGAATATATTAAGCAGTTGAAATATGCTTGGATATGAAATTGATTGAAAATGTTGTCTTGATAATTTCTTTCCGCAAGCATAAGTGCGTCATCATACTCTTCCAAATAGAGGTAAACTTGTACCAACTCTCTTTTTGCTCTAGCGCCTACATATGGTGCGTCCTGTATTTTTAAAAGGACTCGCAGTGCATCACTATATTTTCCTACTCTTCTGTAATAGAACCCTAAGAGAAAATCATGCTCATCCCCATGAATCTCTTGAACTTCTGAAAGCATTTTTTTATCTTTACTTCTTGCTAGAGCAAGACATAGGTAATATCTAATGTCTTGTACTATCTCTGGTAGCATAAAATCTTTTTTCTGAAGTGCAGTATATGCTAGCTTTATCACTTGAGCCATGTCGCCATGATTGTGGTAAATATCCTTCATGCATTTCAAATAATGGGATGGAATTATGTATTTTGTGTCTATCTTACCTCCTGACTTTAATATTTCCTTTATGGCATAAGTATATTTTGTCGAGTCAAGATGTAGTAGATCATCTTCATTAACAATTCTCTCTACATAAGATGCTATTGCATTGGCATATTCATCTCTTATGTGCAATCTATTCCTTACCATGTAAGTTCTAATAAGGTCATTCATCTTTATTATTTCATTATCTAGCCCCATGAACTCAATTATGTTTCTCGCACTAAAGTCATCGATCAGATCATTAAATTTTCTAATGTCTACGACTTGAGATAAGAATGATGTCGATATCATGTCGAATTGCGCAATCAATCTTATTAAATCAAGAGCCTCGGTGTTGTCATGATATTCTTTCAATATTAATGATGCTTTCTCTCTAGTGTAGTCATTAATAAGATAAAGTTTGTCATCAAACTTATATCGTGATGTTTCAGATATTATTCTGTGTGCGTACCTTACATGTTCTGGTATACCAGATACTAAGCTTAGGACAGCTAGTATTTTATCATGTGATAAGGAATCACCTGTCGTTTCTAATAGCTGAACAAATAACCATTGTCGTTCATCTTCGCTAAGTTCATACAAGTCAATAAAATGAATAAGGTCATTTCTTGGTCTGTTCCTCGGGTGGACGGCATATAAGGAGGCGATAAAGAAAGTAGTGTTTAAACTCTCCAATTTAGATAAAATTAGCTGAAACCATGAGCTGACTTCTCTTTTATAGTTGACCAAACACCCTTCATCGACAATCCATATACGTTCGCGAGCATCAGATGCCGATTTTACAATGTCACATACTAGGTTGATTTTTGATTCAATATCCTTGATGGAAAGTGAATGAATTTGGTCTTCGAGGTCTATGAAACCAAGTTCATTCAGTTTTATAATAAAGTCTTCAATAGAATCATCTCTATTAAGAGTTATAGATGGTGGTCGATGAGGAGAGTTAATTATTTTAGTTTTAAGAGATGCTTTATGGAGAAAACTTCTTCGACCGACACCATTTATACCAGAACAAAAAATAGCAATAGGTTTTATGCGCTTGAAATCAAAAATCCTCTTTTCGAAATCATTAATTTCTTCGTTTCTACCTACATATATATCGTGTAAGGCTTTAATTTTAGGGTATCTATTCCATATTAGATCATTGATTTTATTTGTTACTCTTCTAGCAATTATCTTACTACTTCCAACGTACTGTAAATTATAGCTTTCACTCATCCATTTAGGGATTCTTGGATCATCGTAAGTGATGTCTTTATCTATTATTATTGGGAGGATTTTATTGATGATACCTATTTGTTCTAATTGTGATGCCTCTGTTATTTCTTTTCTAACCCATTTTGAATTTAGTGAGTTTTCAGAAATCAATAATAGAAAAATATCTGATTCATTTAGTCCGTTTATTATTTCGTCAAGGTTTTTTTCTCCCTCTTCAAAAGAAAACTCATCATAAATTACATTGTCTTTTCCAAGCCAGTTTACGATTGGCCTGACATGTGATTCTTTATCTATACTTGAGTGGGATATAAATACGCGCATAAAAAACCTTATTTAATTAAATTATTTTGCTAATATTTTTTGTAAAAGTCTTGATAATTACTGCCACCAACAATTGTTACATGCTAAGTGTTTTTAATATCATAGCTATGGGAATGTAATAATTGCTAAGAACAGTAAATCCACGCTACCGCCCCTGGATTACAGCTTCCAATGCGCTCCTTCAACAACCAGCGGGCGGGGCCCGGATGGTGCTGTAGGCGCCGAATGACCAGCATATCCTCAAGCCTCATACGCAAACCAGTCAGAAAGTGACGCAACTATCAGGAAGATCTGCGTTTTTTGCGCCAGCTCAACAATTGAAGCGAAGGCGCTGGGTGACCGGAGCGGGGGCAGGAGGGGGTTGTCGGCATGGAAGGGGCATTTTGTTGTCACGGGGCGGGGGGACTATAGTGCAGCGAGGCGAGGGTGCCTCGTTTGGCCCGCGTGAGTGGGGGCCAACCACAATGGATAGAACGATGGGAGTTGGTCATATGAAGCGGATCCTGATGGTGTTGAGTCTGTGTGTGACGGTCATGGGCATGGGAATGGGGGTAGCCCGGAGCGCGACCTCTGGCGCGCAGCAAGAGTGCGAGGCCCAGGCGGCGGTGAAGAAGCTGGCGGGCGCCGCCAAGACCAGCTTTGTGGGCAAGTGCGTCAAAGATGCCTCTGCCAGTGCCAAGGCAAGCCAGTGCGAGAAAGCAGCCGCCGACAAGAAGCTGGCTGGCGCGGCCAAGAACAGCTTCGTGCAAAAGTGCCTGAAGACGGACGCAGCCGCCGACAAGGCGACCCAGTGCGAGAAGGCGGCGACGGACAAGAAGCTCGCCGGGGCGGCCAAGAACAGCTTTATCCAGAAGTGCGTGAAAACCGCCTGAGCCGGTTGAGGCTCTGAAATCAACGCAGGTTGAGGCAGTGACGAGAAAGGGGCCCTGGGGCCCCTTTCTCTGTTGTGATGGGTGGTGGGGACAGCCCTCGCCGCCAGTGTGCCCTGCGATAAGCTCTGGGCGGGGAGCTGACTTGATCCCTGCCTGGTCATCACTCTCCCTGGGTTGGCTGGGTATGTTCGGGGGCGCTGCTCAGCAGATCCTGCCCCTCGTCCTGGCTCAGCACCAGATAGCGCTCGTACTGGCGCAAGACGTCGGCACTCAGCTCGTCCCGGGTCAGGTACTGGATGTCGTAACCGGCACGGCCATCGGCAAAATAGGTGATGGGCTCGAAGATGCGGGCCTCGGGATCGTGGTTGTGGGCTGCCTCCAGGGGGTTGAAGGCGGGGGCGGGGCGGGCCTCGATGCGCACCCCGTAGCAGAAGTCCCGGCGACCCTGCTGGGGCACCAGCAGATGGCACTGATCCGGCCCATCCTCTTCGACCCGGCTGGTGATGCCCCGGGCAGCGAACTCCTGACTCAGGGCCGTCAGGGCGGGCAGGGCGACCTTGTCCACAAAGGCGCGGGCCTCCTGCTCGGTGGAGGGGCGCAGCAGGTGATCCATCCGGGTGCGCCACTGCTTGCCGTTCCAGAAGTCAGTGGCGGGGGAGAGGCGCCTGGCCGAGTGCTCCTTGTCTGCGACAAGGCCGCGGCAGAGTCCGAGGCAGAGCAGCACCATGATGAAGGCAAACGGCAGGGCGGCGATGAGGGTCATGGACTGGAGTGCCGCCAGCCCCCCTGTGCTCATCAGGGTACCCGCGGTGACCCCGAGCAGCAGAGCCCAGAACAGGCGCTGCCAGATCGGTGAGCCCTCCTTGCCCTGGGTAGCGATGTTGTCGATGACGAAGGCTCCCGAGTCGGCGGAGGTGACGAAGAAGACGCTGATGAGGATCACCGCGAGTGCCGAGGTGATGTCCGCTCCCGGCAAGAGGTCAAAGAAGTTGAATAGCAGGGTGTCGATGTTGCCGACCGAGTCGATGAGGCTTGTGCCCCCCTCATGCTGGCTGGCCCAGATGGCGGCGTTGCCGAACACCGTCATCCAGAGCAGGTTGAAGGCGGTGGGCACGAACAGGACGCCGAGGATGAATTCGCGCAGGGTGCGTCCGCGGGAGATGCGGGCGATGAAGAGGCCGACGAAGGGGGACCAGGAGATCCACCAGGCCCAGTAGAGCAGGGTCCAGTTGCCGAACCAGCCCGCCTGGCGGGTCTCGCTGTAGGTGAAGGTGCGGAAGGTGAGCTGGCTTATAGAGGAGACATAGTTGCCAATGTTCTCCGAGAGGGCTCCCAGCAGGTACTGGGTGGGGCCGGCCACCAGCACGAACAGCAGGAGCACGATGGCGAGAAAGAGGTTGAGCTCGGAGAGGCGCTTCACCCCCTTGTCGAGACCGGTGACCGCCGAGATGCCGGCGAGGGTGATAACGACCCCGATGAGGCCGAAGCGAAACAGCTCCCCCGAGGTGTCCATGCCGGTGAGGCGGGTGATCCCCGCCGAGAGTTGCATCACGCCATAGCCCAGGGTGGTGGCGATGCCGAAGATGGTGCCCACCAGGGCGAAGACGTCCACCGCGTGGCCGAGCGGCCCGTGGATCTTCTCCTTGACGATGGGATAGAGGCCGGAGCGGATGGTCAGGGGCAGGTTGTAGCGAAAGCCGAAGTAGGCCAGCACCAGGCCGACGATGGCGTAGATGGCCCAGGCGTGAAAGCCCCAGTGGAAGAAGGTGGTGACCATGGCCTCGCGGGCGGCCACCTGGGTCAGGGGCGTCGCCTGGGGCGGGGAGACGAAGTGACTCATGGGCTCGCCCACCCCGAAATACATGAGCCCTATCCCCATGCCGGCGGCGAACAGCATGGCGAGCCAGGAGGTGAAGCTGAACTCCGGGCGGGCATCGTCCGGCCCGAGGCGAATGTTGCCAAAGTGGCTGAAGGCGATCACCAGCAGCAGGATCAGGAACATGCCGACCACCAGCACATAGAACCAGCTGAAGTGCTGGGCTATCCAGCTCTGGCCGCTGCCAAAGAAGCGGGCGGCGGCCTCCGGGGCCAGGGAGCAGATGGCCAGCAGCGCCAGGATAAAGAGCAGACCCGGGATGAAGATGGGCAGCGACAGGGTGCATCTGGGGGGACGGGGAGCGTTCATGGGACACCTTTGGGTGGAAGGACTCAAGACACTATAGGCCCCTCGGGTGCAAAGCAGACAAGGGGTGGACGGCGAGTGACGGGGTCAACGGCCATGAACACCATGGGGGAGGCACTCGTCGCCCTGTTTTTTTAATCGTATTTTATGTCTTTAAATCAGATGGTTACTGCTTTCTTGTTTGTTAATAGCGAGTTAGTGCCGTTTTTTGGGAAATCTTTTCCCCCCTCGTCCGGTTCTATTGAACGTAGCCGGATGAGATGCGCCGGAGACATCACTCTCGACAACAAGGAATAGAGACATGAACGTGAAAAAAAGTACTGCCATCGCCTCTGCCATGACGGGTCTGCTGGCCCTGGGTGCCCAGTTCATCGCCGCGCCGGCCATGGCTGCGGATGACAAGGAGAAGTGCTACGGCGTGGTCAAGGCGGGCAAGAACGATTGCGCCACCAAGGGCGGATCCTGCGCCGGCACCGCCAAGATGGATGCCCAGGGGGATGCCTTCGTGGTGGTGCCCAAGGGGCTGTGCGAGAAGCTCGCTGGCGGGTCCCTGCAACCCAAGTAAGCCGCATGCCATGGTGTGGCGCCCGCCACATCATGGCCCTATCTATTGAGAGCCCAGCCATGAACCCCTTGATCGGTATCGGTTTACGCCCCCCGCACTACGACGAGATCCGCCACACCCTGCCCGGAGTGGGCTGGCTTGAGGTACACAGCGAAAACTACTTCGAGCGCCACAGCCAGGGCTTCGAGGTGCTGGCGGAGCTTGCGAGGCACTACCCCGTGAGCCTGCACGGAGTCGGCATGTCGCTGGGCTCCGCCGATCCTCTCGATGCCGGGCACCTGCGCCAGCTGGCAGCCCTGGTGGCGGCCATCTCGCCGGTGCGGGTGTCGGAGCACCTGAGCTGGGGCAGCATCGGCGGGCGCTATTTCAACGATCTGCTGCCCATGCCCTACACCCGGGCCGCTCTTTTGCACATGAGCGACAAGATAGATCGGGTGCAGCAGACACTGGGCAGACAACTGCTTGTCGAGAATCCCTCCTCCTACCTGCAACTGGCGGGGGAGATGGGGGAGGCCGAGTTTCTGGCCGAGCTGGCTGGGCGCAGTGGCTGCGGCGTCCTGCTCGATCTCAACAACCTCCATGTGAGCGCGGTCAATCACGGCCTGGAGGTGGACGACTATCTGGCGACTATCGACCTCGACACGGTCGGCGAAATTCACCTGGCCGGTTTTACCGAGAAGCACCTGTCTCAGGGGCCCCTCTATATCGACACCCACAGCACCCCGGTGGCCGAGCCCGTCTGGGCGCTCTACGAGCAGGTTTGCCAGCAGCGCGCCATCCCCACCCTGATTGAATGGGATCTGGCGATCCCCCCGTTGCCGGTGCTGCTGGGAGAGGCGCAGCGTGCCAGCGAGATCCTGAGCGCGGCGCAGCAAACATCCAGGGAGGCCGCCCATGTCTGAGCTTGCTTCCCTGCAACGCGCTTTTGCGAGCGGTCTGCTCGGCCAGGATGATGCCATCCTCGGGCACATCCAGCCGGGACGCTTTGCCCCCGACGCCCTGTTGCAGATCTATCGCAACAACTTCATCCTCGGCCTCACCGAGGTGCTCGCCAGCAGCTACCCCGCGGTACGCGCCATGGTTGGCGAGACCTTCTTTGAGGCGGCGGCACGAGGGTTCGTGCTGGCGGCTCCTCTGGAGGAGGGGAGCGTCATGGACTACGGGGAGGGCTTTGGCGACTGGTTGGTACGCTTGCCCACCACGGCCGCGTTGCCCTGGCTCGGGGATCTGGCCCGCTTCGAGTGGGGGCTGGAGCGGGTCTCGCTGCTTGCGCCAGAGACGCGGCGCTGGCCCGCCGAGCGGCTTGCCGCCATGACCCCTGAGCACTGGGAGCGGCTGGTGCTGCATCCTGCCTGCGATCTGCAGCTCCTGGAGAGCCCCCATCCGGTGCTGGCGCTCTGGCAGATGGCCCTGCACGGCGGTGAGACGGTCAGGGAACTGGATGCTGTCTGCTCCCTGGCACTCAAGAAACGCCCCGGATACCGGGTCGACCCCATTCCCCTGGATGCCGCCGCCTGGCGTCTGCTGCAAGGCTGCCTGCAGGGCAGGCCGCTGGCCAGCCTGCTGGCTCATGATCCCGCCATGGCCGAACACCTGGCCCCCCTCATCACCCTCGACCTGCTGGTCGATCTGGAGCTTGCCCCATGACAACGCAAACCCTTGCCAGGCCCCTTGGCCCCCTTGTTGAACGCATCTTGCCCTGGTGCAGCGGTGGCCTGTTGCTGCTTGCCAGGCTCTGGGTCGCCACCATTTTTCTGCGATCCGGCTGGCTCAAGTTAACGGCCTGGGACAGCACCCTCTATCTGTTCGAGTTCGAATATCAGGTGCCCCTGCTGCCCTGGCAGTGGGCGGCCTATGCGGGCACGGCGACCGAGCTGTTGCTGCCCCTCTTCCTGCTGGCGGGCCTCTTCACCCGTCCGGTCGCCTTGCTGCTGTTTGGCTTCAACGCCATGGCGGTCATCTCCTACCCAGCCCTCTGGGCGGGAGGCTTTCACGATCACCAGTTGTGGGGCTGGATGCTGCTGACCCTGGCCGTGTGGGGGGCGGGCCCCCTGGGGCTCGACAGCTGGCGCCTTGCCCGTCGCTCGCCTCCGGCGTAAGGTGGCCGCACACGAGCCCTGCCTGACTGACGGGCGGGAAAGGAATGTAAAGGAGAAGAGATGAAGGTACGCGAGGCCCTGGCGGCCGATATTCCTGCCCTGACGACACTGCGCATGGCGCTCTTTTGCGAGGTGGGGGAACTTGCCCGGCCCGATGAGGATCCGGTCCTCATGGAGGCGACGCAGGCCTACTTCATTCAGGCGCAGGAAGAGGGCAGCGCCCGTAGCTGGGTGGTGGAGGAGGAGGGCGAGGTGGTGGCGTGCGCCACCCTGGCACTCTTCGTGCGCCCGCCCTACCCGGGCAATCTGGCGGGGCGGGAAGGGTACCTGCTCAACATCTACACCCGGCCGGCCTGGCGCAGACGGGGAATGGCGAACGCCCTGCTGGTGGCCATGGTGGAGTATGCCCGCGAGCAGCAACTGGGCAAGCTGTGGCTCCATGCCAGCAGTGATGGGCGCGCTATCTACGAACGGTTCGGCTTTGCCGGCAATCCCGCCTGCCTCGAGTGCGTTCCCGCTCGTTAGCCGCCTTTTTCACCGCCGGGCTGATCCTCTTTCACAAGGGCTGCGTATTGGGAGCCCTTGGCGGCATCGCCGCTTTTCTATACACTGCGCGCCCCATTCGTTTCTGTCGTCCGACCACTTATGTCGGCGCTGGCGGTGCCGATACCCTCTGTGGGTGAGGCCGTGGTGCCCATGGGGATGGTCAACGAGGAAGAAGTGTCATGTTCAATCAGAAGCTCAAAGCGCAGTTGCAGGCATGCCAGACCCGGCTCGACGAGGAGCAGGGCATCATAGAGGCGATCAAGGCGGGCGCCGCCACCGTCATCTTCAGCCCGGAGGGGATCATCCAGGAGGCGAGCACTCCTTTCCTGGCCCTGATGGGATATGGTGCCGCCGAACTGATTGGGCAGCCCCACAGCCAGCTCTGTCCGAGGGCCTGGGGGGAGTCCGGTGACTATCGCCAGTTCTGGCGCCGCCTGGCCCAGGGAGAGGTGCAGTCAGGCACCTTCGAGCGCGTGAACCGGCAGGGGGAGACGCGCTGGCTGGAGGCGACCTATTTCCCGGTGAAGCACCAGGGCCGGGTGACTCGGGTACTCAAGATTGCCAGCGACGTCACCGAACAGCACCAGCGGCTTGGGCGGCTCGAGGCGCTGACCGAGGCACTGGACCGCTCCCGGGCCATGATCGAGTTCACCCCGAACGGCGACATTATCCATGCCAATGCCAACTTCCTGAGCGTCATGGGTTACACCCTGAGTGAGATCGCGGGCAGGCACCACAGGATCTTCTGTGACGAGGCCTTTCTGCGCGAGCAGCCCCGTTTCTGGGAAGAACTGGCCCGGGGTCAGTTCAAATCCGGCCTCTTCATGCGCCACAACAGCCGGGGGCAGGCCGTCTGGCTGGAGGCGACCTACAACCCCATCCGGGATGGTAGCGGCAAGGTGGTGCGGGTGGTGAAGTTCGCCAGCGACATCACCGCGCGCATCGAGCAGAACCACGCGACCCGGGAGGCCGCCCGCCTGGCCCACAGCACCGCCCAGGAGACCCTGCACAGCGCAGAGGAGGGGGCGGGCTTGCTGCGCGCCGTGGTGCAGACCTCTTCCCTCATCGCCTCCCAGGTGGATGAGGCCATCGCCCTCATCGGCCAGCTCAACGAGCAGTCCAGAAGCATCGAGGCCATCGTCTCGACCATCAGCGCCATCGCCGATCAGACCAATCTGCTGGCCCTGAACGCCGCCATCGAGGCGGCGCGGGCGGGTGAGCAGGGGCGCGGGTTTGCGGTGGTGGCGGACGAGGTGCGCCAGCTGGCCGCCCGCACGTCGCTCTCTACCGACGAGATCGCCAGGGTGGTGCAGAAGAACCGCGAGCTGACCGCCAGGGTGACCGACGACATGGCCGGGGTGGCGGGCAGCGCCGAACTCGGCAAGCAGCAGATCGCCGGAGTGGACAAGCTGATGAGCGAGATCCACCAGGAGGCGGACAGGGTCTCCCAGACGGTGTCGGCCCTCTCCATCTGAGGGGCTGACCGCAAGATTGCCAACAGAGTGAGCGATCGGACGGCCAGGCTGAACCCTGGCTGTATGACGCCCCCCTTCGTCATTGTGCCGCCCGGCCCCCTTGTTTAGGCTGCCGCCTCCTTTTTATTGAGCAGGTAGACAACAATGGCAGTACGACAGAGAGGCAGGGCACTGGCCCTGCTGCTGGGAGTGGGGGCGAGCCTGGGGCTCGGTGGTTGCATGGGCCAGATGGGCCTCTCCTCCATGGTGACCAAGGGCAACCTCAGCGTGGTGGACAACCGCTACGGTCGTGCCGGTGTCTTCGTGCTGCTCTCCCCCGTCTATGGCCTGGCGGCCACGGCGGATCTCTTCGTGTTCAACACCATCGAATTCTGGTCCGGCAAGAACCCCATTACCGGCAAGTCGCCCGCCCTGGTGGATCAGAAGAGCGATGCGATCATCAAGGTGAACCAGCACCTGGATCCTGCCCTCAACCAGGTGCCGCTGGCCCTGCTGCCCCAAGGGGTGCGCGAGGTACAGGTGAGCTACCCGGACGAGCGCACCGCCCAGATGGAGATCCACTACATCGACGGTCAGCGCAGCCTGATGCGGGGAGAGATGCGCGGGGAGCGACTGGATCTCTATCTGGACGACAGACTGGTCTCGACCCTGAGCCGCGAGCAGCGCGATGCGGCGGCAAGTCGGGGAGCGGGGCAGGTATAATTTGTCGCACCCCTGATCCTTTACTCCCGACAAATGCTATACATGCCTGCGGGCAAGTACGCCCCGATGTAGAGGGAGTGGGCTATGACGGTAAATGGATTGCGTTTGGCAGAGCTGATTGGTTCTCTCAGCCATGCCCTGGACATGACGGAAGGGCAGCCGAGAGGCCACTGCATCCGCTGCTGCTGGATAGGCTCTCGTCTGGGGGAGCAACTGGGACTGGATGCCCGGCAGCGCCACGACCTCTACTACACCCTGTTGCTCAAGGATCTGGGGTGCAGCAGCAATGCCGCCCGCATCTGCGAGCTCTATCTCACCGACGATCTTCACTTCAAGCGCGATTTCAAGCTGGTGGATGGCTCCCTCTCCGAGGTGGTCAACTTCGTGCTGGGCCACACCGGCTTGCAGGCGGATCTGCTGGGCCGTTTTCGCAGCCTGTTCCACATCTTTCGCAACGGGGATCAGATAGCCAACGAGCTGATCCTGACCCGCTGCCACCGGGGGGCGGACATCGCCCGCCAGTTGCGTTTCAGCGACGAGGTGGCCCAGGGGATCCTCTCTCTGGATGAGCACTGGAGCGGCAAAGGGCGGCCGCAACAACTGGCGGGAGAGGCCATCCCGCTCTTCTCTCGCATCGCCCTGCTCTGTCAGGTGGTTGACGTGTTTCACGCCGCCGCCGGGCCGGACGCGGCGATGAGGGAGCTGCGCGAGCGCAGCGGCAACTGGTTTGATCCCGCCCTGGTCAAGGCCTTCGAGGCGCTGGCCGACGACGCCTTCTGGCAAGGACTGGCGGATCCCGCGTTGGCGGAGCGGGTCTTCGCCCACCCGGCGGGGCAGGGGGAAGTGGCGCTGGATGAGGATTATCTGGACGAGATAGCGGCGGCCTTCGGCCAGGTGGTGGACTCCAAGAGCCCCTATACCGCGGGGCACAGCGGCAGGGTGGCGCTCTATACCGACATCCTCGCCGCCCAGATGGGGATGTCCGAGGCGCGGCGACGCTGGCTCAAGCGGGGTGCCCTGCTTCACGATGTGGGCAAGCTCGGGGTGAGCAACGCCATCCTCGACAAGCCGGGCAAGCTTGACGAGCAGGAGTGGGCGGCGGTGCAGATGCATGCCGCCTACACCGAGGAGATCCTGAGCCGCATCGGCGCCTTCGAGGAGCTGGCCCAGGTGGCTGGCGCCCACCATGAGCGACTCGACGGCAAGGGCTACCCCAAGGGGCTCAAGGGGGAGGCGATCACCCTGGAGACGCGCATCATCACCACCGCCGACATCTTCGATGCCATCACCGCCAAGCGCCCCTATCGGGATGCCATCCCGGTGCCGCGGGCCCTGGAGATGATGGCGGAAAACCTGGGCACGGCCATCGACCCCGACTGCTTTGCCGCCCTGAAGGCGGGGATAGAGGACTTCTCCCTCTACCTCACTCCGGAGCAGCCCCTGGCTCGTGCAAGTTAAGGCGCGAGCCCGAGACAAGCAAGCCCCGCATCGGCGGGGCTTTTTTGTGGGTGGTTGCAGGCGGCGTGATCAGGGGCGGGCCGAGGGCTTGGCATAGGGTTGCAGCACCAGCCCCAGCAGGCGATGGAGGTGGGCGAGCTGCTCGATGAGATGGAGATTGAGCCAGAGGTAGCCGCCAAGGGTGGGGTCGTGTCCCTGGCCTGGCGCCTGGCTTGCTTCCCCATCGAGCCGGGCGGCGGCCTCTTGCAGGCGGCCGATGGCCTGGTCGGCCGCCATGGTATCACCGCTCTTGAGCATGAGGGCGAGTTCGGTGAGCACTGACTCCGTCGCCTGCTGGCAGGCGCGAAGCCCCGGGTGGCTCTGCATCAGGAAGTGGCTCTGGCGATCCCGCCAATAGGTGTTGGCCAGCATCTCCAGGGTGCAGACGCTGTTGCGAAGGGTGGTCTGGGTCGCCTCGAACAGCGGGCTGCCAAGGCGGGTCTCCTTGACCGCCGGGGCCAGCAGGGGGCGCAGGCTGACTATCTTGGCGAGCAGGCGGGCATGGCTTCGGGTGAGCTTGGGGCGCTCCAGCACGTTGGGGGAGAGGTGGGTGTGGTAGAGCCGCCCGGCCTGCTGCAGGGTGTCGTGCATCTGCAGACGCCAGTGGGTATAGGCCCGCTGGGGGTAGATGCTGCAAAACAGCAGGGCCAGCACCGACCCCAGGATGACGTCGCCGCTGCGCCAGAGCGCGGTCTCGATGTCCCCGGGCACCCCGCCGACGATGACCCCCAGGGTGATGCCGATGAGCAGCCCCACATAGGGGCGCTTGCCGAGCGCCAGGTAGCCGCACAGGAACATGATGGCGCAGCACCAGGCCAGCATCAGGGGCAGGGAGTAGAGCTCCAGATAGAGGGCCACCACCCCGCAGGCGGCGCCAAAGACGGTGCCCACCACCCGTTGCAGGGCGCGCGACAGCACGTTGCCCCAGAACGAGATGGGGCCCATCACCACCACCAGGGTGATGAGGGGCCAGGTGCTCTCCGGCAGCTTGAGCTCCCGGGTCAGCAGGAAGGTGAGGGTGAAGGCCAGGGCGATGCGCAGGCCGTGGACCAGGCGGTAGCGGCCATAGATGAGCAGATCGAAGCGGGAGAGCGGGGCATTGAGGCGCAAGGGCGTTCTCTTATCTCGGGTCAGGGTGGTGAGGATAGCAAGAGGGACGGGATTCGCCTTGACCTGCGTCGTTTCCCCGGTTCATACAGGCGCACCATGACCCGCTCGCCGGGGGGAAGGGCCACGTTACCCGGCGCCCGTTCGATGCGGCAGTTGGCACTGTCGTGGCCCCCATCCACCGGGCGCACCAGCAGGGTGCCCGCCTCGTCCTGACTGAGCAAGCCGGGCACAACGCCCTGCTCTGCCGATGGGGGCAGGGCCGCCAGCAGCCGGGCGCAGAGGCGAAGGGGCGGCGGGGCCTGACGGGGTTCGTGCGTGGGCAACCGGGCGCAGATGAAGTCGGCGATGGCCTCCAGATCCTCGAAGGGGAACCGGGGCAGGGTCGTGGCCTGGGGGGCGTCGCTCACGAGGGCGACGATGTCAGGATCATCGGGGAAGAGCAGGGGCCGGCCGATGGCGGCGCGATACAGCTCCACCTTGGGAAAGCGCCTGTGCTTGAACCCCTCGACCAACAGCAGATCCAGGGCGCTCGCATCGAAGCGGGCCAGCAGCGCCTCGAAGGGGGGCTCCCCCTCCGGGGTCTCCCGGATCAGGGCGTGGCGCCGGTCGGAGGCCGCCATCACCTGGGTGGCGCCCGCCTGGCGCAGGCGGTGGCTGTCCTTGCCGGGCTGGTCCATGTCAAAGGCGTGATGGGTGTGCTTGAGCACCCCGAGGCGCAGACCGCGTGCCACCAGGCGCGGGATGAGGCGCTCCAGCAGGGTGGTCTTGCCGGTGCCGCTCCAGGCGACGAAGCCGAGCAGGGGCAGGGGGCTCATGGCGCGCCCCCTTCCCGCAGCCTCGCCTCCCAGGCGGCGAGTTCGGCCGGGCTGTTGAGGTTGACGAAGGCGTCGGGCAGATCGGCAAAGGGCACTACCGCCATTCTGTGGCGGGCAAACCAGGCCCCGGTCTTGCGCTCCCCGTCCGCCAGCGCCTGGCTCAGGGAGGGGCGCAGGGCGCGGCGCAGCAGGGCGACCACGGGCTGGAGGTGCTCCCCGTCGTGGGCCACCACCAGATCGGTGTCCGGGGTGATGGCGGCGCGAAAGCGGGTCATCAGATCAAGGGGCAGGGCGGGGCCGTCACAGGGGACGAACAGCACCCAGTCGTGACGGGCCGCCGTCAGCCCCGCCAGCATGCCGGCCAGCGGCCCCTGGAAGTCGGCCTGCGCATCTCCGATGACGGGGGCAAGCTGCCGGTAGCGAGCCTGGCTGCGGTTGGCGTTGATCAGCACCTCGTTCACCTGGGGGCGCAGGCGGGTCAGCACGTGTTCGATCAGGGGAGTGCCCGCGAGGGGCACCCAGCCCTTGTCATCGCCCCCCATGCGGGTGGCGCGACCGCCCGCGAGGATGACGCCGCTGACGAGAAAAGCGGGGGAAGAGGAAGGGGTCATGGTGCTCCGTTGCTCGCAAAGGGATGCCCACAGGGGCGTGTCGGGATCTTGCGCCAAGGCGGGCGCGTGAGCAACCTTCGGCTGCCCCGGCAAAGGCGCCTTTGGCCGCAGGGTTTGTCCAAGCTCACAAAACCGGATCGGCAAACGTCATATGATCCCCAGCATTCTGAGTCTTGCTCTCCTGCCTGATGGCAACTTCATGTAAATCAAAGAGAATGACTATGGCTACCGGACAATATCTGCTGTGGAAAGATGCACAGGGTCACGATTTTCGCCCCGTTGCGCTGACGGGCACCAATCTGCTCAACGATCGCAACCTCAACAAGGGTACCGCCTTCACCGAACAGGAGCGGGCCGATTTTGAGCTCGATGGCCTCTTGCCGCCTCAGGTGCAGACCTTCGAAGCCCAGCTGGAGCGGGTCTATGAGGCCTTCCTGAGCGCCTGCAGCGACATCGAGAAGTACCAGAACCTGCGAGCCCTGCAGGATCGCAACGAAACCCTGTTCTACGCCCTCCTGTCCCGCCACGTGGAGGAGATGACTCCCTACATCTACACCCCGACCGTGGGCAAGGCGTGCCAGGAGTTCAGCCACCGCTTCCAGAAGCCGCGCGGCCTCTACATCACCCCGAAGAACGTCGATGACATGGGCTCTCTCGCCCGCCACATGGATGCCAAGGCGGTGCGCATCATCGTCGTGACCGACAGCCAGGGGATCCTCGGCATCGGCGATCAGGGGGTGGGGGGCATGGGCATTCCCATCGGCAAGCTCGCCCTCTATACCCTGGGGGCGGGCATCCACCCCGCCTGCTGCCTGCCCATCGCGCTGGACGTGGGCACCGACAACCAGGCGCTGCTGGATGACCCCATGTACCTGGGTCAGCCCCACAGGCGCATTCGCGGCAAGGAGTACGACGACTTCATCGACAAGTTCGTGGCAGGGGTCAAGCGCCACTTCCCCAACGCCGTGTTGCAGTGGGAGGACTTCAGCAAGTCCAACGCCTTCAACAACCTGGCCCGCTATCAGCAGGCGCTGCCGTCGTTCAACGACGACATCCAGGGTACCGGGGCCGTGGTGCTGGCGGGCATCATAGGGGCCGTCAAATCCAAGGGGGAAACCCTGGGCCAGCAGCACTACCTGGTCTACGGGGCCGGGGCTGGCGGGGTCGGGGTGGCGGATCAGATCTGCGCGGGGATGATCCGCGAGGGGCTTGACCCGCAGGCGGCGCGGGATCGCATCTACATCCTGGATACCCAGGGGCTGGTGTGTGACAACCGCGAGGGGCTGGATGAGTACAAGCGCCGCTACGCCAAGCCGGGCCTCTTGCTGGCCCAGTGGGATCTGCAGGGCAAGGCGGGGCTGACCGAGGTGCTGCGCCACGTGCCCATCACAGTGCTGCTCGGCACCAGCGGCGCCGGTGGCGCCTTCCAGGAGGAGCACATCCAGCTGATGCTGACCCACTGCGAGCGCCCCATGGTGTTCCCCCTCTCCAACCCCACCGCCAACTGCGAGGCCCTGCCGGAAGACATCTTCCGCTGGAGCCAGGGGCGCGCCATCGTCGCCACCGGCAGCCCGTTCAAGGATGTGCACCATGAGGGGCAGGATTATCGCATCGGTCAGGGCAACAACGTCTTCATCTTCCCCGGCGTGGGGCTGGCGGCCATCGTCAGCCAGATCCGCGAAATAAGCCCGGACATCTTCACCACCGCCGCCTTTGCGCTCGCGGAGTGCGTGAGCGAGGCGGATCTCGCCCGGGGCACCGTCTTCCCGAGGATCAGCGAGCTGCGCAACATCTCGGTGCACGTGGCGACCGCGGTGCTCAAGGATATCGTGCGCCGGGATCCCTCCCATCCGCTCATCGGTCAGGATCTGCAAGAGCACATCCTGAGCCATATGTGGGAGCCGGTCTACCTGCCCTATCGCCGGGTCTGAGGTGCGTCCTGCCCGCATGTGTCGCGGGCATGACGATGCCGCATAAACAAGAGAGGGTGGCCCAGGCCACCCTCTCTTTTTTCCGCCCTGCTGTGTGTGCGGGGCAGGACGCTGCCACCTATTGAGCGGGCGGGGGCACCAGGCGGTCATCGACGCTGCCATCGCCCCGAAGCTTGTTGCCATTGGCGTTGACGGCGTCCACACCGTTGTCATCCACGCTGCCATCGCCTCGAAGCTTGTTGCCATTGGCGTCGACGGCGTCCACGCCGTTGTCATCCACGCTGCCATCGCCTCGAAGCTTGTTGCCATTGGCATCGACGGCGTCCACGCCGTTGTCGTCCACGCCGTTGTCGTCCACGCTGCCATCGCCTCGAAGCTTGTTGCCATTGGCATCGACGGCGTCCACACCGTTGTCGTCCACCCGGCCACCGGCATGACGCTCCCCGCCTGCATGTTTGTCGCCACCGCCGTGGCGATCGCCGCCAGCGTGCTGGTCACCACCGGCATGTTCGCCCTGACCACGGTCATCGCCGCCGTGGCCGCTGTCGTCCCCGCCATTGTTTCCGTTATGGCTACTATCGCCTCCATTTCCGCTATTGTTTCCACTGTGGCTACTATTGCCCCCACCGCCGCTGTTGCTGCCTCCGCTGTTGCTACCGCCGCCGCTGTTGCTGCCTCCGCCGCCGCTGTTGCTGCCCCCACCGCCGCTGTTGCCGCCTCCGCTACCACTGTTGCCGCCGCCATCCCCCCCTTTGTTGTGCACGATCAGCCCATTGGCCACATAGCTGTGGCTGCCATCTAGGATCAGGTTGAACAGCGCCGTGGCGGGCGGGGCATCAACCCAGAAGAGGGAGGCCACCGGCAGTTCGACAGGGTGCGGCGCCAGCGCCAGGTTGCCCGCGCTGCCCCCCTCTGACCAACCCAGCAGGTGCATGCCGGTAAAGAGCGGCAGCACGGCGAGGGCCGGGTTTTCGGTGCGGGTCATGGCCGGTGCGATGGCCGCCCAGCCCCGGGTGGTGAGGAAGGGGTGCTCGGCGGTAAAGAAGGGGGGCAGATGATTGAGCCCGTAGAGCCTGCGCCCCCCCAGCGCCACCCGCTCGATGGCCTGGATGCGGTTGCTCTGCCCGTGCCTGTCCCGCACCCGATCGCCGATCCGCAGGGTCTCGATGGGGCGTTCGCAGCCATCGGCCATCAGGATGCGGGTACCGGCGATGAAGCAGGACTTGGCATGGGCCTGGTTTGCCTGCCACTGGTGGTGGTCGAAGTCATAGCTCAGCGGGGTGGCGAACAAGGCCAGGGCGATGGCCGAACCCAGCAGCAGTCGGCGCTGGCTGGGTTTGAACGAGGGCAGTGACATGGGGAACTCCTTGTCGGTGTGGGGTCACGCCTTCGAGTATAGAGAGGGGGTTGGGGTGGTATCTGCGTCGACCAGTTGAAAGCCTTGTCATGTCAACTCGCCGGAAAAACGATTGGCGTTGGCCATAAAAGTGCGTAAAATCGCTTCCTCGATGCTTGTAGCAGCGAATCCCGCCTAAAAAGCCAGTTTCATGCCCTCCCCAAGCAGTAAAAGGCAACAAATGACGCCGTTTGGTCCGTTGGCTGCCTTGAAAACGTCTTGTGATGACTGAAAAGTGTCAAATATCCCTGTCAGTTATCAAAAAATTAAGGATACCCATGTTTTCCTTGGTCAAGCAAAGCGTCGCCGGGCTGCAAATTCTGTTTGTCGCCTTCGGTGCCATGGTGCTGGTGCCCCTGCTCACCGGTCTGAACCCCTCCATGGCCCTGCTTGGCGCCGGTGTAGGCACCCTTCTGTTCCAGCTCTGCACCCGTCGTCAGGTGCCGATCTTCCTCGGCTCCAGCTTCGCCTTCATCGCCCCCATCATCTATGCCACCCAGACCTGGGGCCTGCCCTCCACCATGTTCGGTCTGTTTGCCGCGGGCTTCATGTATTTCATCCTGGCGGCCATCATCCGCGCTCGTGGCATGGGCTTCGTGCACAAGCTGCTGCCCCCCGTGGTCATCGGTCCCGTCATCATGGTGATCGGCCTGTCGGTGGCCCAGGTAGCCTGCAACATGGCCATGGGCCGTGCCGGCGGTGAGCAGGTGGTGCCTGCCACCACGGCGCTGACCCTGGCGGGGATCTCGCTGGCGGTCACCCTGATTGCCGCCGTGTTCTGCAAGGGCTGGATCAAGCTCATCCCCATCCTGTGCGGTGTCATCGCCGGTTATGTCTCTGCCGTGCTGATGGGCCAGGTGAGTTTCGACGGCATCGTCAACGCCCCCTGGCTGGCGCTGCCCCACTTCGAGACCCCGGAGATCAACTGGGCCGCGGCCCTCTTCATGCTGCCGGTGGCCATCGCCCCCTGCATCGAGCACATCGGCGGCGTGCTGGCCATCGGCGGCGTGACTGGCAAGGACTACACCAAGGATCCCGGCCTGCACCGCACCCTGGCCGGTGACGGCATCGGCGTCTGCTTCGCCGGTTTCATCGGTGGTCCCCCCGTCACCACCTATGCGGAAGTGACCGGCGCCGTGATGATCACCCGCAACTTCAACCCGGTCACCATGACCTGGGCCGCGGTGTTCGCCATCATTCTGGCCTTCTTCGGCAAGTTCAACGCCCTGCTCACCTCCATCCCCATGCCGGTGATGGGCGGCATCATGCTGCTGCTGTTCGGATCCATCGCCGCCATCGGTCTCAAGACCCTGGTGGAGTCCAAGGTGGATCTGGGGCTGTCCCGCAACATCGCCATCGTGGCGGTGACCCTGACCGTGGGTGTCGGCGCCCTGGAGATGAAGATCGGTGACTTCGCCCTGGCGGGCGTGGGGCTGGCCTCGGTGGCGGCGATCCTGCTGAACCTCATCCTGCCCCAGCACTCCGAAACGGGTGCCATGGAGAGCGCCAAGGATTAAGCGCCTGGCTTGCTGTACGTTGAGTTGATGAAAAAGAGGCCACCTTTGGGTGGCCTCTCTTTTTTTGCCTGCCTACCACTGAACCCGGCCTCCCCATGTCAAGCGGCTACACTCAGGAGCACCATTGACGGGAGAGGACGAAAGGATGAAGAGGGCATGGATCCTGGCCCTGCTGGGGCTGATGGGGAGCGGCGCGGCCGAGGCCGGTGCGGTGCGCTACGAGGTCGAAGGTAAGCCGTTCGAGGGCTATTACCTGGCGGGTGCCGACAAGCAGGCCCCTCTGGTGGTGCTGGTGCACGACTGGGACGGGCTCAACGGTTACGAGATCAAGCGGGCCGAGATGCTGGTGGCCCTAGGCTACAGTGTCTTTGCCGTAGATTTGTTCGGTGCCGGGGTCAGGCCGAGCACGGTGGAAGACAAGAAGCGCCTCACCGGGGCCCTTTATCAGGACAGGACCAGGATGCGCACCCTGCTGCAAGGGGGATTGGCGGAGGCGGGCAGGCAGGGGGGGCGGCTCGACAATGCGGTGGCCCTCGGTTACTGCTTCGGCGGCGCCGCCGTGCTGGAGCTGGCCCGCAGCGGGGCGGATCTCAAGGGGGTGGTGAGCGTACACGGCGGGCTGGAGACCCCGGCCGGGCAGGACTACAAAGAGGTGAAGGGAGAGTTGCTTGTCCAGCACGGCAGCGCCGACGAGGCGGTCTCTCTGGGTCAGTTTGCGGCGCTGGTGGCCGAGCTGGAGAGCGCCGGGGTGAAGCACGAGGCGACCAGCTACAGCGGTGCTCCCCACGCGTTCAGCGTCTTTGGCTCGGACAACTACCGCGCCGATGCCGATGCCAAGTCCTGGCAGCGTTTCACCGGTTTCCTGAAGGAGGTGACCGGCTCCTGAGGGGGCCGGTTCACGCAGGCCATGGCAGTGCCATGGCTTTTTTTATGCCCGTTTTTCGCCATCTCAGGGGAGGGCGAGCACCCTCACCCACATGGCCCCCTTGCCCACCTCGCTCCGTGGGCCCGGGGTGAGCAGACCGCTTTCGGGGTCGATGGCATGCAGCGCCACCTCGTGGGATTGCTGCCCGGTCGCGATGAGCCAGTGGCCGCTGTGGTCGATGGCAAAGCCCCGAGGACAGGCCTCGGTCGGGAAGTGGCCGAGGGGGGTGAGGGCGCCATCTTGGGGGGAGACGCCGAACAGGGTGAGCAGGCTGCTGGCCCGTTCGCTGGTGTAGAGAAAACGTCCATCCGGGGTCAGGTGCAGGTCGGCGCCCCAGCGCTCCCCTTCATAGCCTGGGGGCAGCATGTCCAGGCTCTCGCGCGCCACTATCTGTCCGTCCGCCTCCCTGTGGTAGCGATTGAGGGTGGCATCGAGTTCGTTGAGGCAATAGAGATCGCCGTTGTCCGGGTGCAGGGCCAGATGGCGGGGCCCGGCGCCGGGGGCGGTGTGAATGTCCCCCAAGGGATGGGGAACCAGCTTCTCGTCCACCAGGGCAAAGCGGCGCACCCTGTCCTCCTTCAGGCAGGCCACCAGCAGCTCCTGCTCCCCGTTTTGCCCCGCAAGCCAGGTGACCGAGTGGGCCGCCATCAGGTGGTCGAGACGCTGGTGAGGGGGCTGCATCCGCCCCGCCTGATCCTGGCGGGAGACGGTGACGTGGTTGAAGGCGTAGGAGGCGGCAAAGAAGAGGCGGCCGCTCCCATCGGTGCAGGTGTGGGAGGCGCTGCCGAGCAGCGGCGCCGAGGTCGGGGCCCCGAGCCGCCCATCGGCGGTGATGGGGAAGCTCAGCACCCGACAATCGGGGCGCACCCCTGCATGGAGCCAGCGCCGGTCCGGGCTGATGACCAGGGGCTGCACCTCGCCGCCGGTCTGCACTTCCTGCAGCGGGGCGAGGGTGCCTGCTTCGAGGCGAAACACATGGATCAACCCGCTCACCGGGTTGGCCACATAGACCACTTGTTGCATTGCATCTCCTTTGCGACGGCCATCCGTCGGGTCAAGGGAAAGGGGAGTCCCGGCCTCTCAGGCGGGGATCAGGATCTCGCGAATGACGGGCACCACTGACAGTACCAGCAGGGCTGCCATTACCTGGTTGAAGCGGCGACGGGCAAGATCGTTTGCCAGCCAGCGCTTGAGCAGGGAACCGCACAGGAGCCAGAGTCCGACGCAGGGGAAAGAGACGATGAAGAAGGTCAGGGCGATGACGAGGTGCTGCTCAAAGGGGTCGCTCCCCGCGCTGGTGAAGGCGGCGATGGCGCCGGTGGCGACCACCCAGGCCTTGGCATTGACCCACTGGAACAGGGCACCCTTGAAAAAGCCGAACGGGCGGGTCCCGTTGCTGTCAGCCATCCCGTCCGTCGGACGGGCGATGAGCCAGGCAAGATAGAGCAGATAGAGGGTGCCCGCGCACTTGATGAACAAGTGGAGTTCGGGGAAGCGGGTAAAGAGCTGGCCAAAGCCCAGCCCCACCAGCAACAGCATCAGGGTGAAGCCGACGCAGATCCCCATGAGCAGGGGCAGGCTCTTGCGTATCCCGACGCTGGCGCCGGCGCTCATCACCATGATGTTGTTGGGGCCGGGGGTGACCGATGCCGAGATGGCAAAGAGCACCACGGCGTAGAGCGAGTCCATTGGGTTCCTCGTGCAGACAGTCCGTTGTCTTCCCTATATTGGGGGCGATCTGTGCTTTCCAAGGCGGGGGGCGGGCAGAAAAAAACAGGCCCCGTGACGGGGCCTGTGAAGCGGGCGGGATCAGACGGGCTGGTTCCCCGCCGGCGGCAGCGCCGGGCGGGATTCCACCTTCTGTTCGTCTCCCTGCATGTTCTTGATGTAGACGTCCATCTGGTTGAACGCGATCTCGATGCCATGCTCGCGGAACAGCACGTCGATGCGGCGGTTCAGCTCGTCGATGGCCGGGTTGCGATCCCCCAGCTCGCTCACGAAGAAGCGCAGCTCGTGATCCAGGGTGCTGGGTCCGAAGGTGAGGAAGTAGACGATGGGGGCCGGGTCTTTCAGCACCCGGCTGTTCTCCATGGCGGCCTGCATCAACAGCTTGCGGGTCAGATCCAGATCCGAGCCATAGGCCACTCCGACCCGGGCGATGACCCGGGTGACGGTGTCGGACAGGGACCAGTTGATGAGCCGCTCTATCATCAGCTGCTGGTTCGGGATGATCACCTCCTTGCGGTCGAAGTCGGTGAGGGTGGTGGAGCGGATCCTGATCTTGTTGACCGTGCCCGAGATGGTGCCGATGGTGACGGTGTCGCCGATCCGCACCGGGCGCTCGAACAGGATGATGATGCCTGAGATGAAGTTGGAGACGATCTGCTGCATGCCGAAACCGATACCGACCGAGAGACCGGCGGCCAGCCACTGCAGCTTCTCCCACTGGACCCCGAGCATGGCCAGCGCCGTCAGGCTGCCCACCCCGATCAGGGCGTAGTTGAGCATGGTGGTGAAGGCATAGGCCGTGCCCTGGGCAAGACGCAGCTTGGAGAGCACCAGCACCTCCAGCAGGCCCGGCAGGTTGCGGGCCAGCGACAGAGCCGCACCAAACACGAACAGGCCGGTCAGCACGTCGCTCAGGCTGATGGGATAGAGCACGGCGTTGGCCCCGGTCCCCTCGCTCTTGTGCCACAGCACCACGCTGTCGAGGTAGGTGAAGACCGCCACCAGATCAGACCAGAGCCAGTAGAAGGCGACGCCGAACACCAGCAGCAGCATGATGCGGGTCAGACGCAGGGACTGCTGGCTGACCTCTTCCAGATCCATGGGCTGCTCTTCGATGGCTTCGCCCCCTTCCGCATCCTCCTGGGTCTTGTGTTCCCGCTTGGCGACCGCGCGGCGATAGGCCAGACGGCGGGCCGCCAGCTCAAGACCGCGCAGGGCGGTGCGATAGACCAGACCCCAGATGATGATGAGGTAGAAGGACTCGATGAGCCTGCCGGTGAGTTTCAGGGCCGTGTAGTAGTAGCCGAGGGCTGCCAGCACCATCAGGGCCACCGGCGCCAGCGCCAGGGCGACGGCGGTCAGGGTCTGCAACATGCTCGCCTCGCCCTTGATGCGGGCGCGGGAGATGGGCAGCACCAGGTAGGCGGTCAGCCCCAGCAGCAGCATGGTCATGCCCTGGCCGATGACGTCGTTGCCAAGGGAGGAGGGTTCCACCACCGCCTTGGTCGACAGCATGATGAGGGGCAGCAGGGGCAGCCAGAGGTAGCGCATGCTGTTGCGCTTGGCCTGCAGCTCGTCCCGTGGCATGCGGAAGTGGGTCTCGCCGATGCCCCCCGGTCGCATCACCGACAGGTAGACGCTGAACACCAGGTAGCCGAGGGCCAGGTTCAGGGTGATCTGGAAGATGAGTTTCGGGCTCAGCAGACCGCAATAGGCGAGCAGCAGGCCGGCGGCCAGGATGAAGAGGGTGCCCGGCAGGCGTTGCAGCACGGTGAACAACAGGGCACGGGGGGTGTGCCACTGGCTGTCCTGACGAAAACGTCCCAGATCCTTGACGATCTTCTTCTGGCGCTCGAGCAGGGTGCCGCGCTTCCACAGCAGCAGGCCCCCCACCAGCAGCAGGGGCAGTGCCAGCAGAGAGACCGCCAGCAGCATGTCGCCCCAGCCGCTCCAGTCCGGTTTCAGCACCCAGTCGGAGGCCTGCTTGAAGGCCTGGGCCGGCCAGGTGATGAACCACTTGGCGTCGATGGGCTTGTTGCTGCTCACCCAGAAGATGTGCTGTTGCAGGGTGAACTCGATGGAGGCATAGACCCGGGTCAGCTGCTGCTGGGTCAGTTGCAGGCTGATGGCGTTGGTGAGCTGGGCATCCATCTGGCGGTTGAGCTGATCCAGCAGGCCGATGCGGGTGTCGATGAGCTTGGCAAGGCTGGCCCTGTCTTCGTCGCTCACCGTCTCGCCGCTGCTGGCGATGAGGTTGTCCAGATACTGGTTCTTCTGGAACAGCTGGTCACGCTGCTGGCTCAGTTCGAACTGGGCCAGGTGCAGGTCGGCGATCTGCTCCTCCAGGTTCTTCACCAGGGTGGAGGGGGCCGCTTCCAGTTGCTGGTAGAGCTGATAGAGGATGCGCGAGAGCAGCAGGTTGCCCTTGAGCATCTGCACCTGTTCGTTGAGGTTGCGCTCGGTCTGGGTGCCGCGCTCCAGCATGCTCTTCGCCTGCAGGTTCTTCTGGGCCAGGGTGTTGAGGCTGTTGGTGGAGCTGATGAGTTGCTGGCTGAGCTGGTAGTTGAGCTCCTGCTCTTTTTGCACCAGGGGGTTGTCTTCGGCGGCCACCAGTTCGCCGGTCTCTTCGGCGGTCTTCTCGGTGTCCCCCAGGCGCTTGGCGCTGCTCTGCTCCTGCAATGCCTGCAGTTTCTGCTCTTCACTGGCGAGACGGGCACTCTGGTAGTCCCGTTGCTTGACCACCAGATCCTGCATGCTGGTGCGGTTGTCCAGCTCCTTTTGCAGGTTGGCCAGTTGCAGATCCAGCAGGGCCAGCTCGGCATTAAGCTTCATTTTCTCGGCGCTGCTCACCCCGTCCCCGGCGTTGAGGCGGGTGCGGATCTCCTGGCTGCGCTGATAGGCGCGGCTCATGCTGGCCTGGGCCCGCTCCGGCAGGGTCTGCAGGTTGGTGATCTGGCTGCCGATGGTGCCAAGGGCCTCCTGGGCCGCCTGCATGTTGGCCATGATCTCGGGTTGGCGGGCATCGAGCTCCGCCAGGCTCATGGTGGCGTATTCGCTCTTGAGCTGCTCCGGGCTCTTGCCCTGGGTCAGGGCGTCGAGCTTGGCGCCGATCTCCTTGAGCTCTGCCGGCAGGGTGCGCAGGCGTTCGCTCTGGGTTTTGGCCTTGCTCTTCTCCTTGTCGATGCTGTCGAGGAGGGAGAGGGTGTCAGTCAGGAACTTCTGGTCCGCCTGCTGGCTGGCCGTGGGGGTGTCCGATTTGCCGAGGGCGTCGAGCGCCCGCTGCACGGTGGCGCGCTGGGGCAGATCCTGCGCCAGGGTGCTCGGGGTCCAGAAGGTGATGAGTAAACAGAGCAGCGGCAGCAGGGTGGCCGAGGCTCTTTTGAAGCGTGTTGAGAGCATAAAGCGTCCGGGTGATTATGCGATGTTCGGGGGATTTTCCACCAGGGTAAAATCCGCGTGGATTCTAGCACCGGCGCAAGAGGGGCAGCAGGGGGAGAGATAAAAAAAAACGGCGCCCGCAGGCGCCGCTTTCATCGGTTCAGGACTGATTACAGTACGTGAACGGAAGCGGTGTTGGTGGTACCGCTCGGTACCAGGGCACCGGAGACCATGACAACCACGTCACCCTTCACGCCCATGCCGATTTCCAGCGCGGCTTCTTTGCCGATGCGATAGAAGTCGTCGGTGGAGGCGATGGAGTCAACCACGTGAGCAACCACACCCTTGGTCAGCACCAGCTGGGCAGCGGTCTTCTTGTTGGTGGTGATGGCCAGGATCCAGGCTTTCGGGAAGTACTTGCGGATGGCCTTGGCAGACTTGCCGCCTTCGGTGGCAACCACGATCAGCGGGGCGTCCAGCTTCTCGGAGGTCTCTACCGCGCCTTTGCAGACCGCTTCGGTGATGCGCAGCTTGTTGCTGTCGTTGGCAGCAGACAGGTTGGACGGCATCACGGCATCGGTACGCTCGCAGATGGTGGCCATGATGGTCACGGCTTCCAGCGGGTACTTGCCCTTGGCGGACTCACCGGACAGCATGACTGCGTCGGTACCGTCCAGGATGGCGTTGGCCACGTCGCCAGCTTCGGCGCGGGTCGGACGCGGGTTCTTGATCATGGAGTCCAGCATCTGGGTCGCGGTGATGACCACTTTGCGGGCTTTGTTGCACTTCTCGATGATCATCTTCTGGGCGAAGATCACTTCTTCTACCGGGATCTCGACACCCATGTCGCCACGGGCAACCATGATGCCGTCGGAGACAGCCAGGATCTCGTCGAAGTTGTCCAGGCCTTCCTGGTTTTCGATCTTGGAGATGATCTGGATGTTCTCGCCGCCGTGGGCTTTCAGGTGCTCACGGATTTCCAGCACGTCTTCTTTCTTGCGAATGAAGGAGGCAGCAACGAAATCAACACCTTGCTCGCAACCGAAGATGAGGTCGCGCTTATCTTTCTCGGCCAGGGCCGGCAGCTTGATGGAGACGCCCGGCAGGTTGATACCCTTGTTCTCGCCCAGGTCACCGTTGTTGAGCACTTTACAGATCACTTCGCGCTCGGTGATTTCGATGACGTCCAGGCCAATCAGGCCGTCGTCAACCAGGATGCGGTTGCCGACGCGCAGGTCGCTGGCAAAGCCGGCATAGGTGACGGCGACTTTGTCTTTGTTGCCCACCACGGTCTGGTCGGTGGTGAAGGTGAAGGTCTGGCCGGCGACCAGGGAGACGTCGTTGCCGCCTTCGAGCTTGATGGTGCGGATTTCCGGACCCTTGGTGTCCAGCAGGATGGCTGCGTGCTTGCCGGTTTCGGCCATGACAGCGCGCAGGTTGCTGATGCGACCACCGTGTTCGGCGTAGTCGCCGTGGGAGAAGTTCAGGCGCATGACGTTCATGCCGGCATCCAGCATCTTGCCCAGCATTTCTTTGGATTCGGTCTTGGGACCGATGGTGCAGACGATTTTGGTCTTTTTCATGTCAGTCTTCATGGTTAAGGAATTTCCGCCGTGCAATATACACCAGTTTTTGGATACTTTTTATGATCCAGAAACAACGTTTTGAGCGAAAACGGCCTCAATTTGAAAGATAACGTTTTCGCTCACAGCTCATTTTAGGGGCTAAAATAATTGATTTTCCGCAACTGAGGCCATTTGGTTCCCATTTCTGGCCCCGCATCCTGCCCGATCCCATGTTGTTAAATGACAAACAACAGGGCCCCATTACGGCGGCGATCCGGTCCGATGCCGTTGGCCGTCATCCAGTGTAGTCACTCCCTCCCGCGGCGTCAGGGCGAAGCAACGCAAGGCAGGAGCCGGTAGGCCTACAGCGGAAAAAACGCCGCCCCTCCCGGCACGCCGGGAGGGGCGGCAGCCCTCTGGATCAGCCGAAGAACCAGTAGCCGCGGTTGACCAGCCGGGTCAGCAGTTGCAGGAAGCCCGCCTGATCGGCCAGTTCCACCAGCGCGTCCTGGGTGATGATGTCCTTGTCGCACAGGAGCACGATGGCGGCCGGATCCTCGCTCGGCAGGGTCCAGGCTTCGCCGTCGATGTAGCAGGTGCGGCTCTCGCCGCTGAACCAGACGCTGCGCAACCCCGGCACCTTGATGGCGGGCTCCCCCTGACTCAGCAGGTCGGCCACCTCGTCGGCGCTGTAGTCCGGCTCCACCGGATTGACGTCCAGATCGTGCTTGGCCTCGGAGATCATGGTGCCGAACCACTCCTTGAACAGGGTCTCGTCGTCGAGGGCCTGTTGCATCAGCTCCCGCAGGCGGTGCAGCTCATGGGGCTGGATTTCCCCGTGGCGGGCGCGGGGCTGGAGGTCCGGGTCGCCGTAACGTTCGGTGCGGATCTCGTTGTCGATCAGGTGATCGGCAAAGGAGGAGACAAGGGCCTTGGCGTCCGGTGCGCGGAAACCCACCGAGAAGTTCAGGGAGGGCTCGATGGCGTAGCCCTCGTGGGGGAATCCGGGCGGGATGTAGAGGATGTCGCCCGGCTCCATGATGACGTCGATGATCGCCTCGAACGGCTCGCAGTGCAGCAGGGCCGCGTGGGCGGCGAACTCGTTCAAGGGCTTGGCATCGCCGACCCGCCAGTGACGCTTGCCCTGACCCTGGGTGATGAAGACGTCGTAGTTGTCGATGTGGGGGCCGACACCGCCGTGAGGGGTGGAGAAGCTCACCATCACATCGTCAAAGCGCCAGCCCGGGATGAACTGGAAGGGCACCGCCAGCTCGTGCACCTCGGGTACCCAGTGGTTGCACGCCTGCACCAGCACGGTCCAGTTCTCTTCCCCCAGGTGATCGTAGGATTCGAAGGGGCCGTGGGCCGCCTCCCACTTGTTGTTGAAGCGGGTGACCAGGCGCGATTCGATCACCTCCTCCATGGCCAGACCCGCCAGTTCGTCCGGGCTGATGGGATCCTGAAAGTCGGTGAAACCGCCCTTGATGAGGAGCGGGCGCTTCTGCCAGTAGTGCTCGAGGAAGTGAGCGATATCCAGATTGAGTTGGTACATGGTGCTTCTCGTATCTTGTGAGAGGGCTTGCCCAAGGCGGGCTTGGGCAAGGGCTCTGAAATGGCCCGATAGAGGGTGATCATATCAAATGGGCCAAAATCAACGGGGGCCCTGCCGTCATGACAGAGCCCCCGCCGGTTCGGTTACATCACTTATTTCAGCAGATCGACCAGACGCTGGGCGTCGCCGATGTAGTTGGCCGGGGTCAGCTTCTTCAGCTCGACCTTGACCGCTTCCGGCAACTCCAGGGTGTCGATGAAGGTGCGCATCCCTTCGGCGTCGACGCGGCGACCACGGGTCAGCTCTTTGAGCTTCTCGTAGGGCTTCTCGATGCCGTAGCGGCGCATCACGGTCTGGATGGGTTCCGCCAGCACTTCCCAGTTGGCGTCCAGATCGGCGGCCATGGCGTCCGCGTTGGCTTCCAGCTTGGAGATGCCCTTCAGGGTCGCCTGATAGGCAATCAGGGAGTAACCCACCGCCACACCCAGGTTGCGCAGCACGGTCGAGTCGGTGAGATCACGCTGCCAGCGGGAGATGGGCAGTTTGCTCGCCAGGTGCTGGAACACGGCGTTGGCCAGACCCAGGTTGCCTTCGGAGTTCTCGAAGTCGATGGGGTTGACCTTGTGGGGCATGGTGGAGGAGCCGATTTCGCCGGCGATGGTGCGCTGCTTGAAGTGACCCAGGGAGATGTAACCCCAGACGTCACGGTCAAAGTCGATCAGGATGGTGTTGAAGCGGGCCAGGGCGTCGAACAGCTCGGCGATGTAGTCGTGGGGCTCGATCTGGGTGGTGTAGGGGTTCCAGGTCAGGCCCAGGGAGGTGACGAACTCCTCGGAGAACTGGTGCCAGTCCACATCCGGGTAGGCGCTGATGTGAGCGTTGTAGTTGCCCACGGCACCGTTGATCTTGCCCAGCAGCTCCACCGCCATGATCTGCTTGAGCTGGCGCTCCAGACGGTAGGCGACGTTGGCCATCTCCTTGCCCATGGTGCTCGGGGTCGCCGGCTGACCGTGGGTACGGGAGAGCAGCGGCATGTCGCGGTACTCGACGGCCAGGCGCTTGATCTCACCGATGAGCTTTTCGCAATAAGGCTTGATCACCTCTTCCCGGGCGGTCTTCAGCATCAGGCCGTGGGAGTTGTTGTTGATGTCTTCCGAGGTGCAGGCGAAGTGAATGAATTCGCTGACGGCGGCCAGCTCCGGGTTCACTTCCACCTTCTCTTTCAGGAAGTACTCCACCGCTTTCACATCATGGTTGGTGGTGCGCTCGATCTGTTTGATGCGGGCGGCATCCTGCTCGTTGAAGTTGCTGACGATGCCGTCAAGCACGGCATTGGCTGCCTCGCTCAGGGCAGGGACTTCCGGGATCCCGGCGTGGCTGGCCAGTTTTTGCAACCAGCGCACCTCGACTTCGACGCGAAAACGCAGCAGACCGAATTCGGAGAAGATAGGGCGCAGGGCATCGGCCTTGTCGCCATAACGACCGTCAATCGGGGAAACGGCAGTCAGCGCGGACAGCTCCATGGGGTGAACTCCTGATGATTGGTGTGGGGGTTAAAATCGTTTGGCCAGTTCCACCATCTTCTTGCGGGCGAAGATGATCTGGGTACGGCTGCCGCCGAGCTGGCGCCACAGCACCACGGCGCGGATGCCTGCGAGCAGCAGGGCGCGCACCTTGTGCTGCACCAGGGGCTGCTGCAGGAAGAGCGGGGTGCCCGCCACCTGGATGCGCGGCCCGATGGGGCTGATAAGGTCGCTGTAGATGCTCGCCATGTTGGCCAGGATCTGCTCGTCGAGCAGATCGAAATGCTGTTGCTGGCGGCCGATCTGGCTGATCCGCTCCCCCAGCATGTTGAGGATGTCCTTGCGCTTGGCGAGCTTGCGCTCCAGCGCGATCAGGCTCACCACGTAGCGGGTCAGCTCGGCATTCTTCTGGCTGCCGTCTGCCCCCAGCTGTTCCACCAGGGCGCGATAGCCGTCGCGAATGGCCAGGTGGCTGCCGAACACTTCCAGCGGCTGCGTGGGGTTGGTGACCAGAATGCTTTGCAGGCTCTCGCGCAGGGAGGCTTCGTCGCAGGAGCCGTCACGGGCCACTTTCTGCACCAGATAGGCGGCCTGGCAGATGCCTGCGAAGGCCATGGTTCTGTCTTGGAATTTGTCGCTCATATCTTCATGGCCCTGTTCTGTTCATTCACTGGCAGATGCCCGCAGCAGGTCATGATCCGGCCTTGGAATGTATCGCTCACGTAGGCTGCCTTCTGCTATTGGCTCAAACCGGATGGCTGAAACGCTGTTCTATGATGCCGCCGCCCAGACACACTTCCCCGTCGTAGAAGACGGCGGACTGGCCCGGGGTCACCGCAGCCTGCTTCTCGTCGAAGATGACCCGGATGGTCTCATCGTCGATGGGCTGGATCAGGCAGGGGATGTCTTCCTGACGATAGCGGGTCTTGACGGTGCAGCGGCGCGGCGCGCGAATGGGGGTGCGATCCACCCAGTGCAGCTGGCTCGCGACCAGGCCGTCGGAGTAGAGACGGGGGTGTTCCCCTTGTGCCACCACGAGGGTGTTGCGCTCCACCTCTTTGTCCACCACGTACCAGGCCTCTTCGGTGGCATCTTTGCGACCACCGATACCGAGCCCCTTGCGCTGGCCCAGGGTGTGGTACATCAGCCCCTGATGCTCGCCGATCACCTTGCCATCCACGGTCTCGATTTTACCGGGTTGGGCGGGCAGGAACTTGGCCAGGAAGTCCTTGAACTTGCGCTCGCCGATGAAGCAGATGCCGGTGGAGTCTTTCTTCTTGGCGGTGATGAGATCCAGCTGCTCGGCGATGCGGCGCACCTCGGGTTTTTCCAGATCCCCGACCGGGAACAGGCTCTGACCCACCTGGGCTTCGCTCAGGGTATAGAGGAAGTAGCTCTGATCCTTGTTGGTATCCAGACCGCGCAGCAGGCGAGGGCGGCCGGTGCTGTCGTCACGGCGCACATAGTGGCCGGTGGCGATGTAGGTGGCCCCCAGCTCTTCGGCGGCGAATTCCAGGAACGCCTTGAACTTGATCTCCTTGTTGCACAGGATGTCCGGGTTCGGGGTGCGACCCGCCTTGTACTCTTCCAGGAAGTGCTCGAACACGTTGTCCCAGTATTCGGCGGCGAAGTTGATGGTGTGGAGTTTCATCCCCAGCTTGTCGCAGACGGCCTTGGCATCAGCCAAATCCTGGGCGGCAGAGCAGTACTCGTCCGTGTCGTCTTCTTCCCAGTTCTTCATGAACAAGCCTTCGACCTGATAGCCCTGCTGCTGGAGCAGGTAGGCCGAGACGGAAGAATCCACGCCGCCGGACATGCCGACGATCACCTTGATTTGGCTGTTGTCTGTCATTAGTCGAAGTTACCAGTTCGTTTAAACGGGGCGTATTCTACCAGAGTTTTGCGCCCCCGGTCACATCTCCCTGCCGCCGTTCCCCTTGGGAGCCCGGTGGCAGGAAATCGTTTTTCTTGTCTCGGCCCCATCGCGTCAAAAAGAGCGTCAAATGGCGCTTAGATGAAGGCCTTGAGTGCCGACAGCGGCAGGCGGGTGCCTGCCAGATAGTCCTGGATACACTGCCACACCAGGGGGCTTCGCAGGGCGGGCTTGCACTCGGCAATCTCCTCCAGGCTGAGCCAGTGACAGGCCAGTACGTCACCGTCGGGATCCTCTGGATGGTGCTGACCGGGCGACTTTTCAAGGTCGAAGATGACGGCGGTGCGCACAAAGGTGGCCTCGCTGTCCGCCGGTTTGAAGAGGTAGACCCCGAGCCAGCCGGTGGGCGCGGCGGTGAGTCCGGTCTCCTCCTTCAGCTCGCGGCAGGCCGCCTGGATGAGATCTTCTCCCGGCTCCACGTGGCCGGCGGGCTGGTTGAAGCGGCGCTGGCCCGCAATCTCCTCTTCCACCAGCAAGAAACGCCCCTGCCAGTGCACCAGGGCGGCCACGGTGAGGCGGGTGGGCAGCGGTGGGTGATCGCTCATAAGGACTCCTTGTCTTGTTGGCTGTGCCCCGGCAGGGGCGCTCGATGCAGATCCGCTGTCGCCTTCATTCAGAGGGCTTGGTGCGAGCCGGACGGCGGGCGGTGGTGCGCCCGCCGCTGCGATTGCCGGGGCGCGGGTCTGCCCCGCGGCGCTCCCGCCCCTGGGGTGGCTCCTGATCTGTTGGCCGGGCGGTGCGGGGGGCGCTGCGGCCAGTGCCCCCGGCTGCGGCGGATGCCCGTGGTTTGCCTTGCGTGGCGGCTGGTCGTGGCGCGGTTGCCAGCTCGGGGGCGGGCAGGGCGCGGCTCTCTCCCGGCGCCAGACCATCGAGGGTCCACTCCCCGATGGCGTAGCGGATGAGGCGCAAGGTGGGGTGGCCGATGTGGGCGGTCATGCGCCGCACCTGGCGGTTGCGCCCCTCCACGATTGTTATCTCGAGCCAGCAGGTGGGGATCTCCCTGCGCTCGCGTATGGGCGGATTGCGTGGCCACACGGCAGGGTCATCCATGATGCGCGCCCCGGCGGGCAGGGTCATGCCGTCGTTGAGTTCCACACCGGCGCGAAGGGCGGCCAGTTGCTCCTCGCTCGGCACTCCTTCCACCTGCACCCAGTAGGTCTTGGGGGTCTTCTCTCCCGGCTGGGTGAGGCGTGCCTGCAGCTTGCCATCGTTGGTGAGCAGCAAGAGCCCTTCGCTGTCTCGATCCAGCCTGCCCGCGGCATAGATGCCGGGCTCTTTGATGTAATCCTTGAGGGTCTCGCGGCCCGCCTCGTCGGTGAACTGGCAGAGCACCATGTAGGGCTTGTTCAGGAGCAGCAGCTTGCGATCCGCCGGGGCGGGGGCCGGTTTGCGCTCGTTGACTCTCCCTGCGTGCCGGGCCTCCCGGCGTTGGGATGGGCGCACCGTGGTGGGCCCGCTGGCCGTGCGGCCTGCGTCAGGGCGGGCAGAGAGGGAGAGACGGGGACGGGCTGATTTCATCGCATGCCTACCAAAAACAGGGGATGGCGGAGTGTACCACAGGGGGCAGCCATCAGGGGGAGAGCGGGGCTCACCCTCTCTGGTCAGGGGGTGGCGGTGTCCGGCGTCAGTGCGAGGGAGAGACGCAGCATGTCCTTGTGCTGGATGCCGTGCTCCATCAGGGGCTCGGGATAGTGGATGAGGAAGTGATCCTTCACGACGGCATGGACGCGAAAGCCGTGGCGCTGGTAATAGGTGAGCTGGTGGCCGAAGCTGCCGGTACCGAGCTCGACGCGGCCTATCCCCTTCCCGGCCAGGTTCTCCAGCACGAAGCGCAGCAGGCCGGAGCCGATGCCCTGCTGCTGGCGGTTGGGGGCAACGGCGATGTTGAAGATCTCGGCGGTTTGCTCCCCCACCAGGCCCGCCACGCAGGCCCCCACGACCTCGTTGTCCGCCAGGGCGGCAAAGCCCCAGGCCCCGGGCAGGTAGGCGGCGATGCGCGACGCGGCGGGATCGGCCTCCAGCAGCAGGGCCAGCGGCAGGTGGGCGGGGTTCATCTCGACAAACGTCATCCTTGTTTCTCTCCCTGTTTGTGACGCCGCGCGCCGCGCAGCACGATGGCGGGCTTGACCGATGTGGTGGCCCGGACGGCGTTCCTCTCGCACGGCATCTCGCCCGGTGTGGATGCCACCAGCCGGATCAGGGTCTGCCACTGCTGCTTGCCGTGGGCACGCCCTTGCCCCTGTGTCCCGATGGGGTTCACCCGCGTCTCAGTGGGCGTCATGCCGGGGAACAGGGGGACTGGTCCCCGGGATCGGCGCCGGGCGGTTGAGCAGGAAGACCACCTCGCCCCGGTAATGGGGGGAGGCGGCCAGTGTTGTCTGCCAGGCGGGATCCCACTCCCCATCCTGCACCAGCCCTACCTTGAACGGGATGGTCAGGTGCGCCATGGCGGGCAGATAGGCCTGATAGCCCGGCACCGTGCGCGTGCCCTGATAGGTCTGGATCACCAGCTCGTCCACGGGCAGGCGATTGAGCTCTGCCACGTCCCCCGTTTTCGCCCAGTCGAGCAGCCCCGTCACGCTGAGCTTGCACCCGGGAGGCAGGGCACGCCGCAGTTGTTGCAGGGCGTTGCCATAGTGATCGAGCTGGCGGGTCGCCGCATCGAAGTCGATCTGGATGCCCGCCACCCTGGCCCCGGCCGCGCGCCACCCCTCGTAGAGGCGCACCAGCACCTGCTCGTGGGCGGGGGAGAGGGGGAGGGCGTTGACACGCACCACCAGCCAGACCTGCCCGGCCTTGAGGGGGGAGGGAACCCGCCCCAGCTTGACGAAGCGGGAGCCGCCGGGCCTGTCCAGGATCTCCCCCTGATGCAGATAGAGGGTGCTGGCCTGTTCCAGTACCGGCTGGTGGCGGGTGGCGGACCAGAGCCAGAACCCGTGATAGGCGCTGGCATCGACACTGGCCTCAAGGGGGGTGGCCAGGGCCGTCAGCAGCAGCGCCAGCAGGGCGCGTTCAGGGGGTCTGCTCATGGCTCACCAGTAGTATTTGAGGGATCTGGCCCACACCGAGTTGCCATAGCGCTGCTTGAGGGTGTTGAACCAGGCCTGCCGGGTGCGTTTGGGGATCTCCTGGCTGTCGCAGCTGTTGTAGCCGGAGGGGGCATAGCACTGGATGGCGCGATAGAGGGCATAGCTCTTGTCTTCGGGCTCCGCCTTGGGGTTGGCCATCACGGCCTGATAGAGGGCGAGGCGACTCGGGAACGTGGGACGCTCGTCTTGCGCCAGCCCCCAGATCATCTCGCGATCCTGCCACAGGTCGATATGGGGATCCCGGCTGCGCAGGTACTCCCCGAAGCAGTTGAGGGCATGACCATCGTCGGGGCGCTGCACCAGAGTGCCAAGGGTCTGGGCCAGATCCCGGCAGTGGTAGCCCTGGGGCGTCCCCTCTCCACCCCACTGGAACGCCGAGAGGCGCACATCCCCGTTGGGCACGGGCTCCCAGGGCGCGTCGGCGGGAGGGGTCGCCTCCTTGTAATCGGCGGGGATGAGGGCCACATCCTGCAAGAAGGTGGCCGGGTCGTTGGCGATGAGATCCCGCACCAGCAGGGTATGGAGCGCAATCTGCCGCTCCGCCGCGCTCGGGCCCTGACTGGCTTGCTGGCGCAACAGGGCGGGTTCGGCCTCCTGCTTGAGCACGGCCGCGCGGATGCGCAGCTGGGTGATGGGGCTGCCCGGCTGGAAGATGGCGGCCGTGTTGCCGGTGCGCACCCAGTGATCCGCCAGCACGTTCTCCACGAACGCCTGCTGGGCCTGACCCAGGGGGGAGGCCACCAGCGCCATCAGGGCCTGCTCGGCCTTGTCGAAGGCCTTCATGCCCTGCCAGGCCCAGATGCGCAGCATCTGGTGGCTGAATGCCAGGGTGGCGTCCTCCTGCCCCGGAGAGGGCAGGGCCAGCACCTGCTCGAACTGCTTGTCCAAAAAGAGGGCGTAGGCCTTGAGATAGGCCGCCTGCGCCTGGTGACCGGTTTTTTGCAGGTGCGCGATGGCGTCGTCCAGCTGGGCATCTTGCCAGTCCCGCGGCTGCTCATAGGTCGGTCTGAGACCCCGCAGGGCATTGACGAACAGCAGCGCCGGCTGGGCCGAGTCCTGATAGGCCGCCTGATGGCGATAGGCATCGCCACTGAGCAGGGTGAGATCGATCTCGTTGACCAGGGCCTCCAGCGCCGGCAAGGGCTGGCGGGTTGCCATGGCCTCGTCATAGGCATCCCGCAGGGCGCCGAGATCACCGGCCATCCACTGGATGCGTCTGAACAGTCCTCTGGTCGAGCTGGCGTAGCGCCCTTGCGGGTAGGCCGCCAGATAGGCCTGACCCTGGGCCATGGCGCGGCGAAGGGCCTCCTTGTCGCTCCTGGTCACGTCCTGATCGCCGTATTCGTCCTTCGCCTCCTTCATCGCGAGGTTGATCTCCGTGCGCATCACCATGTAGGTCGCGCTTTCGGCCACCCAGGGGGCCTTGGCCTGCTGCAAGGCGGCAAAGCCTGCGCGGGCCTCCTCGAAGCGGCTCTCGTAGAAGTGCCGGGCGGACTGCAGATACCCCTGCCACTCCAGGGCAGCACCGCTCATTTCGGTAGCGGGGGCCGGGCTCTCCTGCTGCCCCAGGATCAGCAGACGGCTTCGCAGCAGCGACGCGCGCTCCGGGTCGGGCACCTCGCTCTGCTCGAGGGCGTCCAGAAACGCGCTGACCGAGGAGAGGGAGTTGGAGATGGCGTGGCCGTAGAGGGAGTCGTGGCCCGCGTAGTGCTCGAGCAGCGGTGGGAGGGACGGGTCGTAGGCGGCCAGCCGGCTGCCGAGCTGCTCGCGCAGCGCCGGGTCCTCCACCTCCTCCGGCTGGGGGAGGCGGGTGAGGTAGAACAGCGGCTGGCTGCGCTCGTTCAGCGGATCTGCCGGCAGGGTGAAGGGCAGGGGGTGATGCTGGGCATCCCCCAGCAGCATCAGCAGGTTGCCCCGGGTGTCGTTCTCGTTGAGATAGAGTGGATAGGTGGGGAGAGGGCAGTCGGTGAGCCAGAAGCCGCACCCGTCACCGTCACCGGAGGCGAGGGCGGGCAGTGCAACCAGCGTCATCGCCAGCACCGAGCAGTGGGTCAGAGATGTCATGGGATCGCTATCCGTTTGTGGGCCCGCGCCGTGCGTGACGCCCGGGCCGGAAAAGGGGGTTCGCAGTGGCGGGCAATAGTACGAAAGAGGGTCACAAACGACAACCAATTCTGACCTGATCGGCGCTCTCTCTGTCAGGACGCCTGCGCCGTCTCCCTGTCCCGAGCATGTGCTCTTTGCTGCTTCGCGGGTGTCAGCATCTGCCATCGCCATACATCGCCATACAAAAAGGGCGAATGTGGATGCTTATATAGGGGGCTCTTCGGTGCGAAAGAGCGCCTTGCCGCAGGCGAGGCAGGTGTGGCGAAAGCGATGATCAGGCCAGCCGGTCTGGGGGTGGCCCAGCACCTTGTCGGAGCCGCAGGCGCAGCAGCGCGCCCCATGTTCATCGTCGGTGGCGCACTCGGGATGCTGGTGCAGGTAGTCGGCGCGGGTGGGCAGGCGCAGCCAGTCGGGCTGGGCATGGCGCTGGTTCCAGAAATAGCACCCATAGAAGGTGCCTGCGGCGACGGGCAGGGCAAACCACCAGAAGAGATCCATGTCATGACTCCGACGAGAGGGGATGAGGGCGGCAACAACCCGCTCAGCAGGCGTGGTGCGGCTTCATTTTATCGGGGCGGGAGTGGGGCGGGATATGCCCGGATGGGTAACAAGCGAACCTGCTGGTGGTCGGGTTGGCAAGCCGCAGGGCCGGGGTTGGGGATTATCTATCCATTAAAGAGATGGGTTGTGTCATAACCCATCGCATTTTTGGATGGACAAGGGGGACTTTCCGGTCGCAAAACCTGGAGATCGGGGAGTTTTTGTGAAAAAAAATGTGCATACACTCGTCATGCCGATCTCAAGGGCGTCATTGAGCGAATGATAAATGTCAATATATTGATATAAATAGTAAAAGTAGTGTTTTTATCAGGCGTTTTCAGGGGGGTTGATGGGGCTTCATAAGGATCTTTAACCCATTTTCTAGATTGGTTTTTGCATAATCAATCGTTTATTTTGTTGGACAATTGGGGAAAACCTGGTGTCCAATCGGGTGAGCAGGTTGGCCAAACAGTGCCGTCAGCCAGTGTGTAACCCGAGATGTAAGGAGACATCCTGATGGAAAAACTTGACCAAAAAATCGACACCATGCGCCAGGAGTTCGAGTCCCAGGGGCAAAAACAGGCCCAGGACAGATGGCAGGCCAGGGTCGATGAACTGCAACGGGAGCGCAGCGAAGCGCCCCAGCCGGAAGCGGCAGAACACTAGCCCCTGGCGGCCTTGTGGCCACCGAGTGAGCGCATAATGAAAAACCACCGCCCTGTTCGGGGCGGTGGTTTTTTTGCGCAGTGGCTAGAGGCGATAGAGGTTCTGGGCCGCATCGAACAGCTCCGCGCGCTCGCCGGTGCCGCCGTTGAAGACGGTGTGGAAGAAGCGCAGCACCTTCTCGTTGGCGAGGGCATCCCCTTCGAAGTAGGCGTGAGAGTCCCCCACATGGGGCTGATTGGTCACGTCCACGTAGGTGGCCGTTCTGGCGTCCAGCCGCCGGGTGTAGTGGCCGAGCCTCGCCTTTTGCTGCTCCCCCATCTTCATGCGCGATGCCATCAGGGCACCATCGCGCTCATTGATGGTGATGTAGAGGCGGTTGCGACACTGGATGCGATCGACCCACTGGGCGTGAAGCTCGTTGTTGGTGTCGGCGGCGGCCATGATGATGTTGTCGAACAGCAGCTGGTTGGCGTGGTAGGTGGTGCTGCCCAGCAGGTGCTTGAACAGGTAGTTGCCCATGCTGTGCAGCAGCAGGTTGATGGTGAAGGGGCAGCGCTTGTTCACCTCCTTGGCGAAGTAGCGATCCCAGGCCTCGCCGTTGTCGGCGAACTTCTTCTGGGCTTTCTCTTCCAGTTGCGTCACATACTGGCCGTTGAACTCGTCGAGCAGCCCCTTCATCTTCTCCAGCACCCGGTCAAGGGCACCGGCCGAGGCCAGGGCATCGCGCTTGTCGCTCTTGTAGCTCAGCACGCCCCGGGCGCCGCCGCCATTGGCGGGCCAGCTGAAGCAGAGCACCTCGACGCCGTACCGGGCCTCGAGCCCCGCGGCCCGCTCCAGCACATCGTCAAGATCGTTGTTGAAGCCGTGTACGAACAGCAGCAGGTGTTTGCCGGTCTTGAGCTTCTGCTTGGCCGTGCTGCCGGTCCCGGCGCAGCGCTCCAGCAGCTTGCGCGCCACATAGGCGCTGGCCGGGTGGGGGAGGTCGGGGTCAAGGCCGACGCTGGCGGCCATCTCGGCGGTGATCTGATCCGGCAGCAGGTCCAGCTGCCACTGCTTGCCCTGACGCCGGGCCTCGGCGAGGCGCAGTTCGTTGGGGCCCTCTGCGGGTTTTTCGCCAAAGATCTCGCTGGGGGTCTTGCCCTGCTCGTTGACCATCCGGTTGGTGACGATAAACATGGTGTTCTCCTTGTTGTCGTGCTCTCTTCATGATCGGCCACGCCCCGGGCGCCCCGATCACTGGCAAAGAGCCTAGTCCGGATCCGGCTGCCTGTCCCCCGGCGCGCCTTGCCTCGCCAAAGGGGTTACGACGATGTAAAGGCGAACGGGATTTGGGGGAGTGGCGCCTTCGGGGCGGCGAGGGCAGGAAGACGCTGTCATCACTAGAGGAAGAGGCCCGGATGGACGGGGCCTGCGCCTCGTCAGGACCAGAGGGCAGCGAGGGAGGAGGGGATCCTCAGGCGCACTGTGATCCACTCCCCGACTATGGTCTGACATGCACGCCCGCTATTTGATTATGCAAATGGATGGGCTTAAGATGGCCGCGCGCAACGATCAGATTGATAACAAACGGAAGTTAGGAGATGCCGATGGAAAGCAAAGTAGTTATCCCGACCCAGGGCCAGAAAATCACAGTCGATGCCAGCGGCAAGCTGCAGGTTCCCCACAATCCCATCATTCCGTTTATCGAAGGGGATGGTATCGGTGTGGACGTGACCCCGGCCATGTTGAATGTGGTGAATGCTGCGGTCGAGAAAGCCTACAAAGGCGAGCGCAAGATCGCCTGGATGGAGATCTATACCGGCGAGAAATCGACTCATGTCTATGGCGAAGGTGCCTGGCTGCCGGCCGAAACCCTGGATTTCATTCGTGAATACTGCGTGGCCATCAAGGGCCCGCTGACCACCCCGGTCGGCGGCGGTATTCGCTCCCTCAACGTGGCCCTGCGCCAGGAGCTGGATCTCTACGTCTGCCTGCGCCCGGTCCGTTACTACGAAGGGACCCCGAGCCCGGTCAAGCACCCCGAGCTGACCGACATGGTGATCTTCCGCGAGAACGCCGAAGACATCTACGCTGGCATCGAGTGGAAGGCGGACAGCGATGAAGCCAAGAAGGTGATTGCTTTCCTGCAAAACGAGATGGGCGTGAAGAAAATTCGCTTCCCCGAGTCCTGCGGCATCGGCATCAAGCCCATGTCCAAGGCCGGTACCGAGCGTCTGGTCCGTGCCGCCATCGAGTACGCCATCGACAACGATCGCGACTCCGTGACCCTGGTGCACAAGGGCAACATCATGAAGTTCACCGAGGGTGCCTTCAAGGATTGGGGCTATGCCCTGGCCCAGAAAGAGTACGATGCCCAGCTCATCGACGGCGGCCCCTGGTGCTCCTTCAAGAACCCGAAGACCGGCAAGACCATCGTCGTCAAGGACGTCATCGCCGATGCCTTCCTGCAACAGATCCTGCTGCGTCCGGCCGAGTATGACGTCATTGCCTGTATGAACCTCAACGGCGACTACATCTCCGACGCGCTGGCGGCCCAGGTCGGCGGCATCGGCATCGCGCCGGGCGCCAACATCGGCGATGGCGTTGCCCTGTTCGAAGCCACCCACGGCACCGCGCCGAAATACGCTGGCCAGGACAAGGTCAACCCGGGCTCCCTCATCCTCTCTGCCGAGATGATGCTGCGCCACCTGGGCTGGACCGAGGCGGCTGACCTCATCGTCAAGGGGATGGAAGCGGCCATCGCCAACAAGACCGTCACCTATGACTTCGAGCGTCTGATGGAAGGAGCCACCCTGCGTTCCTGCTCCCAGTTCGCCCAGGACATGATCGACCAGATGTGATCCGGGTCGTTGAAATGCAAAACCGGCGCCATGAGCGCCGGTTTTTTTATGGAGGAGAGCAGGTCGTCAGGTGGTTTTTTCCACGTGCTGCTCGTAGATCTGCTGCCATTTGCTGGTCTCGGCCTCATCTCCACGGGCCTGCCAGAATTCGCAGATGGAGTTGGCGAGCTCGGATGCCATGGCGTGGTCTCCGTCACGGCGGCTCATCAGATATTGTCCCAACCAGCTTTGATATTGTTTCATCGCCCGATCTCCTTATCTAAGGTGCCCAGAGGGGAGTGCTCCTGGCGTCAAGGTCGCGCAGGAGCGATTCGAACTGGGCACATGTTGTGCTGCGCCCGGCAGGTGTTGGTCGCCGGAACCGGTGGTTATCTCACCGGAAAAAGGGGACAACGGGGCGCAGATGTCAAAAAACGGTCTCTATCGTATCACAAAATAACCAGTCAGTGGGGCTGGATGACAAATCAGGCTGTCCAGCAGTCTGGCCGTCTGTGTCATGGTGGCGAGGACTGAGGTGCCATCTTGCTGATCTCGCAGCAGAAAAACCCGCCAGGTCGGCGGGTCACGGGGGCGAAAAAAAGATCAGATCCGGGCGCAGGCCAGGTATTTTTCCATCTCCTCGGCGGGCACCATGCCGCCGCCGGTGGCCCACACCAGGTGGGTGGCCCCGGCCATCTTGGCAGCATCCAGTCCCTGCCCACTCTGCCACTCAAGGTTGGTGGCCACTCGCCAGGGGCCTGCCATGCCCGCCAGTGCCGAGGGCTCGAGCCGGATCTCTTCATCCCGGGCCAGGAGCCCCAGCAGGTCGTACATCTCCTGATCGCTCAGGGTGTAGAAGCCCGCAAGCAGGCGTTCCATGGCACGGCCGACAAAACCGGAGGCGCGTCCCACCGCGAGGCCGTCGGCGGCGGTGAGGTTGTCGATGCCAAGGTCTTGCACCGCAATGGCATCGTGCAACCCGGTGTGGACCCCGAGCAGCATGCAGGGGGAGTGGGTAGGTTCGGCGAAGAAGCAGTGCACGTTGTCCCCAAACGCCAGCTTGAGACCAAAGGCCACCCCGCCGGGGCCACCGCCGACGCCGCAAGGCAGGTAGACGAAGAGCGGATGGTCGGCGTCCACCCTGATGCCCATCTCGTCGAACTGCTTTTTCACCCGCTCGCCCGCCACCGCATAGCCGAGGAACAGGGTGCGGGAGTGCTCGTCATCGATGAAGAAGCAGTTGGGATCGCGCGCGGCTTCCTTGCGTCCCTGCTCCACCGCCACCCCGTAATCGTCGGCATATTCCACCACGATGGCGCCATGTTCGCGCAACTTGCGCTTCTTCCACTCCCGCGCATCGGCGGACATGTGGACGGTGACGCGAAAGCCGAGGCGGGCGCTCATGATGCCGATGGAGAGGCCGAGGTTGCCGGTCGACCCCACCGCGATGCTGTACTGGCCGAAGAAGTGGCGGAACTCGTCCGAAAATAGCGTGCGATAGTCATCCGTCTCGCGCAGCAGCCCAGCCTGGATGGCCAGATGTTCGGCATGGGCCAGCACCTCGTGGATGCCGCCGCGCGCCTTGATGGAGCCGGAGATGGGCAGATGGCTGTCTTGTTTGAGCAGCAACCTGCCGGTGAGTTCGACACCGTAGCGCGCATCGAGGGTCCCCTGCAGGGTCGGGATGGCGGCGATCCCGGACTCGATGATGCCGTGGCTGGCGCGGGTTTCGGGGAAGGCCTCGCACAGGTAGGGGGCGAAGCGGGCGAGCCGGGCGGAGGCGGTGGCCACATCGTGCCGGGTGAGCCCCACATGGGGCAATCCTTCCGCGAGGGAGGTGGCACCCGGATTGAACCAGGTCACAGGGGTGAGGGCGATCAGCGGTTCGAGCAGGGGAAAGCGGGTGATGAGCCCGGCAATGTCGGTGTGTGTCATGAAAGCCTCGCGTGGAGTGGTGACGGAATCATCCCATTGAACGGCGCCAGTGTTGCCGTGACAAATGATAAAACGCGTGGCTTGGATGAGCCCAGTTGATGCAAATGGTCACCTACCCTGAAGTGTCTTCGAATACGGGTGACTTGAGTCTTCCTGGTGAATGCAAACCTCGCCCTTCTGGTATCATCCGCCAGATAAAAGAGAGGGAGGCCCAACCATGCAACGCGATGAGCACCCAGGGGTGAGGAGCAAGCTGCTCAGCAGCCATCAGCTCGCCAGGCTCCACACCTTCGAGGCGGCGGCCCGCCACGGCTCCTTTGCGCTCGCCGCCGACGAGCTTTCCTTGAGCCCAAGCGCGGTGAGCCACCGCATCTCGGCCTTGGAAGAGGCGCTCGGGTTTTTGCTGTTCCAGCGCTTTCACCGCAAGGTGGCCTTGACCACGGAGGGGCAGCGCATTTTCTGGGCGCTCACCTCCTCCCTGGAGTTCATCAATCAGGAGGTGCTGGAAATCAGGGAGCAGGCGCTGTCGGGCTCCCTGACGCTGCACTCGCGCCCCTCCATCGCCCAGTGCTGGCTGGTGCCAAGGCTCGCCGATTTTTCCCGTCTGCATCCTCACATAGAGCTCAACCTGCTGACGGGCAACGAGCACATAAACCTGCACGGCTACGGCATCGATCTGACCCTCAACTTCGACGCCAGAACCCCGACGGGCCTGGCCATTCACCCCCTGATGGATGAATTCATGGTGCCGGTGTGCAGCCCGCAATACGCCAGCGACCACGGTCTGATGGGGGAGGTGGGGAATCTGCAGCAGTGCCGCCTGCTCCATGACAGGCAGGCCTGGGGCCTGGACACCGACAGCGACGAGTGGCGCACCTGGGGGAGCCACTGGCATCTCTCCCTGGAGGCCTGCGCGTCACACATGGGATTTGATCGAGCGGATCTGGCGATCCTTGCCGCCACCCACCACGCCGGTGTCGCCATGGGGCGCAGGCAACTGGCAAGCCAGGCGCTGGCGAGCGGAGCGCTGGTGATGCCCTTCCCGGATATGGCGGTGCGCTGCGAGCCGCGTTATTACCTGGCGACCCTCCCTCATCGCCAGTGTCCCAAGATCCAGGCATTCATCCGCTGGATACAGGATCAGGCGCAAGGGGCATCCTGAAACGGGACCTGGTTTATTGTCCGCGAAGGTCATGGCCAGGAGCGCACTATTTGTACAATAAGGGCCGACACTGCTGCTAAATGACCTGGCGCAGATCAAAGCGGGTAAGAGATAACAGCGTGTGCAACGGATGAGGTGAACCAGAGATTAACCGGGGAAAATAGAAAATAAAGTCCGTGAGGGTATTCCCAATAAGTATCAGGCAGGGAATTAACCACGGTGAATAATGTCCATATGGTGTCAGAGCGCTGCCGGATGGTATAAAAACATTATGTTGTTATCCAATGGGCATGCTATTCTCAAATCGTGTTATCCCTGTGACATACAAAAATAATTCTGTGAGGAAGTAATGAACGAGTTTCTGAAGGTTCTGCTGAACATTCGCAGCTTGCGCGCTGCCATTCGTGAACTGCCGTTTGAGCAACTGCAAGAAGCGAAAGAAAAGTTTGACCTGGTATATAACGAGCGTGCCGAGTCCGTTGAACAGGAACGCGCCGAACAGGAAGAGCGTCAGCGCAAACTGAATGAATTCACCGAAATGCTGCAACAGGCTGGTATCGATCCCCGTGAGCTGATCGGCAGCGTGGCGGCTCCGGCTGCGGCGGGCACCACCAAGAGCAAGCGTGCTCCCCGTCCTGCGAAATACAAATACCAGGAAGACGGTCAGGAGAAGACCTGGACCGGTCAGGGTCGTATGCCCAAGGCCATCGCCGAGCAAGTTGCGCTGGGCAAGGATCTGAACGATTTCCTGATCTGATCGCCGGATCCGATTCTCGATAATGCCGCCTGCAGGGCGGCATTATTATTTTCAGGGTTCAGATGATGTCGCAGTAAAACCCAATTGCGCAGGTTACTCCGGTTAATTGGAGAGCCTCGTCTGGAATAGCCATAACCATCATGTGCCCAATAAAGGTGGCGCATCATCTTCCACGCCACCTCGCCACTTATACGCACTGAGGACTCATACAGCCCGTGTTTCTTCGTCCCTTGTGAGAAACGAACATGGATACCTGCTGTGACAGAATGAAATAGCGGCGGTGGATCCTCATCAGTACGCCTGAGCGGCCCGTCTCTTTTTCATGCTGATGCATGACGCCCACCGCCTATTAATTTATCCCCTCTATTTATGGTCTGTTTGACACCGCTCTTCTGCGATATATCCGCACGATGCCGGACAATGTGCGGATGAGGCAGACACCGATTGGTGGCAAACAAATAAACCGAATGCTAGATGACAGGTTGACCGAGTTCAGACTGAACGGCGTGTGCGTATTTTCTCCGGGTGCGGCGACGGGCCTTGACCGCCTCTGCCAGCATGGCAAGCAGGTGTTCACTCTCTTCCCAGCAGAGGCAGGCATCGGTCACTGACAGGCCGTATTGCAGCTCACCCAGAGGAGCCGGTTTCTGGTTTCCTCCCAGCAAGAAGCTCTCGACCATGACGGCGGCGATGGCTTGGCTCCCTTCGCTCAGCTGGCGACAGAGCTCTTTGGCGACCTTCAGCTGGTTCGTGTGCAGCTTCTGGCTGTTGCCATGGCTGCAATCCACCATCAGGCGAGGGGGGAGTCCCTGGCGGGTGAGGCGGTCTGCTGCCTCCGCCACATCGCTCTGGTGGTAGTTGGGCAGGGTGCCGCCACGCAGAATGATATGGCCGTCGGGATTGCCTTCGCTCTTGATCACTACCATGCCGCCCTGGCTGCCGGGGGCGGTGAAGAGATGGGAGGCGGTACTGGCCTGGATGGCATCGATGGCGACCCGGATATTGCCGTCCGTACCGTTCTTGAATCCCACGGGGCAGGGCAGTGCGGAGGCCAATTGCCGGTGGACCTGAGACTCCGTGGTGCGTGCCCCGATGGCGCCCCAGCTGACGAGATCGGCGAGATAGAGAAAGCTGGTGGTGTCGAGGAATTCGGTGGCGGTGGCGAGCCCCAGTCCATTGATGTCGAGCAGCACCTGGCGTGCCAGATGCAATCCCCGATTGATGTCGTTGCTGCCGTCCAGGTGCGGATCGAAGACCAGCCCCTTCCAGCCCACCGTGGTGCGCGGCTTTTCAAAATAGGCGCGCATGACTATCTGAAGGCGGTCTTCATAGGCGGTGGCGAGTCGTGCCAGCCGTCCGGCATAGTCCAGGGCCGCGACGGGATCATGGATGGAGCAGGGGCCAATCACGACCAGCAGGCGATCGTCTTCACCTGCCAGGATCCGGCGTGCCTGATGGCGCTGGCTGTCGATGTGCCGGGCCATGTCGGCCGGACAGGGGTGCTGCGCCAGCAGCTCGGCAGGGGTGGGGAGCGCCTCTATGGCGAAGGCGCGCATGACCGAATTCAAAACTGCCATCTGGAGTTACCTTGCTGTGCATGTGTGCGATGGGGAACCCGTATGCGCCATCCTGTTGGGAGCAGACAGGTTCACGGCTCATCGCCGTTGTTGAGAATGATTGTCATTATCTTGGTGTTTGTCTCAAATGCAAGCGCAATGAAATCGCCAGGCGAAGATGGGGGGAGAGGGAACGATGGCGGGGGAACCGCAGCAAAAGCAGGCCGCTCCCCGAGGGAAGAAGCCCGCCAGTCACAAGATAAAGAGGGGGTCAGCTGTCCATCACGGCGTGCCTGTCCTGGTGGTAGGCGTCTTCATCCTTGCCGCTGCGCCAGTAGGGAACTGCGTAGACCCGCTGGCGCTCGGCATCCAGGGTGCGTCTGACGTGGCGGCGCAGCGGCACGACCAGACTCTCTTCCCCGCCAAACCAGAAATAGCTCCCCTCGGCGACCATGGGCTGGGCGGTGAAATACGCCACCAGGGTCGCTGCCTGTTCCGGGTTGCCCACGAACCAGCGCAGGTCGACGCCGGCCGGCAGCGACAGATCCTGCACGTCGTCCTGATGGGGGACCAGCAGGGCGATATGGCCGCGGGCATGGGACGGCATCACCTCCACCATGGCGCTGATGGCGGGCAGGGCGGTGAGATCCCCCGCCATGTAATAGTGCTCGGCCATTTGCAGCATGGGGTCGGGACCGCCCGGACCCGAGATGGCGAGCCTGTCACCCGGTTTGGCGTGCAGGGCGAAACGACTGGCGGGGCCGGCCTCGCCGTGCAGGGCGAAGTCGATGTCGAGCTCCAGCGCCTCCCGGCGAAACGCGCGTATGGTGAAGGTGCGAATGACGGGTTTCTGGGCGGGATCGAGCCAGCGAGGCCCCTTGTCGGTGGGGGTGGGCAACACTATCTCGCGCTGACCCGGTCGGGGCAGCATGATCTTGACATGAGCACCGCCACAGCTGAAGGGGTAGTCCACAAGCTCGGGGCTGGTCAGGCAGATTCGGCGCAGGTGCGGGCTCACATCCTGAACATGCTTGACGGTGAGCAGGCGGGGGCGATTGGCCGGGGCGGGTTGAGACATGGGCATACTCCTGGCTGATGATGGCGCCCATTCTTGATGAAATGAAAACTATTATCAATTGGTTTGTGGGCAGAATGGGTCGCGATTGACCTCCTCTGGACGTCCATCGCGATACCACACTCTCTGCCTGGATCAGGTTCGATCGCTTCCCCCCAGTGCCCGATAGATGCCTGCCATGTTGTTGAGCTGGGCCTGCTGCTGTGCCAGCAGAGCGAGCTCGGCATCCCACAGGCGGTTCTGCTCATCCAGCCAGGGTTGCACCCCGGTGGCTCCGGCCAGGAAACGGGCGCCTGCCAGCCTCTCGGCCTCCCGGGCATAGGCCCTCTGCTGCTCCAGATAGCGCAGCCGCTGATCCCCTTGCTGACGGGCGGCCAGGCCATCCTCCACTTCCAGCAGCGCGGTATAGAGCTGCTTGCGAAACTCGGTTTCGGCAATCTGGTAGTCGATGTCGGCGCTGGCGATGGAGAGCCGGGTCTTGTTGTACTCGAGGAAAGGGAGCGCCAGCGTGGCGCCCAGGGCGCCGACCGGATTTTGCAGCACCTGGGTCAGGGTATCCGAGGTGGTGCTGGCACCGCCGGTCAGACTCAGGGTGGGATAAAAGCCGGTGCGGATCTCGTCTCCCCTCGCAAGGGTCTTGCGCAGCCTGAGTTCGGCGGCGCGCACATCGGGCCGCCGGGCCAGTACATCGGCGGGGATGCCTGCCGCCACGGACGGGATCGGGCCCATGATCAGGGCGTCGGGAGCGTCAGCGAGCGGCCCGCTGCTGCGGCCCAGCAGCAGGCGAAGAGCATTGCCCGCCTGTGCCCGCTTCTGGGTGAGGGTGGCGAGCTCCGCCTGTTTGCCCGCCTTCTGCTGGCTGGCCTGTACCAGATCGAGTCGGGTCACGGCGCCCGCCTCGTATTTGGCGCGGGTCAGGCGTTCAATGCGCTCCAGATTGGCCAGTTGCTGGGTGCCCAGGGTAATGGCTGAACCGAGGTAGGCCAGTTGCCAGTATTGCTCCAGGGTCTTGCCGATGAGCAGCAACCGGGTGGCGGCCAGATCCTGTTCGCTGGCCTGTGCTTCCCAGCTTGCCTGATCCCTTGCCGCGGCCAGTCTGCCCCAGAGATCCACCTCGTAGCTGAGGTTGAGGGAAGGGCCCAGGTTGCTGCTGGCGCTGCCATCTTTCATGTTCTTGGTGCCGCTGGCCCCGAGATTGGCGCTGACCGAGGGGGTGAGGTTGGTGTCAGCCAGATCGGCGCCGAGCAGGGCATTCTTGAGCTTGAGCCCGGCCACCCGCATATCCGGGTTGGCGGCCAGCACCGCCTCGACCAGGCGATCGAGCGCAGGATCCTGGAATCCCTGCCACCAGGGGCCAGCCTGCTGCGCGGTGAGACCCCGGCTCTCCTGCTGCCATGCTGGCGCCACGTCGAGATCGGGTCTGTGATAGGTGCTCTGCTGGCTGCAGGCACCGAGGCTGGCGGTGAGCATCAGGCTTAGCCCGAGCCTTGATAGGTTGTGCATCGTCATTCCCTCGCCAGTGCCTCCACCGGATCGAGCCTGGCCGCATTGCGGGCGGGCAGGTAACCAAACAGGATCCCGATGAGGGAGGAGCACCCGAAGGCCATCAGGATGGAGAAGAGCGAGAAGCGCATCTGGAAGCTTTCCACGAGCAGGGAGAAGAGAGCGCCGATGAGCAGGGCGAGGCCGATACCGAGCAGCCCCCCCAGCAGGCTGACCATCACCGCCTCGATGAGGAACTGTTGCAGTATGTCGGACTGGCGGGCGCCGACGGCGATGCGGATCCCTATCTCCCGGGTGCGCTCCACCACCGAGACCAGCATGATGTTCATCACTCCGACGCCGCCGACGATGAGGGAGATCACCGCGATGGCGGAGACCAGCAGTGTCAGGGTGGCGGTGGTCTTCTCCACCGATTTGACGATGCTGTCGCTGCTGAAGGTGAAGAAGTCCTTCACGCCGTGGCGCTGGGTGAGCAGGGCGACTGCCGCCTGCTCGGCCAGGGCGGGCTGGACGCCGTCTTTGACCCGGATGGTGATCTGGGTGAAGTGCTGCTGGGAGAGGAGACGGCTCATGACGGCGCTGTAGGGGAGCCAGACATTGACCGACTGGCTGCTGCGGCCAAAGCCGGTCTCCTGGGTGACCACCCCCACGATGCGCACCGGCAGGGTGCCGACCAGCACCACCTGGCCGACCGGGTCCACCTTGCCGAGCAGGCTCTCTATGGTCTTGCCATCCACCACGGCGACTGCCGTCCGGTTTCGAATGTCCCGCTCATCAAGCAGGCGCCCCTGGGTGAGCGTCATCCCCTTGACCCGGAAAAAGTCGTTGCCGACCCCGATCACGCTGCCGCTGCTGGTCTTGTTGCGATAGCGAAGCTGGCCCGACGTCGCTATCTGGGGGCTGGCCCCCTCCAGATAGGGCTGGCCGAGCAGCGCGTCGAGATCCCGCTCGTTCAGGGTCTGGATGCTGGCGGCCTTCTCGTCTCCCCAGTCCTTGCCGGGGAAGATGTCGATGGTGTTGGTGCCCATGGCGTTGATGTCGTCGATCACCTTGGCGCGCGCCCCCTGACCCAGCGCCACCACGCTGACCACGGCGGCGATGCCGATGATGATGCCGAGCATGGTGAGGAAGGTGCGCATGCGATGGGCCAGCATGGCGTGCAGGGCCATGCGCCCCGCCTCCCGGTAGCGATCCCAGCCCCGGCTTGCGGTGCGGACGGCGGCGCCTGTTCCCTGTGCATCTTGCCCGACAGGGGGAGGAGCCAGCTGGCTGCCATCACCTGGCTGCGGGTGGGCCGGCGTCCCGGATGGGGAGGCTGCGTTGTCATCGGCCGCCCGATGGCTGCTGTCCTCCACCACCCGCCCGTCACGCAGGGTGATGATGCGATCCGCATGGCTTGCCACCGCCATGTCGTGGGTCACCAGAATGATGGTGTGGCCCTGGGCGTGCAGCTCCTTGAGGATGGCCATCACCTCCTTGCCGCTTTGGCTGTCGAGAGCGCCGGTGGGTTCGTCCGCCAGGATCACCTCGCCGCCGTTGGCGAGCGCCCGGGCAATACTGACCCGCTGCTGCTGACCGCCGGAGAGCTGGCCTGGTCTGTGGTGGCTGCGATCCTGCAGTCCCAGGCGGGTCAGCAAGGTGCGGGCACGGGCCTGGCGATCAAGGCGGGCAGTGCCGGCATAGATGGCGGGGATCTCCACGTTGGCGGCCGCATCCAGATGGGGCAGCAGGTGATAGCGCTGGAAGATGAAGCCGAAGTGGTGGCAGCGCAGCCGTGCCAGGGAGAGGGCATCCAGGGTCGCGGTGTCCTGGCCGCGAAACAGATACTGGCCGCCGCTCGGGCGATCGAGGCAGCCCAGCAGGTTCATCAGGGTCGATTTGCCGGAGCCGGAGGCGCCGACGATGGCCACCATCTCCCCGGCATCGATGGCGAGATCCAGCGGGTGCAGCACGGTCACTTCGTGCTCTCCGCTCTGGTAGCGCCGCTCGATGCCCTTGAGACGGATCAGGGGCTCGCTCACGGCTCCATCTCCCCTTCATCGTGCAGGGCCGGCTTGCCCTGCTCCAGGATCACCTTCTCATGCTCGGTCAGGCCGCTCACCACCTCAATCTTGATGTCATCCTTCATGCCGGTCTTGATGCGGCGGGTCTCTCTCTGGTCCCCCTCCTTGAGCAGGCTGACCTCGTACTCGTTGTCGCCAGTCTTCTTGCCGAGGGCGGTCTGGGGAATGGCCAGTACCTGCTTGCGCTCGCCGAGCACGATGGTGACCTGGGTCGTCATGGCGACCCTCAACTGATGGCCGGGGTTGGGCACATCGAACAGGGCATAGTAGTAGATGGCCGCATTGCTGGTGGCTGTGGTGCTGGCCGTCTGCTCATTGATGTTGGTGGGGGCCAGCTCGACCGTGCGCAGGGTACCGTGGTAGCGAGTATCCGGATCCCCTATCAGGGTGAAATAGACCGGCATGCCCGCCTTGACACGGGTGACGTCCGCTTCGGAGATCTGGGCCTTGACCGTCATGGTGTCGAGATTGGCGAGCTTGAGCAGGGTCGGTACCGTCTGGCTGGCGGCCAGGGTCTGCCCCTGCCGGGTGACGATGGAGACGACGGTACCATCCATGGGGGCCTGAATGCGGTTGTAGCCGAGCTCCGTCTTGGCGCGCTCCACCTTGATGATGGCGTTGTCGATGTCGGCCTGGGCGCTTTGCAGCTCGGCCCGGGTGACGGCAAGCTGGGCTTCGGCGCTCTCCAGATCCGCACGAGAGCTCGCTTCCTGCCGAAACATCTGCTGCTGGCGGCGCCAGGCAAGCTCGTTCTGTTTGAGCTGTGCCTGCTTGATCTTGAGCTGGGCGCGGCGGCTGGCCAGCTCAGCTTCGGCGGTCTTGAGGTTGTTCTGGGCGATCAGGGGATCGATCTCCGCCAGCAGCTCTCCTTGTTTGACCTGTTGACCCGCTTCCACCGCGAGATAGGTGACCTGACCCGAGACCTGGGCCCCCACATCCACCTGCTCGATTGCCTGCAGTACGCCACTGGCGAGCACCGTCTGCTCCACATCCTGGCGGGTTACCGTTGCGGTCAGTACCGGGTCAGGTGTGTTGCCTGGCCAGGCCAGCCAGGTGACGAGAGGGATCAGCACAAGGGCGAGCAGGGCGAGCTTGCCGGGTTTTCGAAGAGCTTTCATTTATCACCTGAACGAAACGAGCGAAGGCGTGCAAGGGCCATATCGTGCAGCAAATGGCCCTCAAAAAGAAGCGAGCAATGTGTAAGAAATCGTGTGGTTCTGGCGTTGACGCAGTGGAGGAGGTCAAGCTGGGGGAGGATGACGGCGGGCGTCAGAAACAAGAAGACCCGCTCAGGGAGCGGGTCTTGTGGCATCAACTGACGGCTTTGAGCAAGGCGGCGTGAGGCTCGTGGCAGATCTGGATATCGAGGGGCAGTTTGTAGAGGAGCAGACGGGCCAGCGAGCCCTCCATCCAGTGATGACGGCTGCCAACAAGCAAGAGATCGGCGGGGTGGGCGGTCAGCCAGCGCTGGAGATCCGGCACCACGTCATCCACCACTAGGCACTGGTAATCCACCGGATGAGACAGCTGGGTGATGAGTTCACTGATGATCGCCTTGGCATCCAGGGTGCCCTGGGCGCTGCGCTCCTCTTGTGACAGGGACAGACTATTGCGACGGGTCTTGCTGCTGTGGGTCAGGTGCAACAAGGTCAGGTTGGCGCCCAGCCCTTGTGCCAGACGGCTCGCCTTGGCCAGTGTCTCCTGCTCGTAATCCTTGCCTTCCAGCAACAGCACAATATTGGTCGGGCTCATAAGCAGTTCTCCTTGGCAGGTGCGGGTCAGACGGCGGAAGCGCGCTCCCATCCTCCCTTCCCGCGAAATGTCAGCTCAAACGAACCCGGTGTGTTTGCATCAAGCGTCACCTTCTGTCGATGGCAACTGAAGGTACCGAGTCCGTTTACATCATCATAACAGACTGAGTTGAATGGAAAATGAAGGAGTGGGTCCGTTCAATATGTGAATGAGTGCAACGAAGATGAGTGGCGTCCTGACCATGGCGATGGAAACCCGACTTGGTGATGACCAGGCTGACAGGCTCAGACTGAGCATCAAGACATGTGCCGCGGATTAGCCAGGGCAGCCCCTCGTTCTTTCTTGCGGCTCACGGCATCGGTCAACCAGGCCGGCGCCGTCGGCAAGAGGCTTCAACTGGCCACCGCGATGATGACTCGGTCAATCTGAAAGGGCCGACATGGACGGGAGGATGTCCCGCCCGCCCCGTGGTCAGCTTGCGAGCAACTCACGGGCATTGGCCAGGGTGTTGTCGGTGATCTGATCGCCCCCCAGCAGGCGGGCCAGTTCGTTGAGCCGGGCGCCCGGGGTGAGCGCCTGCATCTGGGTTTCCGTTGTCTTGCCGTCGGTGTGTTTGCTCACCACCATGTGCTGGTGACCCTTGCCTGCCACCTGGGGCAGGTGGGTGACCACCATCACCTGGGTGGATTCGCCGAGCTGGCGCAACAGGCGGCCCACCACGGCGGCGGTCGGGCCGCTGATCCCCACATCCACTTCGTCGAAGATAAGGGTCGGGGTGGAGATCTTGCGAGCACTGATCACCACGATGGCGAGGCTGATACGCGACAGCTCGCCGCCGGAAGCAACCTTGCCAAGGGGTTGGATGGGCTGACCCGGGTTGGTGGTGACCATGAACTCCACCCGATCGATGCCAAGGGGCGAGAGGCTGCTCTGGGCATCGGGTCGCACCTCGATGGCGAAGCGGCCATCGGGCATCGCCAGTTCGTGCATGCTGGCGCTTACCTTCGCGCCCAGCTCCTCGGCATAGCGCTGGCGGCTCTGGCTCAGGGCCTCGGCGGCCTGCACGAAGGCCTGGCGGGCCGAGGCCAGCTCGTCCTCCATCCCCTCGAGGCGTTCTTCGTCGGAGTTGAGGCGGGCCAGATCGGCGGCCAGCTCCTGATGGTAGTGGGCCAGCTCCGCCGGTTTGACATGGTGCTTGCGTGCCAGGTTGATGGCCTTGGAGAGGCGGCTCTCCAGCTCGTTGAAGCGCTCTGGATCCAGTTCCAGCCGGTCGAGATAGCTGCGCAGCTCGCTGTGGCTCTCCTGTACGCCGATCAGCGCTTCGTTGAGCATGCCGAGCACGTTGCCAAGCCGGCTGTCCATGCCGACCAGGGTCTCGGCCCTGTCCACGGCCGTCTGCAGCAGACCGGCGATGGTGGTCTCTTCATTGTCATAGAGCAGATCGAGGCAATACCCGCACTCCTGCATCAGCTCGGTGCCATTGGCGAGCCGCTGATGCTCCTCTTCAATCTCTTCAAACTCTCCCGGCTGAAGGGCAAATTCATCCAGCTCCTGCACCTGGTATTCGATGAGTTGACGGCGGGCTTCCCGCTGCTGCTGCTCGGCCTTGAGCCGGTTGAGCTCGTTTTGCAACTGGCGCCACTGCTGGTAGTGACGGCGAACATCGTCGAGGAGCAGATGATGACCGGCGTAGCCGTCCAGCAGGGCGAGCTGGTAATCGGGTTTGAGCAGCATCTGGTGAGCGTGCTGACCGTGGACATTGACCAGCAGTTGACCCAGGTTCCTGAGCTGGGCGAGGGGGACGGGAACCCCGTTGATATAGCTGCGAGAGCGCCCCTCGGCAGACAGTACCCGCCGGACGATGCACTCACCGTCATTTTCAAGCTCGTTGGTGGCGAGCCAGGCCCGGGCGGCAGGATTACCCTCCAGCAGGAAGCGGGCACTCACCTCGGTCTTGTCGCTGCCCGGGCGCACCATGCTGGCTTCGGCGCGCTCCCCCAGGCACAGCCCCAGAGCATCGATGGCGATGGATTTGCCCGCCCCGGTCTCCCCGGTGATGCAGGTCATCCCCGGTTGCAGATCGAGCTCGAGAAACTTGACGATGGCGAAGTTGTTGACGGTCAGCTGGGTCAGCATGGTCTCATCCTGTATGGGTCAACATTACTGTGTATGCATCCAGTATATACTGGTCTTATATACAGTAAAGTGGGCAGGGAGGATTTTTGCGAAACAGGGGGAGGGCAAGGATGTCAAGGCCGCGGCATGGGTGTGACGCCGATCAGATGGCCTGCAAATCAACCTGCGTACCTGGCATGGGCTGAGGCGATGCGAGAAGCCACCTTGAGGGGCTCTCTTGTGGTGAGTAGCTGGTTGAGACACACTCGAAACAGTCCTGGTTGAGCCTGGGCTGTGCACAGACCTCTTCGCAAGGATGCGTCACGATGATCCATACCCCGACCCTGCTGCTGATCTCCCTGGCAATCAACCTGATGTCGGGGCTGATCATGCTGTTCATCCACTCCCTGAAGCCGGGTCGAGGCAACTTTCTGTACTGGTCCCTCTCCGCTTTTCTCTTCTCCCTCTCCATCCTGCTGCTCAGTCTGGGGGTGTTGGGCGGCCATCCGGCGCTGGGCATCCGGGTCGGCGGCCTGGTCTCGCTCATGAGCATCCTGCTGTTGCTCGCCGGTTTTTGTGCGCTTTACGAGCGCGCATGGCATCCCCGTGCCGTGGGGGGAGGCGTGGCGGTGTTGCTGCTGCTCTATCTGGGGTTGTCCAGCCTCGCCCCCGTGCGCATTGTGCTGGCTCTGATGGAGTCGATGTTGTACCTGTGGTGCGCCTGCCTCATCGTCTCTCTCGGCCGGCAACAGAAGCGGGTGCTCCATGCGGTGGCGCTCATTTACCTGCTGCATTTCACCATCCTGCTGAGCCAGGGGGGGCTGCTCTTGCTGGGAGTCGAAGGGCGGATGGGGGGCGGAGGTTGGCTCGATCTCATCTTCTTCATGCACATGGTGCTGACCATCGGCTCGGTGTTGCTGCTGCCTCTGGTGGCCTATGTGGAGACGGAGGAGGCATTGCTGGCGCTCTCGGAGCGGGATCCCCTCACCGGGGTGCTTAATCGGCGCGGCCTCTTCAGGCAGGGAGAGGGGGCTACGCCTGGCCAGACGCGCTGCGTGGTGGTCCTGGACATCGATCACTTCAAGCGGGTCAACGACCAGTTTGGTCACGGCTGCGGGGATGAGGTCATTCGCTATGTGGCCGGGGTGCTGGTGGCCGAGGTACGCAAGGATGATCTGGTGGGGCGCATCGGTGGCGAGGAGTTCGCCATCATCATGGGAGGCGTGAGCGGCCAGATGGCCCACGACATCTGTGACCGGATCCGCCGCCAGATAGAGACGGGCTCCCGGCAGGGGGCCTGCCTGCCGTGCGAGGGGGTCACGGTGAGCATGGGGGTCGTGTGCGCCAGTGCCGAGGCTGACCTGGCACTGATGCTGACCAAAGCCGATGCTGCCATGTACCGGGTGAAGGAAGCGGGGCGAAACGGGGTGCATCTGGCATTCGAGCCGGCACTGCCTCGGCTGGTCGAAAGCAGCGAGGGGTAGACCCTCGCCACCGGTGGTGCCTGGCTAGAAGAGCTTGCTGCCCCAACCGAGCTTGTTGCGCAGCACGTGGAAGTAGCTGTAATCCAGCGGATGCACCAGATGAAGCTTGTGGCTGCTCTTCTTGATGAGGATCTCGTCTCCCGGGTGGACCGCCAGGGTGACCTGGCCGTCGCAGCTCACCTGCATGGCGTCGTCCTGGTTGTCCGGCGAGACCAGCAGCCGCACTTCGCTGTCCGCATCCAGCACGATGGGGCGGCTGCTCAGGGTATGCGGGAACATGGGCACCAGCGTGATGGCGTTGAGTTTGGGGGTGAGAATGGCGCCCCCTGCCGACAGGGAGTAGGCGGTGGAGCCGGTGGGTGTCGCCACAATGATGCCGTCCGAGCGCTGGCTGTACATGAAGCTGCCGTCGATGTAGACCTCGAACTCGATCATGTGGGCGATCTTGCCCGGGTGAAGCACCGCCTCGTTGACCGCGAGGTTGCTCGACTTGCGCTCCCCGTGGCGATAGACGGCGGCCTCCAGCAGGAAGCGATGCTCGCTCTTGAAGTGACCCGAGAGCACCTGCTCCAGGGGCAGCAGATAATCCTGGGGCGAGAGATCGGTCAGGAAGCCGAGGTTGCCCCGGTTCACCCCGATCACCGCCACATCGAACCGTGACAGCACCCGGGCGGCCCCCAGCATGTTGCCGTCACCGCCGACGACGATGGCGAGATCCGCCTGCTCGCCGAGCTGCACCAGATCCATCACGTTCTCCCCGAGCAGCCCCAGGGTATGGGCCACCCGGCTCTCCAGCAGCACGCGAAAGCCACGGCTGGTCAGGTACTGATACAGGCCGGTCAGGGTCTGGTTGGCCCCCTCGTGATGGGGCTTGCCGATGAGGGCAACGGTTTTGAACGGAGAATCCATAGGTTATCGGGTCTGGGAGAGTCTTGGGGGGAGTATACCGCGCTTTGCCGGGGATTTGTCTGCCTCCGTGGCGGTTGGTGCAATCGACCCCGAAAAGGGGCTGCCTGGCACGCGGATGGGCGCCATTGTGCCCGATCTGCCCTTTTCCCCTTGAAAGCCGGGGCTGTGTCCCCATAATAGCGCCAACACAGGGTCTGCTGGCGCGTGTCGCTTGTCTGAACGCCAGCCACCCTCACACGCAACCCCTGAATATTGGAGATGTCATGAGCCACGAAGAACAAAAGGTTGAAGCGATGGAGCAAGTGGAAGCCCAGCCAGTCGAGCCGACCGATGTAGACAGTGAAGTGACAGCCGAGCAGGCCCGCATCGCCGAGCTGGAGGCCCAGCTGGAGGCGGCCCAGCAGGCTTCCCTGGAAGAGCGCGAGCGCGCCATCCGCGCCGTCGCCGAGATGGAGAACCTGCGTCGCCGTGCCGCTCAGGACGTGGAGAAAGCCCACAAGTTTGCACTGGAGAAGTTCGCCGCAGAGCTCTTGCCGGTGCTGGACAACCTGGAGCGCGCCATCGAGCTGGCGGACAAGGAAAACGACACCCTCAAGCCGATGATTGAAGGGGTCGAGCTGACCCTGAAATCCATGCAGAGCGGCGTGGCCAAGTTCGGCCTGGTGGCGCTGGACCCGACCAACCAGCCGTTCGACCCCAATGCCCACCAGGCCATGAGCATGGTGCCCAGTGCCGACGTGGCGCCGAACACCGTGATCGCCGTGATGCAGAAGGGCTACGAGCTCAATGGCCGCGTCATCCGCCCGGCCATGGTGATGGTCTCCAAGTCCGCTGACTGATCGCGCTGTTCTCACCAAGCCCGCCGCTTGGCGGGCTTTTTGTTGGATGTGGCGCCAAAAGACGTGTCTGGCGTCATTTGGCTGTCAGGTGGCCTGTATGCAGGTTTTTTCAGGGCCGGACTTGAAGCGCCGACTTGAGACCCCATATAGGTTGCAAGGCCACGGCGGCACAAAAAATTTGATGCCGGGAGCTTGAAAGCCACAGTGGCAGGCCCCACCTAGCCGTTAACGTATCAAGGCGAGCCCCTCGCCAGTTTATTCAAAGTATTTGGAGATTCGTCAAATGGGTAAAATCATCGGTATTGACCTGGGTACTACCAACTCCTGCGTCGCTATTCTGGATGGCGACCATGCTCGCGTGATCGAGAACGCGGAAGGCGACCGTACTACTCCGTCCATCATTGCCTATGCCGATGACGGCGAAATCCTGGTTGGTCAGCCGGCCAAGCGCCAAGCCATCACCAACCCGAAGAACACGCTGTTCGCCATCAAGCGTCTGATCGGCCGTCGTTTCGAAGATGACGAAGTACAACGTGACCTGAAAATCATGCCGTACGCCATCGCCAAGGCCGACAACGGTGACGCCTGGGTTGAAGTGAAAGGCAAGAAGATGGCACCGCCGCAGATCTCTGCCGAAGTGCTGAAAAAGATGAAGAAGACCGCCGAGGACTACCTGGGCGAGCCGGTGACCGAAGCCGTCATCACCGTACCGGCCTACTTCAACGACGCCCAGCGTCAGGCCACCAAGGATGCCGGTCGCATCGCCGGTCTGGATGTAAAACGCATCATCAACGAACCGACTGCCGCGGCTTTCGCCTACGGCGTCAACAAGGTCAAGGGTGAGCGCAAGGTTGCCGTATACGACCTGGGTGGCGGTACCTTCGATATCTCCATCATCGAGATCGACGAAGTCGAAGGGGAAACCACTTTCGAAGTGCTGGCAACCAACGGTAACACCCACCTGGGTGGTGAAGACTTCGACAACCGCGTCATCAACTACTTGGTTGACGAGTTCAAGCGCGAGCAGGGCATCGACCTGCGCAACGACCAGCTGGCTCTGCAGCGTCTGAAAGATGCCGCCGAAAAAGCCAAGATCGAGCTCTCTTCTGCCCAGCAGACCGACGTGAACCTGCCGTACATCACAGCGGATGCCACCGGTCCGAAGCACATGAACATCAAGGTGACCCGCGCCAAGCTGGAATCCCTGGTGGAAGACATGGTGAAAGACTCCCTGGAGCCGGTTCGTGTCGCCCTGAAAGACTCCGGTCTGGCGGTTGGCGAGATCGACGACGTCATCCTGGTGGGCGGTCAGACCCGTATGCCGCTGGTTCAGAAGACCGTGGCCGACTTCTTCGGCAAAGAGCCGCGCAAAGACGTCAACCCGGACGAAGCCGTGGCCATGGGTGCTGCCATCCAGGGTGCCGTACTGTCCGGTGACAAGACCGACGTACTGCTGCTGGACGTGACCCCGCTCTCCCTGGGGATCGAAACCATGGGCAGCGTGATGACCGCGCTCATCGAGAAGAACACCACCATTCCGACCAAGAAGTCCCAGGTGTTCTCCACCGCCGAAGACAACCAGTCTGCCGTGACCATTCACGTGCTGCAGGGTGAGCGCAAGCGCGCCAGCGACAACAAGTCCCTGGGCCAGTTCAACCTGGAAGGCATCCGTCCGGCACCGCGTGGTCTGCCGCAGATCGAAGTGACCTTCGACATCGACGCCAACGGCATCCTGCACGTCTCCGCGAAAGACAAGGAGACCAACAAGGAGCAGAAGATCACCATCCAGGCCTCTTCCGGTCTGTCTGATGACGAGATCGAACGCATGGTACGCGAAGCCGAAGCCAACGCGGCCGAGGACAAGAAGTTCGAAGAGCTGGTGCAGGCCCGCAACCAGGCTGACGGTCTGGTCCACTCCGTGCGCAAGCAGGTCACCGAAGCCGGTGAAGCCCTGCCTGCCGACGAGAAGACCAAGATCGAGACTGCCCTGAGCGAGCTGGAATCCGCCATCAAGGGTGACGACAAGGCTGCCATCGAAGCCAAGCAGCAAGCGCTGCTGGAAGCGTCCCAGAAGCTGATGGAAATTGCCCAGCAGCAGGCTCAGGCGCAAGGCGCCGCCGGTGCTGACGCCGGTCAGTCCTCCTCTTCTGCCAAGGCTGACGACGACGTGGTCGACGCCGAGTTCGAAGAAGTGAAAGACGACAAGAAGTAAGCCCGACCCGGATGGGCGAAGTCCGCTTCGCCCATCGACTTGAGTCCATGAATTCACGGGCGTTGGGTAACCAACGCCCGTCTGCGTAACTGCTGATATAGCAACAGGATGAGTATGTCGAAGCGCGATTTCTACGAAGTGCTCGGGGTGTCGAAAGGTGCCGACGAGCGCGAGATCAAGAAGGCGTACAAGCGTCTGGCCATGAAGTATCACCCGGATCGCAACCAGGGTGATGCCGGGGCTGAAGAGAAGTTCAAAGAGGTCAAGGAAGCCTACGAGGTCCTGACCGACGAGAACCTGCGTGCCCGTTATGACCAGTACGGTCATGCCGGGGTGGATCCGAGCCAGGGTGGCGGCCACGGCGGCTTTGGCGGTGGTGCCGATTTCGGCGACATCTTCGGCGACGTGTTTGGCGACATCTTCGGTGGTCGCGGGGGCGGTCGTCGCGGCCCAGCCCGTGGCGCCGATCTGCGCTACAACATGGAGCTGACGCTGGAAGAGGCGGTGCGTGGGGTCTCCAAGGAGATCAAGATCCCGACCCAGGTCCACTGCGAAGTGTGCAACGGCTCCGGTGCCCATACCGGCAGCCAGGCCCAGACCTGCCCCACCTGCCACGGCTCCGGCCAGGTGCAGATGCGCCAGGGCTTCTTCGCGGTGCAGCAGCCCTGCCCCCACTGTCACGGTCGCGGCAAGATCATCAAGGATCCGTGCCGCAAGTGCCATGGGGAAGGGCGCTACCAGAAGACCAAGACCCTGTCGGTCAAGATCCCGGCCGGGGTCGATACCGGGGATCGCATCCGTCTCTCCGGCGAAGGGGAAGCGGGGGAAACCGGCGCATCGGCGGGGGATCTGTACGTACAGGTTCACGTGCGCGAGCACGAGATCTTCGTCCGTGACGGCAACGACCTCTACTGCGAAGTGCCCATCAGCTTCACCACCGCAGCGCTCGGCGGCGAGATTGAAGTGCCGACCCTGGATGGCCGGGTCAAGCTCAAGGTGACCCCGGAGACCCAGACCGGCAAGCTGTTCCGCCTGCGGGGCAAGGGCGTCAAGTCCGTGCGCTCCGGCCAGGTGGGGGATCTGATGTGCAAGGTGGTGATCGAGACTCCGGTCAAGCTGACCGAGACCCAGAAAGATCTGCTGCGCCAGCTGGACGACTCCTTCAGCGGCGCCGCTGCCAAGACTCACAAGCCGAAATCCGAAGGCTTCTTCGAAGGGGTGAAACGCTTCTTCGACGACCTGACCAAATAAACGCGACCCGCGTTACCCAAGCCGGCACGGATGTGCCGGCTTTTTTTTTGCCCGCCATCTGGCCTGGATCCCCCCTTATTGAGTGGATCCCGATGAGGGATCCTCCTCACAACTTCCACCAATTCCTCCTGTACAAATGTTATCCCGCTCACACTCCTGCTGAAACGGTTTAGCTGGCATATTGAGTCAGCTAAAGCGGTTTAGCTATCCTCGGCTCGTCAACAACAACAGAGCCCGGACGGGCGACAGAAGACAGGTGAGGACGATGACGATGTTCAAGAGCAAGTTGGCGCTGGCCGTGGCGCTGGGATTGGGAATGAGCAGCCCGCTGTGGGCGGCGGATGGTGGTATCGAGGCTCGTCTGGCGGCGCTGGAGGCGCGGGTGCAGGCAGCCGAGGCGCGCGCCACCGCTGCCGAAGCGCGGGCCGATGAGGCCCAGAGCAAGGCAAACGAAGCCCGCGAGACGGCCGTGGTGGCCAAGGCCCAGAGCGAGAAGGTGGACAAGCAGACCGCCGGGGCCCAGGGCTTCGAGTTCCACGGCTATGCCCGCTCGGGCCTGCTGGTGAACGGCAACGGCAATGGTGGCCGCGGCGGCCCCTACATCACCCCGGCCGGCTCGGTGGGCGGCGCCGTGGGTCGCCTTGGCAACGAGGATGACACCTACATGGAGGCCAACCTGCTGAAGACCCAGACCTTCGACGATGGCAGCTGGGCCCGCTACAAGCTGATGCTGGCGGACGGGGTGGAGACCAGCAACGACTGGACCGCCAGCGATTCCAGCCTCAATACCCGCCAGGTGTTTGCCGAAATCGGCGATCTGGCGAGCTTCAGCGGTCCTTTCCAGCACTCGGTGCTCTGGGCGGGCAAGCGCTTTGACCGGGACAACTTCGACATCCACTGGCTCGACTCGGACGTGGTCTTCCTGGCCGGTACCGGCGGCGGCGTCTACGACGTGCAGCTGGCCGACAGCTGGAAGGCGAACTTCTCCCTCTACGGGCGCGACTACGGCGACATCAGCGCGAGCGGTCTCTCCGACATCGAGAGCTACATCCTCACCATGAACAACCGCGTTGGCAACTGGCAGTGGATGCTGAACGGCCTCTCCGCCAAGGATAACGAGGCGCGCATCAACGACGGCGGCACGGGCAGCGAAGCGGCGAACAAGGGGGCCCACACCCTGGTGGCCTACCACGCCGACAGCTTCTTTGGCATCAACCCCGGTTTCTCCAAGGCGGCGGTGCTGTATGGCCACGGTCTGGGTGCCGAGCTCAAGGGGCTGGGCTCCGACAGCGAGCTGCTGCCGGATGCCGATGCGGTGCGGGTCGCCGTGTTTGGCGCCACCGATCTTGCGCCCCGCTGGCGTGTGGCCCCGGCCCTGCTGGCCGAGCACAGCCAGGATCGTTACGTGAAAGGGGACGAGTACCGCTGGGTGACCCTCAATGGCCGCCTGGCCCAGGTGCTGAGCCAGAACGTCGAGCTGGTCTACGAGGCGACCTGGCAGTACATGGACCTCGATCCCAAGGGCTACAAGGGTCGTCAGGCGGTGAGCGGCGATTTCACCAAGCTCACCTTCGCGCCGACCTTCAAGGCGCAGACCGCCGGCTTCTTCGAGCGGCCCGAGCTTCGGGTGTTCGCCACCTGGATGGACTGGTCCTCCGAGCTCGACAACTACGCCAGCTCCGATGCCATGGGCCAGAGCAACTTCACCGCCGGGGGCGAGTGGAACTTTGGCGTGCAGATGGAAACCTGGTTCTAGTTCGTTATCCCGATCACAAAAATGGCAGGCGGCCCCGGGATCTGTTGGTTAGCTAAAACGGTTTAGCTGATAATGCGGACCCAGAACCCGGGGCTGACCCCGGCAAATCCTGTGCAGCAGTGGAGTAGCAACAAGGTGACGAATCGTGTGTGGGTAATGGGGGATGCGGTAGTGGACTTGATCCCGGAAGGGGAGCAGCACTACCTCAAGTGTCCGGGTGGCGCACCGGCCAACGTGGCGGTGGGCGTTGCTCGGCTCGGCGGGGAGTCGGCTTTCATTGGCCGGGTCGGCGCGGATCCCTTCGGCCGCTTCATGGGGGAGACCCTGGCCAGGGAGGGGGTCGACATTCGCCACCTGATCCTGGATCCGGCCCATCGCACCAGCACGGTACTGGTGGATCTCGATGAGGCGGGGGAGCGCAGCTTCACCTTCATGGTGCGCCCCAGTGCCGATCAGTTCCTGAGCCATGCCGATCTGCCGGTCTTCCAGGCCGGGCAGTGGCTGCTGACCTGCTCCATTGCGCTCGCCAACGAGCCGGTGCGCAGCAGTTGTCTGCAAGCCATGGCGACCATCCGTGCCGTCGGGGGGCGGGTCTGCTTCGACCCCAACCTGAGGCCAGAGGTGTGGGGCAACCCTGCCGAGATGCTGCCCGTGGTGCGCGAGGCCATGGCCCTTGCAGACGTGGTCAAGCTCTCGGTGGAGGAGCTGCAACTGCTGAGCGGTCTGGACGATCTGGCGGCGGGGCTTGCCACTCTTTCAGGCCCGGCACTGGTGCTGGTGACCCGGGGAGCGGGGGGCGTGGTGGCCCGTCTGGGTGGCGAGTTGCTGGAGTGGGTGGGGCCCAAGGTGACGCCACTCGATACCACGGGGGCGGGGGATGCCTTCGTCGCCGGGCTGCTGGCGGCCTTGGCCGAACGGACCTCGCAGCCGACGCTGGCCGAGCTGCCCGCCATTCTGGCTCAGGCCCACGGCTGCGGCGCGCTCGCCACCACCGCCAAGGGGGCGATGACGGCACTGCCCACCCGCACCCGGCTGGATGAATTTTTGCGATCAGGCGCAGACGGCTGTTGATCTGCGGCTAGAAGCCCGGCTCGACAGCCCCTACTCTCATGTGACAAGGGCCCGCCAGCGTGGCGGGTCATAAGAGGAAGAATATGAATATCAGTGCGATAGCCCAGGATCTGGTGCCCCTGCTCGGGGGCAGGGAGAACATCGTCAGCGCCGCCCACTGCGCCACCCGGCTGCGGCTGGTGCTGGCGGACGACAGCAAGGTGAACAAGGCCGCCATCGACAAGCTGGAGGGGGTCAAGGGGTGCTTCAGCAACGCCGGCCAGATCCAGGTCATTTTCGGCACCGGCCTGGTCAACAAGGTCTATGCGGAGTTCGTCACCCTGACCGGGACCGGCACCGCCAGCAAGGCGGAGCTGACCGACATGGCGACGGCCAAGCTCAACGTGGCCCAGCGTCTGGCGCGGACCCTCTCCAACATCTTCGTGCCCATCATTCCGGCCATCGTCGCCTCCGGCCTGCTGATGGGGCTGCTCGGCATGGTGCGCACCTACGGCTGGGTCAACGCCGACAGCGCCCTGTTCGTCATGCTCGACATGTTCAGCTCGGCAGCCTTCATCATCCTGCCGATCCTCATCGGTTTTACGGCGGCGCGGGAATTTGGCGGCAATCCGTACCTCGGGGCGACGCTGGGCGGCATTCTTACCCACCCGGCCCTGACCAACGCCTGGGGCGTTGCCGGGGGCTTCAAGACCATGGACTTCTTCGGCCTGGATGTCGCCATGATAGGCTATCAGGGCACTGTCTTCCCGGTGCTCCTGGCGGTCTGGTTCATGTCCCACCTGGAGAAGCAGCTGCGCAAGCGCATCCCTGACGCCCTGGATCTCATCCTCACCCCGTTTTTGACCGTCATCATCACCGGCTTCGTGGCGCTGCTTTTCATCGGCCCCGCCGGGCGGGTGCTGGGGGACGGCATCTCGTTCGGTCTGAGCGCCCTCTATGAGCAGGCAGGCTGGCTGGCGGGTCTGGTGTTTGGCGGGACTTATTCCCTTATCGTCATCACCGGCATCCACCACAGCTTCCACGCCATCGAGGCGGGGCTGCTGGCCAACCCTGCCATCGGCGTCAACTTCCTGCTGCCCATCTGGGCCATGGCCAACGTGGCCCAGGGTGGGGCTTGCCTCGCGGTCTACTTCAAGACCCGCGATGTGAAGATCAAGGCCATCACGGTGCCGGCGGCCATGTCCTGCCTGCTCGGCATCACCGAGGCGGCGATCTTCGGGGTCAACCTGCGCTACATCAAGCCCTTCTTGGCCGGTCTGTTCGGCGGGGCCTGCGGCGGCGCCTACGTGGTGGCGGCCAAGGTCGGCATGACGGCGGTGGGCCTGACCGGTATCCCGGGCATGGCCATCGTCCAGCCCATGAGCCTCATCCACTACGTCATCGGTCTGGTGATCGCCTTTGGCGCCGCTTTCGCCGCCTCCTACCTGCTCAAGTACAAGGTGGAGTGATGAAGGAAAGCCATCTCCTGAACCAGGTTGTCCGGTCCCTGCTGGCCGGACAGCTCAAGGCGGCGGCCGATTCCCATCGGCCCCGCTGGCATCTGGCAGCCCCGGTGGGGCTGCTCAACGATCCCAACGGCTTCATCGAGCACGACGGGCGCTACCATCTTTTCTACCAGTGGAACCCGCTCGGTTGCGAGCACCGCAACAAGGGCTGGGGGCATGTCACCTCCACCGATCTGCTGCACTGGCAGCACGAGCCGGTGGCGCTGCTGCCCACCGAGGCCTATGAGAGCCACGGCTGCTATTCGGGCTCGGCGGTGAGCGACGAGCAGGGGAGTCTGACCCTTATCTACACCGGCAACGTCAAATACCCGGACGGCAGCCGCACCGCCTACCAGTGTCTGGCCCGCGCCGACGGTGAGGGGGGCTTTGCCAAGCTGGGACCCGTGCTGGACCTGCCCGCAGGCTACAGCGGCCATGTGCGCGACCCCAAGGTGTGGCACGACGGTCGGCAGTGGCTGATGGTGCTGGGGGCCCGCACCCTGGACGATCGGGGTGAGGTGCTGCTCTATCGCGGTGATACCCTGGATGCCTGGACGCTGGTGGGCCCCATCGCCGGCAGCGGGCGCGGCGGTCTCGGGGAGTTTGGCTACATGTGGGAGTGTCCGGACCTCTTCCCCCTGGGAGATCGCCATGTGCTGATCAGCTGCCCGCAGGGGATTGCCCCGCAGGGAGAGGATTATCGCAACCTCTACCAGTGCGGCTGGCTGGCGGGTGACTTCGACGGGATGCACTTCGCCCACGGGGCTTTCCACGAGCTGGACAGGGGATTCGAGTTCTATGCCCCCCAGACTACCCAGGACAGCCAGGGGCGGCGCCTGCTGTTCGGCTGGCTGGGCTTGCCGGAGGAGAACGAGATGAGCCAGCCCACTCTCGAGCACGGCTGGATCCACCAGATGAGCTGCCCGCGGGAGCTGTTCTGGCAGGATGAGTGGCTCTGCCAGCGGCCGGTGGCTGAGCTGGGCGCCCTGAAAGGGGAGCAGACCCGCTTCGAGGGGGCGCCGGGCGAGCTGCCTGCCCTGGCCATCGACTCGGCCTGGCTCGATCTGGCGCTGTGCGGTGAAGGGCGCCTCGGGTTCGGGGCCGTGGTCGAGCTGGTGTGGCAGCCGGGGCGTCTTGTCCTGCGGCGCCAGAACTGGCAGAGCGGGGAGTGGGAGGAGCGAAGCGCCCCCTGGCTTGGGGGCAAGATCACCGTCTTGTGTGACCGCTCCAGCCTGGAGTGCTTCGTCGATGGCGGGCGCCAGAGCTTGTCGACCCGTTACTTCCCCGGCGAAAACCCAGTACTTTCCGCACGTTGTGACGGTGATGGCAGCAAAATTTGCCTCGATCACTGGCCGCTGGCGACCTGCCTAGTACAATAGCCCGGTCTCAGTGTGCCGGGAGGTCAGGTGGAGAAGAAGAAACGGATCACGATTGCCCAGATAGCCACGCTTGCGGGGGTCTCCAAGGCCACCGCCAGTCTGGTGCTCAACGGCAAGAGTGCGGAATACCGCATCGCCGACGATACCCGCAAGCGGATCCAGGCGGTGGCGGACGAGTGCCACTATCAGCCGAGCATCCACGCCCGCTCCCTGCGGGAGGTGCGCAGCTACACTTGGGGGCTGGTCATCCCCGACCTCACCAACTTCGGCTTCGCCAGCATCGCCCGTGCCCTGGAGGCCCGCTGTCGGGAGGCGGGGATCCAGCTGCTCATCGCCTGCTCCGAGGATGATCCCACCCTGGAGCAGCGGGTGGTGGACAACCTCATCAGCCGTCAGGTGGATGGCCTCATCGTCGCCTCCAGCGGCCACAGTGACGACATCTATGCCCGCATCCACGACCGCTTGCCGGTGGTGCAGCTCGACCGCCACATCGGTGAGTCGCGCCTGCCCATGGTGATCTCGGACGCCTGCAAGGCCACCGCCGAGCTGGTGCAGGACATGACCCAGGATTGCGGGGAGGAGATCTACTACTTCGGAGGTCTGCTGGATCTCTCCCCCAGCCGCCACCGGCTGGCGGGTTACGAGCTCGGATTGCACCGGGCCGGGCTGGAGGCCACTTCAGACCGGGTCCGCCACCGTGACTACCAGCCGAGCTCGGGTTATCAGCTGATGTCTGAGCTGGTGGACGAACTCGGGGCGCCGCCGAAGGGGCTTTTTACCGCCTCTTTCACCCTGCTGGAGGGGGTGCTGCGCTACCTCAACGAGGCGGAACTGATGGAGACCGGCATGCGCCTGTGTACGTTCGACGATCACGATCTGCTCGACTGCATCCCCATGCGCATCGATTCCGTGGCCCAGGATTGCCCGGCCCTGGCCCGGGCCGCCTTCGAGATGATGCAGCAACTCATCGCGGGCAATCCCCCAGCCCAGACCGCCCAGGTCATCAACCCCAGGGTGCGCTGGCGCAGCCGCCGTTAGGCACACGGCTTCCCTTTCCTGTGAAAAAGCCCCGCCGGATCCGGCGGGGCTTTTTGTGCTGCGTCTGGTATGAGGGCGTCAATCGGTGATGCTGGCCCGCCAGAAGATCTGCTTGATGTGAGGGTGCTCCCCGAGCGTGTTCATCAGGGCATCGAGCTTGGTGCCATCGATGGCGGTGGCGAGCAGCACCGCCGAGATCTCGAGATCCTGATCGCCGAAGGGGGTGATGTCGAGCTCGCTCAGGGGGTAGTGGGCCTGCTCCAGCATCTGCTCGAGCCAGGGCAGCACCTCCTTCTGGTGAGCGCGGCCGATGAGAGCGGTCACGTGATAGGTCACTTCGGTGTCCATGTTGTCCACCGGGTCACGGTTTATCTGGTTGACCAGGGGGCGCAGCAGAGTGTTGGCGGCCAGCACGAAGAGGGCGCCGAGGATGGCCTCCAGGGCGAACCCGGCGCCGCAGGCGGCCCCGACCGCAGCCACACCCCACAGGGTGGCCGCTGTGTTGATGCCCCGGATGTTGCCGGATTCCCGCATGATGACGCCAGCGCCGAGAAAACCGATGCCGGAGACGATGTAGGCCACCACGTGGACGACCCCGTAACTGCCGCCATGCAGGTCATAGATGCGCTGGGCCAGGTTGACGAACAGGGCCGCCCCCACGGCGACCAGCACGTTGGTGCGAAGGCCGGCGGTGCGCTGGCGGTACTGGCGCTCCAGGCCGACCAGGCAGCCCAGCACGAAGGCGAGCAGCAGGCTGGACAGGGTGTCGAGCAGGGCGAGAAAATCGAGTTGTTGCCACATTCTCATGAAGGGTCTCCTTCTGGGGATGCCGACCAGCCTTCGCCCCCGGGTTGCGTGAGAGACGGGGGGCAAGGTCGACATCGTGGTGAATGCAAGGGCGCGACCCGCCTCCTGACGGAGCGGGATGGCGCAGAACAGGGTACAGGCCCTTCACGGTTGCCCGGGAAGGACCCGCCTCATTCGAGGGTCAATGGCTGGTGGTGGCGTCGTCCCCGGCGCGGGGGCGCAGTTCCCAGCGTACCGGGTGGACAGCCCCGACCTGGTGGATGAACTGCACCAGATAGCGGCGCTGGGGCGGCGTGCAGTAGAGGCTCAGCACCAGCACGCGGCCTTCACCGCGCCCGGGCTGCATGGACTGCAGAGGACTGAGTCCGGCCGGTTGCAGGGTGTGGCTCACCGCGGCCAGCACCTGCTCCATGTCGGCTCTGTCTTCGCAGCGGATGTGCAGCCGATAGAGGTGCTGACGCCGTCTGCCACGTTGCCAGAGTGGTCGCAGGCCCCGTCCCAGTCTGCTCAGCAGGGAAGGGGATTTGTCAGCGACAGGGTTGTTTGAAATCAAGCGCATAGCAGCCTCCTTTTGGGAAGCAGAAACTATGCAGGCAAGGTGTCGGGGGATGAGTCCGCGTCACCTGACGTCAAGTGTGAAAAGCGGGGAAAAGAGGGATCCACTTCTCGCAGGGTGGCGAGTCGCGGCAGAGAATAACCTGCGGCTAGCTCGCGACCAGGGGGCCGACGACGAGGGTCGGCGTGCGTCTGTCACTTGATGAGTTGCCCACCGATGGTCTCCGCTAGTGATAAAGAGGCGACATGGTAGCCGATACGGCTGCCTGGGTAAACCCCGAGCCTTTGATAGCAACATATTGAAACATAATTAAAAAGAGATGAAAGCGCCGGTGAAGGGAGCCCTCTTCCCTTCACCGGCGGGCCCTTGGGGGGTTACCGGGTCTTGTCGATGCCCAGGTATTTGAGCATCAGTTTTTCATAGATGGGTTCGGTGTCGCCTACCTGCATCTTGTGCAGGAAATACTTCTCGAACGCTATCTTGGCCAGGTGGACCCACTTCCCTTTCTTGAACCAGGCGACGTTGCGCGGCGGGATCTGCGGCATGGCCACGAAGGCGGCCCCTGTGTCCCCCATGTCCGCCAGACAGATGGCATTCCACACCGCCCGGGTGACCGGGGGCTGGCCGTCCAGCTCCGCCTTGATGTTGTGGCTCAAGGTGCGCACCATGGCCTCAATCATGTAGCCGGTCTTGGGCACCCCGGTCGGTACCGGCGTCTTGTGCTGGGGCGGGATGGCGATGCAGACCCCGGCGGCGTAAATCTGCGGGAAGACAGGGTTGCGCTGGTGTTCGTCGACGATGACGAACCCGCGGGGATTGACCAGCCCCTCGAGGCCCCGCAGGGGGCTGATGCCGGCGAAGGCGGGCAGCATCATGGCATGCTTGTAGGGGAGGCTGTGGGTGCGCTTGACGTTGCCATCTTCATCCAGCTCCTCCACCGTCATCACCCCATCCCTGGCCGCCACGGTGCGGGCATTGCAGATCCATTGCATGTCGCGCATGCGCAGCTCGCTCTCCAGCATGCCCTTGGAATCCCCCACGCCGTTGAGGCCGAGGTGACCGATGTAGGGTTCGCTGGTGACGAAGGTCATGGGCACGTCCTTTCTCACCTTCTTGTCGCGCAGGTGGCGATCGAGGATGAAGGCGTATTCGTAGGCCGGGCCGAAGCAGGAGGCGCCGGGCATGGCACCGACGATCACCGGCCCCGGTTCGTCGAGCAGCCCGTTGACACTGTGCAGGCACTCCTCTGCGTGGGAGAGGGTGCAGACGCTGGCGGTGCCGCCCGCCGTCGGGCCTGCTCCCTGCACCTCTTCAAAGGCGAGTGCGGGGCCGGTGCAGAGCACCAGAAAGTCGTAGTGCAGGTGCTGGCCATCGGAGAGGCGGATCTGCTGTTCGAGGGGTTGCAACCCGGTCAGGGCGGCGTGGATGAAGCGGATCCCCTTCTTCTTCACATGAGGCTCTATGGGGAGGGAGATATCCTTGCGCTCTCGCCACCGGACCGCAATCCACGGGTTCGAAGGGTTGAATTCAAAGTCAGGTTTGTCGTTCACCAGGATGACGTCGTGCTGCTTGCCGAGTTCGGCCTTGAGCTCGTAGGCGGCCGACATGCCCCCCAACCCTGCCCCGATGATGATGATGGTTGCCATAATGAGCCTCCGCTCTATTACACGGCTCCTGTGAGCCAATATGTCCGCCTGCCTATTTGAGCCCCATTCGCCTGAGCACGGCGGCGGCGGGACAGACCCCGGTGAACGCGCTCTGGATCAGATTGACCCCGACAAAGACGCTCAACCAGACAAAACCCGGGTGGACCCAGGCCGTGAGCAGCAGCGACAGCAGCAACATGCCACCCGCGACCACTCTGACTCCGTTATCGACGGTCATTTCTCGTCTCCTTTTTGTTTAGTGATTGCTAATTTAGAGTTGTTTTATACAATAGAACAAATATCAGCAATTGCTAATTTAATCTTATGAGCCACTTCGACGAGATGAACCGACATGCGACTGCCGCCGCCGGCCTGCTCAAGGCGCTGGCTCATCCTGAACGCCTGATGGTGCTCTGCCAGCTGGTGGAAGGGGAGAAGGGGGTCGGGGAGCTGCTGGCCCACAGCCAGCTCGGGCAGTCGGCCTTCTCCCAGCAACTGTCGGTATTGAAGCGCCAGGGCCTTGTCCGCTCGCGCAAAGTCTCCCAGCAGATCTACTACTCCCTGGTGAGCGAGGCGGCGGCCGATGTGCTGGCGGCGCTGCAAACCCATTTTTGTCACTCAGATGAGGAAATTCGATGATGGAAAGCCAATGGCTGCTCTCGTTGGGGGGCGGCATGCTGGCGGGGCTCTCGGCCCTGATCCTGATGTTGTTCAACGGCCGGGTGGCCGGGATCAGCGGCATTCTGGCCGGTGCAATGCAGTACAAGACCCCCTGGCGGGTGCTGTTTCTGCTGGGATTGGGACTGGGGGCCTGGCTGGCGCTGACCCTGGGTTGGGCCACCATGCCCGCCTTTGATGCCTTGCCCGGCTGGCCCGTGGTGCTGCTGGCCGGCCTGCTGGTGGGCATCGGCACCCGTCTTGGCAATGGCTGCACCAGCGGTCACGGTATCTGCGGCATGGGGCGGCTGTCGACGCGCTCCGTGGTGGCGACGCTCACCTTTATGGGGATGGGCGTGGCGACCGTGTTCTTTACTCACCACATGTTTTGACGGGTTGATTGCCATGAAATTGCTGACGAGTGTGTTTGCGGGTCTGTTGTTCGGGCTGGGAATGGCCCTCTCCGGGATGATGGATCCGGCGCGGGTCACCGGGTTTCTCGATCTGGCCGGTGCCTGGGATCCCAGCCTGGCCTTCGTGATGGGGGGCGCTCTGGCTGTCTTCATGCCGGGCTACTTCCTGCTGGTGAAGCCCCGTCGTCTGAGCCTGCTGGGGGAACCCATGGCCCGGGTTCCCGCTCCCGTGCTGGATCGCCGCCTGATTGGCGGGGCCGCACTGTTCGGGATCGGTTGGGGCCTGGTCGGCATCTGTCCAGGGCCTGCCTTGAGTCTCATTTCCAGCGGACAGCCCATGATATTGTTGTTCATCGGGGCCATGGCGGCCGGGATCCTGCTGGTGGACAAGGTCTGGAACAGGGTGCTGGAGAAGGCTCGCCAGCACCGTATTGCCTGAGTTTTCAAGGTGCCCATGAGCCAGGGAAGGAGAATCATGATGAACACAATCCGGTTGCTGGTGACCACCCTGCTGGTCATGACATCCACCCTGGTGGCGGCCGAGGAGGCCAAGGGGTCGCTGACGCTGACCCCGCAGCGCGTCACCGACTGGCTCACCCTGAGCGGTACCGTGAGCGCCATTCATCAGGGGACGGTCGCGGCCCAGACCAGTGGCCGGGTCTCCCGCATGCTGGTGGATGTGAACGACGAGGTACAGGCCGGGCAGCCCCTGCTCGAGATAAGCGGCAAGGAGCAGTCTGCCGCCGTGACCGGCGCCGAGGCGCGGGTGGCCAGGGCCCAGGCCCAGCAGGTGGAGGCCGAGCGCCAGCTCACCCGTTATCAGGCCCTCATCGCCAAGGGGGTGATCACCCGGGCCCAGCTCGACAACGCCCAGGCAACGGATCGGGCCGCCCGCGCCGAGGTCAATGCCGCCGAGGCCGCCCTCATCCAGGCCCGGGAAGCCTACGGCTATACCCGTATCCTCGCCCCCTACGCCGGGGTGGTGACCAGGCGGCTGGTGGAGCTGGGGGAGACGGTGGCCCCCGGTACGCCGCTGCTATCCGGTTTCTCTCTGGGCGAGCTGAGGGTGGAGCTGGAGCTGCCCCAGTCCGCGCTGGCTCTCGCCGGCCAGCCGTCGGATGTGCAGGTGCTGCTGCCCGGTGGCAAGGCCGTGACTCCCGTCAAGCTGACCCGCTTCAACTACGCCGACAGCCAGAGCCACAGTTTCCGGCTGCGCCTCGATCTGCCGCCGAACACGACAGGGGTGCTGCCCGGCATGTGGCTCAAGGTGCAGCTCAAACAGGGTGAGCGTCAGGTGTTGCAAGTGCCGGAGCCCGCCCTGCTGCGGCAGGGGGAGTTCAACGGTGTCTACCTCAAAGAGGGGGAGGGATGGGCCCTGACCCCGGTGCGGGTCGGCCACTGCGAGGCTGGGCTGTGCGAGGTCCTGGCGGGTCTCAAGGGCGGTGACACCCTGGCCCCCGATGCCTGGAGCCGTCAACAGGAGGTGCCCCATGAGTAGCGAGCTGAACGGCAACCATGGCCGCCTGGGGCTGGCGGGTCGGCTGGCGGCCCTGTTTCAGGGCTCGGCCATCACCCCGCTGCTGGCGCTGGTGGGGCTCTTGCTCGGCCTCTTTGCCGTGCTGGTGACCCCCAAGGAGGAGGAGCCCCAGATCGATGTCACCTTCGCCGACGTCTACATTCCCTTCCCGGGGGCCAGCCCGGCAGAGGTGGAATCCCTCGTCACCACCCCTGCCGAGCAGGTGGTCTCCCAGATAAAGGGCATAGATACCCTCTACTCTTTTTCCCAACCCGATGGCGCCCTGCTGGTGGTGGTATTCAAGGTGGGGGTGAGTCGCGAGCAGGCCATCGTCGATCTCAACAACCAGCTCGACTCCCATCGAGACTGGCTGCCACAGGGGCTGGGGGTGGGTCAGCCACTGGTAAAACCCCGGGGGATCGATGATGTTCCCATCGTCAGTCTGACCCTCTGGAGCAAGCAACTGGGGGCCCCCGATCTGACCCGGGTCGCCCACGAGCTGGAGACCGAACTCAAGCGCATTCCCGGTACCCGGGACATCTACAGCCTGGGGGGCCAGCGCGCCGTGCTGCGGGTGATGCCGGATCCGGCGGCCCTCAGCGCCCATGGCATCAGCTGGGGCGAGCTGAGCCAGCGTCTCTCTGCCGCCAACCGGGTAGGCAGCGAACAGGCCGTGGTGCAGGATAACCGGGAGATCAAGGTGCAGGTGGGGCAGTTCCTGCAAAGCGAACAGGAGGCCCGGGAGCTGGTGGTAGGGTTGCACGACGGCAAGCCCGTCTATCTCGGTGAGGTGGCCCGGGTGGGGCTTGGGGAAGAGACCCCGGTCCAGCGAAGCTGGATGGGGCAGGGGCAAGCCAGCTACCCGGCGGTGACCCTGGCCATCGGCAAGCAGCCGGGGCAGAACGCGGTGGAGGTGGCCAAGCGGGTGGAGGCACGGGTCGAGAGCCTCAGGAACCGGCTCATCCCGGCTGGCGTCGAGGTGACGGTGACCCGTGACTACGGCGTCACCGCCGAGACCAAATCCAACACCCTCATCGGCAAGCTCATCTTTGCCACCACGGCGGTGGTATTGCTGGTGCTGGTGAGCATGGGGTGGCGCGAGGCGCTGGTGGTGGGGGTCGCCATCGTCATCACCCTCGCACTGACCCTGTTCGCCTCCTGGGCATGGGGCTTTACCCTCAACCGGGTGTCCCTCTTTGCGCTGATCTTCTCCATCGGCATCCTGGTGGATGACGCCATCGTCGTGGTGGAGAACATCCACCGCCATCGCGGCCTGGGCAAGGGGTCGCTCAAGGATCTCATTCCGGGCGCGGTGGACGAGGTGGGGGGGCCGACCATACTGGCGACCCTGACCGTCATCGCGGCCCTGCTGCCCATGGCCTTCGTCAGCGGCCTGATGGGCCCCTACATGAGCCCCATCCCCATCAATGCCAGCATGGGGATGCTCATCTCCCTGCTGGTGGCCTTCATCTTCTCCCCCTGGCTGGCCAATCACCTGCTCAAGCGCGAGGGGCATGTCGCCCACGGGGAGGCCAAGGCCGGGCTCTTTCACCGGCTGATGACCCCCTTCCTGATGGGGGCGGGTGCCAAAAGAGCGAGACATAAGCTTTGGCTGGTCATTCTGCTGCTGGTGGCGGGGGCGGCCGTCATGCCCGTGGTGCAGTGGGTGGTGCTCAAGATGCTCCCCTTTGACAACAAGTCTGAATTCCAGCTGGTGCTCGACATGCCGGAGGGGGCGACCCTGGAGCAGACCGAGCGCACCCTGCTGGCGGTGGGGCGGGAGCTCGCCAGGGTGCCCGAGGTGAAGGATTACCAGATCTACGCCGGCACCGCCGCCCCCATCAACTTCAACGGGCTGGTGCGCCACTACTTCATCCGCAGCGGCGCCAACGTGGGGGATATTCAGGTCAATCTGGTGGACAAGCATGAACGGGATCGCAGCAGTCACGAGATTGCCCGGTCGGTGCGTGCGCCCTTGCAGGCCATCGCCAGTGCGGCAGGGGGCAATCTCAAGGTGGTGGAGGTGCCCCCGGGACCGCCTGTCTGGTCACCCATCGTCGCGGAAGTGTATGGCCCGACGCAGGCCGCCCGTGAAGCCGCTGCCCGAGCCGTACAGGCCCGCTTTGTGGCCACGGCGGATCTGGTGGACGTGGACATCTATCTGACCGACCCCCAGCCCAAGTGGCGGCTGGTGGTGGATCGCGCCCAGGCGGCCCTGCTCGGGGTCGATCTCGGGGATCTGGTGGCGACCCTCAACGGGGGCGTGGGTTATCAGGATGCCAGCTGGCTGCAGGGGCAAGGCGCCAAGTATCCGGTGCCGATCCGCATCGAGCTCGCCCCCGGTGACAAGCGGGACCTGACCGGCATCCTGGCCCTCAAGGTGCGCAGCCAGAGCGGCCAGCTGGTGCGGGTCTCCGAGCTGGTGAGCCGTCGTGACGAGGTCGCCCCCAGCTACCTCATGCACAAGAACATGCAGCCCATGGTGATGGTGGTGGCTGACATGGGCGGCCATGCCGACAGCCCGCTCTACGGCATGTTTGCCGCCGGTGCCGACATCTCGCTGCCACAGTATTACGTGCATCAGCCCGACAAGCTGGGGGAGGTGGCCCTCTTGTGGGACGGGGAGTGGAAGATAACCTACGAGACCTTCCGCGACATGGGGCTGGCCTACGGGGTGGGGATGATCCTCATCTACCTGCTGGTGGTGGCCCAGTTCCGCTCCTATCTGGTGCCGCTCATCATCATGGCCCCCATTCCGCTCACCCTCATCGGGGTGATGCCGGGTCACGCCCTGCTGGGGGCCCAGTTCACCGCCACCTCGATGATCGGGATGATTGCGCTGGCCGGGATCATCGTGCGCAACAGCATCCTGCTGGTGGATTTCATCGAGCAGCAGCGGGCGAGTGGCATGGCGTTCGAGCAGGCGGTGATCGAGGCGGCGCAGGTGCGAGCCAAACCCATCATGCTGACGGCGCTGGCGGCCATGATAGGGGCGCTTTTCATCCTGGATGACCCCATCTTCAATGGCCTCGCCATCAGCCTTATCTTCGGGATCCTGGTTTCCACCCTGCTCACCCTGGTGGTGATCCCGCTGCTCTACTACAGCCTGCTCGTTCGCCGAAGTCAGAGGTAAACACAGGGGGCACGTGCCCCCTGTTTTCGGGTATCACACCGCCTCGCGGGCATCGCAGGTTTTCATCAGGGGGAAATAACGGCGATCCGCCTGGCTCATGTGACCCACGACCAGCTCCTGGATGATGAAGTTGAGCAGGGCGTCGTTGCCAAGGGTGCCCGCCTGTGCGGCCGCCATCAGCTGACCGGCTTTTTTCAGCAGATGCTGGTGCTCCTGGCGATGGGCCGCCAGCTCCTCATAGCCATATTGCGCGAGGACCTGCTCTTCGAGGAGGAAGTGCTGGCGCGCCATCTCGAATATCTGCGCCATGTCTGCCAGCAAGGCATCGGGATGGATGCCGGGATCCTGCATGTGCTCGAGCAAGCGGTTGGCCAGCAGGTAGAGCTGGCGGTGGTCCGCATCGATGCGGGGGTGGCCGCATGCGTGGGCGGGCTGCCATTGCAGGGTGCCGGGGAGGGGATCCTGCCCGGTGGAAAACAGGCAGACCCTGCCCCGGCCATGGTGCTTGGCTTGATACATGGCCTGATCGGCGTGGTGCATCAGGGTCTTGGGGTCGGTGCCGTGATCCGGATAGAGGGCGACCCCTATGCTGCCGGAGATGCGCAGCGCCTGCTGCTCAAGCTGGAAGGGGTGATGCAGGCAGTGGTGCAGCTTGTCGGCGACCGCGAGGGCCGAGGCATCCGTATCGGGCAGCATGATGACGAATTCGTCCCCCCCAAGGCGTGCCACCAGATCTTCTTCCCTGACGCACTCCCCCATGCGCTCGGCCACCAGCTTGAGCAGCAGGTCGCCGGTTTCGTGGCCGAAGGTGTCATTGATGGGCTTGAAGTGGTCGAGATCGATGAAGACCAGGGCCAGGGGCTGCTGGGGAGCCTGCTCCAGGGTCTCCTTTAGCCGCTGTTGCAGCAGGCGGCGGTTGGCCAGGCCGGTGAGGGGGTCATAGAAGGCGAGGCGGCGCATCATCTCCTCCCGGGCCGAACGTTCGGTGACATCCCGGGTCACCCCCAAAATGGCGTCCGGTCTTGTGCTGGCGCTGCCATGCAAGGTGGTTACCGTCTCGATGGCCACCAGATGACCCTGCTTGTGGCGCAGCTGGGAGTGGATGACGCACCGGGTCTGCCCATGATCCCCCCGTTGCCAGGCCTCGAGGGAGGCGGTGATGCCGTCGCGAAGCTGTTTCCAGGACTCATCGGGGAGCAGCTGGCGCAGGGAGAGGGCAAAGAGTTCGGCGGGCTCATAGCCGCTCAGGGACGCGATGGCGGGGCTGATGTAACGAAAACGCAGGCTGTCGGTGTCCATGGTCCAGATCACGTCGCCGCTGTTCTCCGCCACGAAACGGTAGTGCTGCTCGCGCTGGGCCAGTTCCCGGGTGAGCCGCTGTCGGTCACTGGCCTCTTCCCGCAGACGCAGATAGAGGTGCAGGAAGACGCCGAGAAGGGCCAGCAGGGAGAAGGAGATCAGCATGGCGATGGCCACGCTCCTGTCGAGCAGTTGGCGCTGCTGGCGAAGGCTCGCCTGGGTACTGTTGTAGAGGAAGGGGGTGAGGTTGGGCACCGCCTTGATCATCCCGGCCTCCTGGTAGGTGCGGGCGATCTGCTGCCAGCGATCCTGCTGCATGTAACCGGGCTCGATGATGTCGGGCTGCATCAGGGCCCGGGTTTCACGGGCCTCGAAGGCGAGCGCCTCACGCCCGGCCCCGCTGGGGTAGTGCTCCAGGATCAGGTTGATCATCTCCTCGGGATGATCCATGGCATAGCGCCACCCCTTGAGGCTGGCCTGCAAGAAGCGCTGGACCCGTTCCTGCTGGTTGAAGACCTCATTTTCCGAGGTGAAGAGGTTGTCTCCGTAGAAGTCGTACCCGATGTCGCGGGGACTGAACACCCGGTAGGGAATGCCCTGTTGCTGCAGGGTGAAGGGCTCGGTTGTGCTGTAGGCGCTGATGGCGTCCGCCTGGCCCCTCAGCAGTGCCTGTACCCCCCGCTCGTAGGGCAGGGTATCCCACTGCCGGCTGCGGGTGTAGCGATGCAGGTAGGTGAGCAGCTCGTTGGAGCCGGGTTCGAGCATCAGCCGCTTGTTGGCCAGATCGCCCGGGGTCTGGATATCCGGCCGCTCCAGGGTGATGAGCATCAGGGGGGAGTGCTGCAACATGGCGGCGAGCACCACCACTGGGCGGCCAGCTGCCCGAGCCAACAGCAGATCGCTGCCGCGGATGCCGAACTGGGCGCGACCCGTGGTGACTTCATTGATGACGTCGGTGCCCGGCCCCGACTCCCGCAGGGTGACCTGCAGACCGGCCTCCTGGTAGAACCCCTTGGCGATGGCGGCGTAGTAACCGGCAAACTGGAACTGGTGCTGCCAGGGAAGTTGCAGGATGACGCGCTCATCCGCCCTGAGGGGAGCCGTGGTCAGGGTGGCAATCATCACCCAGAAGGGCAGAAGCCAGCGTACAGGCTGGCGAGATGCATCGGACTCCGTCATACCGCTGTTCTCTCGGGAGGTGCTCTTCTGGCTAGAGTCAAACAATTTCCTGCCATTCGCAAGGGGAGCAGGCCCCAATAAGATGGGGCGCGGGAGGCAGTAAAAGTCATTTTTGTGTCATTCATCACGTCAATGGGCGTCACGGCTCATTTTGAAACCTTGTCAACCCGTCACCGGCCCGGTGACAAGGGCATAAGGTGTCATTCCAAGAGGGGTGGCTGCCGCCTCTCTTCTCGCCTGTTAATGACAAACTGCATGTTTTCGGCGACTCCCTCTTGTCTTCTCCTGTCGTATCAGAAGTTGATGCTCTTTCCCCGATCGGGTGTCGACCTGTGGCGGTCGGGGGACGCCTTCCTCCGTTCAGGGTGGTATGGTAGTCATCCGTTTCCTGTTTCCCGAGAAGGTCCTGTCATGTCTTCCTTGCGCCTGCTGCTTTCCGACTCCCACGATCCCCTGTTCAACCTCGCGGTGGAGGAGTGCATTTTTCGCCAGATGGACCCGGCCCAGCGGGTGCTGTTCCTGTGGCGCAACGACAATACGGTGGTGATAGGCCGGGCCCAGAACCCCTGGAAGGAGTGCAACACCCGCCGCATGGAAGAGGACGGGGTGACCCTGGCCCGGCGCAGCAGCGGGGGCGGCGCCGTGTTCCACGACCTTGGCAACAGCTGTTTCACCTTCATGGCGGGCAAGCCCGGTTATGACAAGAGCGTCTCTACCACCATCGTCATCGATGCCCTCGCCAGACTCGGCGTGAGCGCTTTTGCCTCCGGGCGAAACGACCTGCTGGTGGCGACCCCGGACGGGGATCGCAAGGTGTCGGGTTCGGCCTACCGGGAGACCCATGATCGCGGCTTTCACCACGGTACCCTGCTGCTGGATGCCGATCTCGGCCGCCTTGCCCACTACCTCAATCCCGACCCCAAGAAGCTGGCGGCCAAGGGCATCAGCTCGGTGAGAAGCCGGGTGGCGAACCTTGGCGAGCTGCTGCCTGGTCTGGATCATGAGCAGGTGGTGCAGGCCCTGTGCAACGCCTTCTTTGCCCATCACGGTGAGGTGGTGCAGCCCGAGCACATCTCCCCCGAGCGGATGCCCGACCTGCCCGGCTTTGCCGAGACTTTTGCCCGCCAACGCAGCTGGGAGTGGAACTTCGGCCATGCTCCCGCCTTCAGCCACCTGCTGGAGGAGCGTTTCCCCTGGGGTGGGGTCGAGCTTCATTTCGACGTGGAGAAGGGGGTGATAGGACGGGCACAGATCTTCAGCGACACCCTGGACCCTGCTCCCCTGGATGACCTGGCCGCACGCCTGCCCGGGGTGGCCTATCGTCCCGACGCCATCGCCGCGTTGCTGCGTCAGTGGCGGGCGACGTTTTCGGCCAACCCCGAGTTGGAAGGGTTTTCGGCATGGCTGCTGACCGCCCTGCGCTGACCTTGCCCATGACCAGGATCACAAGATGAACAGGGGAAAAGAGGGGAGAGGGGGCGCGGCGCCCATCAGGGCGCCAACATGACAAAAAGTAGGGCAGACCATTAGTTATTGTCTCTGTTGATAGAGGTGTCACTGGAGTATAAAAACCGCACCTCAGCAGTATCAATGGTATAAAAATGAATCACTTGGTCTATCTGAAAGATGAGGGCGTCAACGCCGTCTCCCCCGAATTCGCCCGCCGTTTTGCCACCGTCAAAGCCCACTTTTTCTCACGCAACCCCGACCTCTGGCCGGTGTTTCGCGAGCCCGGCTTTGCCACCCTCAACGAGTTTCGCGCCCGCGGACTGGCGCCGGATGCGCGGCTCAATGCCTGGCCCGATGGTCGCGCCCGCCTGGCGGATCTCTGCGAAACCATGCCGGTGCCAGCCACCATGCGCACGCCGGGGGAGCCCATGGCGGAGCTGCTGTTTGCCGGCGCCCTGTCAAAGGATTGGGAGAACCCCTCCAGCGTCGAGAACGTCATCACCATGTCGGCGGATCCCGCCATCTATGGCGCCCAGATGGGCATTCTGGCCAATCCCAACCTGGTCTACTCCGAATACGCTGGGGTTGCCGAGGAGCTGGAAAAGAAAGTGGTGCGCCAGATAGCGCTGCTGGCGGGTTATGACCCGGCTCGCGCCACCGGCATCTTCACCCAGGGGGGGACGTTTTGTAACCTCTACGGCTACCTGCTCGGCATCCGCAAGAGCCTGCCACAGGCCAAGCACAAGGGGCTAGGCCACTATCAGGATTACCGCATCATCAACTCCCAGGGCGGTCACTACTCCAACATCACCAACCTCTCCCTGCTCGGGGTGGACATCGAGAACAAGACCATCCGCATCCAGGTCGGCGAGAACAACGACATCGATCTCGACCACCTCGAACGTACCCTGACCGCCTGCTTCGCCCTTCATCACGTGGTGCCCACCATCATGCTCACCATGGGCACCACCGACACCTTCGGGGTGGATAGGGTCAAACCCGTGGTCGAGCTGCGGGACAGGCTGTGCGAGCGGTTCGAGGTGGCGGTCAGGCCCCACATCCACGTCGACGCCGCCATCGGCTGGTCGATGATCTTCTTCCTGGATTACGACTTTGCCGCCAACCCGCTCGCCATCAACGCCGCGACGCTCGCGGGGATCGAGCGCAACGTGAGCCGTTTCGCCGAGCTCAGATACGCCGACTCCTTCACCGTCGACTTCCAGAAGTGGGGCTATGTGCCCTACACCTCCAGCCTGGTGATGATAAAAGAGCAGAGCGATCTCAAGGCGATGGAGAACGATCCGGAGAACTTCTCCTACTTTGAGCGGGACATCCAGGGTCAGACCCACCTGCAATCCACCATCGAGTGCTCCCGGGGGGCGAGCGGCCTGTTCGGTGCCTATGCGGCCCTCAACTACCTGGGGGTGGAGGGGTATCGCACCGTGCTGGCCCACTGCCTGCAAAACGCCAACTACTTCCGCTTCCGGTTAAGCCAGCTCGGCAACGTCAAGCTGGTGGCCCAGGAGAATCAGGGGCCCAGTGTCGGCTTCAAGATCTACAACCCCGAGTGGGTGCAGGACCCGGAAGCCGAATTCGCCTTCGAGCTGGCCCGCAGCCCGGATGCGGCCTACAAGGCGCGGCTGGCACGCAACACCGACTACCACCGCAGCCTATTCAAGGGACGCGGCAAGGTGGGGCTCTACACCAACTGGGTGGAGGCGGTGGCGCACTCGGAATACGACGAGCGTGGCAAGTATTCCTATATCGCCGGGGAGAAGGCGGTTTTCATGAACCCCGCCTGCACCCGCGAGCAGATCGACGCCTTTATCGCGCATATTCGTGGCTGAAGAGCCGCATCTTGTGATGTCATAAATAAAAACGGCGGGATAATCCCGCCGTTTTTATGGCTCAAGGCAGTGGTTACCGTTTCTGGATGGCGGTCACGGTGAGCTTGCCGGCCGGGTTTTCGGCGTGAAAGCGCACCGCATCCCCCACTTTCAGATCCTTGAGCAGTGTGGGATCGGCCACCCGAAACACCATGGTCATCGCCGGCATCTTGAGGTTCGCGATGGCCTCGTGCTTGATGCCGACCTTGCCGCTGGCCGCGTCGATGCGGCTGATGACCCCCTGGGTCATCGCCATCTCGCCCATCTCGTTCATGCCTTCCATCTGGCTCATCTGGCCCATGTCGTGGCCCTGATGGTTCATCATCTCCTCGGCCTGCAGGCCGGTGTGGGTAGCGAGGCCCAGCAGCAATGTCAGGGTCAGCGTCTTGTAGTTCATGGTGTTTTCCTTCAATCGTTCAGTCGAAAAGGGTTGGGAAATCGGGTCATTCGGATTGTTGATAAGCAGGCAGGCTGCGGCTGCGCCACAGGTAGTAGGCGGCGGGCAGTACCAGCAGGGTCAGCACCAGCGCCGTCACCATGCCGCCGATCATGGGGGCGGCGATGCGCTGCATCACCTCGGAGCCGGTGCCATGGCTCCACATGATGGGCAGCAGGCCAGCGATGATGGTGACCACCGTCATCATCTTGGGGCGCAGGCGCAGGGCGGCGCCGTGGATCACCGCCCGGTGCAACCCCGCCTTGTCCGGCTTGCCGCTGGCCACGAGGTCATCCCAGGCGTGGTTGAGGTAGACCAGCATCAGGACGCCGGTCTCCACCGCCACCCCCGCCAGGGCGATAAAGCCCACCCCGACCGCCACCGAGAGGTTGAAGTCGAGCAGCCAGAGGGTCCAGATCCCGCCCACCACCGCCAGCGGCAAGGTGGTGAGAATGAGCAGCACCTCCTGGAAGCGGCGAAACGCCAGATAGAGCAGCAGCACGATGATGGCGACGGTCAATGGCACCACGTAGGCGAGGCGTGCCTTGGCCCGCTCCATGTACTCGTACTGCCCGGACCAGGTGAGGGCGTAGCCCGCCGGCAGCACCAGCTGTTTGTCCACCTCGGCCTTGGCCTCATCGACGAAGGAGCCGATATCGCGGCCGCGAATATCGACGTAGACCCAGCCGTTGAGGCGCGCGTTTTCACTGCGCAGCATGGGCGCCTCGTCGCTGATGTAGACCCGCGCCACGTCCGCCAGGGCGATCCGCTCACCCTTGGGGGTGACCAGGGGCAGCAGTTCGAGGCTGGCCACCGAATCGCGATAGCTCTGGGGATAGCGCAGGTTGATGGGATAACGCTCGCGCCCCTCGATGGTCTGACCCACCTCCATGCCGCCCACCGCGGTGGCGAGCACCGCCTGCACGTCAGCGATATTGAGGCCGTAACGGGCCGCTTTCAGCCGGTCGATGTCCACCTTCACATAGCGGCCGCCCGCTACCCGCTCGGCGTAGACCGATGAGGCGCCCTCCACCTTGCCGACGATCTGTTCCAGCTGCTGGCCGAGCTGCTGGATCACCTTGAGATCGGGCCCCGCAATCTTGATGCCCACCGGGGTCTTGATGCCGGTGGCCAGCATGTCGATGCGGGTCTTGATGGGGGGCACCCAGGCGTTGGTGAGACCGGGGAAGCGGATGAGGGAGTCGAGCTCTTCTTTGAGCTTTTCCGGGGTCATGCCGGGGCGCCATTGGTCGCGTGGCTTGAGCTGGATGCTGGTCTCCATCATCACCAGGTCGGCGGGGTCGGTGGCCGATTCGGCGCGCCCCGCCTTGCCGAACACGTTCTGCACCTCGGGCACGGTGCGAATGAGCTTGTCGGTCTGCTGTAAAATCTCTCGCGCCTTGCCCACCGAGATATTTGCTGCTGTGGTGGGCATATACATGATGTCCCCCTCATCGAGCGGCGGAATAAACTCGGAACCCAGGTACTTGAGCGGCCAGAAGCCCGCCACCGTCACCACGGCGGCGATGGCCAGGGTGGTTTTCGGGCGGGCCAGGACGGCCTTGAGCAAAGGCACATAGCCCTGGCTCAGCCAGCGGTTGAGCGGGTTGGCCTGCTCCGCCAGCACCTTGCCGCGGATGAAGTAGCCCATGATCACCGGCACCAGGGTGATGGCGAGCCCGGCCGCGGCCGCCATGGCGTAGGTCTTGGTGTAGGCGAGGGGGTGGAACATCCGCCCCTCCTGCGCCTCCAGCGCAAACACCGGCAGGAAGCTGATGGTGATGATCAGCAGGGAGAAGAAGATGGCGGGGCCCACCTCTATGCTCGCCTCGGTGATGATGCGCCAGCGGTTCTTGTCGGTGAGCGTCTCCCGCTCCATATGCTTGTGGACGTTCTCGATCATCACGATGGCGCCATCCACCATGGCGCCGATGGCGATGGCGATGCCGCCGAGGGACATGATGTTGGCGTTGATCCCCTGCAGGTGCATCACGATAAAGGCGGTCAGGATGGCGATGGGCAAGGAGATGACCACCACCAGGGATGAGCGAAGGTGGAACAGGAAGCCGAGGCAGACCAGCACCACCACCGCGAACTCCTCCACCAGCTTGCCGGAGAGGTTGTCGATGGCGCGCTGGATAAGGTCGGAGCGATCGTAGACTGTGACCACCTCCACCCCCTCCGGCAGACTGCTTTTCAGCTGGGCGAGTCGCGCCTTGACCCCGTCGATGGTGTGCTGGGCATTCTCGCCGTAACGCATGACGATGATGCCGCCCACCACTTCCCCTTCGCCGTTGAGCTCGGCCAGACCGCGCCGGCTCTGGGGCCCGGTGACCACATCCGCTACGTCGCCCAGCAGCAGCGGGGCACCGCGCACAGTGGTACCGAGGGGTATCTGTTTTAAGTCCTCCACGCTTTTCAGATAGCCATTCGAGCGCACCATGTACTCCGCTTCCGCCATCTCGATGACGGAGGCGCCGGTCTCCTGGTTGCCCTGCTTGATGGCGGTCTCGATAAGGGAGAGCGGAATGCCGTAGGCGCGCAGCTTGTCCGGGTCGACCCGCACCTGATACTGGCGCACCATGCCGCCCACGGTGGCGACTTCGGAGACCCCCTCCACCGTCTGCAACTCGTACTTGAGGAACCAGTTTTGCAGCGAGGTGAGCTCGCTCAGGTCATACTTGCCGGTTCTGTCCACCAGCGCGTACTGATAGACCCAGCCCACCCCGGTGGCATCGGGGCCGAGCTGGGGGCGGGCGGAGGCGGGCAGGTTGGGTGCGACCTGGCTCAAATACTCCAGCACCCGGGCGCGGGCCCAGTAGAGGTCGGTGCTGTCGTCAAACAGCACATAGACGAAGGAGTCACCGAAGAAGGAGTAGCCGCGCACCGTGGTCGCCCCCGGCACCGCCAGCATGGCGGTGGTGAGCGGGTAGGTCACCTGATCCTCCACCACCTGAGGCGCCTGGCCCGGGTAGGCCGTCTTGATGATCACCTGCACGTCGGAGAGATCCGGCAGGGCGTCCACCGGAGTCTGCTTCACCGACCAGAGTCCCCAGGCGGTGAGCATGAGGGTCAATAGCAGCACCAGAAAGCGGTTGCCGATGGACCAGCGAATGATTGACGGGATCATGATTGGGCTCCTTGCTCATTGGGTGCAGAGAGCTGAGCCTGTTTGTTGGCAACGTAGCGAATGATGGCAGGGATCATGACTTCTTCTCCATCTCGGGCATCGCCATCTGATGCTGGCTATGGTCCATGCCTTCCATCTTGCCCATCTCATCTGCCACAGGCTTGGCGTCGCCGTCAGTAGCGGGTGACTTCTCCTGATGGATAGTGGTGATGCGGTACTCATCACCCTCCTGCATCACTTGCAGATGGAGGGTCTGCCCCTCGGCCAGCTTGCTGATATCGACCCCATCTGCCACGGTGAACTCCATCTCCATGGCGGGCCACTGCCACTCGGGGATGGGCTGGTGGGAGACCATCAGGGTACGGTTGGCCAGATCGATGCTTTCAACCTCCCCCTGGGTCCACACCTGGGCGGGGCGTACCGCCGTCATGCGCTGGAAGTCAGAATCGATGGCCGATTCCGAGTCGAGCAGGAACTGGGCCGAGCTGACGATGTTATCCCCAGCCTCTACCCCTGCCTTGATGGCCACCTTGTCGCCAAACTGGGGGCCCAGAGTGACGGCGACCGACTTGAAGTTGCCATCCCCCAGCGCCAGCACCAGCCGGTCCTGGCTGCCGGTGCGGATCACCGCTTCGCTCGGCACCACCAATTGCGGCTCTCCCTTGCCCGCCTGAATGGTCACCTTGGCGAACATATTGGGTTTCAGGAACTCGTCCGGGTTGGCAAAGCGCAGCCGTACCTTGAGAGTACGGGTGGTGGCATCCAGAGTCGGGTAGAGGTAATCGACCCGGCCCTGCCAGTGGCGGCCGGGGGCATAGTCGAGGGTCATGGTGACCGGATCGCCTACCTTCAGCTGGGCCGCCTGACGCTCGAACACCTCGGCACTCACCCACACCTGCTTGAGGGTACTGATGTTAAAGAGCGCCGCGGCGGGCTCCACATACTGGCCTTCGCGTACCTTCAGCTCGGAGACATAGCCGCTGCTGGGGGCATAGATGCGCACCGTCTCCTGCACCTGACGGGTGCGTTTGAGGGCCGCTATCTGATCCGCCGGTACCTGCAGGGACTTGAGCTTGCCTTCGGCGGCGCGCAGCAACAGAGGGTTGCTGGTGTTGAGGGCGAGCAGATACTCGTGCTGGGCGTTGACCAGATCCGGGGCATAGAGCTCGTAGATAAGGCTTCCCTTGCTCACCTGCTGTCCCTCGCTCTTGATGGCGAGGGTGCGGACCCAGCCCGCCATGCGGGCGTTGACCGCCTCCAGCCTGTCCTCGTCATAGCCGACGTAGCCCACCGTCTCGATCTGCTGGTGGATGGGGAGCTTCTCCACCTTGGCGAGCCGCACCCCAAGATTCTGCTGGATCTCGGGGCTGATGGTGACTGTGCCCGGTGAGCCGCCCTGTTTTTCCTCATAGACGGGGATAAAGTCCATCCCCATGTTGTCCTTGGCTGGGCCGTCGCGCTTGTCGCGGGGATCCATGGGGTTGACCCAGTAGAGCGGCGTCTTCTCTTTGGCGGCGGGGCCTGCACCGGTCTGTTTGGCGGCCCAGTAGCCGCCACCGGCGCCGAGGGCGAGCAGCAGGGCGGACATCAACAGCGTCTTGTTCATGACAAGCCTCCGACGCACAGGAGGCGAAGGGGGGACTGGCACGGCCGCGTGCAGGCAGACCGGATAACGGGGGTGGATGACATGATATCTCTTCTCTTCTGTCAGGCCGCCTGTGTGGTGGTGTGCGCGGGCAGGGCATCACCACGAGGCGGCAAACGGGGCGCAGCTGTGTCAGTGCGCACGGCTCCCTGCGAGCGGGCCGGCTTGGCCGGGGCACAGGGTCAGGCAAGGCGGCAGAAAACGGGCAAGCCGAGGCTTGTTGCTGCCGCGAGAGAAGCGCTTTCTAGTGGCGCAGCACCGACAGCATCAGGTGTCGGCGCGGCCAGGAGGGAGGGTGGGTGCCGCGGGATCGCAGGAAGGGATCCCGCAACCAGTTGTCCAGCAGGGGGGCGAGGCGCCACGAAGGGAGCAACAGCAGGGGAAGCAGCAGTGACAGCAGCAGGCCGAGCAGGGGTGGCGCACTGGTGGCGCCGAAGACGCCGCTCTGCATCTGGCACTCCTCCCCGGGCGGGGCCGCCTCACTCTGGGGGCCGCCGTGGCAGGAGAGGGAGGCTGTATCGGTCTGGTGCATGGCGGAGTGCTGCACAGGCTCGCTCTGGTGCAGTCCATGAGACAAGGGGGACTGCGCCGGAGCCAGGATGGATGCGGATGCGTCACTTGGCAGGGCGGTGGCCGCCCCATGCCAGCCGATGCACAGGGTGAGATTGCAGACGAGCATCAGCCCCAGCAACAGCCGGGCGATGAACGTGGTGGGCAATCTCGATGAGAGCATGGGTGGTTTCCCTGTGACGGATGGGCCGAATCTAAACCTTGCCGAAAGGAGAAGGTCAAGGCCTGGCAAGCGCCGTCTGCCTGGGAATTGACATGGATTAAAAAAGGGCGGGGCAGTGAACAGAAAAAGCCCCCGCATGGGCGGGGGCCGGGGTTTTTGGCGAGGGCTAGCCTGACGAGGGGATCAGGCGAAGCAGGTCCAGATGGGGGCGTGATCCGAGGGCTTGTCGATGCCGCGCAGCTCGTAGTCGATGCCGGTCTCGGTCACTTTGTCCTTGAGGGCGTCGGAGGCCATGATGAGGTCGATGCGCAGGCCCCGGTTCTCGTCAAAGCCCCTGGAGCGGTAGTCGAACCAGGAGAAGCGCTCGCACTCGGTGGGGTTGGCGGCGCGGAAGGTGTCGGTGAGGCCGAACCCCTTGAGCCGCTCCATCCATTCACGCTCGATGGGCAGGAAGGAGCACTTGCCATCCCGCAGCCAGCGCTTGCGGTTCGCCTCGCCGATGCCGATGTCGAGATCCGTGGGGGAGATGTTCATATCCCCGATCAGCGCTATCTGGTCGTCCGGAGTGTGGTGGGTCTCGAGGTAGTGCTGCAGGTCTTCATAGAACTTCTGCTTGGCCGGGAACTTGGTCTCGTGATCCTGGCTCTCCCCCTGGGGGAAGTAGCCGTTCATCACCTTGATGACGGAGCCGTCTTCCCGCTTGAAGCTGGCCATGATCATGCGGCGCTGGGCATCTTCCGGATCGGTGGGGAAACCCTTTTGCACCTCGATGGGAGCCTGCTTGCTCATGATGGCGACCCCGTAGTGCCCCTTCTGGCCGTGGAAGACCACGTGGTAGCCCATGGCCTCCACGTCCGCGACCGGGAAGGCTTCGTCGTGCACCTTGATCTCCTGCAGGCCGATCACGTCCGGCTGGTGCTTGTCGATAAGGGCTTGCAACTGATGAAGACGGGCGCGCAGGCCATTGATATTGAAAGAGATGATCTTCATGTTCGGGGTGCTCATGTCGTTTTTGTTCGTCGCTTATTGGACTAGGAATCCGCGATGGATGCAAGTTCGGGGGCTGTGACTGGCGCAGCGGCTCGGGAATCTGTTCACGATCTGTCGCGTGAGGCTGTCAGCAAGGTGACGCGCAGCAGAGGAACCTGAGTGCATGGGAGCGCCTGGCGACACACAAGCGAGCAGCACATGAGCCTTGGAAGCGGCTTCCCAGCAAGATCGTGGACAGGTTTCTAGCGGGTCATCTTCTTGACAAACACCACCACGAACAGTGCCAGCGTGAAGCTGCCGGTAAAGGCTTCGAAGGCGGCGAAGATCCGCGACAGCCCCACCGGGGTGAAGTCCCCATACCCCAGCGTGGTGAAGGTCACCACGCTGTAGTAGAGGCACTCCATCAGGAAGATGGCGTTCTGCTCCAGAGGAGCGTCCGGGCGATAGATGAGGTGGGTGCCCGCGAAGTTGAGGCCGCAGAAGAAGTAAAAAATGCTGCAGATGACGATGAGCAGCAGGGAGAAGAGCACCACCCGCATGGGGGCCTCGCCGTAGCCGCAGAAGAGATCCACTATCCAGGAGGCGAAGCGGCGGTAGGACCAGAACGGCATCTGCAGGCGGCGCATGGTGAGCTCCTGCTGGATGTAGCGACCGGACATGGTGAAGATGCCCTGGGCCTCCGAGGCCTTGCGCAGATCCCGGTAGGTCTCCTCCGCCTCCTTGAACCAGACGCGGGCCTGCGCCGGGTCCCGCTCGCGGCGCCCCTTTCTGTCCTGCATCAGCCGCTTGCCCGTCTCCAGGTTGTCCAGGCGGGTGTTCTTCCAGCGGATGCCGAGCAGGTTGACGTCGTCGAGGGTGGCGCAGTGGAGGTTCGCTTCGCTCAGATCGGCCTTCATCAGGCTGCCGCCCTTGATGCGAATGCCGTAGAGATGGGCACCTCGCAGGTTGGCGCGATAGAGGTTGCACTGCTCCAGCAAGAATCCCTCCGGACCCTGCCTGTTCACCAGGTTGAGATCCGCCAGCTCGGCGCGGGCCAGTTGCAGGCCGTGGCACAGGCCCCCCTGGCGCACATAGCGCTCCAGCGCCTCGGCGGTATCAGGGGTGTTGTGGGCCGCAGCGGGGTCGTGCCAGCGGCAGAGATCATGATCCCCTGCCTCTTCGGTGCAGTGGCGGCCATCGGCCACCAGGTATCGGCACATTGCCATGGTGTTGCCCCTCCCTTCCCTGAGTCAGTATCAGCATAGGTGAGGGGAGGAGGGGGGATATCAGCTGTGCTGATGATATTCCTGGCGCAGCTTGCGAAAACGTTCCTGCTGGGCGGGGTTGAGGGGGATGCCCTCCAGCACCTCCAGGGTCTCCTTGCACTCGGCGCCAAACTCCGGGCTCTTGCGGTTCTTCTGCATGAGTTGCAGCAGCACCTGGATCTTGTTGAGGGCGGCGCCGGTATTGGCGGGCGCCCGGCGCAGGGCCTCGCGAAAGTGGCCGAGGGCCTGCTCCAGCTCCCCGGCCTGATAGGCCTTGATGCCCAGATCGTTGAGCTGCTGATAGCGCTGGCGCCGCTCCTGCACCGTCTTGTCATCCCGGGTCACCTGGATGCAGGTGGTGAGCAGCCGATCCTCATCCTCCGCCAGCAGGGATTGCAGGCTCTCGGCGTACTCGAACTCCCCGAGCTGATAGAGGGCGAGTATGGTCTCGCCAAGGAGGGCCGGAGGCATGGTGGCGGGCTCGTCCAGCCAGTTCTGGTTGGCGCGATAGAGCATCTTCTTGCCCTTGAGCAGCTCCCCCAGGGCGATGCGCACCCGGGCCTGGCAGATCTGCTCGAACACCGGGTAGTTGAACTCCGACATCATCAGGGAGTCGCGGATGCGCGACAGGGCGGAGTTCACCTGCTTTTGCAGGTTGGCGATGTGGTAGCCGTCGTTGCTGTTGAGGGCGTACAAGGTGAGGGTCTGGATATAGGCCCCGAGATAATGCGGCGTGCGGTGGATCGAGTTGCGCGACAAGTCGATGAGGGCGAGCAGCACGTCCTTGGCCTGGGCGTAGTCGTGCCGTTGCAGGCACACCTCCGCCAGACGGCGGGAGAGCTGCACCGACTGGGGAGAGATGTCCACCGCCCGGCGCAGCTCCTGCTGGGCTTGCTCGTCATTGCCCAGCGCCAGCAGAGACTCCGCGAGCCAGAGGTAGGCCTCCACCATCAGGGGGGTGTGTTTCAGGGTGGCTTGCAGGTGGCTCACCGCCTCCTCGTGCAGACCCAGGGTATGGCACGCCTTGCCCAGGGTGAGGCGAGCCCAGCTGTTCTCCTGCCCCGCCAGCAGCTGGCGCATCAGGCTGCGAGCCTCCTTGGCCTGGCCCAGCTTGAGCTGGGTGTCGGCCTGCAGGCAGCGGCAGAAGTTGGCAAAGCGGGGCACCGCGTCCGCCTGTTTGGCACAGGCCTCCACCAGGGCGGGCAGATCGTCCCGGGTGAGGGCGCTGAAGACGCTCTCCAGCGCCTGGCGCCGGGCGAGGGCGCGTTTGAGGCGAAACGAGAACTGCTCCTGGGAGAAGGGCTTCATCAGGTATTCGTCGGGCTCGGCTTCCAGCGCGCTCAGCACCATGGCGCGGGAGCCGTCGCTGCTGACCATGATCACCACGCTCTGGGGCGGAATGAGTTGCTGATCCCGCAGGCTTTCCAGCAACTGGCGGCCGTTCTCGCCCGCCCCCAGCTCATAGTCGAGCAGATAGATGTCGAAGCTCTCTTTCTGGCAGCGGCGGCGCGCCTCGTCGGCGGAGTTGGTGTAGGTGATGCGGTTGATGCCGATGTTGATCAGCATTGCCTTCATCATCATCTGGAAGGAACGCTGTTCGTTGACCAGCAGGATGCGCTTGGGCTTGGGCTGGGGTTTCTTCTCGGGTACGGAGTCCGGTGTCTGCATCTGTCTGGCATCAAGGCGCTACGGGCTGGTGGGAGAAGTGTGCCACCAAAGTCCGCAGGCAGGCAATTGCACATGGGGAGGCCCCTCGGTTTTTCCCGCAGACCTTGGGTGAAAAAAAGGGTGTCTTGCCTTTGATCCCGGTCAAGGGAAGGCGAGTTGGCACTGGCAGGCGACGTCCCGGTTTTTAGACTTGAAGAGCGTCAGCATGCGGGAGGCGGCAGGGGGCAGGGTGCCCGTCTGCTCCCTTGCCCGCTCACAAGGAGGGATCAGATGAGTTTGCTACCGAGTCGCACCAGCCTGTTTGATGATCTGTTCCACGACATGGCCTCCGGCTTCTACATCCGCCCCCTGCACGGGGACCCGTTGCCCGGCCAGATCAAGCTGGATCTGCGGGAGAGCGGGGATGACTACCTGCTGCAGGCGGAATTGCCCGGAGTGGCGAAGGAGGACATCCACGTGGACGTGCACGGCAAGCTGGTGACCCTGAAGGCGGAGATCCGCCAGTTTGACAGCCAGAACAAGGATGAACGGGCCCTGCGCAGCGAGCGCTACTATGGCAGCGTGTCGCGCTGCGTCGAGCTGCCGGTGGAGGTGTCGCCAGAGCAGGTGAGCGCCCGCTTTGACAACGGCATCCTCACCCTGCGCCTGCCCAAGCAGGCGGCCAGCCCCGCGCCCCACCGCATCCCCATCGAATAGGCGGTCAGTGAACGAGGCCCCGCACTGCGGGGCCTCGTCATTCAGGGCTGCTTGCGCACCAGATAGGGGGCAAACTCGGGGGTGTGGCTGGCGGCAAAGCCCGTGGCGGTCTTCTCGATGAGATAGACCGCCAGCTTGTGCTCCCTGGCAAAGGCCATCGCCTGCTCGGGGCCCATCACCATGAGGGCGGTGTCGAGGGCATCGGCCTCCAGGGCCGTGGGGGTGATGACGGTGGCGGAGACCAGCTTGTGGGTCACGGGCTCGCCGGTGGCGGGATCGATGATGTGGGAGTAGCGCTTGCCGTCGAGCTCGTAATAGTTGCGATAGCTGCCGGCGGTGCTCACCGCCATGCCGTTCGGGGTCACCACGTCCTCGATGGCGCCCGGTCTGTCCGAGGGCTCGACGATGGCCACCCGCCAGGGATTGCCCTTGTCGTTGTGCCCCTTGCTGCGCACCGCCCCCGCCACCTCGATGAGGTAGTTGTGGACCCCTTTTTGTTCCAGCAGCCCGGCTATCTCGTCGGAGGCCGCCCCCTCGCCCAGGGTGGAGAGATCCAGATAGAGGTCTGGGATGGCCTTGCCGAGCAGGAAGTGATCCCCCTCGGGGGTCAGGGTGAGCTTGTCGATGCCGACCCGCTCCCGCGCCTTGGCGATCTGCTCTGCGCTGGGCCGCCTGACCGGGCGCTTGTCCGGCCCGAACCCCCACAGATTGACCAGGGGGCCCACGGTGACATCGAGAACCCCCCGGGTGAGGTGCCCGGCGTCAATGCCCTGTTGCACAATCTTCGCCATGGTGGCCGGGATGACCTGGGGGGGCTGCCCCGTTCCCTGATTGAAGCGGGAGATGAGGGAGCCCGGATCATAGGTGGAGATCTCCTTGTTCAGGCGTGCCAGCAGCGCCTCCACCTCCTGTTGCAGCGCCCCCTGTCCGCCGGGAAAGGGGTCGCTCAGGGTCACCGCATAATAGGTGCCCATGGTGTTGCCCTGGATGCGGGTCTGGGTCGGGGCCGGCTGGCAGGCGCCAAGCAGCAGGATCAGGGAGAGCAGCAGGGTGCGCGCCAGCGCAGGCGCAAAGGGGAACTTCATCTCTCATTCTCGCGGGAGTCATCGACGGGGGAGCAGCTTAGCCAACGGCTGCGGTGTTGGCGAGTGGCCGTGGGCGGGAAGGCCGCAAATAATTAAGCCGGAGGGGAATTTGATCAACCCGCTTTGGGCCCGGGGTCGGGAGAAAAGAAGTGACCGGGCCCGCAGGCTGGCCCAAAAGCGGTCGTCCTTCGGCGACATTTGAATACAATGAAGATCGATCCTGACAGCATCTTTGCGGGTCGCGCCCACGGGGGCGAGATGCCTGTGCTGTCATCCTTCGTCAATCAAAGGAGAACGTGATGAAAAAGGTGTTAACCCTGCTGCTTCTTGGCTCCCTCGCCACCCCGGTCCTGGCCGACGAGTGCGCACTGGTGATCGAAGGCAATGACGCCATGCAGTACAACCAGACCGCGATGAGCGTGCCGGCCACCTGCAAGGAGGTGACGGTGACCCTCAATCACACGGGCAAGCTGCCGGTGGCCAACATGGGCCACAACTGGGTGCTGGCCAATACCGCCGACTATCAGGCCATCGCCACCGCCGGCATGAGCGCCGGGGTCGATCACGACTACCTGCCCAAGGATGACCCCAGGATCCTGGCCCACACCAAGCTGGTGGGGGGCGGCGAGAGCACCAGCGTCACCTTCAAGACCGACGGCCTTGCGGGCAAGGATCTCACCTTCTTCTGCTCCTTCCCGGGCCACTTCGCCCTGATGAAGGGCAGCTTCAAGGTGGGGTAGTGCCAAGGGTCGTGTCGCCGCCAGCACAAGCAAAAGCCGGGAGGGTCCCGGCTTTTTTGTCTTCGCTTGCGCTGCGTCGCGGTACTTTCATGATCTGGTCTGGGGTGGCAAGGGGATGAGCGGCGTACAATAGGCCGCAAATGGGCCAGTGGCCCGCCTACGCACCTTCGGAAGAGAGAGCATGAACGCAGTGAAATGGATGCTTGGCTGTTGCCTGATGCTGCTGTGTGCCATCGCGCTGGCCGCCGAGCCCCCGGTGAAGAAGAGCCGTAGCGGCATCTGTCACCCCAAGGGCGGCACCTACTACAGCCGCACCAGGCACTATACCCCCTATGACACCATGCAGGCCTGCCTCGACAGCGGGGGCCGTGCCCCCCGGCGTTAAACGGCGGCTTGCTTGGGCTGCAGGGTAAAGAAGGCGAGGGTGGTCTTCTTGCCGCACTCGAAGCGGATGCTCTCCTCCCCCTGCACCACCAGGGTCTCGCCCGGTGCGACCTGTTGCCCCTGCACGGTGAGCTGGCCCTCCAGCAGGTGGCAGAGGTAGCACTTGTCCGCCTCCAGGGTGAGGCTGAGGGGGAAGGGCAGGTTCAGCACCCGTACGTTGGCGCTGATGCGCGCCGGGTGGTAGATGAGCCCGAGATCCGTCACCTCTTTTTTCAGCAGCTCGCAGCGGGTCTCGTCATCCCCGCTGAAGTGGGCCGCCTCGAAGGTGGCGTAGGGGTGGCCGTTGAGCACGAAACCGGCACCGCTGACGGGCAGCAGGATGCGCTGGTAGCCGGGAAAGCGTGAGAAACTCCCTGCTTCCTTGATGGGGGCCGAGCTCAGCCGATAGTCAAAGTCGAGCTTGTCCAGGGTCGAACCAGGGGGGGATATCAGGATCTGGGCCGTGGTGCCCTGCCTGTTCTTCCAGGGCATTTTCAACTGGTCGGACTCTTTAATCAGGGTGATCACGATGGCGCCTCGGCGGGAAGGGGAGAGTGGGGCCAGTGATACCATCTCCGGGAGTGGCTCACAAGGCGCCGCCAGCACAGGCCGCGCTGGTTGGCCACAAATCAGGCAGCGGCCCCCCTGACGCTGACCCTAATCGGTCGACTCAAGCCCTTTTTCTATCTTGTCCAGCAGTTGCTGCAACTGCGCTATCTCCGCCGGCGTCAGCAGGGAACACAGCCGTTCGTCGAGCCGTGCGGCCTCCTGCTCCCCCTGGTTGACCCGCTCGCAGGCCAGCGGGGTCAAGGCCAGACAGATGCTGCGTCTGTCAGTGGGATGGGGCCGCTTCTCGATGAGCCCCTGTTTCTCCATCTCCTGCAGCAGGCGCGTCACCTGCGCCTTGTCGCGGCCCGACCGCTGCGCGATGAGCTGCGGCGTGGCGGGATCCAGCGCATTGATCAGTTGCAGCACCTTGTAATGGAGGGGGCTAAGGGCGATCTGCTGTGCCCGGAAATGCTGGGTCATGGCGATTTTGTACTGATCGAGGATCCGGAAGAGGCGGTTTGACAACTTCATGGTTGATAAAGTCAACTTAAAAGGGTTTAATTGATTTTATCAACCATATGGGCAAAAGCCCAGCCCGAGAGGAGATGAAAGATGCCACACACTTATCGTGTACAGGTCCAGGCGCTGGAGCGCGAGGTGCCCCCGTTGCAGTTCGACTGCCAGAATCACGACGACATCTTTGCCATCCTGGCGCTCAGCAAGGGGAAGCTGGCCATGTCGGAGCAGGAACATCAGGCGTTTATCGTCGGGTTGAAGCTGTTTGGCGAAGTCATGATGCAGCATCGCAAAGAGGAGCTGTTCAAGGAGTTTCTCCCCCATTTCAAGCAATTCATGGGGCGACTGAAACGCACCGCCAGGGGAGAGGAGGCCGTGGTCGCCCCTTCCGAGTGACCCTGCCCTGACCCCAGGGGCGAGTGGTCCCGCCAGCATGCCTGATGCAAAGGAAACCCCGAGGTTGTGATCCCGGTGCTGTCAAAGCGGCGAGGGCCCGCTACACTGGCAGCTCGTTTCACGGAGGACCCATGACCCACAAGATCATTCTGGATACCGATCCCGGCATCGACGATGCCATGGCCATTCTGTTTGCCGAGGCGCACCCTGCCATCGAATTGCTCGCCATCACCACTGTGTTTGGCAATGCCACCATCGAAAACGGCACCCGCAACGCCCTCTGGCTCAAGCAAAAATATGGCATGAAGGCGGACGTGGCCCGGGGCGCCGCCGCGCCGTTGCTGCGCGAGCCCGTGGGGCCGACGACAGTGGTGCACGGCCCGAGCGGCTTTGGCGACGTCCAGGCGGGGGAGGTGACCCTCATCCCGGATCCCCGCCCGGCCTGGCAATACATCGTCGAGACGGTGAAGGCCCACCCCGGCGAGATCACGCTAGTGACCATCGGGCCCCTCACCAACCTGGCGCTGGCGCTCGAGGCGGCCCCCGAGGTAGCCGCCCTGGTGAAAGAAGTGGTCGTGATGGGCGGTGCCTTTGGCGTCAACGGCCATCGCGGCAACGTGACCCCCTATGCCGAGGCCAATATCCACGACGATCCCGATGCGGCGGACCGGGTCTTCACCGCCCCCTGGCCCCTGGTGATCATCGGGCTCGACGTCACCCAGCAGAGCATCTTCACCGCCGACTATCTGGATGCCCTGCGGGACGATGCGGGGGAGCCGGGCCGCTTCCTGTGGGATGTCAGCCGCTTCTACCTGCGCTTCTATTCCGAGCGCATCGGCATGGCGGGGTGCCATGTGCACGATCCCTCCGCCATCGCCTATGTGATCGATCCTGCGCTGTTCACCCTGCGCAAGGGGCCGGTGCGGGTCATCACCGAGGGGCCCGCCATCGGCCATACCCTGCAAAAATTTGACGACACCCGCCATCCCCATGACGAGTGGGCCGACTGCCCGGCCCAGCAGGTCGGGATCGCGGTGCGGGATCAGGCCCTGCTCGCCCTCTATCGGGATACCCTGGTGGCCTGGGGCAAGGGGCGCCGATAAGGCCCGGCAGTGAGTGAAAGCGTGATGGCGGCCGGGTCATGGTGAGGCGCCCCCGGTTATACTGGCGAACATCGGGTTGACGGGAGGAAGACGCAATGGCCTGGTTGTCTCTGTTGGTGGCGATAGCCCTGATCGGGTGGTTGATGACGCTGGGGCGCGGCGCCCTGTTCGAGGTCCGGCTCGCGCCGGGCAAGGTGGTGGTGAAGCGGGGCTCGGTGCCGCCGCGCTTTGTGACCCAGGCGACCCAGATCCTGCACCATGAGCCGGTGCGCGGGCGCATCCTGGGCCTGCGGGACGGCAACGGGGTGAGGCTGGTCTTCTCCCGCTCCATCCCCGAGCCCGTGGCCCAGCGCCTGCGCAACATCTTCCCCTACGGGGATTACCGGGGGCTCCCCCCAAGCCCTGACGGGCGAAAATCACGCTGAGCGGTCGCCGTGGCGACCCTCATTTCCAGACGCCGGGCCCTGTGCCCGGCGTCTGCGTTTTCAGGGTTTCGCCAGGAGGCCCTGTTGCGGTCAGCGCGGCCCTTGCAGGGGCCTGATCGCCTCGACCAGAAAGTCGATGAAGGCGCGGGTCTGGGGTTTGAGGAAGCGGCCGCCACGAAACACCGCGTGGATCTCGTCCTGGCGATCCTCGTAGGGGGAGGCGAACCACTCTGGCAGCAGCGGCAGCAGGGTGCCCTCGTCGATGCTTTGCTGCACCATCCAGCTCGACAGCAGCAGCACGCCGCACCCCGCGAGGGCGGCGTAGAGCAGGGGCGTGCCCCCGACCGAGGCGAGGTTGCCATGCACCGCCACCTTCTCGCGCTCCGTGCCCTGCTGGAAGTACCAGTGCTGGCGCTGGCGCCCATGGCCGCGAATGAGGCAGTTGTGGTGGGCCAGCTCGGCGGGATGGGTGGGTTCGCCATGGCGGGCCAGATAGGCGGGGGAGGCGACCAGCAGCGAGCGGTTGGTGAGCAGATGGCGAGTGTGCAGGCTGCTGTCGGCGGGCTTGCCGATGCGCACCGCCACGTCCACGTTCTCGGCATCGAGATCCACCATGCGGTTGTCCAGCGCAACCTCCAGGCGTACCCCGGGGTAGCGGGCGAGGAAGTCGGGCAGGCGGGGAGAGAGCCAGGACGCGCCGAAGCTCTCGAACACCGAGACCCGCAGCGGCCCCTCTGGCGCCACCGAGAGGGGTTGCAGGGATTGCACCAGCTGATCCGCCTCCTCCAGCAGGGGCAGGGAGCGGGCGAGAAAATAGGCGCCCTGCTCGGTCAGCACCAGTTGGCGGGTGCTGCGCTTGAAGAGCGGGATCCCGAGCTGCTGCTCCAGGGCGTCGATGGCACGGGTCACGGAGGAGGGGGCCTGGTTGAGGGCGCGGGCGGCACGGGAGAAACTGCCCGATTCCACCACCTGGGCCAGGATGCGGATGCGATCCAGCATGGATTCACCTTTGCGATAAACGCAAAACTGTTGCAGGTTATGACGATATTCTAATCAACAATGAAAAAGTGAACAATCAGCTCACCGCCCCATCCGGGGTCCATCTCAGGAGTCTTGCCATGTCACACCGTATCCAGCTCGCCAACCAGGTGCCCGCCGCCGTCTCGGCCATGATGGGCCTTGAGTCCTACCTCGGGGGCACCGACATTCCCCTGTCGCTCAAAGAGCTCATCAAGTTGCGCGCCTCCATGATCAACGGCTGCGCCTACTGCATCGAGATGCACGCCGACGTGGCGATGAAGCACGGGGAGAGCGCCCAGCGTCTGCTGGCGCTGGCCGCCTGGCAGGAGTCGCCGCTGTTCGACGCCCGGGAGCGGGCGGTGCTGGCCCTGACCGACGAGGTGACCCTGATCGCCGACAAGGGGCTCACGGCGCAGACCTATGAGGCGGCGCTGGCCCAACTGGGGGAAACCCTGCTGGCCCAGTGTCTGGTGCAGGTGGCTACCATCAACGCCTGGAACCGGATCGCCGTGGCGACCCGGATGGAACACGATCACTCCTGACTCCTGACTCCGACTCCGAGGGAGGGAGAGAAAACGATTATCAACGGGCCCGCACAAGGGCCCGTTTTGTTACGAAGTGTGCCTTCTGGCGCCAGGGGTTGCGACCGTTGTCGGGGGGCGGGAAGTTAATCATACATTCGTTTGATTAATTATTTTTTTAATCTTCCCCGAAAAATACCCATCCAGATCAAGGTGTGGAAAAATGACCTGTGAGTCGAAAAGGGGCTGTATGGCTCTTTTTTGATCGCAATGGCGGGTTAAAAACAGACCAGATGGATCTTTTTGGTTAATTGGTGGTCACTTTTGGTGGCGCGAGAGATTAACGGAAGATGAATTGCCGCGGTGTAACTTGAATAAATTGGTCATTGTCAAGGGATTAACATCTGATACCGCTTTCCATCACCTTTTGAACATTTTTGGGATTAATTTTTCATGTTGTTCACATGCCGGTCTGATGCAATAAAATGCTGCATTTTTTTATACCAATAAGCCTTCAAAAGATGAGGACATTGCATGAGACTCTTTGATGTGAAGAGGGGCTTGGGCGCTTTGCTGCTGCTCGCGACCGCCAGCTTGCTGAGTGGCTGCGACATGGCACTGATGAGCCCCAAGGGGCAGGTCGGTATGGAGCAGAAGTCACTGATACTCACCGCACTCGGCTTGATGCTGATCGTAGTGGTGCCCGTGATTGTCATGGCGGTGGCGTTCGCCTACAAATACCGGGCGTCCAACACCAGTGCCACCTATGCGCCGGACTGGGCCCACTCCAACAAGATTGAGGCAGTCGTCTGGACTGTACCCGTCATCATCATCGTCATCCTGGCGGTGATCACCTGGAAAACTTCCCACTCCCTCGACCCCTACAAGCCGCTGGAATCGGACGTCAAACCGGTTCAGGTGGATGTCATTTCCCTGGACTGGAAGTGGTTGTTCGTCTATCCGGAGCTGGGCATTGCGTCGGTCAACGAGCTGGCCTTCCCGGTCAACACCCCGGTCAACTTCCGGGTGACCTCCGACACCGTGATGAACTCCTTCTTCATCCCGCAACTGGGCGGCCAGATCTACGCCATGGCCGGCATGCAGACCAAGCTGCACCTGATTGCCAACGAAGCGGGCGAGTACAAGGGCATCTCCGGCGGTTACAGCGGTGCCGGTTTCTCCGGCATGAAGTTCAAGGCCATCGCGACCCAGGACCAAGCCGGTTTCGACGCCTGGGTAGCCAAGGTGAAGGCCTCTTCCAAGGCCCTGAGCACCATGGATGAGTTCAATGCCCTGGCCAAGAAGAGCGAAAACCACCCGGTGGAGTACTTCGCCAGCGCCGATCCCAAGCTGTTCGTCAACATCATCAACAAGTTCATGGGCGGCATGTCCCATGGTGGTCACGCCACCCCGGCTGCGGGCTCTGCGGATCACGAGGGCATGAACCACGAGGCCATGAACCATGACGCCGCCCCGAAAGCGGGTGCCATGGACCACGAAGGGATGAACCATGAGGCCTCGCAAGAGGACGCCATGGAGAACCAGGCCATGAACCATGACGCCCATGCCGGACACATGGCCATGTCGGCCGACAAGAGTGTGAAAGCAGGATCCGAGGAATAATCGATGTTTGGAAAATTGACACTCGAGGCTATTCCGTACCATGAACCCATCATCATGGTCACGATAGCCGGTATCATTCTGGGGGGCCTGGCCATCGCCGGTCTCATCACTTACTACGGCAAGTGGCAATATCTGTGGAAAGAGTGGCTGACCTCGGTCGACCACAAACGCCTCGGTATCATGTATCTCATTCTGGGCATGGTCATGCTGCTGCGTGGCTTTGCCGACGCCGTGCTGATGCGTGGCCAGCAGGTCATCGCCTCCGGGGGTGGCGAAGGCTACCTGAATGCCCATCACTACGACCAGATTTTCACCGCCCACGGCGTCATCATGATCTTCTTCGTGGCCATGCCGCTGGTGATCGGTCTGATGAACATCGTGGTGCCGCTGCAAATCGGTGCCCGTGACGTGGCCTTCCCCTTCCTGAACAACCTGAGCTTCTGGTTCACCGCCGCGGCCGTGGTGCTGATCAACGTCTCCCTCGGGGTCGGTGAATTCGCCCAGACCGGCTGGCTGGCCTATCCGCCCTTGTCGGGGCTGGAGTTCAGTCCCGGGGTCGGGGTCGATTACTGGATATGGAGTCTGCAGATTTCGGGTCTGGGGACCCTGCTGACCGGCGTGAACTTCTTCGCCACCATCATCCGTATGCGTGCCCCTGGCATGACCATGATGCGCCTGCCGGTCTTCACCTGGACCGCCCTGTGTGCCAACATCCTGATCATTGCCTCCTTCCCGATCCTGACCGTCACCATCGCCCTGCTCACCGCAGACCGCTACCTGGGTACCCATTTCTTTACCAATGACATGGGTGGCAACATGATGATGTACATCAACCTGATCTGGGCCTGGGGTCACCCCGAGGTGTACATCCTGGTGCTGCCGGTGTTCGGGATCTTCTCCGAAGTGGTGGCGACCTTCTGCAAGAAGAAGCTGTTCGGTTACACCTCCCTGGTGTGGGCAACCGTGGCGATCACCGTGCTGTCGTTCATCGTCTGGCTGCACCACTTCTTCACCATGGGGTCCGGCGCCAACGTGAATGCCTTCTTCGGCATCACCACCATGATCATCTCCATCCCGACCGGGGTGAAGATCTTCAACTGGCTGTTCACCATGTACCGCGGTCGCATCGAGTTCACCTCGCCCATGCTGTGGACCGTCGGCTTCATCATCACCTTCACCGTGGGTGGCATGACCGGGGTACTGCTCTCCGTGCCGGCCGCCAACTTCGTGCTGCACAACAGCCTGTTCCTCATCGCCCACTTCCACAACGTCATCATCGGCGGCGTGGTGTTCGGCTGCTTCGCCGGTATCACCTACTGGTTCCCGAAAGCGTTCGGCTTCAAGCTGGATGACGTCTGGGGCAAGCGTGCCTTCTGGTGCTGGATCACCGGCTTCTTCGTGGCCTTCATGCCGCTCTACGTGCTGGGCTTCATGGGCATGACCCGTCGTGTCAGCCAGAACATCGATCCCGAGTTCCACGGCTGGCTGGTGGTCGCCGCCTGCGGCGCCGGTCTGATTGCCCTGGGCGTACTGTGCCAGGTCATCCAGATCGTGGTCAGCATCCGCGACCGCGAGAAGAACCGCGACCTGACCGGCGATCCCTGGGGTGGCCGTACCCTGGAGTGGGCGACGTCCTCTCCGCCGCCGTTCTACAACTTCGCCATCGAGCCGAAGGTCACCGGTCTGGACGCCTTCTGGGAAGCCAAGGCTGACGGCAGCGCTTACAAGAAGCCTGCCCAGTATGCCCCCATCCACATGCCGAAGAACTCCGGTGCCGGTGTCATCATCGCCGCCTTCAGCGTGGTGTTCGGCTTTGCCATGATCTGGCACATCTGGTGGATGGCCATCGCCGGCTTCATCGGCATGATCGCCACCTGGATCATCCACAGCTTCAACGACGATGTGGACTACTACGTACAGGTTGACGAGATCGAGCGCATCGAAGGTCAGCATTTCGACAACATCAACAAGGTGGCTTAATTCCATGGCGACTGACGTACTACATCACTCTCACGGTGCCCATGAGGATGGGCACCACGATGCCGGTGCCACCAAGGTATTCGGTTTCTGGATCTACCTGATGAGTGACTGCATCCTGTTCGCGACCCTGTTCGCGACCTATGCGGTCCTGGTCAACGGCACTGCCGGCGGCCCCACCGGCAAGGACATCTTCGAACTGCCGTTCGTGTTCGCCGAAACCATGCTGCTGCTGCTGAGCTCCATCACCTTCGGGTTCGGCATGCTGGCCATGAACAAGAACAAGGTCGCGGCGGTCAACACCTGGCTGTTCGTCACCTTCCTGCTGGGTGCCGGCTTCATCGCGATGGAAATCTATGAGTTCCATCACCTGATCGTGCACGAGGCGGGCCCGGATCGCAGCGGCTTCCTCTCTGCCTTCTTCACCCTGGTGGGGACCCATGGTATCCACGTGACCAGCGGCCTGGTCTGGATCATCGTGATGATGGTGTCGATCACCAAGAAGGGGCTGACCGAGCGCAACCGCACTCGCCTGATGTGCCTGAGCCTGTTCTGGCACTTCCTCGACGTGGTATGGATCTGCGTCTTCACCGTGGTCTATCTGATGGGGGTCATGTAAATGAGTCATTCCGTTGACAATCACGGCGCCAGCCACGGCAGCGTCAAGTCCTACATGATCGGTTTCGTGCTGTCACTCATCCTGACCGCCGTGCCGTTCTGGATGGTGATGGACGGCTCCGCCTCCCACGCCGTGGTGCTCGGCACCGTGGTGGCCATGGCGGTGGTGCAGATCTTCGTACACCTGGTCTACTTCCTGCACATGAACACCTCCTCCGAGGAGCGCTGGAACCTGGTGGCACTGGTCTTTACCGTGCTCATCATCGCCATCGTGGTCGTGGGTTCCCTGTGGATCATGTACAACCTCAACATCAACATGATGGTTCACTGAGCGGGTTGATGATGATGAAGCAATACCTGCAAGTGACCAAGCCGGGCATCATCTTCGGCAACCTCATCTCGGTTATCGGGGGATTCCTGCTGGCCTCGAAGGGGAGCCTGGATGTGCCCCTGTTCATCCTGACCATGGTGGGGGTGTCACTGGTGGTGGCCTCCGGTTGCGTGTTCAACAACTACATCGACCGGGACATCGACTGCATCATGGAGCGCACCAAGAACCGCGCCCTGGTGCGGGGGCTCATCGCCCCCGGTGTCTCCCTCTGGTATGCGACGGCGCTGGGCGTTGCGGGCATTGCACTGCTCTACTTTGCGGCCAATCCGTTGGCCGCCTTGCTGGCGGTGCTGGGCTTCCTGGTTTATGTGGGGGTCTACAGCCTCTACATGAAGCGCCACTCGGTCTATGGCACCCTGGTCGGCAGCCTCTCCGGCGCCGCGCCACCGGTCATCGGCTACTGCGCGGTGAGCGGGCAGTTCGACTCGGGGGCCCTGATCCTGCTGGCGATCTTCAGCCTGTGGCAGATGCCGCACTCCTATGCGATCGCCATCTTCCGCTTCAAGGACTACCAGGCCGCCAACATCCCGGTGTTGCCGGTGGTGAAGGGGATCCCGGTGGCCAAGCTCCACATCACCCTCTACATCCTGGCGTTCATGGTGCCGACCCTGATGCTGTTCCTCGGCGGCTACGCCGGGTACAAGTATCTGGTGGTGGCCACCGCGGTGAGCGTCTGGTGGCTGGGGATGGCGCTGTCGGGCTACAAGGCGGCGGTGGACGACTCCCTCTGGGCGCGCAAGCTGTTCATGTTCTCCATCGTCACCATTACTTGCCTGAGCGTGATGATGTCGGTGGACTTCCAGCCGGACGCAGCGCCGGTGCTGGTGAGCATGCTGCCCTGATAGTGTGAACTGCACCCCTGAAATGCATGAAATCCAGAGCCGGGAATCTTCCCGGCTCTGCTATTATGGGCGCCGCCCTGCGAGGGGCATCACCGATTTTTCGGGGTGGCCGTGCGCCTGTCACCCCTTTCTTTCTCTCTTCTTTTTGACTCATCGAGGCCCTCATGAATGATTTCACCATGACGAGGGGCGAGCGACGCGCGACCTGGGCGCTCGGCTCCGTCTTCTCGCTGCGCATGCTCGGCATGTTTATGGTGCTGCCGGTGCTGACCACCTACGGCATGTCCCTGGCGGGCGCCTCCGAGGCGCTCATCGGGCTTGCCATCGGCATCTACGGCATGACCCAGGCCCTGTTCCAGATCCCCTTCGGCCTGCTCTCCGACAAGGTGGGGCGCAAGCCCCTCATCGTTGGCGGCCTGCTGATGTTTGCCCTTGGCAGCGTCATCGCCGCCCTGAGCGACGCCATCTGGGGGGTCATCGTCGGGCGCGCCCTGCAAGGGAGCGGCGCCATCTCCGCCGCCGTCATGGCGCTCCTGTCGGATCTCACCCGGGAGCAGAATCGCACCAAGGCCATGGCCTTCATCGGGGTGAGCTTTGGCATCACCTTCGCCATCGCCATGGTGACCGGCCCCCTCATCACCCATGCCCTGGGCTTGTCCGGCCTCTTCTGGCTCATCGCCCTGCTGGCCCTGGCCGCCATCGCCATGGTGCTCTGGGTGGTGCCGACCCCGGCGGCCCACCTGCAAAATCGCGAGTCCGCCATGGTGCGAGGCAGCTTTCGTACCGTGCTCACCAACCCTCGCCTGCTCAAGCTCAACCTCGGCATCCTCTGCGTCCACACCCTGCTGATGTCGAGCTTCGTGGCCCTGCCGCCCCTGCTGGAGCGTGCCGGGCTGCCCCGTGACAGCCAGTGGCAGGCCTATCTGGTTACCATGATGATCGCCTTCGTGAGCGTGGTGCCCTTCATCATCTATGCCGAGAAGCACCGCCAGATGAAGCGGGTCTTCATCGGGTGCGTGGTGGTGATGCTGGCCGCCGAGCTGGTGCTCTGGCAGAGCGGCCAGCAGCTGTGGGGTCTGCTCGCCGGGTTGCAGCTCTTCTTCATCGGCTTCAACGTGATGGAGGCACTGCTGCCGTCTCTCATCAGCAAGGAGTCCCCGCCGGGCTACAAGGGCACAGCCATGGGGGTCTACTCCACCAGTCAGTTCCTCGGGGTTGCCATCGGCGGCAGTCTCGGCGGCCTGCTCTACAGCCTGGGGGGCGGCCCCCTGGTGTTTGGCGGTTGTGCCGCCCTGGCCCTTGCCTGGCTCGGGGTGAGCCTCACCATGGCCGAGCCCCCCTATGTGAGCAGCCTGCGCATCGTGCTGCCGGAAGGGGTCGAGGCCACCCCGGCCCTGGAGCAGCGGATCCGCGCCTGCGAGGGGGTGAGCGACGTGCTGCTGGTGCGCGAGGAGCACTCTCTCTACGTGAAGGTGGACAGCAAGCGCCTGACCCGCAGCGATCTGGAGCGGCTGGTCTCTTTGTGATGGCTGGCTGCGCGGGGCGGCGCAGAGCGCGGGCTGATGGGCGGCTGCTATGCTGAGATCCTCACTCACAGGAGGAACCTCTGATGTCATACGTGGACGGATTCGTGCTCGCCGTGCCGACGGCCAACAAGCAGGCCCTGATCGATCATGCGGGGCAGTTTGACCCCATCTTCCTCGAATACGGCGCCACCCGGGTGCTGGAGTGCTGGGGGGACGATGTGCCCCACGGCAAGCAGACCGACTTTTACCGGGCGGTGGCGGCCAGGGAGGATGAAACCGTGGTCTTCTCTTGGGTGGAGTGGCCGAGCAAGGCGGTGCGGGACGACGCCATGGGCAAGATGATGCAGGACCCCAGGATGGACCCCGCCAATCCCCTGCACCAGACCATGCCGTTTGACGGCGCCCGCATGATCTTCGGAGGCTTCACCACCGTGCTGGAGCTCAAGGGCCGATAGCAACACCCAGGCCCGTCAGATGATGAAAAAGCCCGCCAGCCGGCGGGCTTTTTGCTGGGCGGTATCTCATGGTCGCTCTCCATGAGGGATGTTCAGCCCGGGCGCCAGAAGGGCTTGTCCCCGAGAATGGTGGCCCTGTGCATCACCCGGCGGGCCGGCAGGTAGTCGGCATTGGCATAGTGCTGGGTCACCCTGTTGTCCCAGATGGCGATGTCGTTCTCCTGCCAGCGCCAGCGCACCTGGAACTCGGGGCGGGTGATGTGCTCGAACAGAAAGCCGAGCAGGGCCTCGCTCTCTTTGGGGGGCAGCCCGGGCAGCCGGGTGGTGAACCCCTCGTTGACGAACAGGGCCTGACGGCCGCTCACCGGATGGGTGCGGATCACCGGGTGGCGCAGGGGCGGGTGACGGGCCACGGCCGCCTGCCAGCGCTGGCGCGCCTCCTCGCTGTCATCATGGCGATGGGCCGGGAAGGACTTGGTGAAGTCATGCTCGGCTTCCAGCCCTGCCAGCAGGGTTTGCAGGGGCGGGGAGAGGGCCGCCAGCGCCGCGATGCCGCTGGCCCAGAGGGTGTCCCCCCCGGTGGGGGGCAACTGCTTGGCCGCCAGAATGGCCAGTGCCGGGGGCGTCTCGATAAAGGTCACGTCGGTGTGCCAGTTGTCGTTGTCCGGCGGATTGTCATCGTGGGTATCGAGCACGATGATCTCCTCGGCCTCCTCCGTGTGGGGGTAGACGGGGTGGATGTGCAGATCCCCGAAGCGGTTCGCCAGCGCCCGCTGGGCTCGCGGGGTGATGGGCTGGTTGCGAAAGAACAGCACCTGGTATTTGAGCAGGGCGCGATGGAGCTGCTCGAACTGCCCCTGGCTCAGGGGCTCGGCCAGATTGACGCCGGCGATGACGGCGCCGATGTGGGGGCCGAGGGGGGTAATGGTCAACTTGTCGGTCATGGTCTTGCTCCATGTCTGGGGGCGTGAAGGCCCGATACCAATAGGAAAGGGGGGCGAAGGAAAGAGGTCAGCCTGTGGCTCATTGTCCTTCTCCATGCCAGGGGGTGAGCCTGCGCTGCAGGGCGCGCAGTCCCAGTTCCAGTACGAAGGCGATCAGGGCGATCACCAGGATGCCCGCCAGCACCACGTCGGTGGCGAGAAACTCGCCGGCGGATTGCACCATGAAGCCCACCCCCCGGGTGGCGGCGATAAGCTCGGCCGCCACCAGGGTGGACCAGCCCACCCCGAGCCCGATGCGCAGCCCGGTCAGGATGTCCGGCAGGGCCCCTGGCAGGATCACGTGCCAGAGCACCTGGGACCGGGATGCGCCCAGCGCCTGGGCTGCCCGCACTCGCACCGCGTTGGCGCTCTGCACCCCCGCCAGGGTCGCCAGGGCCACGGGCGCGAAGATGGCCAGATAGATGAGCAGTACCTTCGATGTTTCACCGATGCCAAACCAGATCACCATGAGTGGCAGGTAGGCGAGCGGCGGCACCGGGCGGTAGAGCTCGATGAGGGGATCCAGCACGCCGCGCACCGTGGGGGAGAGCCCCATGGCGATGCCCACCGTGATGCCAAAGAACGCCGCGGCAGCGAGCGCCACCAGGATGCGCCCCAGGCTGGCCCCCAGGTGTTGCCACAGGGTGGCATCCATAAAGCCCTGGGGCCCGGCGATGGTGATGAGCTGTGCCAGCACCCGCTGTGGGGGCGGCAGGAACAGGGGATCGACCCAGCCGAAGTGGGCCACCAGCCACCACAGGGCCAGCAGCACGATCAGGGTGGCGAGGCTCAGGGTCAGACGGCGGGGCAGGGGCCAGCCCGCTGCCCGTGTGTGGGTGACATCCCGTTGCCGGGCGAGGGCGAGAGTCATGCAAAGGCCTCCCGCTCTGCGAACACCCGTTCCAGCACGTATTCACGGCGCTCGATGAAGGCCGGATCGGACTTGATGCTGCGGCAGGGCTCCCCGGCGGCGAAGCGGCGACCGAAATCCAGGGTCAGCCGCTCCGTCACCCGCCCGGGGGAGGGGGAGAGCAGCACCAGATCGGTGGCCATGAAGATGGCCTCCTCGATGTCGTGGGTGATGAGCAGCACCTGACGCCGGTGCTCGTGCCACAGGCGCAGCAGCAGAGTCTGCATCTGCTCCCGGGTGAAGGCGTCCAGGGCGCCGAAGGGCTCGTCCAGCAGGAGCAGGCGGGGCTGGGTGGCCAGGGCCCGGGCGATGCCGACCCGCTGGCGCTGGCCGCCGGAGAGCTGCCAGATGGCGCGATCGCCGGCCCCCTCCAGCCCCACCTGACGCAGCAGTGCCTGGGCCTGTTCGGTGCGTTCGGCACTGGGCACACCCGCCAGCTGCAGGCCGAGTGCCACGTTGTCTCGCACGTTTCGCCAGGGCAGCAGCCCCTCGCTCTGGAACACCACGCCGCGCTCGGCGCCGGGGCCGGTGACCGGCTTGCCCTCAAGGCTTATCTGGCCGTGGTGGCAAGGCTCGAAGCCCGCCACCAGGTTGAGGAGGGTCGTCTTGCCCGAGCCCGAGGGCCCCAGCACCACCATCAGCTCCCCCTCGGACAGGGAGAGGTTGATGTTGTCGAGCACCCGCCTGCCGGCGTACTCGGCGCACACATGAGAGAGCTGCAGCATGGTCGTCTCCTTGGATTTACTGGGCCACGGCTTTCACGAAGCGATCGGTCACGAACTGGCGGTAGTCCGAGGCGGCGTTCGCGACCTTGCCCTGGCTCTCGAGGAAGCGGGCGGTGTCGATGATGGTCTGGTTGACGAGGCGCCCGAGCTCGGCGCTCTGGGCCTTCGCATCGAGGTAGGTGTTGCCCTTCACCAGAGCGGGAACGTCCGCCTCGGGAACGCCGTTCAGCTTGGCCAGCTTGGCGAGATTGTCCGGCTTGGTGAGCCAGCCGTCGGGGTTGGCCAGGTAGTCACGCTGGGCGGCCAGGGTGCTGTTCACGAAGGCCTGCACCACTTCGGGGTGGGCCTTGGCAAAGTCCTTGCGCACCACCCAGACGTCCAGGGTCGGCGCCCCCCAGTCACCCACCTGGGCGGAGTCGGTCAGCACCTTGCCCTCCTTGGTGAGCTGGTTGAGGGCGGGGGCCCAGACATAGGCGCCGTCGATGTCGCCCCGCTGCCAAGCGGCGATGATGGCCGGTGGTTGCAGGTTGACGATCTGCAGCGTCGCGGGGTCGACGTTCCAGTGCTTGAGGGCCGCCAGCAGGCTGTAGTGGGTGGTGGAGGTATAGGGCACGGCGATGCGCTTGCCCGCGAGATCCTCGGGTTTCGCGAGCCCCTGCTTCACCACCAGGGCCTCGGACTCCCCGAGCTTGGAGGCGAGCAGGAACACCTCGATGGGCAGGTTCTGGCTCGCCGCCACTGCCAGGGGGCTGGAGCCGATGTTGCCTATCTGCACGTCGCCGGAGGCGAGCGCCCGTACCACGCTGGCGCCGCTGTCAAACTTGCGCCAATCCACGGTGGCGCCGCTCTCCCTGGCGAAGCTGTTGTCGGCCTGGGCCACCTTGGCGGGTTCGGCGGAGGTCTGGTAGGCCACGGTGACGTCGAGGGCCTGGGCGGACTGGCCGAGCAGCATGGAGGCCGCGAGCCACAGAGAGATGCCTTTTGCTGTCATGATGCACTTCCTTGTTGGGGGTGTTGGAAGCCACATCTTTATCTGAACATCCCCGAGGGCGAAGGAACGAGAAGGGTGCTCTCATGCCGTTTGGTTCTTAGAAAAAGAACGGTAAATCAATGATCTGATTGAGATATGCCAGAAAGTGGATAGCTTGCTCACCCGCCGTCTATCGGGTGGCTGACGCAAGGGGCCAAGGGCCGGCCCCCAGGGGCCGGCAGGTGCGTGCGGGGGTAGGCCAACAGGGAGGGCAGAGGGGGACAGTGACTGGCAGGGGGAAGAGAGGAAAAGGCCCCGCCAGGGTGGCGGGGCCGGGGGATCAGCGCTCAACCAGCGGGGCCGAGCGGTAGCTCCACAGGCCATAGGTGCGCAGGGCGTCCCGGTAGATGCCAAGCAGCTCCTCCGGGCTCGTCTTGGCCAGGGCCGAGAGGGGCTTGTCCGGGTAGGCGACGCTGTCGATGCGGATGTTCGCCGGGCCGCTCTGCCAGCAGGCGATTTCCAGCAGGGTCTGGCCCCGGCGCACATGGCTCGCCGAGCTCACCAGGGTGGCGAACTCAATCTCGTGGCGGGCGAGGGCATAGCCGCTGTAGAGGGCGTTCTCCACCGTGCTGGTGGCGTGGTTCTCCTCGATGATGCGGGAGCGGTCGATGCCCTTTTTCGCCAGCCAGTCCGCCATCAGCTTGCCCTCGGTCTGGCGGTTCTGGGGCACGCCGCCGGTGAGGATGACGAGGGCCGCCGGATCGGCCTGGGCCAGGGCGCGGGTGGTCTCGAGGCGTCCCAGCAGGATGTCGTGCATGGAGCCATCGGGATTGAGGGCATAGCCCAGGGTGACGATGGCGCGGCGCCCCTTCTTCTCGCCCCGTCCCTGACGCTCCTTGAGGGGGGTGGCGACCACCCTGTCCACGGTGGCGAACAGTCGCTGCAAGTCGGCGGCGCGACCGGCATTGAGCTCGCCGACCCGCTTGAGGTAGCCATCGGATTTGGCCTGGTTGCCCTTGAAGCGCTGCCAGGTGGCCAGATAGGTGTTGATGTCCAGATCGTCCGGGGCGGCGGTGAGGGCCTGCTCGAACAGGGCGATGGCCCTGTCCACGTTGCCGTTGTAGATCTGGGCGTTGGCCGCCGAGATGAGCAGATCGGTGCGATAGGGCTCGAGCTGGTGGGCCTCCAGCAGCAGGGTGGTCACCTGCTCCATGTTGCTCGGCATTTTGGCGGTGAAGCCCGCATCGGAGACCCGGGCGGGGGAGTGGAAGATGCGGGCGGCGTCTGCCAGCAGTTGATCCACCACCTGGCGCTTGCTGATGAACTGCTCGTAATTCTGCTCCTTTTGCAGGGAGCGCACCGGGGCGGCCCAGGCATCGGATGAGACAAAGAGCGGCAGCGTCAGCAGGCTGGTGAGGGTCAGGGCAATCGCGGTTTTCTTCATCATGGGGCTCCCTCTGGGGTGCGGGGCGCGATGTCGTGGCTCGTCCCCTGAATGCTTTTCCAATAAAAACAGATGCTTGGTTTGCTGCTTACTCTACTCCCTTCCCGATGAAAAAAACGTGAACCGTTCCGGTTATCCCGATGCCCCCCTCAGCGCAGCCCCAGACGTTCCTGCAGGAAGGCCAGCCAGGCCTCCACCTTGGCGGGCAGGTGGCGGCGCTTGGGATAGACGCACCAGATGCCGTGCTCGGGCAGGGCATGGTCTGGCAGGACGGGCACCAGCCGCCCGATGGCGAGATCCCGCGCCACGATGAAGTCCGGCATGTTGCCGATGCCAAGCCCCGCCAGCAGCGCGGTGTGGATGGCATCGCTGTTGTTGACCTCGAAATTGCCCCGCGGGGTGATGGCCACCTCTCCTTCGGGCCCGTGCAGCCGCCACTGGGTGCCGCCGCGAAACAGGGAGTAGAAGAGGCAGTTGTGGCGCTCGAGATCCGCCGGGGTGCGGGGCGTGCCGGCCTGCGCCAGGTAGGCGGGGGCGGCGCACAGGGTGCTGAGACAGGGGGCGAGGCGGCGGGCGACCAGGCTCGAATCCTCCAGCTCGCCGATGCGCACCGCCACGTCGAACCCCTCGGCCACCAGATCCTGCCGGGCGTCGCTCATCTCCAGCTGCAACTGCACCTCGGGGTGGAGGGCGAGAAACTCGGGGACAAGGGGGGCGATGTGACGCCGGCCATAGACCATGGGCACCGTCACCCGCAGCAGGCCGCGGGGGGCCGATTGCAGGGCGCCGATGGCATCTTCCCCGTCGCTGGCCAGGCGCACTGCATGGCGCACCGTCTCGAAGTAGCGCTCCCCCGCCTCGGTCAGGGTGAGGGAGCGGGTGGTGCGATAGAGGAGCTGGCAGCCGAGGGCCTGCTCGAGCTGGCTCACCTTCTTGCTCAGCACCGACTTGCTGAGACCGAGCTGACGGGCGGCGCCGGAGAAGGTGCCCGACTCCACCACGGCGACGAAGGCCGGGAGCAGGGCGAAGGCTTCCTGGTTCATGTTGTTCTCAATATGGAAACAATGTTGTTCCAAGAGGGTAGATTATCCCCAAATCAAAAACAATTTACCCTGCTCGTCAGTTCAACCAAGGAGCAACCCCATGATCCCCCCGCTTGTTGACCGCCGCCCCGCCCTCGGCCAGACACTTGGCCAGACCCTGGGCGCCCTGGCCGCCTTCGCCGCCGGCCTGCTGCTGGCGCTGATGATCGCCCAGAACGGCGCCCTGTCCCGCGCCACCGACCCCTGGCTCGCGAGCTGGCTGGCCCACGGGGTCGGCAGCCTGGTGGCCGGGCTCCTGTGGTGGCTCTCCCCAAGGCCCCCGACGCCGGAGGCGGCCCGGCCCTGGGCCTGGCTCGGCGGTCTGCCGGGGGCGCTCACCGTGGTGCTGGCGGCCCTCTGCCTCAACTCGCCCCTCGGCATGGCGGGCACCCTGGCCCTGCTGCTGCTCGGCCAGCTGCTGTTTGGTGCCCTGTGCGATGGCCTCGGCTGGCTCGGACTGGCTCGCCGCCGCCCCTCGGGAAAGGACGCGCTCGCCACCCTGCTGGTGATGGCCGGCGCCCTGCTCATCGTGCTGCATTAGGAGAGACACCATGACCTTATTGATCCTGCTGGGACTGCTGAACGGCGTGGCGGTGAGCCTGTCGCGCACCCTCAATGGCCGCCTCGCCAGCGCCCGGGGCGCCATGACGGCGTCCCTTGCCAACCACCTGCTCGGCTTCGGGCTGCTCGGCGTCTTGCTCATCCTCAAAGGGGCACCCTGGGAGCGGCTCGCCGGGCTCGATCCCTGGCTGCTGCTCGGCGGCGTGCTGGGGGCGCTGTTCGTCGCCATCAGCAGTTGGGCCATAGGCCGGGTCGGCGCCCTGGCCTGCGCCCTGCTCATCGTCACGGGCCAGCTGGCGGGGGGCGCACTGCTCGATGCCCTGGCCGGACGGCTGGCCGCGAACGATTTGCTCGGCATCCTGCTGGTGCTGGCGGGCGCCGCGCTGCAACGCTGGCAGGCCGGCAAGCCACGCTCCTGAAAAGCAGAACACCGGCGCTTGGCCGGTGTTCTGAAATAACAGGGTCGCGCCCCTGCAGGGGCGTCGCGGTCATACGCAGCTTAGGCGTAGAAGGCCTCGACGGTGCCCTTGACGGTGATCAGCATGGGGTTGCCATAGCGATCCTTGGCCTTGGGGGAGGGGATCTTCACCCAACCTTCGCTGATGCAGTATTCCTCGACATTGGTGCGCTCCTTGCCGTTCACGCGAATGCCGATCTCGTGCTGGAAGCACTCTGCCACATGGTGCGGGCTGCGCGGGTTGGCCGCCAGACGGTCGGGCAGGGCCGGTTTGTTGTCGCTCATTTTATTTACCTGAGTGTGATAAAAAGTGGGTCATTGTAGGCAATGCCCGTCATGGGCTCAAGGTTGGCAGCGTGTCATGCCGTGCACTTGTTTACTTCATGACAGGTAATTCGAGCTGCCCCCTTCCTTCAAGCTGGAGGCATACCTAGCCGCTCGAAGTGAGGCGCAGGGGGCGGTAATGGTGGGATTGGAAAGGGTTGCCGGGTATATCGTGGCTGAGCAAAAAAATCAAAACTTGGACACCCATCTCTTGTGTTCTGGCTAGGTAACGTCTTGCTCAGCAAGATGGGGATCCTGATTTTTTTTGCTCGAGTACTTTTGGCATTTCCTTTTGCCAGTTAACGCTAAGCTCAGTCGCAGTTTTTAAGTTGATTTTTTGTGAAAACCTTTGTGTAGCAAAACCACAAAAAAGCGACTTACAATCTGTCGAGTGCGCGAAGCGCACGGTGCTGGAGCGCCTTGTTAACAGTGGGACTGAATAAGGTCATTGACACACGCTTTAAGTTTTGAGATTACTTCATTGATTTCAGACTCCAAGCCCTCTTCGTCGAAGTAGTCCTCAGTTTCAATTTTGTACTGCCAATCTCTACCTTGCTGAATGCACTGAATAGGGAACCCTAAAGGGTTTTGCTCGAGCCATTCTCTTTGTGCAAAAGCATCGCGATCATTACGATTTTTATCGTATGCCTCTATTTCGACTAAAAGCCCTTCCAAAATAGTTTTATCCGACATTACTCACTCGATGCTTTCGTACTGTTAACGCCGCATTAAGGTATGAGCAACACTACCACGAAACTAAACTATACCATCTTAAATACTAAACCCAACGATGGAATGAAAAATGCTAAGCGTTGGGGATCACTCTTAAATGCTTTTTTATATTTTTAGTATGTTGGATTTAACCCAATTAACTAAAGCGATACGGATATAAGTGTTGAAGTTAACATAATCCGCTGTTTTTTCTTTAAACGAAAAAGAGATTTCACGTTGCAAGTTAACATCAAATTCATCAAATGCAAATCTACCTCCATGAAAGTGACTTGAGCGAACAGTATAAAAATAATCTGTTAGACGTTTATCAAAATCATCACTTGAGTATGTTTGTAAAAATTCAGAGAAGCTTGATTTTTCAGTCTTAGCAAGCGCTTCTATGGCACAGACTTTATATGATTTATCTAAAGTCGGAGCACCAGAACCTAAAGTTAAAGAAATGTTGTACATTCTACAGCATGCATCGAAATATTTTCTTGCCTCATCATTCAAGTCAAATATACCTTTGAAGTATTTCCTTATATCACTTGGTATTTTTATTTCTTCATTCGGATAATGCGGCATAGGATCTATCGGAATATATTCAGGCTTTTTTTTGCTTTTTTGATTTATTTTCTTTATTTTATGAGTAGAGAACAACTCTTCTAAACGATCATTGTTCGAGATAGTATCGTAGATCTGTGAATCCATAAACTCAAAGCCGCCATCCGACTTTGGTATTGCAAATGCCATAGAGGTTTTTCCTGAATGAAATGAATCAACATGTTCCATATCCTCTATGGATTTAAGTCCGTAGTGATTATCCTTGACAATTAGATTTAACTCATAGTCTACAAAACCAGTTCGGTATCTATTTATATCAAATCCACCTTTACTATTTTTTGTTGTGAATATACGAAATTCTGATTTCACCATTTCAAAACCAACGTCCAATAAAACAGAAAGGTAGGCATTAACATCTGACGTAAAGTTATAAGCCAAGCTTCTTGCGTGTTCAATGTTCACAGCTGGTATCTCAATATCGTACATTACGACTTGTTCAGTTAGTGGTTCATCCTTACTTTTCCATACAAAAGGCTTTATTAAAAACCTAAACTCTCCATTTATTAAAGTCTCAGTTCTTATAGGGTGGGAGTTGAATATTCTATTGTAAGTTCTTATTGTATAAAGTTTTAGTTTTTCATTTATTTGACCACTCGAAATAATATCGACCAATTCTAGTACAAAATATTTCAAGTGAAATTCATTTATGTCCAATTCTGACTTTAACAGGACAGCCTCTATTGACATAGAATCATTATCTACAAACTTGAAATTAATTTCCAACTCTGCTGTGCCACTCAATATCTCATGTTCAACGGTAAAGCTTATGGTTCTATCTTTTCCTTTTGAACCGTCTCTCAAATTTGCATGTATAACTTTATGGCAGAACGTATCTATGCAAGCTTGAATTCTATTCAAGCTGTCGTCTTTTAACTTATACTTTCTATCATGAGTATATGAAATCATTTTTATCACCAAAACTGATTGAAATATAACGCCCTGTTAAGGTATGAGCAACGCTATACCGATTCCTCCGAAAAACACCTTAAACACAAAAACACAACGCATAGTAAAAATACCATGCGTTGCAAATCACTCTTAAACAGTTTGTTATACGTTAATTTTTCGATACATCTGACAATTGTTTTGTTAGAAACTCATTCTTCTCTTTGTAGAATGCAACCATTTCAGCTAGCCTTTTATTCTCTTCTTTTAGCTCCAATACTTGTTTTTGTAGTGAAAGCGTGGATTCTAGCTCATTCACTAACTTTTCAACTCGCTCAATCCTAACCAATTCGTCAGTTTGAGGCTTGATTTCTTTTTGCAAGATTAAAAATGAAGCTAAGAATGCAGTTGTTACTGCAACCATCACTGTTAACATCATTGTATATTTTTGAGTAAAGCTACTCTCCATTACCATCATTCCCACTTGTATTTGATTTTTTAGGCTCAAAAGCTTCAACAACAATTTTGATAGAGCCATATAGAGCAGTTAGAAAAAAAACGATTCCACCGACAAAAATGCTTCCAGAGTCAATCAAAGATGCTACCTCTGTACCTTGAATTTCTCTGGGTAAAGTAAATGCTAGAACGATCATTTTAATTGCAGCTATACTCGCTGCACAACCAAGCAAAAGCGGTACTATCATGTTCAAATCAAAGTTCCGCTTTCGCCAAATGATCCCGTAAATATATAGTATTAGCATCACAATACATAGCGCAGCAGTCGACTTAAGCCATATCTGATCGCTATTCATGTTTCAAAATCCTTAATCTCCTCTTATTGATTAGATACTTGGCGTATAACAGTGATTAGATAGAAGGCGGAACTAATCCGATAGCAAAGCCTTCCATATAACCCCGCTCTGCTCTGATAGTTGTCATGAAAAAAATCAAATTAAATCAAAACATTACCAGTCGGTCTCTTATAATTTAATGTATTACTTTGACCCCTATGTTTACTCTATCAGTCACCACTGTATAAAAAATAGTTTAGGGCTAGTCATGGACATCACCGCTAAACCTGACTGCGTGAACAGGTCAGGATAGCTATGCGTTTGCATCACTACAGCATCCGTACTGAATAGTCCTACTGGTACTAGATCCGCAATTTCATACGTTTTAATCAACAGTGACACCCGCAAGAACTCGGTGCCGTTGAGGTCAATGCTTTTATTACCTGGTTTGTTAGTTTTTTCCGGTAAGGCTACCGCCCCTGAGTTTCAGCTCCCAGACCGCTGCTTTTCACCTGCGAGATAGCAACAATCACTGTCATGGTGTTCTTCCGAGAGATGGATTGTCGTTTGCCATCTTAAGGGGCCGGACTGAGACATGGAAAGGGGGGGTTGATAGAAATTGGAGCTGGCTCAACGAATTAGTGAGCAACTGCCGTTTTAAGTGGGCTGTTGGGTTTGTAGAGAGTGCTGACATTCCCCTCACCCCGACCCTCTCCCAAGGGGAGAGGGAGCTTGTTTGCAGTTAGACGGGAGCTGTGGGTTGGCACTGTCTTGTCTTGATCCCCCTCCAAGCCGCCGAGTCGAGCTCAATGGGTCAGGGGTGCCGTCAGGGATGACGGCGCAGCCGCAGTTGGTACAGGGATGTACCATCTGCGGCGTTCCGTCCGACCCAGAGAGCGAGATGAGGGAATCCGCCGTAGGCGGGCGGCTTGGCGGGGGAGAAGACTTTTGGTGACTTTGGGTCTTTCCAAAGTCACTCGCCCTGGCCCGAAGGGCGGGCGAAACCCCGTCGAGGACGGAGTCCTCGCATCCTGCGTGGCAAAGCCACGCCATCAGGGGCATCCGCAGGATTGGGAGTTCGGATTAACTCCGCCCGGATCGCGAACGTCCGAATACGCGACCCTATGCGAACCTACGGGCACCTATCACATCGATAACCTTCGGGGAACCCTGGCTCCCCTCACCCTAGCCCTCTCCCAAGGGGAGAGGGGACAAAGACGTCGGGAGCGGCAGCAAGCAGAAAAGAGAAAGGGAGCCGGTCAGGCTCCCTTTGATGCGTTGATAGGGTGATACAACGATGGCCGCTATGCCGCTATGCCGCTATGCCGCTATGCCGCTATGCGTAAGGCGAATACGCAGCCGGATCACTCACGGCCAATGGCATTTGGCCAATGCCGTCCCTTATCGATTGGTGGCGGCCTTCATCCCTTCCACAAACTCTTTCAGACGGGTGAGCATATGCTCCGGGTTCTGGTGGTGGGTCTCGATGATCTTCACCACGGCGGAGCCGGAGATGGCACCGGCGGCGCCAGCCTTGATGGCATCGCGTACCTGGGCCGGTTCGCTGATGCCAAAACCGAGCAGGGCGGGTGGGGCGTTGAACTCGCGCAAGGTGTTGATGAGACCCTCCACCGGCATGCCGGCCTTGGTCTCGGCACCGGTGACGCCGGCGCGGCTCACCAGATAGGTGTAACCGGAGCCCAGCTCGGCAACAGCCTTGAGCGTCTCGGCATCGCCGTTGGGCGGGGCGATAAAGATGCTGTCGATGCCGAACTTGTCGGCGGCCGCCTTGTAGGGTTCGCACATCTGCACCGGCACGTCCGCCACCAGCACGGAGTCCACCCCTGCCTGCTGGCACTTCTCGTAGAAGCCGTCGATGTGGCGCACATAGACCAGGTTCGCGTAGACCAGGAGGCCAATGGGCAGCTGCGGGTACTTGGCGCGGATGCGGGCGAGCAGGCCGAAGCAGTCGTCCGGGGTGGTGTGGCTGGCAAAGGCACGCAGGGCGGCGCCCTGAATGGTGGGGCCGTCTGCCACCGGATCGGAGAAGGGAATGCCGAGTTCGAGGGCGTCGGCGCCCCCTTCGACCAGGGCATCGACGATGGCCAGGGACAATTCGGGGGTGGGGTCACCCAGCATCACGAAGGGCACGAAGGCGCCCTGATTGGCCTTGTCCAGACGGGAGAAGAGTTGTGCGTAACGGTTCATGACAAGGTTCCTTCTTTTTCAAAGATGTCGGCAACGGTGAAGATGTCTTTGTCGCCACGGCCGGAGAGGTTGACGATGAGCACCTGCTCTTTTTCCGGTTCACTGCGGGCCATCTTGAGGGCATGAGCCAGGGCGTGGGAGGACTCCAGCGCGGGTATGATGCCTTCGGATTTGGCCAGCTCCTGGAAGGCGTCCAGCGCCTCCTTGTCGGTCACCGAGGGGTACTCGGCGCGGCCGATGGCGGCCAGGTGGGCGTGCTGGGGGCCGACGGAGGGGAAGTCCAGCCCCGCCGAGACGGAGTAGGACTCCTGGATCTGGCCCTGGTTGTCCTGCATCAGGAAGGAGTGCATGCCAAAGAAGACCCCCTTGCTGCCGTGACCGAGCGGCGCCCCGTGCTCGCCGCTCTCGATGCCGTGACCACCCGGCTCGACCCCGATAAGGCGCACGGAAGGCTCATCGATAAAGTCCGCAAACATGCCGATGGCATTCGAGCCGCCGCCAACGCAGGCGATCACCGCATCCGGCAGGCGCTCCTCCTTCTCGAAGCACTGGGCTTTGGCCTCTTCCCCGATCATCTTCTGGAACTCCCGCACGATAGTGGGGAAGGGGTGGGGGCCGGCGGCGGTGCCGAGCAGGTAGTGGGCGGTTTCATAGTTGGCAGCCCAGTCCCGCAGAGCCTCATTGCAGGCATCTTTGAGGGTGCTGGAGCCGGAGTGCACCGGGATCACGGTGGCACCCATCAGCTTCATGCGAAACACGTTCGGCTTCTGGCGCTCGCAATCCTTGGCCCCCATGTAGACCCGGCACTTGAGGCCGAGCAGGGCGCAGGCCAGCGCAGTGGCCACACCGTGCTGACCGGCGCCGGTCTCGGCGATGATTTCGTGCTTGCCCATGCGCTTGGCAAGCAGGGCCTGACCCAGCACCTGGTTAGTCTTGTGGGCGCCGCCGTGCAGCAGATCTTCACGCTTGAGGTAGAGGCGGGTTTTGGTGCCCCTGGTCAAATTGCGGGTGAGGGTGAGCGGGGTCGGGCGACCGGCGTACTCGGTCAGGAGCGCCTGAAACTCGGCGACGAAAGCCGGATCATCCTTGGCATCGACGAAGGCCTTCTCCAGCTGGAGCAGGGCGGGGATGAGGATCTGGGGCACATACATACCACCAAATTCACCGAAAAACGGATTGAGCAGGGTCATGGTTATCTTCCTTTACATTCTGCAATTGAGATCAGGTATGAGCCTTGGCGGGCTGAGGCGTATGGCTGGGGCACATACATGTCATCGACGAAATTCACCGAAAAACGGATTGAGCAGGGTCATACATTATTCCTTGTGCTTATGGGCAAACGCAGTTCATTAATTCGTTGAATGAGTCACGGGGGCGCTCACAGTTGGCGCAGGGCGCCAAAGGCGGCCGTCAGCTTGTGAGCATCCTTCCTGCCTGGGGCACTCTCCACCCCGGAGTTGAAATCAAGGCCGAGACAGCCCACCCGGGCGGCCTCGAGGGCGTTGTCGGGGTTGAGGCCCCCCGCCAGCATCAGCCGGGCTTTATCGAGGTGGGCCAGCAGGGTCCAGTCGAACGCCTGACCGGTGCCGCCGCTCTGGCTGCCAACTTTGGTATCAAGCAGCAGGCGATCCGCCGGGTAGTCGAGGGCTGGCAGGGGCTCGCCACTTGTGACTCCAACCGCTTTCCAGATCTGGCAGCCTGCCGGCAGCAGGGGGCGCAGGGTCTCGATATAGGCGGCGTCTTCATCCCCGTGCAGTTGCACGGCGGCGAGCCCCAGCGCATCCACCGTCTTGGCGATGGTGGCGGGCTGGGCATTGCGAAACACCCCGACGTAAGAGAGCGGCGCACCCGCCATCACGGCGCGGGCGGCGGGAATGTCCACGTAGCGCGGGCTTTTCGCCACAAAGATGAGGCCGCCGAACACGGCACCCGCCTGATGGGCGGCGGCGGCGTCCTCGGGACGGGTCAGGCCGCACACCTTGTTCTGGCCGAGCACGAGCTTGCGTACCGCGGCCTCCAGATCCGGCTCCGCCATGAGGGAAGAGCCCACCAGGAAGCCCTTGGCGTGGTGGCGCAGGGCCGCCACCTGGGCGCGGTGGTTGATGCCGGATTCGCTGATCACCACCCGATCCCCCGGGATCCTGGCCGCCAGCTGCCGGGTGCGGGCAAGATCGACGCTCAAATCCCGCAGATCCCGGTTGTTGATGCCAATCACCGGGGCGCCGAGGTCGATGGCGCGGGTCAGCTCCTCCTCGTTGCTCACCTCGGTGAGCACCCCGAGGCCCAACTCTTTCGCCACTTTGAACAGGGCGCGATACCCCTCGTCGGTGAGCACCGAGAGCATCAAGAGGATGGCGTCCGCCTGATAGTGGCGGGCCAGATAGACCTGATAGGGGTCAATCATGAAGTCCTTGCAGAGCACCGGCTGCTGGACGCGGCCCCGTACCCGGGGCAGGAAGGCGAAATCCCCCTGGAAGAACTTCTCGTCCGTCAGCACCGAGATGACGGTGGCGTAGTGGCCATAGATGTCGGCGATGGCCTCCGGGCTGAAGTCGTTGCGGATCAAGCCCTTGGAGGGGGAGGCCTTCTTGCACTCCAGAATGAAGCGGGTGGAGCCTTGGCGCAGATCCCCCTCGAAGTCCCGATCGCTCGGGGTGAGCGCGTCCTGGAAGCTCGCCAGGGGCTGGCTCTCCTTGCGGGCGGCGACCCACTCCTGCTTGGCCGCCACGATCTTGCCGAGAATGGTCTGGCTGATGGAGGCCATGTTCAGAAAGGCGTGGGGAGCAATGACATCTGACATCTCGTTATCCTTGCGAAGCTGGCTGTTGCCCGTCGGGCGTTCTGGGTGAGTGCCCCTGGGGCACGCTGTGGTGGTGGCTGACATCATGCCTCCTGATGGCTCAGGGTGGCGAGATCCCGGGCGAGGAGGGCGGCCTGGCCGCTTGCCAGCACCGTCAGCACCCGGGCGGCGGCCTGCCGAAAGTCCGGGGCCTCGCCCGCCATGACCAGGAGCGGCGCCACGTTGGCGGCGATGGCGGCGTTGTGGGCCGGGCTGCCGCGCCCTTCCAGGATGGCGGCGGTGATGGCGCGGTTCTCCTCGGGCTCACCGCCCTGGATGGCGCTGACCGGGTAGGTGTCGAGGCCAAAGTCCGCCGGGGTGAGCAAGTACTCGCGAATTTCGCCGTCGCGGATCTCCGCCACCTGGGTCGGGCCGTGGATGGCAATCTCATCGAGGCCGGCGCCGTGCACCACCATACCGGTTTTCAGGCCGAGTGCCAGCAGGGTTTCGGCGATGGGGCGCACCAGCTCGGGGGCATAGACCCCCATCAGCTGGAAGCTGGGGCGAGCGGGGTTGATGAGCGGCCCCAGCACGTTGAACAGGGTGCGGGTCTTGAGGGCCTGGCGCACCGGCATGGCGTGGCGCACCCCGGCGTGGTACTGGGGGGCGAACAGGAAGCAGACCCCGAGCTCGTCCAGGCAGCGGCGGGCCTGGGCCGGGCTCATGTCGAGCTTGATCCCCATCTTGTCGAGCAGATCGCTCGACCCCGACTTGCTCGAGACCGAGCGGTTGCCGTGCTTGGCCACTTTCAAGCCGCAGGCGGCGGCCACCAGGGCCGAGGTGGTGGAGACGTTGATGGTGTTGAGGCCGTCCCCTCCGGTGCCGACGATGTCGCAGAAGGCATAGTCCGGGCGCGGGAAGTCGCGGGCTTCGGCCAACAGCGCCTCGGCGGCGCCGGCGATCTCCTCCGGGGTCTCCCCCTTGATCTTGAGGGCGGTCAAAAGGCTCGCGAGCACGATGGGATCCACTTCACCACGAACCACCTGGCCGAAGGCATCGCGGGCGGCGTCGCGGGTGAGAGACTGACCCTGATAGAGGGTATTGAGATGTTGATGCATGGTCTCTTCCTTACCGCACGTGGCTTTCTGGACGGGTGACATGGGCGAGGGCCTGGGTGAGCAGGCGGGCCCCTTCGCTGGTCATGATGGATTCCGGGTGGAACTGGAAGCCCAGCACCCGCTCGTCACGCTGCTCGATGGCCATGGGCATGCCCTGATAGTGGGCAATCACCTGCAACTCTTGTGGCACATAGGTGGCCACCAGGGAGTGGTAGCGGGCCACCGGCAAGGGGCTCGGCAGCCCCGCGAAGGCGCCATGGCCGTTGTGCTCGATGAGGGAGCGCTTGCCGTGGACGATTTCCCCCGCCGCCCCGACGGTGCCGCCGTAGGCTTCACACAGGGCCTGATGACCGAGGCAGATGCCGAGGATGGGCACCCGGCCCCGGGCCAGCTTGATGAGATCGATGAGGCAGCCCGCCTCATGGGGAGCGCCCGGCCCCGGGGAGAGCACCAGCACGGCGTCCCCTTCGCAGGCGTCGATCTCCTGCATGATGCGGCTCGCAGGCAGGCTGTTGCGGTAGATGCGCACCGGGTAGCCCAGGGTGCGGAACTGGTCGACGAGGTTGTAGGTAAACGAGTCGAAGTTGTCGAGCAGGAAGATGTTAGTCATGGCTCACGTCCTTGTGTTGTTCCTGCTGGGCGCTGAGGGCCTGCAGGGAGGTGCCATGGCTGGCAGCGATGGCGGCCAGCACGGCCGCCGCCTTGGCGCGGGTCTCGTCCGCCTCGGCCTGGGGTTTGGAGTCATAGACCACCCCGGCGCCGGCCTGGACATGGGCGACCCCCTCTTTCACGAAGGCGGAGCGGATGACGATGCAGGTGTCCATTTCCCCTGCGCCGTTCAGGTAACCCACGGCGCCGCCGTAGCTGCCGCGACGCTTGCCTTCCACCATGCGGATAAGCTCGCTGGCGCGCAGCTTGGGGGCTCCGGTCAGGGTGCCCATGTTCATGCAGGCCTGGTAGGCGTGCAGGGCGTCAAGGTCGGCGCGAAGGGTGCCCACCACCCGGGAGACCAGGTGCATGACGTGGCTGTAGCGATCCACTTTCAGCAGATCCTTGACGTAGCGGGTGCCGGGGGCGGAGATGCGGGCGATGTCGTTGCGGCCCAGATCCACCAGCATCAGGTGCTCGGCCACCTCTTTCTCGTCCTGACGCAGCTCCAGCTCGATGCGGCCGTCCAGATCCAGGTTGATGCTGCCGTCCGGGTTGAGGCCGCGGCGGCGGGTACCGGCGATGGGGTACATCTCCACCTGGCGGCTGTTGGCGCAGAACTTGACTGCGCTCTCGGGGGAGGCGCCAAACAGGGTGAAGCCCTCGTCCTGCACGTAGAACATGTAGGGGCTGGGGTTGGTCTGCTTGAGGCGGCGATAGGCGGCGACGGGATCCGGGCAGGGGAGGGAGAAGCTGCGGGACGGCACCACCTGGAAGATGTCACCACGGCGGATGAAGCCCTTGAGCTTCTCGACCTCGGCGCAGAACTGCTTGTCTCCCTTGTCGACGGCCAGGGCGCCGGTCAGCGGCGCCGTGCCCTGCGGCGCAGGCAGCGGCTGCTGACAGGCCTGTTTGAAGGACTCGAGGCGAGCGGTCAGGCGGGCGTAGCGCGCGTCCAGCTGCTCATCCTCTTCGCCACCGAACAGGCAGGCCAGCAACTGGGTGCTCTGCTTGATGTGATCGATGGTGATCAGGGTCTCGGCCACATAGAAGCAGTAGTCAGGGCAGTCGTTGCTCCCCTCTGGCACCTCGGGCAAGTCTTCAAAGGAGGCGATGAGGTCGTAGGCGAAGCTGCCCGCCATGAAGAGGGCCTCTTTGCCCTGCTGGCATTGCAGCTCCCGCTGCAGGGTACGCAGCACGTCCAGCACGCTGCTGCCCTTGAGGCGGCTGTCTTCGTCAAGCTCCCGATCGGACGCCGGGAAGTCGAGGTGCAGCTCGTCCGCCACCCGGGTCTGGGTGATGACGGCGGGCAGGCGCTGCTCCAGCAGGCGCAGCAGGGCGGCGCCGTTGTCGCCGAGGGGGCGCACCTGCACGGCGCGGCCGCGGCACTCGATGCGCAGGCAGGCGTCCACCAGCAGCAGGCTCTGGGTACCGGCCTTGGAGTCGATCTCCACCGATTCGAGCAGTAGGTTGTTGGGTCTGTCCTGGCAGAGTCGGGTATAGAGTGCCAGGGGGTCTGTCACATAGGGGGCATTGAGCCGGATGGTATCGAATTCGCCCAGGGGCAAACGGGTCTTGTTGCCTGTCATAATGCCTTCCCTTGCATGTGTTGTGTGTCACCGATGGTCATGGCGCTGTCTCTCTTGAAAATGGGTCGGGTTCGGGTCACGTCAGCGAGTTCGCCATCGCCATGTCAGTGTGCTTCTCTGAATTGTCGGTTTCATCACAGGTCCATTTGCCGGATAATAAAAAAGCCCGCTGGGGTCAGCGGGCTTTTTCTTTGGGTTCTTAACTTGCTGTCAGATTACAGGTACAGCAACGACCACACGCCCGCATGTCAGGGAGTGTGCCACCACCAGATGGTCAGGATGGAAGTCGCTTGCATGAGATTGAGTCCTGTAAAAAGATGTTTGCAATGAAGTGCCTACAGAAAACGATAAAGCCGCGGCCAAGTCAAGTCGCTTTTTTGCCGGCCTTTTCCAGGCAGGTCCCAAACAAGAGCGAAACACGCCGATGAGATTCGATCTTCATTGCCACACCACCGCCTCGGACGGGGTGCTGAGCCCCGCCGACCTGGTGCGCCGCGCCGCCGAAAAAGGGGTGGAGGTGTTAGCGGTCACTGACCACGATACCCTCGACGGGCTTGAGGAGGTGCGCCAGACCATCTCGGCCGACCAGTTGCCACTGCGCCTGGTGAGCGGGGTGGAGATCTCCACCGGGTGGGAGCATCACGAGATCCACATCGTGGCCCTCGGGGTGGACGAGAAAAATCCCCAGTTGCTCGCCTTTCTGGCAGGGCAGCGAGCCCGCCGGGAGGCGCGCGCCGAGGAGATCGGGCGTCGTCTGGAGAAGTGCCTCATCCCGGGCACCTATGAAGAGGCCAAGCAGCTTGCCGGTGACGCCGCCGTGACCCGGGCCCACTTTGCCCGGGTGCTTGTGGCGCGCGGGGTGGCCGACAATATGCAGAAGGTGTTCAAGAAGTACCTGAGCCGGGGCAACAAGGGCTATGTGCCCGCCGAGTGGCCCGGGATGGGGGAGGCCATCGAGGCCATCCACGCCGCAGGCGGGCTGGCGGTGCTGGCCCACCCGAGCCGCTACAATCTCACCGCCAAGTGGATCAAGCGGCTGCTGGTGGCCTTCAAGGCAGTCGGGGGGGATGCCATGGAGGTCTCCCTGCCCCAGCAGAGCCCCCAGGAGCGGGCGAATCTCGGCCAGTGGGCCAGGGAGCACGATCTCTATATTTCGGTGGGGTCCGATTTTCACTTCCCCTCCAACTGGACCGAGCTTGGCCGCCACCTCTGGCTCCCCAAGGAGGGGATGCCGCTGTGGCTCGGTCACCCCGGTCATTTCGGGCTCACCCCCGAGGAGCATGCGGGCCTGCTGGCCAGCCGCTGACCCCCCTGGCCGGCATCTTTGATGCAGGCGAGTCTGCGTCAAACAGGTTAAGGTAGTGTCATGGGCCAAGGGGCCCTTGACCATGAAGCGGGCAACGAGCGTGCCCCCTATCGCGAGAAGAGCATATGAGTCAGCATTTTTACGTACATCCCGACAATCCCCAGGTTCGCCTCATCAGCCAGGCGGTGCAGATCCTGCAAAACGGCGGCGTCATCGTCTATCCCACCGACTCCGGCTACGCCCTGGGCTGCCAGATGGGCAACAAGGATGCTTTGGAGCGCATCTGCCGCATCCGTCGCATCGAGCCGAACCACGACTTCACCCTGGTGTGCCGGGATCTCTCGGAGATCTCCACCTATGCCAAGGTGGACAACACCGCCTTCCGGCTGGTCAAGAACAACACCCCCGGACCCTACACCTTCATCTTCAAGGCCACCAAGGAGGTGCCGCGTCGCCTCATGAACGAGAAGAAGAAGACCATCGGCATCCGGGTCCCGGCCAACAACATCGCGCTGGCCTTGCTCGAGGCCCTCGGTGAGCCGCTGCTCTCCACCACTCTGATCCTGCCGGGCTCCGAGATGGCGGAGTTCGACCCCGAGGAGATTGCCGACAAGCTCGGCAAGCAGCTGGATCTGGTGGTCAACGGCGGGTATCTGGGCGAGCAGCCCACCACTGTGGTGGATTTCTCCGACGACGAGCCAGTGCTGCGTCGCCGCGGTGCCGGGGATCCGACGCCGTTTGAGTGATCTTGCCGACCCCGTGCCCGCGCTGACAACCCCCGCGGGCACGACGGGGGAGGCTTCCCTTCCCCCGCCCATCGCCACCGTGCTGGGGCAGCCCTACCATGAGCTGCCCCAGGACTTGTTCATCCCCCCCGATGCGCTGGAGGTGTTTCTCGACACCTTCGAGGGGCCGCTGGATCTCTTGCTCTACCTCATCCGGCGCCAGCAGCTCGATATCCTCAACCTGCCCATCCTGCAGATCACCGCCCAGTACATGGAGTACGTGGATCTGATGCAGGGTCTCAACCTCGAGCTGGCGGCGGAATACCTGCTGATGGCGGCCTGGCTCGCGGAGATAAAGTCCCGCCTGCTGCTGCCCAAGGCCCCGGAGCTGGAAGACGAGGAGGAGGGAGAAGACCCTCGCGTCACCCTCATTCGTCGCCTGCAGGAGTACGAGCGCTACAAGCTGGGGGCGGAGCGGGTCAATGCCCTGCCGAGGGTGGAGCGGGAGATCTTCGTCGCCGCCGCCATGGCGCCGGATTTTGGTGCCTTGAAGCCATTGGCGCCCGATGTTTCTCTGGTTGAACTCGCCCTTTACATGCAAAGTGTGGTAAAACGCGCGACTCATTTTGAACATCACCAGATCCGCCGCGAGCAGATCCCGACCCGGGTACGAATGGCGGAGATCCTCGCCATGCTCTCCCTGGGCCAGACCCTGCGCCTGGAGCAGGTGCTGCGGGCCGAGGAGGGGCGCATGGGGGTGCTGGTGACCTTCCTGGCCCTGCTGGAGCTGTGCAAGGAGCAATTGATCTGGATCTTGCAGGCGGAGCCCCTGGGCCCCATCCATTTTGCCCTGGCCAGTCAGGGGAAAGGGGAGGAGCATGAGCATCTACACTGAGCGAGGGGCGGCGCCAGGGGCGTGGACCCGGGAGGTCCACCGTGGCGCTGCCTGCTGAACGATTGAAGACCCTGATCGAGGCGGCGATCTTCGTGGCGGGGCGTCCCCTCACGGTGAGCGAAATCAAGGGCAGCGTGCTCTCGGACTACCCGGTCACCGGCCGCTATGTCCAGCTGCTGCTGGCAGAGCTCAGACAGGATTACAGCGAGCGGGGGGTCGAGCTCAAAGAAGTGGCCTCCGGCTGGCGTTTCCAGGCCCGCCAGGAGTATGCCGAGGAGCTGTCGCGCCTGTGGAGCGAGCGGGCTCCCCGTTATTCCCGCGCCGTGATGGAGACGCTGACGCTGATTGCCTATCGTCAGCCCATCACCCGGGCGGAGATAGAAGCCATCCGCGGGGTGGCGGTGTCGAGCCAGATCGTCAACACCCTCAAGGAGCGTGGCTGGGTGCGCAGCATCGGCCACAAGGAGGTGGCGGGTCGCCCCGAGCTGCTCGCCACCACCCGTGAATTTCTGGACTATTTCAACCTGCAGAGTCTGGAGCAGCTCCCCGAGCTGGATCCCGAGCTGCAGGCCCCCTTGTCGCTCATGCCGGGCGAGGGCGGTGACGGTCAGCCTCTGGCAGGCCGTGCTGAGCATGAACATGGTGGGGAGGCCAACGGGGCCTTCTCACAAGAGCCAAGGTTGTCCGCGATGTCGGCGGGCAGCGATCAACAATCAGGTAAACCCGATGAGTGAAAAACTGCAAAAAGTATTGGCCCGCGCGGGTCAAGGCTCCCGTCGTGAGATGGAGGCCCTGATCACCGCAGGTCGGGTCAGCGTGGATGGCAAGGTCGCCACGCTGGGGGATCGCGTCGAAGTGAACGCCGTGATCCGGGTGGATGGCCACCAGGTCAAGACCCGCGCCGCAGAGGAAGTGATCTGCCGCGTGCTGGCCTACCACAAGCCCGAAGGGGAGATGTGCACCCGCCACGATCCGGAAGGACGTCCCACCGTGTTTGATCGTCTGCCCAAGATGGATGGCGCCCGCTGGATTGCGGTGGGCCGTCTCGACGTCAACACCTCAGGCCTCTTGCTGTTCACCACCGACGGCGAGCTGGCGAATCGGCTGATGCACCCGAGCCACGAAGTGGAGCGGGAATACGCGGTGCGCGTCTTTGGCGAGATCACCGAAGCCATGCTGCAGCGCCTGCGCAAGGGCGTGCAGCTGGAAGACGGCATGGCCAAGTTCAACAAGATCAAGCCGGCCGGCGGTGAAGGGCTGAACCAGTGGTTCAACGTCACCCTGACCGAGGGCCGTAACCGGGAAGTGCGCCGCCTGTGGGAATCCCAGGAAGTGCAGGTGAGCCGCCTGATGCGTATCCGCTACGGCGACGTCAAGCTGGATCGCGGCATCCCCCGCGGTGGCTGGCAGGAGCTGAAACTCCCCGAGGTGAACTACCTGCGCGGCCTGGTCAACCTGCCCAACGAGACCGAGTCCAAGGTCGATTTGCAGCAGGATGGCAAGAGCACCCGCCACAAGCAGGCCGCCCAGATCCGTCGCGCCGTGAAGCGCCACAAGGAGATGCAGGGCAAGGAGCCGCGCGCCCGTGCCACCACCGCCCGTCGCAAGCCGACCTCCTCCACCCGCAATTCCGGCACCGGCAGCAAGTAAGCCGCCGCCACGGGTCGCTCGCCCCGGACACGCCACAAGCCCGCATCCCAAGGTGCGGGCTTTTTTGTTTTCTGCTCCTGCCGGGCTCCTTGAGACTGAATCGCACAGGGGAGAGAAAGGGCCAGACAAGCTCCTCCCCCTTTTGAAGGGGGAGGCTGGGAGGGGGTGAGTAGTTGTTATGCTGACAGGGGTCATAGTCGGAGGAATACTGTCATGAACGAGAAGCCAGTTCGTGTTTTCAACCGCGAGGCCACGCTGGATAAACGGCGTGAACAGCGAAACAATCCAACAGAGCCTGAACGGCGATTGTGGCAGGCGCTTCGGGCTGGGCAACTCGGAGTCAAGTTTCGCCGTCAGCAAGGTATAGGCCCATACATTGCGGATTTTTACTGCCCCGGGCGGTTGTTGGTCATTGAGGTTGATGGCGACAGCCATTTCGACATGCGGGGTTTGCGTCATGACAAGCGACGGGATGCCTACATGGCGGCCCTGTCGCTGACGGTACTGAGATTTAGCAACAGGGAGGTGATGGAAAATCTACCCGGGGTGGTTGTCTCTATTCGCGCATGGCTTGATCGCGTCTGACCCCACCCCAGCCCTCCCCTTGCCAGGGGAGGGGGCCAGAGTGCCCTCTGTACGGGCTGGAAAGCGCCATACACTTCCCTTTTTTGAAGGGGAGGAGGTTGCAGACGGGGATGTGCATCAGGATGGTTGCCCTGCCGGGACGGGCTTGTTAGCCTTTCGCGCACAAAGACAGGAGAAACCAATGAGCAAGGTACTGGATGAGCTGCTGGCGTTGCTGGCGCTCGAAAAGATCGAGGAGGGCCTGTTTCGGGGCCAGAGCCAGGATCTCGGGTTGCGATCCGTGTTTGGCGGACAGGTGATGGGGCAGGCCTTGTCAGCCGCCAAGCAGACGGTGGCAAGCGACCGCCAGGTCCACAGTTTCCACTCCTACTTCCTGCGCCCCGGGGATGCCAACAAGCCCATCGTCTACGACGTGGAGAACATCCGCGACGGCCAGACCGTCTCCACCCGCCGGGTCAAGGCCATCCAGAATGGCAAGCCCATCTTCTACCTCAACGCCTCCTTCCAGGTGGAAGCCGAGGGCTTCGAGCACCAGGCGAAGATGCCGGGCGGCATCACGCCTCCCGAGCAGCTCAAGAGCGAGCTGGAGCTGGTGCGTCCCTACGAGCAGATGATCCCGGCGGCCCTGCGGGACAAGATCCTGTGCGAGAAGCCCATCGAAATTCGCCCCGTGACTCTGGTGGACCCCATTCGCCCGGATGTCCACGAGCCCCTTCGCTACACCTGGTTCAAGGCCAATGGCCCGGTGCCGGACGATCAGCGGGTCCACAACTACCTGCTGGCCTATGCCTCCGACTTCCACTTCCTGTTCGCCGCCCTGCAGCCCCACGGGGTCTCCTACTGGGAGCCGGACATGCAGGTGGCCACCATCGATCACTCCATGTGGTTCCACCGGGAGTTCCGGCTGGACGACTGGCTGCTCTACGTGGTGGACAGCCCGAGCGCCAGCGGCGGTCGGGGTCTGGTGCGCGGCCAGTTCTTCACCCGGGATGGGGTATTGGTGGCGAGCACCATGCAGGAAGGGGTGATCCGTCGCCGGGGCTGAGACGCCCTCTTGCGCCAACGAAAAACGGGAGCCGATGGCTCCCGTTTTTTATTGCCTGCGCTATCAGGCTGCGTCCTGCTCGGTGCTGAGTGCTGGCTCGCCCCGGGCGAAGCGGTCGGCCCACAGGGCGATGACGCCGTCACCGGTGACGTTGCAGGCGGTGCCGAAGCTGTCCTGGGCCAGGTAGAGGGCGATCATCAGGGCGATGGAGGCCTCACCGAAGCCGAGCATGGAAGTGAGCAGGCCGAGCGCGGACATGACACCGCCACCCGGTGCGCCCGGCGCGGCAATCATGATGACGCCCAGCATCATGATGAAGGGCACCATGGTGCCGTAGCCCGGAATGGCCAGGTGTTCGGAGAGGAACATCACCGCCGTGGCGCAGGTCACCAGGGTGATGGTGGAGCCGCACAGGTGGATGGTGGCGCACAGGGGCACGGTGAAGTTGGCGATGCCGTCGCTCACGCCGTTGCGCTTGCTGGCTTGCAGGGCCACCGGAATGGTGGCGGCGCTGGACATGGTGCCAAGGGCGGTGAAGTAGGCGGGCAGCATGTTCTTGATGAGCATGACGGGGGAGCGCCCCTGGGCGAGGCCGGTGCCGACGAACAGGACGCAGAGCCAGATCCAGTGCATGACGATGGCCATCACCAGCACCACTCCGAAGGTCTTGAGGGTGGCGAAGACGGTGCCTTCCACCGTCATCTCGACGAAGACGCCGGCGATGTAGAAGGGGAGCAGGGGAATGATCACGCGTGCCAGCAGGCGGTCGATGATGTCACGGCCCTGATCGGCGACCCGGCGCAGGTCGGTGGCCTGGGTGGCGCTGATGCCGATGCCGAACACGAAGGCGGCGGCCAGGGCCGACATCACCCCGAACAGGGGCGGGATCTCGAGGTTGATGTAGGAAGCGAGCTTGGTGGCTGCCTCGGCGGTGGGCTCGGCGGCCGTGGTCAGGTGCGGGATCAGGTGGCTCGCCACGGTGAAGGCGAACAGGCCCGCCAGTATGGTGGAGCAGTAGGAGAGCCCCACCGTCTTGCCCAGCAGCTTGCCGGAGTTCTTCGGCAGGCTGGCGATGCCGCTCATGATGAAGAAGAGGATGATGAGCGGGATGGTGAAGGTGATGAGCTGGCCTATCACCGTCTTGGCGGTGAACAGCACGCGGGCGACCCATTCGGGGGCATAGAGACCGAGCAGCAGGCCGGCGAGGATACCGGCAACCAGATTGAGAACGAGTTTCATGGGGGAATCCAGGTGTTGGTGTCTGATTTGTTATTTAATTTTGATTTTAATGCCGCTTTTTAACACAAACACCGCATCTTGTCTGCTTTATGGTGGTTAACTCAGGGTTAAATATTGTTAACGGGCTGAATGCCGTGAGGTGTCACTGCCCTCGGGGGCTTTCGCGGATCAGCGCCGCACCAGCAAGGCGTGCAGCCAGGGGCCGTTCACCTCATCTTCCCCCACCCAGCCGTGGTGCAGGGTGAAGGGGAGGGGAGCGATCAGGCGTCGCAGCCCCGCCTCGTCGAGCCGGGTCTGCAGGGGATATTCCCCCGACCGTGGCAGCGGTTCGCCCTTCCCGTGGGGGAAGGAGGCGTAGAGGGGGCCCCCGGCCTTGAGCAGGGTGGCCAGATGACCGAGCGCCGGGGCTATCTCGTGCTCGGGTAGACAGGGGAGGGAGCCGCTGGCCCAGATGCCGTCATAGGGAACGACGCTTTGCATCTGCTCGACGCGGCAGACTCGCACCGGCTGACCGCACAGGCGCGAGGCGGCAGCGGCCTGCGCCCGGCTCGCATCGAAGGCGGTCACGGTGAGGCCTTGCTGGCGAAAGAGGCGCAGATCCTCTCCTGCCCCGCAACCGGCCTCCAGCAGATGACGGCCGTTGCCCAGCAGGGCCAGGAAGGGGGCATGGGCGCCTGCCACGAGGGCGGGGCGAGGGGCGGCGTCGTGCGCCGGCGCGGGGGCGTGTGGCAAGGGTGTCGGGCTCATCGTGGTGGGGGGCGTTACTCTAGCAGGTTTGCCCCCGGCTGTTGAGCATTGGCGGGGGCGGCGCGTCTTGCCGACTCAGGGGTGGCGGCGAAGGGTGGGGCTCGCGATGAGGGTGAACAGGGTATCGAGGAGGAAGTCCGACTCCTCAATCAGATCGATGCGATCCGGGAAGTGCAGCCAGTTGATGATGTAGCCGTCCAGGGTGCAGTGGAGCAGGGTGGCGGCGCGGCGCAGATCCAGCCCCTCGGGCAGTTGGCCACGACGCACGGCATTGGCCAGGGTGATCTCCAGATCCCGGAAGAAATTCATGGATTGCAGGTGCATGTGCTCGCGCATGACGGCGGCCTCTCCCTCCATGGATTCCAGATTGAACATGATGGTGAACATCTGCTGGTGGGCGGGCTCGGTGCTGATCTTGAGCATCACCTCCTTGAGAAAGCTGCGCAGCTTGCCCAGGGGATCCGGCTCCGCCTCGTCGACGCAGGCATCGAGCTGGTGGGAGAGGGGGGCACACAGCTCCTCCCACAGGGTGACGAACAGCTCTTCTTTATTCTTGAAGTGCCAGTAGATGGCGCCCCGGGTGAGGTCCGTCGCCTTGGCGATATCGGTCAGGCTGGTGCGTGCCAGCCCCTGTTGGCAGAAGAGATCCAGGGCCGTGCTCATGATGTTGCAGCGGGTTTGCTGCGCCTCTTCTTTGGTGCGTCTGGCCATTGACTCCGGTCCTGTTTAAAAGTGAAAAAAGTTTCTTACATACATTCATGAATGTATGTATATTGCCTCATCTTCGCCGTTTTACCAACAGGGGCCTTATAAACCCTGTGGTTTTGTCACTTCTTTTTGATTGAAACTGAGGTTCAGAGACTTGATGCATAAACATATTCTCGCACGTTCGGTCGGCCTTGCCTTGCTGGCAAGCGGCCTGCTGGCTGGCTGTGGTGACAAGGACGGGGCCCAGCAGGCCATGGGGGAGATGCCTCCCGCCGCCGTGGACGTGGTCACCCTCCATACGGCCCCCCTGCAACTGTTGTCCGAGCTCACCGGCCGCACCGCCCCCCTGCGGGTGGCCGAGGTGCGTCCCCAGGTGAACGGCATCATCCTCAAGCGCCTGTTCACCGAGGGGAGCGACGTCAAGGCCGGTCAGCTGCTCTATCAGATTGATCCCGCCGTCTATCAGGCCGAAGTGGCTTCCGCCAAGGCCAACCTCGCCAAGGCCGAGGCCAACGAGCGCAGCGCCCGCCTCAAGGCCCAGCGCTACGCCGAGCTGGTGAAGGTGAAAGCCATCAGCAGCCAGGAGTATGACGACGCCGACGCGGCCTGGAAACAGCAGCTGGCCGAGATCGGGGCCGCCAAGGCCGCATTGCAGACCGCCAACATCAACCTGGCTTACACCCGCATCACGGCCCCCATCAGCGGCCGCATCGGCAAGTCGGCGGTGACCGAGGGTGCCCTGGTCACCGCCCAGCAGGCGGACAGCCTCACCTCCATCTCCCAGCTCGATCCCATGTACGTGGACGTGCGCCAGTCCACCGCCGACCTGCTGCGCCTCAAGCGCCTGGTGGCCGAGGGCAAGCTGACCCAGGGGGAGAAGGACGGGGCCGGTGTCAGCTTCCAGTTGGAAGATGGCAGCCAGTATGGCGAGAAAGGAGCCCTCCAGTTCTCCGACGTGACCGTGGACGAGGCGACCGGCATGGTGACCCTGCGGGTGATCGTGCCCAACCCGGATCAACTGCTGCTGCCCGGCATGTTCATGCGCGCCACCTTGCAGGAGGGCGAGCGCCCGCAAGGCCTGCTGGTGCCCCAGACTGCCGTGACCCGTACCCCCAAGGGCGGTGCCACCGTCATGGTGGTGACGGCGGACAACAAGGTGGAACTGCGTGAAGTGCAGGTCGGCCGCATGTCCGGCGACAGCTGGGTGGTGGAGTCCGGTCTCAAGGCTGGCGAGAAGGTGATCGTCGCCGGTCTGCAGAAAGTCAAACCCGGGGTCGTGGTGGCGCCCACTGAACGTGCCGGCAACAGCGCACAACAGACCCCGGCAACCAAGCAGTAGGATGGAGTAGTCGCCTCATGGCACGTTTTTTTATAGATAGACCCATTTTCGCCTGGGTGATCGCCCTGGTGATCATGCTGGCCGGGGCCATGGCCATCATCGGCCTGCCGGTGGCCCAGTACCCGACCATCGCCCCGCCGGCGGTTGGCATCTCCGCCAGCTACCCGGGGGCCTCCGCCAAGACGGTAGAAGACTCGGTGACCCAGATCATCGAGCAGAACATGACCGGTCTGGATCACCTGCTCTACATGTCGGCGCAATCCGACTCGTCAGGGAACGTCAGCGTGACCCTCACCTTCAAGCCGGGTACGGATCCCGACATCGCCCAGGTGCAGGTGCAAAACAAGCTGCAACAGGCCATGTCGCTCCTGCCCCAAGAGGTGCAGCAACAGGGCGTGCGGGTCCAGAAGACCTCCAGCAGCTTCCTGATGGTGGCCGCCTTCATCTCCACCGATGGCGCCATGACCAACGATGACCTGGCGGACTATGTGGTAGCCAACATCAAGGAGCCCCTGAGCCGTCTGGACGGGGTCGGTGACATCACCTTGTTCGGCAGCCAGTACTCCATGCGCGTCTGGCTCGATCCTCACAAGCTCAACCGGGTGCAGATGACCCCGGCCGACATTCAGGCCGCCATCAAGGCCCAGAACGCCCAGGTTGCCTTCGGCAAGCTGGGGGGGACCCCTGCGGTGAGCGATCAGCAATTTACCGCCACCATCATGGGCCAGACCCGGCTCTCCACCGTGGAGGAGTTCAACAACATCCTGCTGCGGGTGAACCAGGACGGCTCCAAGGTCCAGCTCAAGGACGTGGCCCGGGTCGAGCTTGCCGGTGAAAACTACGACGCGACCGCGCTCTACAACGGCCAGGCCACCGCCGCCGTCGCCATCAAGCTGGCGACCGGTGCCAACGCCCTGGACACCGCCGAGCACGTGCGGACCAAGCTGGGTGAACTCTCCGAGTACTTCCCGGCCAACATGGAGATCGTCTATCCCTACGACACCACGCCGTTCGTGAAGATCTCCATCGAGGAGGTGGTGCAGACCCTGATCGAGGCGATCTTCCTGGTCTTCTGCGTCATGTATCTGTTCTTGCAGAACTTCCGGGCAACCCTGATTCCGACCATCGCGGTGCCCGTGGTCCTGCTCGGCACCTTCGGGGTGATGGCAGCCTTCGGCTTCTCCATCAACACCCTGACCATGTTCGGTCTGGTGCTCGCCATCGGCCTCTTGGTGGATGACGCCATCGTGGTGGTGGAGAACGTGGAGCGTCTGATGAGCGAGGAGGATCTCTCCCCCCTCGAGGCGACCCGCAAGTCCATGACCCAGATCACCGGCGCCCTGGTGGGCATCGCCCTGGTGCTGTCGGCGGTGTTCGTGCCCATGGCCTTCTTCGGTGGCTCTACCGGTGCCATCTATCGCCAGTTCTCCCTCACCATCGTCTCGGCCATGGTGCTCTCGGTGCTGGTGGCCCTGATCCTGACCCCGGCCCTGTGCGCCACCCTGCTCAAACCCATGAAGCACGGTGAATTCGGCGCCCAGCGCGGCTTCTTCGGCTGGTTCAACCGCTTCTTCGACACCAACGCCAACCGTTACCAGAACGGCGTGCGCAAGGTGATCAAGCAGGGCACCCGCTACGGCATCATCTATCTGGCTATGCTGGCGGTGCTGGCGGTGCTCTTCATGCGCATGCCCACCTCCTTCCTGCCGGAAGAGGATCAGGGGGTCATCATGTCCATGGTGCAGCTCCCGGTGGGGGCGACCAAGGAGCGGACCGAGGTGGTGCTCGGGGAGATGCGCGACTACTTCCTCGAGAACGAGAAGGAGAACGTGGACTCCGTGCTGACGGTGGCGGGCTTCAGCTTCGCCGGTAGCGGTCAGAACAGTGGCATGGCCTTCATCAAGCTCAAGGACTGGAGCGAGCGCAAGGGAGAAGAGCGCAGCGCCAATGCCATCATCGGCCGCGCCATGGGGTTCCTGTTCAGCATCAAGGAAGCCCAGGTCTTCGCCTTCAACCTGCCCCCCATTCCGGAACTCGGCACGGCCACCGGCTTCGACTTCTTCCTGCAGGACCGAGGCGGTCTGGGTCACGAGAAGCTGATGCAGGCGCGCAACCAGTTGCTCGGCATGGCGTCGCAGGATCCCAACCTGGTGCGGGTACGCCCGAACGGGATGGAAGACACACCCCAGCTCGACATCAAGATCGATTACGAGAAGGCGCTGGCCCAGGGGCTCTCCATCACCGACATCAACAACACCCTGTCGGCGGCCTGGGGCTCCTCCTATGTGAACGACTTCGTCGACAGAGGCCGGGTCAAGAAGGTCTATCTGCAGGCGGATGCCCCTTTCCGGATGAACCCGGAAGATCTGAAGCTGTGGTACGTGCGCAACAGCGCGGGCCAGATGGTGCCCTTCTCCGCCTTTGCCAGCACGGAGTGGAGCTTCGGCTCGCCCCGTCTTGAGCGCTACAACGGTGTCTCCGCCATGGAGATCGTCGGTGAGGCGGCCCCTGGCAAGAGTACGGGTGATGCCATGGCGGCCATCGAGGAGATGGTGAAGCAGTTGCCGGAAGGGATCGGCATCGAGTGGACCGGCCTCTCCTTCCAGGAGCGTCAGGCAGGCTCCCAGGCGCCGGCCCTGTACGCCATCTCGCTCCTGGTGGTCTTCCTCTGTCTGGCCGCCCTCTACGAGAGCTGGAGCATTCCGTTCTCGGTCATGCTGGTGGTGCCGCTCGGGGTGCTGGGGGCCATTTTGGCCGCGACCCTGCGCGGGCTTGAGAATGACGTCTACTTCCAGGTGGGCCTGCTCACCACGATCGGGCTGTCGGCCAAGAACGCCATCCTCATCGTCGAGTTCGCCAAGGAGCTGCACGACAAGGGGATGAGGCTCGGGGATGCGGTGGTGGAGGCCTCGCGTCAGCGCCTGCGCCCCATCCTGATGACCTCGCTCGCCTTCATCCTGGGGGTACTGCCCCTGGTGATCAGCACCGGGGCGGGCGCCAGCAGCCGAAACGCCATCGGGACCGGCGTGATGGGGGGGATGATCAGTGCCACCGTGCTCGCCATCTTCTTCGTGCCGCTGTTCTTTGTGCTGGTGATGCGCTATTTCACCGAACGCAAGCATGCCGGGGAAGAGAGTGTCCACACCAAGGAGATCAACCATGACTAAGACCCTGATCGCCCTGGGCGTGACCCTGATGATGGGGGGCTGCTCCATGGCCCCCGACTACCAGCGCCCCGAGCTGCCCCAAGGCGCCTCCTGGCAAGCTGACCTGGCCGCCAAGGGGGAACTTGCCCCCTGGCGCCAGCAGTTCCAGGACCCGGCCCTGCAGACGCTGATCGGCACCGCCCTTGAGAGCAACCGGGATCTGCGCCTGGCAGCCCTCAACGTCGAGGCCTACGAGGCGAAATACCGTATCCAGCGGGCGGCCCAGTTGCCGACCCTGGCCGCCAGTGGCAGCGGCACCCGCCAGCAGGGATCCGACGATCTCAGTAGTACGGGGCAGGGCACCATCAGCAGCCAGTACGGCGCCAACATCGGCATCACCGCCTATGAGCTGGATCTGTTTGGCCGGATCCAGAGCCTGAAAGATCAGGCCCTTGAGACCTATCTGGCGCAAATCGAGACCCAGCGCAGCACCCAGATTGCGCTGGTGGCCTCGGTGGCCAATGCCTACTTCACCCTGCTGGCGGATCAGGAGTTGCTGGCCCTGAGCCAGGCGACCCTCGCCACCGAGCAGGAGAGCTATGCCCTGACCGAGCACAAATACCGCCTGGGCGCCGCCTCCGAGATGGAGCTGGCCCAGGGGCGCACGGCACTGGAAAACGCCAAGGTCAGCCAGGCGCAATACCAGCGTCTGGTGAAACAGGACAGAAACGGTCTGGCCCTGCTGCTTGGCACCGATATCCCGGTGCTGGCGGCACAACCGGCCACCCTGGCCGAGGTGAAACTGGCGCCGATCCCGGTGGGGGCTCCCTCCAGCCTGTTGCAGCAACGCCCGGACATCCTGGCAGCGGAGCACAACCTGAAGGCGGCCAACGCCAACATAGGGGCGGCCCGCGCCGCCTTCTTCCCGACCATCTCGCTCACCGCGACGGCGGGCACCGCCAGCAACCAGCTGAGCGGTCTGTTTGACGGCGGCACCGGCACCTGGACCTTCATGCCCCAGATCAATCTGCCCATCTTCGATGGCGGCAAGCGCGTTGCGGATCTGGACGTGGCCGAGGTGGGGACCAGGCAGGCGGTGGCGAGCTACGAGAAGAGCATCCAGACCGCCTTCAAGGAGGTCGCGGACACCCTCGGTGCCCAGGTTGACTACGCGCAGCAGCTGCAGGCGCAACAGGCGCTGGTGGATGCCAACCAGACCTACTTCAGGCTGGCGGAGGTGCGTTACGAGCAAGGGGTGGACAGCTACCTGACCCGCCTCGATGCCCAGCGCTCCCTGTTCAGCGCCAAGCAGGGGCTCATCAGCACCCGGCTCGCCCAGCTGAGTAACCAGGTCGCCCTCTACAAGGCCGTCGGTGGCGGCTGGCAGGCGCCGAAGGACGCAGAGCCGGCATCAGACAAACAGGGTTGACCCCTCGGGGTTGACGTAAAAAGCATCAGGGGCGAACCACTAGGTTCGCCCCGTTTTTTTATCTGTCATGTCGAGAAGCCAAATCGAGGCAGGTGACAACGGCGCTCCCTGCCCGGGTCAGGGCGCGGGCAGGAGGATCTCCACGCTCATGGGCGCCGCCCTCGGCAACCATCATGACCCGCCTGGAGGTGACCACCTCATCGCCGTCATCCGTTGCGCTGGACCCAGGAGATGCCATTTATCGCATAAGCTGTGCCGTAATTATTCTTTCAAAGAATAAATGGTCGACTCTTATAGTCAGTCACTCGCCCCTCATTCCAAGGATGTGAAATGAAACGACTCGTGCCCGCCACCCTGCTTGTTGCAGGACTGGCTCTCGCCCCGCTGGCCCAGGCGACCACCCTGCTCAACGCCTCCTATGACGTGATGCGCGATTTTTACAAGGAGTACAACGGAGCCTTCCTGAAGCACTGGCAGGCCGAAGGCGGGGAGCCACTGCAGATCAACATGTCCCACGGCGGATCGAGCAAGCAGGCGCGCGCCGTCATCGACGGCCTGCCCGCCGATGTCATCACCATGAACATGGCCACCGACATCAACGCCCTCGCCGAGCATGGGGGCCTGGTGCCCAAGGGGTGGGCGGATCGCCTGCCGGATCACAGCGCCCCCTTCACCTCGGCCACCGTGTTTATCGTGCGAAAGGGCAACCCCAAGGGGCTGAAGGATTGGCTTGATCTGCTCAAGGAGGGGGTACAGGTCATCGTGCCCAACCCCAAGACCTCGGGGAACGGCCGCTACACCTACCTGTCTGCCTGGGGGTATGTGCTGGAGCAGGGGGGCGATGAAGATGCGGCCAGGGCATTTGTCGGCAAGCTGTTCAAGCAGGTTCCCGTGCTCGACACCGGCGGCCGCGCTGCCACCACCACCTTCATCCAGAACCGCATAGGGGACGTGCTGGTCACGTTCGAAAACGAAGCCGAGATGATTGCCCGGGAGTTTGGTCGTGGCAGCTTCGAGGTGGTCTATCCGAGCGTCACCGCCGTGGCCGAGCTGCCGGTGTCAGTGGTGGACAAGGTGGTCGACAAGCAGGGTACCCGCAAGGAGGCCGAAGCCTATCTGGCCTATCTCTGGTCCGACGAAGGCCAACGCATTGCTGCCAGCAACTATCTACGCCCGCGCAACCCGGCGATCCTCGCCGAGTTTGCAGACCGTTTCCCGAACGCCACCTTCCTCGACGTGGTGAAGACCTTCGGCGAGTGGCCTGTGATCCAGCGCACTCACTTCAAGGAGGGCGGGGTGTTCGACCAGATCTATGCCCAGCGCTGAGGCGCCCCGGGATAACGATGCTCACCCAGGTGCAGCCGGGGCGTGGCTGCCTGGCTGCCCTCTCTGATGGTGGGGCCAGGTTGGTGCGTCAGGCTCTGAAAGATGAACAGGACCGTCGCGGATGGCGGTGTCCTGGAGGGGGAGGGGGTTCTGGTGCAGTCACACCGGCGTCTTGGCCAGAGACCCGGGACAAAAAGCACGAAGGGTTGGCCTCGCACTGAGGCCAACCCTTCGTCTGTCTGGTGCCGGTAATAGGAGTCGAACCTACGACCTTCGCATTACGAATGCGCTGCTCTACCAACTGAGCTATACCGGCGGCTTGATGTTCAGAGTCGTGAAAAAAGCCGGACAAGTCAATTGAGCCAACTCGATTTTATGAGTTGGCTCATGATGTTAAGGCATATCAGAGGTCAACGAACTCCGGGATGTGAGCACGGCCGCGGCTCTCGAGAAAATCGAGCAGGGCGCGGGGGGAGCGGGCCAGGATCCGCTCATGTGGGAAGTTGGCTTCGGTGACCAGCCGATGGCAGTGATCAAAGTCGCCGAGGCTGAATGCCACGTGGGAGTCGGAGCCGAAAGTGAGGTAGGCACCCAGATCGCGCGCTGCCTCGACGATGGCGCGGCAGTTGCTTTCACTGCCTGCACGGGAGTGACTGAACGAGGAGTTGTTGACCTCCAGCGCCACTCGATACTCTGCCGCTGCCTTGACCACCGCCTGGATATCGATGGGGAAGGCGGGGTTGCCGGGGTGGCTTATCATGTCGACTCGACCACTTCGGATGGCGTTGATCATGGCCTGGGTATGGGTCGCCTGATCGCAGGGGGGGAACACCGGCTCGTGGAAGCCCGCCATGATCATGTCGAGCCGCGATTCGTAGCGCTCGGGGAAGTCTATTTCACCGTCAATGTTCTTGATGTTGGCTTCGATGCCGCGCAGGATGCCGACCCCGTCCACGACCCTGGGCAACACGTGCAGATTGACGAAATGCCAGTAATGCGGGGCATCTGCCATGTCCGGGCCATGGTCCGTGGTGGCGAACAGCTTGATTCCCTTGGCTTTGGCGATGGGCAGGTAATCGTGAATGGTGCTGTAGGCGTGGGTGCTGGCGACGGTGTGCGTGTGGGTATCGACCGTATACTTCATCTTCTCTCCCCTCTGGCATGAGGCGACAGCATAGCAAGATTGGCGAAGCCGGGCCATGTGGCTGGTTGCCATACTTTGTCACAATTTGGGTCTGTGCTGACAAAGTCTGATGACGTTTCACTGCGAGGATGGCGACATCGATGCAAGCCTGAACACCCATCGATGGGTCGACACTGGATGGTCAGACCCGTTTTCCCCGCCGTCGCCCCTGCGACGGTTTTTTTTGGTTCTCTGCCGGCGCATCGGGTGACGGCAGGGCAAAAAAATGCCCAACTAGCATGACGCAGGTTGGGCGAGACTTAATGTTTAATTGCAGTGGCATAGATATAGAGTGCCGTCTCGCCGCGAAGTTCCCGCCATCTTCCCTCTTTTTTGATTAAAAACATTTAGCCAACACTTGTTCACATTCTCTTGACATGGGTGGGCGTGAAACGTACTTTTTAAACATTCGTTTAAGTGAGGTGTCCAGTGAGTAAAATCGATACCAAGAACCGTATTCTCGATGCCGCCGAGGTGCTGTTTGCCGAGCGGGGGTTCGCCGATACCTCGTTGCGTCTGATCACCAGCGAGGCCGATGTGAACCTGGCTTCGGTCAATTATCACTTCGGCTCCAAGAAGGAGCTTATCCAGGCGGTGCTCGACCGTTATCTGAGCCTCTTCATGCCGGCACTGGACGGGCGGTTGCAGACGTTGATGGCGCAGGATCAGCTGACCCTGTTGCAGGTGTTCGAGAGCTTTGTCGAACCCCTGATGAAACTGTCGGCCGTCAGGGCGAATGGCCCGGCGCTCTTCATGCAGTTGCTGGGGCGCGGCTATATCGACAGTCAGGGTCACCTGCGCCGCTTTATTACCACCCATTATGGGGCGACCCTGCACGGGATCACCCAGGCCATCTCCAAGGCCAATCCGGATTTGTCGCCAGCGGATCTCTTCTGGCGCCTGCACTTCACCCTGGGCACCGTCGTCTTCACCATGGCCTCTGCGGATGCCCTGCGTGACATCGCCCAGGCCGATTTTGGCCAGCAGCTCGATGTGGAAGGGCTGGTGCGCAACGTCATTCCTTATCTGGCGTCCGGTGTCGGGGCGCCCGTGGAGTCGACCAGGCTCTCCCTGGCCGTGTAACACCTAACAATAATCAACGGAAACAGTGAAATAGAAGGAACTTCGGTATGATCACATTGCTTGTCCTGCTGGTGCTGGCGATAGCCGTGGTGCTCGGTGTCCCCGCCATCCGTAAAAAGGTGGTGACCCGCCCCGTGTTCGGCATCTTCAAGAAGATACTGCCGCCCCTGTCGGCCACCGAGCGGGAGGCCATGGAGGCCGGCTCCGTCTGGTGGGACGGGGAGCTGTTTCGCGGCAACCCGGACTGGAAGAAACTGCACGGCTACGGCAAGGCCGAGCTGAGTGCAGAAGAGCAGGCCTTTATCGACAACCAGGTCGAAACCCTGCTCGCCATGGTGGACGACTTCAAGATCGTCAACGAGACCAAGGACCTGCCGGAGCCGGTGTGGGACTATCTGAAGAAAGAAGGCTTCTTCTCCCTGATCATCCCGAAATCCTACGGCGGCCGCGAGTTCTCGGCGATTGCCAACTCCACCATCGTCACCCGTATCGCCACCAAGAGCCTGAGCGTCGCGGTCACCGTCATGGTGCCCAACTCCCTCGGCCCGGGCGAGTTGCTGATGCATTACGGCACCCAGGCCCAGAAAGATTTCTGGCTGCCGGGGCTGGCCAACGGCAAGGAGGTACCCTGCTTCGCCCTGACCGGGCCGGAAGCGGGCTCCGATGCGGGTGCCATCCCGGACAAGGGGATCGTCTGCAAGGGGATGCACAAGGGTGAAGAGGTGCTGGGCATTCGTCTGAACTGGAACAAGCGCTACATCACCCTGGCGCCGCGTGCCACCGTGCTGGGGCTGGCGTTCAAGCTCTATGACCCGGAAAAACTGCTGGGTGACAAGGAAGAGATCGGCATCACCTGTGCGCTGATCCCGACCAGTCACCCAGGCGTGCGCGTCGGCGATCGCCACTACCCCATGGGGTTGGCGTTCCTGAACGGCCCGACCTTCGGCAAGGATGTGTTCATTCCGCTCGACTGGATCATCGGTGGCCCGGATTACGCCGGCCGTGGCTGGCGCATGCTGGTGGAGTGCCTCTCCGCCGGTCGCGGCATCTCGCTGCCTGCCCTTGGCACCGCCTGTGGTCACATGGCGAGCCGCACCGTGGGCGCCTACTCCTACGTGCGCAAGCAGTTCGGCATGTCCATCGGCAAGTTTGAAGGGGTACAGGAAGCGCTGGCCCGCATTGGCGGCCTCACCTATCAGCTCGAAGGGGCTCGTCGCATGACCGCAGGTTCCCTGGATTTGGGTCAGGCACCGGCCATCGTCACCGCGATTTCCAAGTACCACATGACCGAGATGGCCCGCCAGGTGATGGATGACTCCATGGACATCCATGCCGGTCGCGCCATCCAGCTGGGCCCGAAAAACTACACCGGCTACGCCTACATGGGCATTCCGGTGGCCATCACGGTGGAAGGGGCCAACATCCTGACCCGCAACCTGATGATCTTCGGGCAAGGGGCCACCCGCTGCCATCCGTATGTGTTTGCCGAGCTGGAAGCGGCGGCCGACACCGATGTGGAGCGCGGTCTCGAGAAGTTTGACGCTCTGCTGATGAAGCACATCGCCTTCGGTACCGGCAACTTCTTCGGTGCCCTGTTCCAGGGACTGACCCTGGGCCAGTTCAACAGCGCCCCGGTGGCTGGCGAAACCGCCCGCTACTACAAGCAGCTCTCTCGCATGAGCAAGGGGCTTGCCCTGTGCGCCGACGTCTCCATGCTGATGCTGGGCGGGGATCTCAAGCGCAAGGAGATGATCTCCGCCCGTCTGGGTGACGTGCTGAGTCACCTCTACCTGGCCTCCGCCACCCTCAAGCATTACGAGGATCAGGGCCGCATGGTCTCTGACCTGCCGTTCGTGCAGTACGCGGTGGAGCGCAACCTCTACCTGATTGGCAAGGCGTTCGAGGGCTTCTTCCAGAACTTCCCGAACAAGGTGGTGGGTGCCGTACTCAAGCGGGTGGTGTTCCCGTTCGGCGTCGGTTACAAGATGCCGGCGGATGATCGCTGCCATGCCATCTGTCTGGCCATGATGACGCCGGGCGAGTTCCGGGATCGTCTGACCGCGCTCTGTTATGTGGGCAAGGACGAGGCGGATCCGGTGGGGCTGATGGAGCGTGCCTTCCAGGCCATGGTTTCGGTGCAGCCCATCGAGAAGAAGCTGGTGCAGGCCCAGAAAGAGGGCAGACTGCCCCGCAAGCTGGCGCTGCCTGAGCTGGTGGCTGCCGCTCTGTCCCAGTCCATCCTCGGCAAGGAGGAGGCGGACAAGCTGCTGGCCGCCGATGCCCTGCGCTACGAGGCTATCCAGGTGGACAACTTCGCTCCTGGCGAGCTGGAAGGATTGTCTCAACCGAACCCGGTCGAGCGCGCAGCCTGACCCGGAGCGTCAACCGACAACCGGCCCTAGTGGCCGGTTTTTTGTTGTTTAACCAGGCATTTACAAGGTCGATTAATTCCAGTTTAATGCAATGGCCCCCACCCTTGGGGCAGGAAGCAAGGCCATCGGAATGGCCGATAACAACAACTCAGGAAGAGTGAATGAACCTCGCCAAAACGGCGATCGAACGCCCCATCTGGGTGGCGGTCTCGGTCGTGCTGATTTTTTTGCTGGGCCTGCTCAGCATCCGGGGACTGCCCGTCCAGCTGTTTCCCGACATAGACCGTCCTCACCTCAACATCACGGTGGACTGGCGCTCGGCCTCGCCCCAGGAGATGGAGTCGGAGATAACCGATCCCATCGAGCAGGAGATGCAGGGGGTACAGGGGCTCAAGAGTCTCAGCAGCAACAGCTACCCCGGCTTCACCGAAATCGACATGGAGTTTGCCCTCGGCACCGACATGCAGCGGGCCCAGCTTGACGTCATCTCCCGCCTGAACCGGGTCTCGGGGCTGCCGGACAACATCGGTGGCCCCTACGTCAACAACTACAGCAGCAACGACACCCTGACCTTCTTCTTCATCCAGCAACTGCCCGGCGCCAAGGGGGAGATAGACGATCACCAGGCGCTGATCGAGGCGAGGGTCAAGCCCGAGCTGGAGCGGATCCCCGGGGTGTCCACGGTCGACATCGAGGGGATCAACGAGCGCCAGATCCAGATCCGTTTCGACCCTTACCGCGCCGCCGAGCTGGGGGTGGAGATCCCGGTGCTCGCCAGCCGGGCAACGACGGGCTGGGATGTGTCGGCCGGCACCCTCGACATCGGACGCTGGGAGTACAAGCTGCGCTTTGCCGGTCGCTATGACGTGGCGGCCCTGGGGGACAAGGTGGTGGACTGGCGTGACGGCCTGCCCATCTATCTGCGGGACGTTGCCGAGATCAGAGTGGCCCGGGAGGAGAACCCGGTGCTGCGCATCCAGAACGGCAACACCGCCATCGCGGCGCAGATCTTCAAGGAGAGCGGCGCCAATGCCCTGGCGGCGCTCGAGGGGATCAAGGCCAAGGTCGGGGAGCTCAACCGGGAGGTGCTGGAGCCGGTCGGCCTGCACATGGAGCAGTCGTTTGACGCTTCCCTCTATATCAACCGGGCGGTGAGCATGGTGACCGCCAACCTGGGGCTCGGGGTGCTGCTCTCCTGCGCCATCCTCTGGGTCTTTCTGCGCCAGCTCAAGGCGACCCTGATGATCGCGATCGCCATTCCCATCAGCATCATGCTCACCTTCTGCCTGCTCAAGGTGATGGGGCGGACCCTCAATATCATCTCCCTGGCGGGCATTGCGTTTGCGGTCGGCATGGTGCTCGACGCCGCCATCGTGGTGCTTGAGAGCATCTACCGGCGCCATGAGCGGGGTGACATCAGCAAGGGAGAGGCGGCGCTGGAGGGCACCCGCCGGGTGTGGACCGCTCTGGTGGCGTCCACCCTGACCACGGTCGCCATCTTCCTGCCGGTGCTCCTGCTCAACGACGTGGAAGGGCAGTTGTTTGCCGATCTTGCGCTCACCATCGCCTGCGCGGTGACGGTCTCCATGGTGGTGGCGGTCACGGTGTTGCCTGCGGTGGCGGCGCGCTGGATGGGGCACGAGCGGCTGATTGATCCCTTTGAGCGCCTGTGGTGCCGCGCCACTCGCCATGTGATCCGCTGGACTGCCACCGCCCCCAGGCGCTGGGCCATCATCGTCCTGATGATGACGGGGCCTGTGCTGGCGAGCTGGCTGCTGCTGCCCAAGATGAACTACCTGCCGGATGTGAAGCGGGACGCCATCGACGTCTGGATGAGTTTCACCCCCGGGGTCAATCTCAAGGCCCAGCGGGAGGAGGTGATCGATACCCTGATTGCCCGCCTCGACCCCTATATGAAAGGGGAGAAGGGGCCTGTCCTCAAGAACTACTACATCCTGCGCTACCCGGGCGGTGCCCAGATCGGGGTGCGGCCAAAGGAGGAGAGCCAGATCAAGGTGCTGGAGCAGCTCTTGATGAAGCAGTTGCTGGTGGGCATTCCCGACACCCGGGTGTTTGGCGGTCAGGGGTCCCTGTTTGGCGGTTTTGACAGTGAAAACAGCATCTCCCTGCTGATCCAGGGGGGTGGGCTGCCCGAACTCTATCAGGCGGCCAGGGAGAGCATGACCATAGTGCAGCGGGACTTGCCCGGCGCCCAGGTCAGGCCAGAACCCGGGCTCGATTTCACCGCTCCCGAGCTTCGGCTGGTGCCCCAGGACAGGCGCCTGGCCGAGGTGGGCTGGGATCGCTCCCCCATGCCCGCCATCATCCAGACCTTTGGCGATGGTCTGCGGGTCGGCGAATATTTCGACGGGGATGAGCGGCTCGACATCCTGCTGATGGGGCAGGCCTCCGCCAACCCGGACGAGCTCAAGGCGGTGCCGCTTGCTACCCCGTCCGGACGTATCGTTCCCCTTGGGGAACTGCTGCGGGTGGAGCCGCAACTCGGGCCTGAGAGCATCTTCCGATCCGATGGGCGGCGCAGCATCAGCCTGCAGATTTCGCCCCCTGCGGGGATGAGCATGGAGCAGGTGCTCGACACCCTGCAGCACAAGAGCTTTGCCGCCATCCGGCCGTTGCTGCCGGCCGGGGGGGAGCTGCGGGTCGCCGGCAATGCCGACAGCCTGCAGCAGGCGCTCGGCAACCTCGGCAGCATCTTCCTGTTCGCCGTGATGATACTGCTCATTCTGCTGTGGGGGGTCTTCGCCTCCCTCAAGGATGCCGTGCTGGTGCTGCTCACCTTGCCGCTCGCCACCGTAGGCGGCGTGCTGGCGCTGCACCTGAGCGGTCTGGTGGCGCCGCTGCCGATGGACTTGCTCACCATCATCGGCTTCGTCATCCTGCTCGGGTTGGTGGTCAACAACGCCATTCTGCTGGTGCACCAGACCAGGATGGCCGAGCGGGAGGGGATGAGCCGACAGTCGGCAGTCACCGATGCTCTGCAAAGCCGGATGCGTCCCATCGCCATGACCAGCCTCACCAGCATCTTCGGTATGCTGCCCCTGATGCTGAGTCCGAGCGAGGGGAGCGAAATCTACCGGGGGCTGGCCACCGTCATCGTCGGCGGCATGAGTTGCAGCACCCTCTTCACCCTGATCCTGTTGCCCGCCTTCCTGCGGTTGGGGGAGCAGACCGACATACCGCACGCCCTTCGGCAGCGTGCCTGAGCAAGGAGCTCATCGATGACACAAGGTTTCACAAGGATAGTGGTGGGGGCTCTGCTGCTGGCTGGCGGGCTGCCTGCGCTTGCACAAAGCAAGATGGTGACGCTGGCGGAGGTGGCCCAGGGAGAGGCGGGGGCCAGCATCTGGGTCAGCGGCACGGTGGCGAGCCGCCAGCAGGCGGCGCTCAGCGCCGAAGTGAGCGGTCGGGTGGAGTGGATAGCCGAGTTTGGCAGCCGGGTGAAGGCGGGGGACGAGTTGCTGCGCCTGGACAGCGCGACTCTGCGCCTCTCGCTGGAGCAGGCGAGGGCGGAACAAGCCAGAGAGGGGAGCAACCTGCGTTACGCTCGCGCCGAGTTCCAGCGCCTGGATCGTTTGCACCAGCAAAAGAGTGCCTCCCAGAGCCAGTATGACAAGGCGCGCTATGACGTGGAGCAGGCTGAGCTGGCCGATCAGTTGGCGCGGGTGCAGGTGCGCCAGATTGAGGAGCAGCTGCGCAGAAGCCGCATCTTTGCCCCGTTTGACGGGGTGGTGAATGAACACTTCATCCAGCCGGGGGAGCATGTGGATGCGGGCGAACAGGCGCTTGAGCTGGTCAATCCGGACCAGCCGGACATCCGGTTGCGTGCGCCTATTGCCTGGGCCCGGCAACTGGCCACCCAGACCCGGTTGCGGGTGGAAGGGGAGCAGCTCAGCAGCCACGCCATCTATTACCAGCGGGCGGCGAGCGCCGATCCCAAGTCCCGGCTCATCGAGCTGCGCCTCAAGCCGGAAGCGGGTACCTTCATCATCGGCTCGCCAGTGCGGGTGGCGCTGCCGATGGGAGAGCAGCACACCATGCTGCTGCCACGGGATGCCCTGGTGCTCGGCACCGAGGGAAGCGTGGTCTATCAGGTGGAGCAGCGCGGCGAGGCGCTCACGGTGAACCGGGTGCCGGTCACCGTGCTCTTTGGGGACAGCCGGGAAGTGGCGGTGAGCGGCGCTCTCAAGCAGGGAGACAAGGTGGTGGTGCGCGGCGCCGGCAGCCTGCAGGATGGAGACAAGGTGGAGCTGTTTCGCGGTTGAACCTGGGCAGATCCCATAAAAAAACGGCTCCCGCGGGAGCCGTTTTTGTTGCAGGGAGGAGGGGCGATTACTCGACCATCATCACCTTGCAGGTGTTGGTGCTGCCGACGGTCTCCATCTTGTCGCCGTGGGTGAGCAATACCATGTCGCCGCTTTGCAGCAGTCCCTTGGCCTTGAGCACGTCCAGCGCGTCGCGGCACACCTCGTAGACCGGCTTGGTCTCGTCGCCATCAAACAGCACGGGGGTGACGCCGCGGTAGAGGTTGGCCCAGGCCAGGGTCTTGTTGTGAGGAGACATGGCGAAGATGGGCAGGCCGGAGCTGATGCGGGACATCAGCAGCGGGGTGGTGCCCGACTCGGTCAGCGCCACGATCGCCTTGACCCCTTCCAGGTGGTTTGCCGCATACATGGTGGACATGGCCACCGCCTCTTCCACCGAGGTGAAGGTGTAGCTCATGCGGTGGTTGGAGACGTTCAGGCTCGGGTGCTTCTCGGCGCCCACACAGACGCTGGCCATGGAGGTCACGGTCTCGATGGGGAACTGGCCGGCGGCGGTCTCGGCGGAGAGCATCACCGCATCGGTACCGTCCAGCACGGCGTTGGCCACGTCCATGACTTCGGCACGGGTCGGGAGCGGTGCGTTGATCATGGACTCCATCATCTGGGTCGCGGTGATGACCACGCGATTCAGGCGGCGGGAGTGGCGAATGAGCTTCTTCTGCACACCCACCAGTTCGGGGTCGCCGATTTCGACACCCAGGTCACCACGGGCCACCATGACGGCATCGGAGCCAAGGATGATGTCTTCCATCGCCTCGTCGCTGGCGACGGTCTCGGCGCGCTCGACCTTGGCCACGATCTTGGCGTTGGAGCCGGCTTCGCGGGCCAGTTCGCGGGCGTAGCGCAGATCATCGCCGCTGCGGGGGAAGGAGACCGCCAGGTAGTCCACGTTCATGCGGGCGGCGGTCTTGATGTCTTCCTTGTCCTTCTCGGTCAGGGCCGGGGCAGAGAGGCCGCCACCTTTCTTGTTGATGCCCTTGTTGTTGGAGAGCGGGCCGGCCACGGTCACCGTGGTGTGGATGCGGGTGCCTTCGACCTGCTCGACCTTCAGTTGCACGCGGCCATCGTCCAGCAGCAGGATGTCACCGGATACCACGTCCTGCGGCAGGCTCTTGTAGTCGATGCCGACCTGCTCCTGGCAGCCTTCGCCCTTGCCGAGGGCGGCGTCGAGAATGAACTTGTCACCGATGGCGAGGTAGATCTTGCCATCCTTGAAGGTGGAGACGCGGATCTTGGGGCCTTGCAGATCGCCCATGATGGCCACGTGGCGGCCCAGCTTGGCGGCGATGTCACGCACCTGGTTGGCGCGCTGGATATGATCTTCAGGAGTGCCGTGGGAGAAGTTCATCCGCACCATGTCGGCACCGGCGCGAATGATCCCCTCGAGAATGCCGTCGCGATCGGTCGCCGGACCGAGTGTGGTAACAATCTTTGTACGTCTTGGCATGAAAGACTCCAATGTGAAGTTGATATGACTTGAAATACTGCCCCGTCAAGCATGTGGCATGGCGCCAACTGGCAGGCCATCTGGGTGGCCTTGTTTGATTGAATTTCGATACTACACCAAGCCCGTTGGCATAGACAGTCGGGGGCGGACCCCCGAATGATCAGGAGGAGTGCGGGGTATCAAAGCGGGATTCGCGCAAACCTTCTTTGACTTTCTTCAGGTTTTCGCGAAATTTCATGCCACGGCGCAGGGTGAAACCGGTGGCCAGCACGTCCACCAGGGCGAGCTGGGCGATGCGCGAGGCCATGGGCATGTAGACGTCGGTGTCTTCCGGCACGTCCATGGAGAGCACCAGGTTGCATTCGCGGGCCAGGGGAGAGTCCTTGGCGGTCATGCCGATGACGGTGGCATCGTTTTCCCGGGCCAGCGCGGCAATTTCCACCAGGGCCTTGGTGCGGCCTGTGTGGGAGATGAGGACAACCACGTCCCCTTCGCTGCTGTTGATGCAGCTCATGCGCATCATGACGATGTCATCGAAGCTCACCACGGGGATGTTGAAGCGGAAGAACTTGTTCTGGGCATCCCGGGCGACGGCGGAGGAGGCGCCCAGACCAAAGAAGCTGATCTTCTTGGACTGGGTCAGAATATCGACGCAGCGGTTGATGGCCGAGATGTCCAGGCTGTTCTTGGCTGCATCGAGGCAGGCCATGGTGGATTCGAAGATCTTGGCGGTATAGGTGTCCGGGCCGTCTTCCGCTTCCACGTGGCGGTTCACATAAGGGGTGCCGTTGGCCAGGCTCTGGGCCAGGTGCAGCTTGAAATCGGGAAAACCCTTGGTATCGAGGCGACGGCAGAAACGGTTGACGGTCGGTTCGCTCACATCGGCCAGCTTGGCCAGGGTAGCAATGCTGGAGTGAATGGCGGTCTGGGGTGAGGCCAGGATCACTTCAGCCACCTTACGCTCTGATTTACTGAAACTTTCCAGATTGTTCGTAATTTTATCGAGGGTATTCATCATTACCACCAGGCATTTTTGTAATTTAACTTCAGTGTCTGTGCACTAAATTCACAGCTCAAGCAGGTTTCCAGTCTCCGCGATGACTATACAAGACAAGCGCTTATCGGAACTAATCTCGGCCCTGCAAAGTATGACTCATGTCTAATTATTTCGTGTTTTTAGTTGCAAACTTCCATTTGCGTCTTGAAAACGCTTACAAATGTTGCAAAGCAACAACACTGTGAGCGGGCGCACACTTGTCTGCATAAATCGCGCAGCCCGGCTGCGGGCTCGAGTAGTATTGCAGCCAAATAATAATGTCGGGACGGTAAGGGCCGCCCCGAGTCGGTAACGAAGGAGTTTGTTATGCAGCATACCCATGCGCTGGTGGGCGACGTTGGCGGTACCAATGCCCGACTGGCCCTCTGTGAACTGGCGACGGGCGCCATTTCCCAGGCAAAAACCTATTCGGGGCTGGCCCATCCCAGCCTGGAGGCCGTGGTGCGCCTCTATCTCGAAGAACACGATGCCACCGTGGGCGAGGCGTGCATCGCCATCGCCTGTCCCATCAATGGTGACTGGGTCGCCATGACCAACCACAGCTGGGAGTTCTCCATCCGCGAGATGCAGGCCAACCTCGGCCTTGCGCGCCTGCAGGTGATCAACGATTTCACAGCCGTCTCCCTGGCGGTGCCCGTGCTCGGCGAGAGCGATCGCATCCAGCTCGGGGGCGCGGCTCCGGTAGCCGGCAAGCCCATCGCCATCTATGGCGCAGGGACCGGCCTTGGCGTCGCCCACCTGGTGCAGGCCGGTGAGCAGTGGCTGAGCCTGCCGGGTGAGGGCGGTCACGTGGACTTCGCCGCCAACACGGAAGAGGAAGATGCGGTGCTGCAGGTGATGCGCGGCGAGCTGGGCCATGTGTCGGCGGAGCGTTTCCTCTCGGGCCCCGGGCTCGTCAATCTCTATCGCGGCCTGGTCAAATCCGATGGCCGCGAGCCTGAATCCTTTGCCCCCAAGGACATCACCGAGCGCGCGCTGGCGGGGGATTGCCTCGATTGCCGCCGCACCTTGAGCCTGTTCTGCGTGCTCATGGGCCGCTTTGCCGGCAACCTGGCCCTCAACATGGGCACCTTCGGCGGTGTCTACATCGCCGGTGGCATAGTGCCGCGCTTCCAGGAGTTCTTCATCGGATCGGGCTTTCGGGTCGCCTTCGAGGACAAGGGGCGCTTCAAGTCTTATCTCAAAGACATTCCGGTCTTCCTCATCACCCATGAAGGGCCGGGGCTGCTCGGGGCAGGGGCCTATCTGCGCCAGTCGCTCGGGATCCGTCTCTGAGCGTTGCCAGGGTGAACATGGTTCAGTCCCGATTCAGTGACCGGGGCGTAAAGTGAACCTACGTACTCAAGAGGACGGGGCTTCATAGGGAATTGAAACCGGTCTTCATCCGCTGGGTGCGCATTGTCACCTGACAAGCCTGAACTGTTTTACCGGCCCTCGCGGCCGGTTTTTTTATGCCTGTCGTTTCTGCGCGAGCATGGGGCTGAGGGGAGCGGCAGGTCAGCTTCTGATGGGGGTGCAAGCTCGTCAGCCCCGCTGCCATGTGCTTGGCCTGGTCGAAGCATAAGGAGTGAGGTGTGAGACAGGGAAAGCACCGGGATGGCAACGCCCGAATGCGGCAGGAGCCAGGTACTGGCTCCTGCGCTGTCAGGGGAGGGTGATGTGGAATCTCGCGCCGCCGAGCGGGGAGTCATCCACCCGGATCTCGCCGCCGTAGCTGTGCACGATTTCGGTCACCACGGCGAGGCCAATCCCCTGGCCGGGGGAGCTGTCAGCCCGCACGCCGCGCTGGAAGATCTGCTGCGATTTGCCGGGATCGATGCCGGGGCCGTCGTCTTCCACCACGATGAGCAGACCCCTCTCCCGGTGGCGGACATGAACCCGGATCTCACTGATGGCGAACTTGCAGGCGTTGTCCAGCAGGTTGCCCATCAGCTCCATCAGATCGCCCTGCTCGCCGTGAAAGAAGACATCGTCGTCAAACTGGAAGCCGGTCTGCAGCTTCTTGTGTCGATAGACCTTGGCGAGGCTGGCCAGCAGCTTCTCGATGAGGGGAACCGGTTCGGTGCCCTTGCTCGCGAGGCGCTTTCGCCCGGTGACGGCGCGGCGCAACTGGTACTGGATGATCTGATCCATGGTGGTGATCTGTTCATTGATGTTGTCATGGATGTCGTGGCCGAGCTTGAGCTCCTGGGCGGTGATCTGGATGAGCGCCAGCCGGGTTTTCAGGCTGTGGGCGAGATCGTTGAGGGCGTGCTGGTAGCGCTGGGTCTGCTGGCGTTCGTTCTCCAGCAACTGGTTGACCGAGCTTGTCAGGGGGGTCAGCTCGCGCTCGTAGTCGTTTGACAGCGCCTCTCGCGTACCGGCGCGGATCTCGTCAATCTGGCGCGCCATGGTGCGCAGGGAGGAGAGGCTCCAGAAACTGGTGAGCAGCAACAGAGCGCCCAGCAGACAGTAGGCGAGCAGCGCCTGGCGAATGCAGCGGTAGAGGTAATCGCGGGTCTGGGCCTGATAGCGCCGGGCGGAATCGACCATCACCACGTAGTAGGTGGTGGGGCCGGCGCCATGATTGCGCAGGAAACGCAGGCTGTAGATGAAGTAGCTCTCGCCGTTCTTGATGGTATGCAGCTTGAAGAAATAGTCCTGATCCAGTCCCCCCAGGTATCTCATCAGATCCCGGCAGATGGTCTCCTTGATGGAGACCACCTCCGGCATGTGAAGGCTGGACCAGCTCAGCGCCCCGTCGGCGCGGCAGATCAGGGTGTCGAGATTGGGGTCGATGGCATCCGGGGTGAGCTTGCCAAGATCCGTCATTGCGTGGGGCTCCGGCTGCTTGGACGAGAACAGCTTGGAGAGGTTCTCCTGCATGCGGACACTGGCTTTCTGGGCCTGCTCCTCGGCATGGCCGAGGTAGAGGATGTAGACGGAGAAGGCCATGATGAGCGCGATGACCAGCATGGCACTCAGCATCAGCTTGAGGTGCAGGGAGCGGCGGATCAGGGCTAGGGGATGCAACATGGCAAGGCGCATCAGCTACAGGCGAGGTTGAAGATGTAGCCCTGGCGGCGGATGGTGGAGATGGGCTGGATGCTCCCTTCCGGATCCAGTTTTTTGCGAAGCCGGCTCACCATCACCTCGATGGTGTTGGGATCCCCTTCACCGTCCCCATAGAGCTGATCCAGCAACTGCTGTTTGGAGACCACCTGACGGGCATTTCGCATCAGGTATTCCAGGATCAGATATTCGAAACTGGTCAGCACGGTGACCTCGCCGGCGATGGTCAGCTCCTTGCGGGAGAGATCCAGCTCGTAGTCACCCGCCTTCACTCTGGGGGAGATGAAGCCGGCGCTGCGGCGTACCAGCGCATTGAGACGGGCCAGCAGTTCGTCCTTCTGGAAGGGTTTGACCAGGTAGTCGTCCGCCCCGGCCTCCAGTCCTTCCACCTTGTCCTGCCAGTTGCCTCTGGCCGTCAGCACAATGATGGGAAAGGGGATCTGCTGCTCGCGCAGGCGGGTGATGAGCTGAAGGCCATCCATGTCAGGCAGGCCCAGATCGATGATGGCGACATCGATGGGGTAGTCTGCTGCGTAGTGCAGCGCCACCTGGGCATTGTCCGTGCTGTAAACCTGGTTCTGGGCCTCGGTCAACAGGGTGGAGAGGTGGTGATTGAGCAGCTTGTCGTCTTCAACCAGTAGGATTTTCATAAGATGCATGATGATGAGGGTCCAGGCTGTCAATTAGAGGGTCAACAAGAGGGAGAGTCAATCCGGATCCTACCTGACCCCGCTGTATCGGGACTGAATCATCCCTGTCTTCTTTCCTCATGCATTTCCCATGATGCAACGCTGTGTCATCAGCCTCGTGTTCAGGCTCGCTATCCGTGCCTGCCGGTTTCTGGGTGTTGAGGGTCAGAGCCGGTGCAGGGGCTGGTCGCGACCATTCTTATCGCACAAGCGGCTTGCCGCTTTCAGCCTGCCGATACACAGGGGCAGGGGGCCTTGCTGGCATCAGGCCATCCCCGAGTGCCTGCAAGCGCTTGAGGTATGAATTTAATTGTTTGAAATTAAACATGTTTACATGCCCTGGCCTGTATGTTGGAACAAAGCAGGGCAATATCCGGCAACGGCTGAGTGGATTCATGGAGGGCAGTATCACATGAATGGTTTTTTTTGAATCCTGATTTCAATAGACGCTTTCCTATTGTTTTGACTGTTCATCTTTGGGTTAAACAAGATAGAATCTGACCCCGAATCGGGTTTGGGGCGCAGATAGCCCAAGATGTGAGCAATGCAGGCTGTGGACTGCCTGGGTGTGCAATGTAATGCGACAACATTGTTAAACATCAATCAAAACAAGAAGCTGGAGGATGTGATGGCCAACAGCACGGACAATCAGGTTAAAAGCAGCATGTTGGGAGCTGTAACCCAAGGGCGGTAGCTAACACAGTTGCCAGCTTCTGGCTGTCGTGGTTTTCTCAGGCAATATTGACCTCGAATACTGGTCATACAAGTATGGCCTTGCCTGCCTCAGCTATTCACTGACCATGCATGAACACCCACTGATATGAAAATTCTTGTTACCGGTGGTGCCGGCTTTATCGGTTCTGCCGTTGTCCGCCATATCATCCGGTATACCCGGGACTCAGTTGTCAATCTGGACAAGCTGACCTATGCGGCGGATCCGGCATCTCTGGCGTCTGTATCTACGAGCGATCGTTATGTGTTCGAGCAGGTCGACATCTGCAATCGCGTTGAAGTGGACAGGGTCTTTACAACCCATCAACCCGATGCCGTAATGCACCTGGCCGCCGAGAGCCACGTTGATCGCTCCATCACCGGTCCTGCCGATTTTATCCAGACCAATATCGTCGGCACCTATATGTTGCTGGAAGCGGCACGCGCCTATTGGAACGATCTGGACGAGGTACGCAAGGCTGCATTTCGCTTCCATCATGTCTCCACCGACGAGGTATACGGCGATTTGCTCCATCCGGATGAGTTGACTTCCGGAGCCGCGCTGCCGTTTTTCACCGAAACTACCTCGTATGCGCCGAGCAGCCCCTATTCTGCCGCCAAGGCATCGAGCGATCATCTGGTGCGCGCCTGGCACCGAACGTACGGGCTGCCCGTGCTGGTGACCAACTGCTCGAACAATTACGGGCCCTGGCAACATGCGGAAAAACTGATTCCACAAACGATCGCCCACGCCCTGGCTGGCAAGCCCATCCCGCTTTATGGCCGGGGAGATCAGATCCGCGACTGGCTCTATGTGGAGGATCATGTCAGAGCACTGTTGCTGGTGCTGACCAAAGGGCGAGTGGGAGAGACCTACAACATCGGGGGCCACAATGAGAAGCGCAATCTGGAAGTGGTGCAAACCATCTGCGATCTGCTCGACGAACTGGTCCCCTTGTCCCCATCTCCTCTTGAGGGAGAAAAGCCCGGGGAAAGGGTGAAAAGCTATCGGGATCAAATCACCCATGTGGCCGACAGGCCCGGCCATGACCGTCGTTACGCCATTGATGCCGGCAAAATAGCCACTGAATTGAAATGGCTGCCGCAGGAGAGTTTTGAGTCAGGATTGTATAAAACAGTACAATGGTGCTTAGATAGCTCGCGGTGTTTGTAAAACTAGCACAATGAATATTGATAATATTCATTGCAGTTATCCAAAGACATTTTAATCCCTATAGGCAATACTGATTTTTGATAAGTTCAGTATTGGAATCACTAATGTGGTGATAACTTGTTTAATTTGAGAGAACATATAGGAATTGTTATGCTGAATAATAAAACAGTATTAATCACAGGTGGTACGGGATCATTTGGTAAACAATTTATAAAAACTATCCTTGAGCGCTACCCCCAAGTTAAGCGCATTGTCATTTTTTCTCGAGATGAACTAAAGCAATCTGAGTTACGTTTAAATTATCCGCAAAAAGATTATCCACAACTGCGCTTTTTCATTGGTGATGTACGTGATCGTAATCGAATGGTTCAAGCGTGCGAAGGAATCGATGTCATTATTCATGCTGCTGCTATTAAACAAGTAGATACAGCCGAGTATAATCCGACAGAGTGCATTCGCACTAACGTCGATGGTGCTGAAAATGTTATCCACGCTGCTTTGCAGTGTGGAGTAAAAGAAGTTGTAGCGTTGTCAACAGATAAAGCTTGTGCGCCGATCAATCTTTATGGAGCGACAAAGCTGACCTCTGACAAGTTGTTTACAGCAGCAAATAATATCAAAGGTTCGCGAAATATAAGATTCAGTGTAGTTCGCTATGGAAATGTAATGGGGTCTCGGGGTTCTGTAATACCATTTTTCTTGAAAAAACGTGCTGAGGGTGTGTTGCCGATCACCCATGAAGAAATGACACGTTTTAATATTTCACTGCAGGATGGTGTTAATATGGTGATGTATGCTCTGGAGCATCATCTCGGTGGTGAGATTTTTGTGCCAAAAATCCCATCATATCGTATTTTAGATATAGCAACAGCAATATCTCCTGAATGCAAGACGAAGGTAGTTGGTATTCGTCCAGGAGAAAAGCTGCATGAAGAGATGATTACAGATACCGATTCATTGAACACAATTGATTTGGGCCGCTATTACGCAATTTTACCTTCTGTGTCATTCAATCATACAGAAGAAGACTATATTAAGCATCATAGTGCCGTAAAAGTACCGTTTGGTTTCAAATATAACTCAGGTACTAACACTGAGTGGGAGACCGTGGAGTCTCTGCGGGAATTGATAAAAACTCATGTAGATGCCAACTTTGAAGTGTGAGATAAAACGTGATTCCATACGGTAAACAAGAGATCACCCAGCAAGATATTGATGGCGTGGTTGCGGTGTTACAATCTGATTTTCTAACTCAGGGACCAAAAGTCCCTGAATTTGAAAAATATTTAACAACCCATACTGGCGCAGCGTATGCGTTGGCTGTAAATAGTGCTACTTCGGCACTACACATTGCCTGTTTGGCTTTGGGTCTTGGTCCTGGCGATGTTTTATGGACAAGCCCAGTTACTTTTGTTGCATCAGCAAATTGCGGTTTGTATTGTGGCGCCAAAGTCGATTTTGTAGATATAGATCCAGATACATATAATCTGTGTCCGAAGCAATTGGAGAAAAAGCTAATTGCAGCTAAAGCCAACGGTACCTTACCCAAGATAGTCGTTCCTGTTCATTTATGTGGCCAACCTTGTGACATGGAAGCGATTTCCCGTCTGGCAACTGAATATGGCTTTAAAGTTATCGAGGATGCATCACATGCTATCGGCGGTAGTTATTTAAACGAACCCATTGGCAATTGTCGATACAGCGACATTACGGTATTTAGTTTCCATCCGGTTAAAATTATCACTACTGCTGAAGGTGGCGCAGTGGTAACTAACCAAAAAGATTTAGCTGATAAAATGGCCTTGTTACGTAGCCATGGTATCACCCGTGATATCGAGCAGATGAAAGGCGAAAGTCATGGTGGTTGGTATTATCAACAGATTGACTTGGGCTTTAACTACCGAATGACCGAGTTACAAGCTGCATTAGGGATCACCCAAATACAACGCCTTGATGAATTTATCGCTGCTCGTCATCGCTTGGCTGACCGTTATAACAGACTTTTGAAGCGGTTACCGATAGTCTTACCATTCCAGTTAGAAAATACCCATTCCGGATTGCATCTTTACGTTATACGACTTCAGCTTAATAATATTTCATTAACGCACCGAGAGGTTTTTGAAGCGTTACGTGAAAATGGTATCGGGGTGAATGTTCATTACATACCTGTACATACACAACCTTATTACGAAGATATGGGATTCAAATCTGGTGATTTTCCTGAGGCAGAGCAATATTATCGTGAAGCTATTTCTTTGCCGATGTTCCACGGCATGACAGAAGAGCAGCAAGATAAAGTAGTATGCGTATTGTCTGAGATATTGGAAGGGAAATAAATGAATATTGCCATCATCCCTGCCCGTGGTGGCAGTAAGCGTATTCCTAGGAAAAATATCAAACCATTTCATAGCAAGCCCATGATCGCATGGTCCATCTTAGCTGCTAAGAAGGCTGGTTGTTTTGAACGTATAATTGTTTCAACCGATGATGCTGAAATTGCTGCTGTTGCACTCGAATATGGTGCTGAAGTGCCATTTACTCGCCCGGCAGAGATTGCTAACGATTATGCCACTACTGGTGAGGTGATAAGCCATGCCATTAATTGGTTGATAAATCAGCAAGGGCAAGTGCCGGAAAACGTATGCTGCCTCTATGCAACAGCACCTTTTGTTGAGCCTGATGATTTATGCCAGGGATTAGAATTGTTAACGTTCAACAAGGAATGCCAATTTGTTTTCAGTGCTACTCGCTTTTCGTTTCCGATTCAACGCGCTATCAAGCTTGATGAGTCAGGTTGGGTGAGTATGTTTCATCCCGAGTATCAACTAACTCGTTCCCAAGATCTGGAGGAAGCCTACCATGATGCGGGGCAATTTTATTGGGGAAAGGCTAATGCTTGGCTTAATAAATTACCTATATTTGCCGTGCATACACAGGTAGTTCTATTACCCAGCCACAGGGTGCAAGATATTGATACTCAGGATGATTGGCTGCGTGCTGAGAAGCTATTTACGCTAAGGTAATAGCCATGAAGTTTTTTATTCGCACCGATGCATCACGTTGGATAGGTTCCGGCCATGTAATGCGCTGCCTAGTGCTAGCCGATGGCTTAAAATCGGCAGGTCATCAGGTAACATTTATTTGTAGACCGCAAGATGGTGATTTGCTCGATTTGATTGCTGCGCGTAACCATAATCTGCTTGCCTTGCCATCTCTGACAACTGTTATCAGACCTGAGCATGGGGCTGATTATTCTTCTTGGTTGCAAGTGCCATGGCAACAAGACGCTGCAGATGTTTTAGAAAGTGTGGTATACGCTGACTGGCTGATAGTTGATCATTATGGAATTAATGCTCAGTGGGAACGGGAAATAAGGCTGTCGTTAAATTGTAAAGTTTTGTCTATCGATGATCTGGTGCGCCCCCATGATGCTGATTTGATTCTGGATCAAACGCTTGACCGCACTCCGGAGGCCTATTTTGAGTGTTTTAATATATCAGACAAGCAGCCTGTAGTATTAAGTGGAGTTGCATACGCCTTGCTGTCTTCACAATTTGGAAAAATAAGAAATCAGGGGATACTACGAGCCCCTGCCAGTCGTCAGCCTAGGATTTTACTCTCCTTTGGTGGTATTGATGAGCCAAATGTGACGCTAAGAGTACTTAAGGCGTTAAGTGAGTTTAATGCTGTATTTACCGTGCTGTTAAGCCCTCGAGCACCACACTATCAAGCAGTGAAAACGTGGTGTGATGATCGTGTTAATGTTGTTCATCATGATTTTATACAAGATATGGCAACCTTGATGAGCGAGCACGATCTGGCCATCGGTGCTCCAGGGACAACCACTTGGGAGCGAGCCTGTCTGGGATTACCAAATATAGTAATTCCGATAGCAGAAAACCAACAGGCCATTTGCCAAGCATTGTTGGCACATCAAGCTGCTTTATTAGTACAACAGTCTGATATTGAAAGTAGATTAATCCCTGCACTGCATGACTTGTTGAATAATTATAAAGAATACGTAGATAATAATCTCGAGTTGTGTGATGGCAAGGGGGTGCAACGAGTCATTAATACTATTATGGCTAATACAGAAATATCAGGATTTAGGCTAAGGCCGGTATCAATCGATGATACTCTACTGATTTATCAGTGGCAATCTGATCCAATAACCAGACGTTATGCGCTTAATCCCAATCCCCCTAGTTGGGTAGAGCACAAAAGCTGGATGGAAAAAAAAATACAGTGCCAGCAAGATTATTTCTTTTTGATAATTAATGCTGAAAGTAGCGAACCCTGTGGTGCAGTTAGACTAGATGAACTAGGTACTGACAATTACCTTATCTCAATTTTTGTTGCTCCTAATAAGCATGGTCAGGGTATTGGATTAACAGGTTTGAAATTACTTGATAGATGCCTACCAAAAATCAGGATTCATGCCACAGTACTGACCGAAAATATAGCATCGCAGCGCCTTTTTTCTAACGCTGGCTACCAGCAGGTAGCGCCAGATAAATTTATAAGAGAACCATTATGGACAAAATAATCAAGCCGTTTATTACCATCAATGGCCGCAAGATTGGCCCTGACTATCCACCATATATTATTGCGGAACTCTCCGCTAACCACAATGGTGATATCAATCGTGCTTTTGCGATCATGGAAGAGGCAAAAAAAGCGGGCGCAGATGCAATAAAACTTCAAACATATACCGCAGACACTATTACTCTTGAATGTGATAGTGAGGAATTTCAAATTCACGGTGGGCTATGGGATGGTAAAAATTTGTACCAACTCTACAAAGAGGCCCAAATGCCATGGGAGTGGCACCAACCGTTGTTTGAGAAAGCCAAAGAGTTGGGGATCACCATCTTCAGTTCTCCTTTTGACTTTACTGCTGTTGATTTGTTGGAAGATCTTGACGCACCAGCCTACAAGATAGCGTCTTTTGAGTTGATAGATTTGCCATTGATAAAACGTGTGGCGCAAACAGGTAAGCCAATGATCATGTCTACCGGCATGGCCAATGCGGAAGAGATTGCCGAAGCGATTGCTACTGCCCAGTCCAATGGTTGCCAAGAGTTGGTCGTGTTGCACTGTGTCAGCGGTTATCCTGCGCCGGCGGATCAATACAATCTGCGGACCATTGCCGATATGGCTGAGCGTTTTGGTGTGCTATCTGGCTTGTCTGATCACACTATCGATAATGCCACCGCTGTGGCCGCGGTAGCCTTGGGGGCTTGTTTAATCGAAAAGCATGTCACCATGGATAGAAATGGCGGGGGCGCTGATGATAGCTTCTCGCTCGAACCTCATGAGCTTGCTGCGTTATGTAAAGATGCTAAAACTGCTTGGTCAGCATTAGGCAGCGTAAATTATACGCGTACTGAAGCCGAAAAAGGAAATGTCAAATTTCGGCGTTCTCTATATGTGATACGAGACATTAAAGCTGGGGATGTATTAAGTAATGATAATGTGCGTAGCATTAGGCCCGGATTTGGTTTGGCTCCGAAGTATTTAGAGCAAGTCCTTGGCAAAACGGCTATAGTTGATATTAAACGCGGAACTCCGTTATCATTTGAATTTATTTAAGAAGGTGGTGAAGCTTTTGCTTCACCCAATAAAATATGTCTTTAGCCAAAAGTTCCTTAGTTTATCTCATTTCAAATATTATCAATGCATTAATCCCATTTTTATTATTACCAATATTGACTCGGCTGCTTTCACCTGCCGAGTATGGCCAAGTAGCCATGTTTCAAATATTGGTGGCAGGCTTGGCTGCATTTGTAGGTTTAAATACGGTAGGTGCAGCTAATCGGAAGTTTTATGAGCATAATAATAGTTTGAAAGCGCTTGGTTTATACAATGGAGCTTGCTTACAGATATTATTAGGTTCAATGATAATTGTTTTTATCCTGTGTGTGTTATTTTCTGAACTGTTGGTCAGCTATTTGTCTATCCCTGTTAATTGGATTTACAGTGCTGTGCTATTAAGCTCTTTTAATTTCATTTTAAATTTACGTTTAGGGCAATGGCAGATTCGAGGGGAGGCCATTAAATTTGGCGCACTACAGATCAGCAACAGCCTTTTTAATATGGGATTATCATTGCTATTGGTCCTCTCCTTACATCACGGCGCTCAGGGTAGGATTGATGCACAAATAATTGCTGCTGGATTGTCTACTGTTGTTGCAGTTTATCTATTAATGAAAGATGGGTTGGTTCATCTGTATTCCTTGCGTGTAGATTATATTAAGCAAGCACTGCAATTCGGAATTCCATTAATCCCTCATGTTTTCGGATTTTTTTTGCTATCAGCAATTGATCGCTTTGTAATCAATCAAAAGTTAGGGCTTGGTCATGCTGGTATATATATGGTTGCGGTCCAATTAAGCATGGCATTTAATATTGTATTTGATGCGCTAAACAAGGCTTATGTGCCTTGGTTATTTGAAATATTAAAGCATGATGAAATGGCGGAAAAACGTAGAGTCGTTAACTATACTTATCTATATTTCATATTTTTACTAGCCATCGCTCCTATTCCCTTTTTGATTGGGCCTTGGGCTTTATGTTTCATTGCTGGAGAAGAGTTTAGAAAAGCAGGAGAGATAATTGGCTGGCTTTGTTTAGGGCAAATATTTGGTGGTATGTATTTAATGGTGACTAATTATATTTTTTATGCTAAGAAAAATAGTGGGTTATCTTTAATTACCATTACATCCGGCATCATCAATGTTGGACTATTACTACTACTAGTTAACTCGTTCGGTTTGATTGGGGCTGCATGGGCGTTCGCTATTACCAAATTCATTCAATTCATTAGCACTTGGCTTTATTCAAGTTTTGTTCTAGCTATGCCATGGTTACCTCAAGGTGGGAAACTATGAATTTAGTTGTTTGTAATACACCATTTCAAGCTTTGCAGATTATCAATTTGGTTGCCAAAGGAATAATAACAAACTTCGATTTTTTTTATTTTTGTAAAAATAAAACTGCACAAGTAGAATATTACTTTGAGCAAGTTAAGAAGCACGCTATTTCATCACAACTCTATATTAGTGACAAGCGTTATCCTTATCATATATTAGACATCAGGCGTCTATTCAAAGGTAGGTATTACCAATCTGTCTACAGTGCCTCTGTTGATAGTGTATTCACACACAGTATTTTATCGTTTATAAAATTTGACAATTTTTACTCTTTTGATGATGGGTCTGCTAATTTAAATAGAAACTCTACATATTACATTGAACAGAGAGGTTATTTTAAACGGATATTGTTCAGATTGACAGGTTGTAAATATGACTTGAGAAAAACGAAATCAATAATTCGTTCTCATTATACCGTATATAAGAATAAAAAAAATATAGTACCCAATACAACATATATTGATTTTGAGTTTCCTGCTCAATGTTCTGATGGCCGAAAGGAAACTAACGACAAAAACTCAGTCGCCAATGTATTGTTAGGTACAGTTTATGATGAGGTGTTTTCGGATAATGAGGTAATAATTAAAAAATTGTCATGCTTTTTTGCCGATAAAGATTTCTATTATATCCCACACCCAAGAGATACACATAACTTCTTTATAAATGGAATGCGTATCGATGGGCCTGAGATTGCTGAAAGCAAAATTCTATCTTTGTTAAAAAGATATGAAACAATAAATTTATATGGTTTTGGAAGTTCAGTTCAAATAAATATGAGCTCACATCGTGGTGTTGTTAATTATGTTTTTGACATAGAGACTTCAGGTTTTGATTATGATTTTACTTATAAAACCATAACAATATAGAATTTAATTGCTCTTATTAGTATGAGCGTTTTTATATTTAAGTGCTTGTGTCACAATTTTCAACCTATTAAAGCTTGAGGCGTGGATGACATTAATGAAATAGTTTTTGCGACCCTCAATGCTATATATCAACCTAAAGCTTTTAGTAACACGGATATCATGGAAGGAAATTATAAAAAACCTCCAGCAAACGTTAATGTCGGCAAGGGTTTAAATATATATGATCATTATAGAGTGCTACCATGGTAATTAAGAAGAGCTTTGTGATATCGATATTAATGTCCCTGCCTATTATACTTATAGTGGGAATGAGGGGAGGGACTCCCGATACACAAATATACTACAGATTGTTTCTTGATATAAATAGCTATCCACTATTTAGTCCATCTGATTTTTATATGTTATCAGGTGTTGAGATTGGCTTTGGATGGTATGCTTATGTTGTATCTTTAATTTCTGACTCTTCATTTGTTCTTTTTTCATTGTTTTCATTTTTGAATTTTATTTTCATATATAAAACAACAAAGCTAACGCATGTAAAATATCACCTGATTTTTTTATTTTATATATCAAGTTCATATTTTTTTATGCAGCAATTTATGCAGATGCGCCAAGGATTGGCTATTAGTATAGCTTTTTTTGCTATTTCGCATTATCTTGTATTCAAGAGAGTTACTTATCTATTTGCATTGATGTTATGCGCATCGTGTTTTCATCAGTCAGCATTCATATTGTTTTTGTTTTCTCTTGTTTTCTTTATTTTTAATTCATCATCCCTTTTTAAAGGAAAGAAAGTTATATTTTTATGCTCAGTGATGATGATATTTTTGATTGTTGTATTTAAATTTTTACTACTTGATATGCTGATTGGTATGTCATCTAGATTGCAGAGTTATGCTGCATCCGAAAAATTCTCAGATCCTGTCGGTATATTAACCCTTCCTGTTATTAGAACAGTAGGCATATTTGTTTTTGTGCTCATAATGTCACCCATGAAACTTTGGAATGACAATTTATTTAGATTTATGTTTTTTATGCAGTCTGTAGCAATATCAACGAGAATAGGTTTTTCTGATTTTGGTATTCTGAGTGGACGTTTGTCAACAGCATTTTCATATGCCGAAGTCTTCATGCTACCAATGGTAATAGCAAGTAGATTTTCTTCTGGTGTTGCAACATTTATCTGTATTGCGGTGTTTGTATTACAGCTAGTTATATCGATTGGTTTTCAATCACCTTATCTTGTTGATATGTATTTCATACCATTAGGTCGTTAGTTTATATAGTGGCAAACTATGCAAAAAAATAAAAAAATATCTATCTTCATTAATGATATTAGTTGTTCAGGTGGAACGGAACGCGTAGCATCATTTTTGGCTAATAGTTTTTCGTTATTAGGCTACGATGTTGCACTTATATCTTTAACACTAAACAAACAAGAGCCATACTATCATCTAAATGAGTCAGTCACATGTCAAGTAGTTGGGTCTACATCACAGTATGCTTTGGCAAAATTTCTAAAAAATCATTGCTGTGATATATTGATATCAATCTCCATGGGGCGGCTCTCATTTCAATTATCGATTATTCATTTCTTGTTGCGCCACAAGAGTAAAATTATTCTAAGTGAGCATGTAGCCTACGAAACTTCACCTTGTTGGATTCGTGCTTTAAAACGCTTAAGCTATCATCTTGCGGATGAGTTGGTGTTATTGACACAACATGATCAATCCATTCTCGATGGAAAGGTCAAAGCCAATGTGAGTGTTATTTCCAACGCCAGTGCATTTCCGGTGCAAGGTGCAGATAGCCTGGCACAAAAGAAAAAAGTCGTCCTGGCGGTTGGTCGTCTCACCTATCAAAAAGCATTTGATCGTTTATTGCATATCTGGGCTGCTATCGACGATAAAAAGGGGTGGGAGCTGCGTATCATCGGAGATGGAGAGGATCGCGACAAGTTGCAAAAGATTGTCGATGATCATGCGCTTGCTGACACAGTTTCCTTGCTCCCCGCTGCCAAGAACATTGACATTGAGTATGCCAATGCGAGCATTCTGGCGATGACCTCCCATTATGAAGGCCTTCCTCTGGTATTGATAGAATCGAAGTCTTTTGGATTGCCGGCGGTTGCATTTGATTGCAAGACCGGGCCAAGAGAAATTATCAGCGAAGGTGTTGATGGATTCCTGGTATCGGATGGTGACATGGAAGCATACAAGGAGAAGTTGGTCTTTTTAATGAACTCGGATGATGCACGAAGAAACATGCAGCTCGCAGCCTTGTCTGCAGCAGAGCGCTATTCACCCGAGATCATTGTCAAACAGTGGATGAGGTTGATATAAATGCCATTTGAATCAGTGTCTATTATCATGCCCGCTTATAATGCGGCAAGATATATAAGGCATAGTGTTGAATCTGTATTGTCCCAATCATTTGGCGATTGGCGCCTCTATATTGTTGATGATGCATCAACAGATGACACAGCGAATGTTGTGGCAGATATCCACGATGATAGAATCGAATATATCCTGCTCAAGGATAATGGTGGTGTAGCCAATGCCCGCAATGTCGGCATTCAATCAGCCAAGGGCAAGTATATTGCTTTTCTGGATAGTGATGATCTCTGGGAATCAAACAAACTGGAAAAACAGATATCTTTGCTGGAGCAAGGGTATGCTGTGGTGTGTGGCAATTACTCTACTTTTCTCTCTGATGACATTGATCGCACCGTGGCAGTGCGAACCAGTCCGATGGAATTCAGCTACAAGGATATGCTGAACAGCAACCGGATCGGAAATCTGACGGGAATATATAACCGCGAACTGCTTGGCACATTTTACCAAGAGCGCTGTGGGCATGAAGATTACCTGATGTGGCTTGCAATAATGAAGGTTGCAAAAAAGGCTGCCTGCGTTCAAGACATCATTGCTCGTTATAGATTGAGTTCAAACTCATTATCTGCAAATAAATTGACCGCAGCAAAATGGCAGTGGCATATCTATCGGCACAAGTTGTTGTTAAGTTTGCCAGATAGTTTGTATCATTGGCTCAGCTATGTCGTCATCGCGTTGAAAAAACGAATTCGCGAGTAGAATTAGAAAGTTATGTATTTATTTGACCTTTATTTCGATCTCTGGGGGTAACTTTGTCCTTTCAACGCCGTCACTCACGCTGGTATGAACGTGTGTTATTCAGCCCTCCTGCCTTGTTCATCTTCGGGGCCTTGCTTGCGGTTTGCCTGCCTGCCATTGAGCGATGGGGCCTGGAATTTTGGCATCACCTCGATGCCGTCCGGATCAATACCCTGAGCGGTGCCTTTGTGGCGTTTCTGCTGACCGGGATTGTGCTGCATCGCTTCCTGCGCTATCCGGGCGCGAGTCCCGTGGCCTATATGATCCCCACGGTGACCACCCTCTATGGTGCCCTGGTCGGCATTCTCTTCTTCCTGCGGCTGCCTTACAGCCGTCAGGTATTGTTCGAGTCGTATCTGGTTGCCTTGCTTTGCTGCTGGCTCGCCTACTTCATCGGCCGCCGTTACCGGACCCCCAAATACGCCTTGTTGCCCTTTGGGGACTATCAGGCCCTGACCCGGCACGAGTGTGTGCAGTGGCGTCTGCTGGACAAACCAGATCTCGGGGCCGTGCGTTATGACGCCGTGGTGGCAGATCTTCGGGATGAGAAGCTGGCGGGTGAGTGGGAGCGTTTCCTGGCGCGCTGCGCCCTGTCTCACATTCCCGTCTATCACATCAAGCAGATCAGCGAGACCCTGACCGGGCGCGTGAAGATTGATCATCTGCACGAGAACCAGCTTGGTTCCCTCTTGCCGTCCCCCGTCTATGCCTTCATCAAACGTGGAATGGACATTCTGGCCGCGTTGATCGCGATCCCGCTGTTCTCCCCCCTGATGCTGGTGACGGCGATCCTCATCAAGCTGGAGAGTCCGGGCCCCGTGATGTTCCTGCAAAACCGGGTAGGGAAGGGGAACAAGGATTTTCGCATCTACAAGTTCCGCAGCATGTGCAAGGATTCGGAAAAAGCCGGCGCCCAGTTTGCCCAGGACGGCGACATGCGCGTCACCCGGGTGGGCAAGGTGATCCGCAAGCTGCGCATCGACGAGCTGCCGCAGTTCTTCAACGTCCTTAAAGGGGACATGAGCCTGATTGGGCCAAGACCGGAGCAGCGCACGTTCGTCGATCAGTTCGAACGGGAGATCCCCTTCTACATGTACCGTCACATCGTGCGGCCCGGTATCAGTGGCTGGGCGCAAGTGGTCCACGGTTATGCCGCCGATGCCGATGATACCCGCATCAAGATCGAGCACGATTTTTACTACATCAAGCACTTCTCCCTCTGGCTGGATGTGCTCATCGTGTTCAAGACCATCCGCACCATCCTGACCGGTTTTGGCGCGCGGTAATCCCGATGCGGATCTTGTTGCTGGGGGCTCGTGGCCAGTTGGGACGAGCCCTTTTTTCTGCCCTTTGCCGGGATTATCCCCATTGGCAGGTGACGGCCCTTGGCAGGGATGCGTGTGATATCACCGACCCCGGTGCGCTGATCAGCGCCCTGAACCGCCATCAGCCTGATGTCATCCTCAACGGTGCGGCCTATACGGCAGTCGATCTCGCACAGAGCCAGCCAGAGCTGGCAGAGCGTATCAATCATCAGGCCGTCGCACTGCTTGCCCGGGAAGCCGGTGCCAGGGGGGCGCTGCTGGTACATTTTTCCACCGACTATGTGTTCGATGGCTCCGGCAGCGCTCCCTGGCGCGAGGTGGATGTGCCTGCCCCGCTCAATGTCTACGGTGCCAGCAAGCTGGCCGGAGAGCAGGCCATTCAGGGGCTATGTCCCCATCATCTGATCGTGCGCACCAGCTGGGTTTATGGTGGGGAAGAGGCACACTTCGCCCGAGCCATCTTGCGCCGTGCCAACGAGGGCCAGCCCCTTGAGGTGGTGGCGGATCAGTGGGGGGCGCCGACCCAGGTGGACTGGCTGGCAACGTCCGTTCTCCTGGCGCTGACACAGGTCGTAAAGGCGCCAGACAAGGGCGGCCTCTATCATCTCTGCCCCGCAGGCGAGACGAGCTGGCATGGCTTTGCATCGGCCCTGGTTGAGGAAGGTTGTCGGCTTGGTCTGCTGGCGCAGCCCGTTCCGATAAAACCCATTCCATCTGCAAACTGGCCCCAGGCAGCCCGTCGGCCATCCAACTCCAGGCTCGATTGTCGACGGTTTGCCACTGTGTTCGGGATCCAGATCCCGGCCTGGGAAGGGCTGATGAGCCGCTGGCTTGCCAGTCAGTGTGAAGGTGAATGACATGACGCGTGTCTTGATGGCTCTCTGTTTTCCTCTGGAGGTGTTCCATGCACCAGCGTAAAGGCATCATCCTGGCCGGGGGATCCGCCACCCGTCTCTATCCGGCGACGCTGGCCATCAGCAAGCAACTGCTGCCGGTCTATGACAAGCCCATGATCTATTACCCCCTCTCAACCCTGATGCAGGCGGGTATCCGCGAGATTCTCATCATCAGCACGCCGCTGGATCTGTCCCGCTTCGAGCTGCTGTTGGGGGATGGCAGCCAGTGGGGGATGCAATTTTGCTACGCGGTGCAGGAAGAGCCTGCCGGGCTGGCCCAGGCGCTGCTCATTGCCGAACCCTTTCTGGCCGGCAACCCCTGCTGCCTCATTCTGGGGGACAACATCTTCTATGGCACCGAGCTGCCCCGCCAGTTGCAGCGCGCGAGCACCAAGACGCAAGGCGCCACCCTGTTTGCCTATCATGTACAGGATCCCGAACGTTACGGTGTGCTGGGGTTCGACGGTGAGGGGCGGGTCGAGTCGATCGTCGAGAAGCCAGCATCTCCTGCCAGTCAATACGCGGTGACGGGCATCTATTTCTACGATGCCACGGCAAGCGAGATTGCCCGGGGCCTGCGCCCTTCGTCACGGGGAGAGCTCGAGATCACCGATGTCAATCTCCATTATCTGGCACAGCAAAGTCTGGAGGTCTGTTTCATGGGGCGTGGTGCTGCCTGGCTGGATACCGGGACCCATGACAGCCTGCAGGAGGCGAGCAGCTTCATCCAGACCCTGGAGAAACGCCAGGGGCTCAAGGTGGCCGCTCCGGAGGAGATCGCCTGGCGCCAGGGCTGGATCTCGGACGAGGCGCTGGCGTCACTGGCACAGCCACTGGCAAAAAGCGGGTATGGCGCCTATCTGTTGCGTCTGTTGCAAGAGCCCTTTGGCAAAATGCACCCCGATTGGGATTGATAAGGCACTCCATTGGGTGATATATCCTTGCCCATTATTCCAAAGAAAACACCTATGCACTTTATTTCATTGAAGATTCCGGATGTTATCCAGATCCGCCACCAGCGTCATCCAGATGAGCGGGGCGACTTCATGGAGCTGTTTCGCCACGATCTCTTCACCCGCAGATGCGGTGATTTTTGCTTCGTTCAGGACAATCTGAGTCGTTCCCGACAAGGGACACTACGGGGGCTGCATTATCAACGCCAGCGGCCCCAGGGCAAGCTGATACAGGTGCTGGCAGGCACCATCTTCGACGTGGCCGTCGACGTGCGGGCCGGGAGCCCGACCCTGGGCCAGTGGGTGGGGGTGTCGCTCTCGGCCGAGGAGGGAACCTCCCTCTGGATCCCGCCAGGTTTTGCCCACGGCTTTTATGTTCAGAGCGAATGGGCCCAGGTGCTCTACAAGTGCACCGACTATTACGCTCCCGAGCTGGAAGCCTCCCTTCACTGGTCGGATCCGACACTGGCTATTGAGTGGCCCCTCATGGACAATGTGCCATTACGCTTGTCAGAGAAAGACCGTCACGCCCCTCTCTGGCAATCACCTCATCTTCAGAGCCCGATATGAACAAACAAGTATTCGATAATTCAGACAGTCAGTTGCCCCAGGGTTGGCAAGCCTCTTCCGGTGATGAAATCGATCTGCGTGAGCTGATCCTGGTCCTGTGGCGCCAGAAAATACTGATCCTGCTGGTCGCAGGCGTCTTTGCCGCAGCAGGTATCGCCTATGCCCTGCTGGCTCCCCAGGTCTGGGTCAGCCAGGCCGAGATCAGGTCGCCCACCCTCAAGGAGGTGGAGTCCCTCGAGCTCAACATCAATCAGCTGATCAATGCCCAGGTACCGGTGGCGGCTTTTACTGCCTTTGACAAGAAGGCGCTCTATGGCGACTTCGTCAACAACTTCAACAGCTTCAACAACAAGCGCCAGTTCCTGCTGGAAAGAGGCTATCTGGATGCCGAGGCCGCGCAGGCCGACGTCACAGACCCCAAAGGCAAGCGGCTGCTGCTCAAGAAAATGGCCGAGGGGATCAGCGCCAAGGCACCGGACAAATTGCGTGAAGATGTGACGCTCTCCTTTGCCGCGGCCACGGCGGGGGAGGCCAAATCCCGGCTGGAGCAGTACATCGCCTTTATCCAGCATCAGGAGTCGGCGGCCAAGGGCAAGGAGCTGTATACCATCTGGCAGAACCGCATCAAGACGCTGCAGACCCAGTTCGAGAGTGCCAAGGCCGATACCCTCAAGCAGTTGCAAGACGATATTCTGCGTACCGAATATGGTCTGCGTATTACACAGGCGGCCGGGCTGGAGGCGCCGGTGCAGAATCTGCAGGAGCAGGGGAGCCTTCCCATCGATCTGGGGGCGCGCGCCCTCGCCGAGAAGCTCAAGATCCTCAAGGAGATCAAGAACCCCGAGTTCCTCAACCCGGCGCTGAGCGACCTGCGCCTGCAGTTGGGCAGCCTTCAGGCCCTCAAGCTTGAGGCACAGCCCTTCCAGTCGTTCGCCTATCTGGCTTCGCCGAGTGAGCCCCTGAGCCGCGAGCAGCCCAAGCGCCCTCTGGTCGTGGTGCTGGCTACCCTGCTCGGTGGCATGCTGGGGGTGGGCATCGTGCTGGTGCGCCATGCGTTTCGCCGACCGGAATCGGCACAAGGATGATTGAAGTGAACAAGGGGGGCTTTGCCCCCCTTCATGTATGGCGTGTCGGAAGAAAACGAGCATGAGCATGACACAACAGGGAGCAGTGACGGTGATGTCGACGACAGGGATATTGGGGGTTGTCAGCCTCCTTTACTGGTTGCTTGGCATGCATTTTTTCATGCACAACCCAGGCGGGGCAGGGCTCTATCTGCCGTTCAATGCCTGGGGCTGGATCTTCGCCAGCCTGGTGATGGCGCTGGGGCTGTGGCATGTGACCCTCAGCCAGCGACTGGTGGTCTCGCCGCTGCTGACGGCCCAGTGGCTGGGGGGGATCTTGTTGTTGCTGCCGATGGCCTATCCGGGATTCGAGCTCAAGGACTATGCCATTCCCCGGCTGCTGGGGCTGTTTGCCGGCCTGCTGTTTCTGGCAAGCCTCTATCAGTGGCGATTCGACCGCGAGGCGCGAGACAGGCTGCTCTATCTGCTGCTGGGGGCCGTTGCCATCGAGGCGCTGCTCGGCCTGGTGCAGTACTACCTGCTGGTGCCGGGCAACTGGATTGGGTACGACACCCAGACCAACCGCCCCTATGGCATCTTCCAGCAACCCAACGTCATGGCGAGCTTCATGGCGACCGGCCTGTCACTGGCCATCTGGCTGGAGCTGCGCGGTGATGCCAACCCCTGGCTCAAGGGGCTGCGCTATGGGGTGATCCTGGCCACTTCTCTGCTGCTGGTGGTCCTGCAATCGCGGGTCGGGCAACTTGGCGGCGTGATGGCTCTCTTGCTGCTGTCTGCCCAGCTGGGTCGTGAGCGGCGGCTGGGCCGGATGCTCGCGCTGGTGGCTCTGGGCATTCTGCTCGGGCTGACCTCGCAATACCTGATGGCCGGTGCCAGACGAGGGCTGGAGATCTACCAGTCCGGCGGCATGCGCTCCATCTACTGGCCCTACGCCGCCAAGCTGATTGCCCAGATGCCCTGGACCGGTTGGGGCTATGGCAGCTTCGAGTCGGTGTTTCTCCATCACTACATGGCCGACAAGGCGCTGAACCCGGCCATGGTGCAGATCGAGTACAACCTGGATCACCCCCACAACGAGTTTCTCTACTGGGCGGTGGAAGGGGGTCTGGCACCCATGCTGGGCATGGTGCTGATGGGCGGAGCCCTGCTGTGGCGTCTGAGCCGGGCGGGCTGGGTCAAGGGCGCCGCCTTGCTTGCGCTGGTGACCCCCATCTTGCTGCACACCCAGACCGAGTACCCCTTCTACCACGCCATCGCCCTGTGGTGGGCGCTGCTGCTGCTCCTGTATGCGATGGATGCGGAGGTGGAGGAGCAAGACCACGGCAACTGGCGCGACCATCTGTGCCGCCCCTGGTTGCTGCTGCGCTTCATGGCCATCGCCATTCCCCTGATCGTCATTCCCTTCATGCTGACCGCCCTGCATACCGCCTGGGTGGTGACCAAGTATGAGCGGGGCGGTTACAAGCAGCCTGCGCTCCTGCTCGACATCGTCAACCCCATGGCCTGGCTGACCCGGGTGGAGTTCGACGTGAACGCGGTGCGCCTCATGGTCGGTCTGCAGGCCAACAACCAGGCGGAGCTTGAAGCCTACCTCGACTGGGGGCAGGCCTTCGTGCGCCATACCCCGAGGGCCAATATCTACGCCAACATGGTGATCGCCCTCAATGCCCTGGGGCGCACGGCGGAGGCGGACAACCTGCGGGCAAGCGCCCTGATGCTCTATCCGGGTGAGCCTTTGCTCACCGTGTCGGCCGCAAGAAAGGTGGCCGCGACCCTGGAGCGCAAGCCCTCTTCGTGAGGGCCGTCTCAACCCTTCAACCATCACGGCCGCCTTTGCGGCCGTGATGGTTTTTGTGCCCGTCTCGTTGAAGGGGGAGGGGGCTGGTTGCCAAAGAGGTTCCCGGCCATCCGTTCACCTCGCCTGCACACCGCGGCCGTTTTGCTGTACAAGGTTGCAGCAAGGGTTTCATCGGCTCGCAAAAATGGGGTTATCTGCTGGACGGCGCAAGCGCCTTGGTTAAGATAACCGTCTTAACGTCTTGTTTGGCAAGGGAGTATGACATGGAGATAGTACTAGGCCCATTAGAGGCCCGCGTGATCGGCTGCCTGATTGAGAAAGAGATCTGCACGCCGGATCAGTACCCTCTCTCGCTCAATGCACTGGTCAATGCCTGCAACCAGAAGAGCAACCGGGAACCCGTGCTGGAGCTCGCCGAGCTGGATATTCGCGCCGTCATCGACGAGCTGATCCGCCGCCGTCTGGTGGTCAATACCGCCGGTTTCAACGCCAGGGTGCCCCGTTATCAGCATCGTTTCTGCAATACCGAGTTCGGTGAGCTGAAGTTCTCGGCCCAGGAGCTCGGCATTATCTGCGAACTCTTGCTGCGTGGCCCGCAGACCCCGGGTGAGCTGCGCTCGCGCACCAACCGGCTGTGCAGCTTTGACGATGTGACCGAAGTGGATGCCGTGCTGGCCACCCTCATCGAACGGGGGCCCTATGTGGTCAAGCTGCCCCGTGAGCCGGGCAAGCGGGAATCCCGCTACGCGCACCTGTTCAGTGGCGAGGTGGATCTGCAGGCGCTGGCCGACGCGGCGCCCGCTGGCAACCTTGTGTCACCGGCGGCAGACAGACTGGCAGCGCTCGAAGAAGAGGTCGAGCACCTCAAGGGGCAGTTGCAGGGGCTGGAAGCCCGTCTGGCACGGCTGGAAGGCTGAGCCAACAACCTGTCTCCAGAAGGCGCTGCGGCGCCTTTTTTGATGACAGCGCCCCTCCTGCAGCCCGTTGCCCGGTGGCAGGGACGAGTGCCCTGTCAGCCCTGTCGCTCGCGTACCCATCAAAGGCGCCAGCTTTTTTGCACTATTTCGCGCTTAAGGGTCGAGCCGCCGCCGCTTTCCCGTTAAAATTCCGCCTTTGCACTTGCCCGTGAGTTCTGATGTCAGCCTTCACCCTCTCTTCAGATTGCCATGCCCTGCTGTGCGAGCTGCAATTGCAGCGCGCCGCCAGCACTCGTTACCTGCAAGACACCCTCTATGCCCCGGGCGCACCCGGGCGTGCGCTGCTCGGCACCCTTGATCAGTTGCAGCAGTGGGGGCTTGTCCGTCAACGAACGGAGCAGCAGTGGAGTCTGACGGCAGAGGGAACCCTGACCCTGATCCTGGCGGTGCGTGCGGGGGAGTGCCCCATGCCGCAGTGGTCCCGCATCCCCTCGGTCACGGGCTTGGAGCGGGCACAGGAGGTGGTGCGCGAGCTCTGTCTGGGGGAGGCGGGGCAGATCCCGGCCTATTACCAGAGTGCCGAGCTCCTGAGCCTCCTGGATCTCCCCGATGCTCCCCGCCTGCTGGCAGGCTCCAGCCCCGCCTGGCAGGCCCTGCTGCTCGAGCACTTCGCCCTGCAGGCCCTGCTTGATGCTGAGCCTGACGAGGGCTGGCCGCTGGCAACGCTGGTCGCCTCCTGCTCCCCGGTGCTCTCTGGCCTGATCCAGGCTCGCGCCCGAGAATGGGAGTGGCTCTGCGGTTCCTTTGGGGGCGAGGTAACCACTCACTGGCCTGCACTGCAACAACTGGCGCAGCAGGGGGATGAGCAACCCCTGGCCGAGCGGCTGCTGGGGGCGCTTGGCCAGTGGCAGGGGCAAGAGGCGTCGCCCTGGCCTCGGATGTTCAGCGCCTTGCTCTGGCTCGGCTGGTTGCAACAGGCAGATCCGGTGCAGGGGAGCGAGCAGCGCAAGAAGTGGCAGCGCAGTCTGGGCCATCACTCCCCCCTGCTGGCCGATCTGCTGGGGCAGTGGGCCGGAGATCGCCACGGCCAGGCGGTCGGCCTGTTCGATACCCTGCAACTGCCGCTGGAGGAGCTCCACTGGGGTTACCTCTGGCTCGATCTCTGCGCCCTGGCGCGCCACGGCGAGCAGAGCCCCCAGGTGACCATCTTGCACAAGTGGGACCTCTCCCACGTGCTGGACGCCGAGCCCCGGCATCGCCTGATGGCCTTCTGCCAGGATCTGCTGCGACTCCTGCTTGGCCGGGAAGCCGCCCATTGGCCCCTGCGCGCGTTGCGTCCTGCTCAAGGGGAGGAAGAGGATGCCACCGAGGAGGAAGGCAAGGCCCCCGCCTCGGCAAGCTGGCTCAACTGGCTGCAGGGGTTGGGACGCTCGAGCGGGGTGCGCAAACCCCAGGAGCGGCTGGTCTGGCTGCTCCACGCGGAGGGGCCTGAGCTTGAGTGCAAGATCCAGAAGCAGAGCACCAAGGGGGAGTGGACCGCCGGGCGAAGGGTCGATCCGGCCCTGCTTTCCACCCAGTACGCCAGCCTGCTGGACGAAGCTGACTGGGCACTGGTGCGCACCCTGCCGCGCAACATGGGCAAGCTGCCCCGGGATGCCTGGGTGCCCCTGGCAAACCATCCTCGCCTCTTCAATGCCAAGGGGCAGAAGCTGCAACTGGCCGTCAGCGCCCCCCTGCTGCAACTGGTACAGAGCGGGGAGGGCATGAGCGCCAGACTACATCCTGCTCCCGCCGCCCGCGGTGCGCACATCGTCCCCCTGGCTCAGGATTTGTGGCAGCTTATTCTGACACCGCAGGCGCTGCTGGACAGATTACCTGCCCTGGAGGCCATTCCGGCATTGCCGCCGGCCGGGCTCGAGGAGCTGCAACGCACGCTGGATGCGATCCCCGATCTCCCCTGGCACAGCCAGGTGGCGGGGCTCAGAGGCAACGCCGAGCTGGCCCCCTGGCCCGGCGTTCCCTCCGTCCTGCTCGACTGGCAGGAGGGGCAGCTCGTGGTCCAGCTGGTGACCCGGGAGGGGGACCTGCCTCCCTTGCCTCTGGGCAAGGGGGAGGCCATCGTGCGCCAGGGTATCCGGGAGTATCACTACTGGCAGCGGGATCTGGCTGCCGAGAAGGACGATGCCCAGCGCCTTCGCAACCAGTTGCCCATCGGCCTGCCCGGCAACGAGTGGAAGCTGGACGGGGAGCAGGCGCTCACCCTGGTCAACGCCCTGCCGGAGCTGGTGGATGCCGGTGTGGTGGTGCACTGGCACCAGGACAGCGCCCGCCTCAAGAGCCTTGATGAGGCGGCCCTGAGCCTGCGCATCGAGCGGCGTCAGGACTGGTTCCAGGTGGAGGGCGCGCTCTCGCTGGACGAGCACCAGATCCTCGATCTTCGCCTCATCCTGCGCCAGCTGACACCGGGCCAGCGCACGGTGCAGCTCGACGAGAAGACCAGCCTGATGCTGAGCGACAAGCTGGTGGAACGCCTCACCGTGCTCGGCGCCATGCTGGACAACGAGCAGCGCATCAACAACAAGCTGGCCTATCCACTGGCCCGCCTGCTCTCCGTCATCACCACCGAGGGGGATGCCGCCTGGCAGAACCTTCAGCAGGAGTGGCAGCAGGAGGTGAGCTGTCCCCCCGAGCTGCTGACGGCGCTGCGGGACTATCAGAAGGAGGGGGTACGCTGGATGGCGACCCTGGCCCATCACGGCTTTGGCGCCTGTCTGGCCGATGACATGGGCCTGGGCAAGACCTTGCAGGCCCTCATCGTGCTGCGTATGCGCCAGCACCTGGGCCCGGCGCTGGTGGTGGTGCCCAAGTCAGTGGTCACCAACTGGCAGGAGGAGGTGGCCCGCTTTGCCCCTGAGCTCGAGGTGGTGGTGTTCGACCATCCCGCCGAGCGGGAGACCCTGATCCAGGGGGCCAGGGCCGGACAGATCGTCCTGGTCAACTACGGCATGCTCGGCAGTCTCTCCCAGGCGCTCAAGTCCCGCCGCTGGTCGAGCATGGTGCTGGACGAGGCACAGCAGATCAAGAATGCCGGTACCCAGCGTGCCAAGCTGCTGTTCCAGCTCGACGGGGATTTTCGCCTCGCCCTCTCCGGCACCCCCATCGAGAACCATCTGGGGGAGCTGTGGAGCCTGTTCAGCTTCATCAACCCCGGCCTGCTCGGGAGCCTCGGGGAGTTCAAGCGCCGCTTTGGCAAGGCGGTCAAGGATCCCCAGCACATGGCGATGCTGCGGGCGGTGATCAGCCCCTTCATCCTGCGCCGCCTCAAGCAACAGGTGCTGACGGAGCTGCCGGACAAGACCGAGATCATCCATCACATCAGCCTCTCCCCCGAGGAGCGTCAGCTCTACGAGGCGACCCGGCGCGAGGTGGTGCAGCAGGTGCAAAGTGCCGATGGCCGTGCCCTGATGCATGTGCTGAGCGGCCTGACCCGGCTGCGCCGACTCTGCTGCTCCCCCCAGCTGGTGATGCCGGAGTGGTCCCAGACCAGCAGCAAGCTGGACGAGGCGATGGCGCTGCTAGACGAAGCCATCGATGGTGGCCACCGGGTGCTGGTGTTCAGCCAGTTTGTCGATCTGCTGAGCCTGCTGCGCAGCCGTATCGAGCAGCGGCAGTGGGACTACTGCTATCTGGATGGGGGCTGCTCGGCCAAGTCCCGTCAGGAGTCCATCCTGCGTTTTCGCCATGAAACGGTGCCGCTCTTCCTCATCAGCCTCAAGGCGGGGGGCACGGGCCTCAACCTGACCCAGGCCGACACCGTGCTGCACCTCGATCCCTGGTGGAACCCGGCGGTGGAGGATCAGGCGAGCGATCGGGCGCACCGCATGGGCCAGACCCAGCCGGTGACCGTCTATCGCCTGGTGTGCGAGCAGACGGTGGAGGAGAAGATAGTGGCGCTGCACGACGAGAAGCGGGCACTGGCCGACGGCCTCCTGAGCGGCCAGTCCGAGGTGAAGGGGCTGGATGTGGAGAGCCTGCGGGCACTGCTGATGAGCTGACGGCGATGGGCTGTCGCCCGATGTGACAAGGGGAGCATCCGTGATGCTCCCCTTGTCGTTTGTGGCGGTGCCGGGCCTGCGCTACCCCTGATAGAGGTAGAGGTGCAGCCGCTCTATGATGGGGTCACCGCCAATCTTGCGATCCCGGCGTGCCTGGCGCAGCTTGGGCGGGTAGTGGCCCAGATGGGTGACGGCCGGCTGGGTATCGGAGCAGAGCAGCAGGGGAAGGCTCGCCTTGATCTGCTGCTTGCGGGGCTCCCGGTCCTGCCAGAGCAGGTTGATCATGGGGTGGGTCTTGACCGGCCTGCGGATCCGCAGAGCGGCATCCGCCGGCAGGCGGCGAATGTCGTATACCTCCTGATCCACCATCTTGCTCCACTCTTCGTTGTCAAAGAGCGCCGGTACATACCGGCGGCTGCGCTCCAGCATCTCCAGTACCTGCTCCCGGCTGAGGCGGCTGATGCTCTGCTTGTCGGCCCAGGTGAAGCCCAGCGAATGGAGATCCCCCTGAAGCCAGGTCAGCTTGCGATAGACCTGCAGGGTGATGACGCCGGGCAGGGCGCCGTGCACCAGCTCGAACTTCTCGTCCCGCCCGCCCGCCGCCTGCACCATGGCCTTGAAGGCGAGCTTGTGCGAGTTGATCTCCTCGATGACGGGGGCCAGCTCCCTGGCGCAGGCGGCAGGAAAGCGCAGCCAGCCGGGCAGACGGTGGGTCGCCTTGGTGGAGCAGCCGGGGCGGGCGCTGTGGTCCTGAAAGGCGGCGAGGGTGGCGGCAAGGGCCGCCTCGCCCGAGAGATAGCCCACCTCGATGGCCTCGATGGGCTCATGCTCTTCCCCCTGGGCCACGGCCGGGAGGGGATAGACATGAGCCTCCAGCAGCTCGAGCTGGCCCAGTTGCCGGGCAAGGCGTGCCAGCGACGCCTCCAGCAGGGCCATCTGTTGACGCAGGGCGGCGGTGGGGGTAAAGGTGTCCATCGGCAGATCCTGTGTGTGTGCCGGTCCCCTGTTCAGTATGGTATCGGGACAACGTGGGGAGGTAGCATGATAAACCACTGTATAAATAACCATACCAGTATGATGGCAGGGTGCCAAGTGTCCGGTGCCACCCTGACGATGGGGGTGACATGGGGGCATCCGGTTTAGGTTGCCTGTTCGTATCTTTTTGTTAAATAATGATCTTGTTGCGATCTATTTGTTAACAAAACGTGGTGGCCGAGAGTTTGCACCCTGCTGACTCGTCGTCGTGCCGTGCATAGCTAGCGTGGGAAAGTGCATAGTTAGAAGTGGGTGGCGCAGGAGAAAATGCTGCCAGGCTGCCAGGGGGAAAGTTTCAGTATTATTTCATTTTAAAATCATATGGTTATGTTTATTGCTCTGGCGATATCAACCATTACTTTTACTAATGTCATGTATCAAAATTCGTCAATTGAGGCACCTCCCCGCCCTGACTAAGCTTTGCGCATCAAATCCGAGCCTTGCGCAGAACTAGAGAGAGGAGCCATATCATGGCCAACATGACTTATACCGAAGCCGGTTACCAGCATTCCAGCGAATCGAATCTGGTTGCTCGCGTCAAGATGACCGTCCTGACCTGGCTGGAACGCAGCCGCAGCCGTCGCCAGCTCTCCGAGCTGCCCGCCTACCTGCTCAAGGACATCGGTCTGAACGAAGCCGACCGCTATCAAGAGACCACCAAGCCGTTCTGGCGTGGTTGATCAGCCGGGCATGGATGCCTTGTTTTTCTGCTGATCCCAGGGGCATGCTGCCCACCCGTCTGCCGAAGGCATGCTGTCTTCATCTGCCGATACCCGTTCACCGCTTTCCCTCTCCCGTGTTTCCCCCCGCTTGATCCTGTTGCATGAGTTGTCACTCATTCTCGCCATTTTTGTATCCTTACTGTTTGAATTTGTTTAAAAACTGATTTTAAGCCCGGTTGCCTTGCGTATAATCCGGCCATGGCATTCCAGACTAAAGGGTGAGACGGATGATTCCCCAGCATGACTTTTTGGCCCTGACGCGCCGCCATGAGTGGCAGCTCGAGCCTTTCGCCTTCAATCTGACCGACGGTACCCGGGTGAGCGTGTGGGATACCGGTGTGATCTGCCTGGAACCCGCTTCCGAGGCGGGGCAACCCGGGCACAAGGACATCGTCCTTTCCTGTGGCATCCACGGCAACGAGACAGCCCCCATCGAGATCTGCAACCAGTTGCTGACCCGGTTGCTCGCAGAGGAGCTCAAGGTTCGTCACCGGGTGCTCTTCCTCTTTGGCAACCCCGCCGCCATGAACCAGGGGGTGAGGGAGGTGGAAGAGAACATGAACCGCCTCTTCTCGGGCGCCCACAGCAAGGGGGAGGGGCTGTGCAACCGGGAGCGCATCCGCGCCATGCGTCTGGAGCAGTATGTGAGCCGCTTCTTTGCCGACTCGGCCAGGCCCCGTTACCACTACGATCTCCATACCGCCATTCGCGGCTCGCGCCACGAGAAGTTTGCCGTCTATCCCTTCCCCCACGAACGCCCCCACTGCAAGGAGCAGGTACGTTTCCTCGGTGCCTGCGGCGTGCGCACCATACTGCTCTCGAGCGGCCCGACCACCACCTTCAGCTATTACAGCTCGCACCAGCACGGCGCCCATGCCTTTACGGTGGAGCTGGGCAAGGTGCGGCCCTTCGGTGAAAACGACATGACCCGCTTCATCGAGGTGCGCCAGACATTGCAGGAGCTGGTGACCCGGGATGAGGTGGCCCTCGAGCCATGGCGAGCCGATGACTTCACCCTTTTTGCCATAGATCGGGTGATCAACAAGCAGTCGGAGCAGTTCCGCTTCCTGTTTGCCAGCGATGTGGACAATTTCACCGAATTTCCCCAGGGTTTTGTGCTGGCAGAAGATGGGGATCAGCAATACAGGGTAGAGAAACCGCGGGAGGCGGTGGTCTTCCCCAACGCCAACGTGGCCATCGGACAGCGCACCATGCTGCTGGTGGTACCCACCCGTTTGTGGGAGTGAATTGACGCCTTTTTGTCATGCTGATCCTGCGCCACGGGCGGTGGCAAGCAGCATGGCGGTGATGGGTATGATCCCGAACTCGATATGACAGGGAGCCTGAACAGGCTCCCTTCTTTGTTTCTGCTCGCCGAAAATTCCGATTACCTTCGAAAATAAAAGAAGTTTCTACTGGTCTTACCTGGATGAATCTCGTTGCCCTTTGATTAACATGTTGTTTACATTTTAAATGTCACCTCATGGTGGTGACGCTGACAACGGCAAGGAGCCAGTTATGACCCATGTCGACATCCCCTTCCTTCGTTACCTCGATGAGGAGGGGCGCCCGGTCGCGACACTGCCGACCTGGCTGGACAAGGCGATGCTGCACACCTTCTACCGCAACATGGTGATGGTGCGCAGTTACGACAAGAAAGCGATAGCACTGCAGCGAACCGGCAAACTCGGCACTTTTCCCTCCCATCTCGGGGCGGAAGCGGTGGGGATCGGGGTCGGGCTCGCCATGCAGCCAGAGGATGTCTATGTGCCCTACTACCGGGACATGCCCACTCTCTACGTGAGGGGCGTGCCCATGGAGCAGAACCTGCAGTATTGGGGCGGCGATGAACGGGGCAGCGTCTTCTACAAGGCCGATGGCGAGTTGTCGGAAGACTTGCCCATCTGCGTTCCCATCGCCACCCAGATCACCCATGCTGCCGGCATCGCGGCCGCCTTCAAGCTGCGCAACCAGCCCAGGGTCGCCGTGGTGACCATCGGCGATGGCGGCACCTCCAAGGGAGACTTCCTTGAGGGGCTCAACTGTGCCGGTGTCTGGCATCTCCCCATGGTGATGATCATCAACAACAACCAGTGGGCCATCTCGGTGCCGCGCAAGTTGCAGTCGAGCGCGCCCACCCTGGCCCAGAAGGGCATAGGAGCCGGGGTGCGCAGCCTTCAGGTGGACGGCAATGACGTGGTGGCGGTCTATGAGGCGACCCGCGCCGCCGTCGAGCGGGCTCGCAGCGGCAAGGGGCCGACGCTCATCGAAGCCGTCAGCTACCGGCTCGGGGATCACACCACCGCCGATGATGCGACTCGCTATCGTGACGGCGCCGAGGTGGAAGCGGCCTGGGCCAGGGAACCGGTCAAGCGGCTGCGCCAGTTCATGTTTGAACGGGGCTGGTGGGACGAGCAGCAAGAACAGGCGCTGCTGGCAGAGGCGGGCCGGGAAGTGGAACGCGCCGTTGCCGCCTACGAGGCCATCACGCCCCAGGCGCCGGAGACCCTGCTCGATTACCAGTTTGCCGAGCTGCCGAAGGCCTATCTTGCCCAGCGCCAGCGCATCATCGCCAAGGGTATGCAGCAGAGCGGGGAGGGACTATGAGCGATATCACGCTGCTCGAAGCGATCAATCTGGCGTTGCACCACGAGATGGCACGCGATCCTGATGTGGTGGTACTGGGGGAGGATGTGGGGGTCAACGGCGGAGTGTTTCGCGCCACCGTGGGGCTTCGCGATAAATTCGGGTTCAAGCGGGTCATCGATACGCCGCTGGCCGAAGGGCTCATCGCCGGGGTGGCGGTGGGCATGGCGACCCAGGGGCTCAAACCCGTGGCCGAATTCCAGTTCCAGGGCTTCATCTTCCCGGGCATGGAGCAGATCATCTGCCAGGCGGCGCGGATGCGAAACCGGACCCGTGGCCGCGTCACCTGTCCTATCGTCTACCGCTCCCCCTATGGTGCCGGCATCCATTCACCCGAGCACCACAGCGAGAGCGTCGAGGCCCTGTTTGCCCATATCCCCGGGCTGCGGGTCGTGATCCCTTCGAGCCCGAAGCGGGCTTACGGCCTGCTGCTGTCGGCCATTCGGGACCCGGATCCCGTGATGTTCTTCGAGCCGGATCGCATCTATCGCTCCATGAAGTCGGATGTGGTGGATGACGGCGTCGGCCTGCCACTGGATGTCTGCTTCACCCTGCGTCCCGGCCGGGACATCACTGTGGTGGCCTGGGGAGCCTGCATCCAGGAAGTCATGCGTGCGGCGAACCTGCTGGCGGAGCAGGACATCCAGTGCGAGGTGCTGGATCTTGCCACCATCAAACCCCTGGACATGGAGAGCATCCTGACCTCGGTACGCAAGACCGGGAGGCTGCTGGTGGTACACGAAGCCTGTGGCAGTTTCGGGGTGGGTGCCGAAATCGTGTCCCAGGTGACCGAAGAGGCGATGACTGCCCTCAAGGCGCCGCCAAGACGCCTCACCGGCGTGGATGCCGCCGTCCCCTACTATCGCAACGAGGAGTATTACCTCATCACCGAGCAGGAGATCGCGCAGGCGGCTCGGCAACTGATGGAGAACCAGTGGCTATGACGCACGACAGGTACGGATGCGCAAGTGCCTGGGCCACAGGGCTCCATGGTGTCTGTCAATGTTTGGTGATGTCCCAGCAGAGGGAGAGCAGGTCATGAAATTTTTCAAATTGCCGGATCTGGGCGAAGGACTGGCCGAGGCCGAGATCGTCGAGTGGAAGGTGAGCGCCGGTGATACGGTGCAGGTAGATCAGGTACTGCTGTCGGTGGAGACAGCCAAGGCGCTGGTGGATGTGCCCTCACCGGTGGCCGGGGTCATCGCCAGATTGTGCGGGCAGGAGGGGGACATCCTCCACATCGGGGCACCGCTGGTGGAGTTTGAAGGGGGCGAGGATGACGGCACCGTCGTTGGCAAGGTCAGCGCCCATCAGCAGCATATCGAGGATCATTTCGTGGTGGGGGCCATGGCGCCCGGCGGCACGCTGGTGCAAGCCATGCCAGCGGTACGTCTGCTGGCGCAAAAACTGGGACTGGACATCGACAAGGTCAAGGGAACCGGCAGCGCTGGCATGGTGACCGAGCAGGATGTGCAACAGGCGTTCGAGGCCCAGCAGGAGAGCGGCAACGAATTCCTGAAAGGCTCGCGCCGGGCCATGGCCAAGGCGATGGAGCTCTCGCACCGGACTGTGGTGCCGGTGAGCATCACCGACGAAGTGGACTTGCGCCACTGGCGCCCGGATGAAGATGTGACGGTGCGCCTCATCAAGGCGATCGGCGTGGCGTGTCGGGCCGAACCCTCCATGAATGCGTGGTTTGACGGAGAGACCCTGTCGCGGCGCCTGTTCAGGGAGGTCAATGTGGCCATCGCGGTCGACTCCAAGCATGGGCTCTATGTGCCCGTGATGGAGAACGTGGCAGAGCGGGACCCGGCTGACATACGGCAGGGGCTGGATCGGATGATCGCCGATGTGAAGGCCCGTGCCGTGCCGCGGGAAATGCTGCAGGGGGCAACCATCACCCTCACCAACTTTGGCGCCATCGCTGGCCGTTACGCCAGCCCCATCGTCACACCACCCCAGGTGGCCATCATAGGAGCGGGCAAGTTGTTCGAGAAGGTGGTGTTCATCCACGGCGAGGCGCGCCCGGTGCGTGCACTTCCCCTGTCGATGACGTTTGACCACAGAGCCTGCACCGGTGGAGAGGCGGCTCGCTTCCTCAAAGCCCTGGTTCAGGCACTGGAGTCGGCACAGGTCTAAACCGCTGTACCCCGCCGCTGGCGGGGTACAAATTTGTTTGCGTAATCGACAAAGGCACGTATAATCTCAACCAGCTTGAAAGGGCGATAGTTATGTCAATGAATATGATGTTTTACATCTTTTCCTGTTGTTCATAAGTAATCCCGTTTTTTGAGCTTTATCCGCTGAAAAGCATAAGTAATTATTTTGAATACAGGTTTAAAGATATGTCTAACATGATCACCGGTACCGTTAAGTTTTTCAACGAAACCAAAGGTTTTGGCTTCATCCAGCAAGAAAACGGCCCGGACGTTTTCGTTCACTTCAGCGCTATCCAAGGTAACGGCTTCCGTACCCTGGCTGAAGGTCAGCGCGTACAGTTCTCTGTGACCCAAGGTCAAAAAGGCCCGCAGGCTGAGAACGTAACTGCTCTGTAATTCTTGCAGAATTTAAGAAAGCCGTGGTACCTCTGGTGCCACGGCTTTTTGTTTTCATGGCTTCATCAATACGCGTCATGGCCCTGCTCTCCTCCCTTTTGCTGACCGTGGCGTTGACCGGTCAGGCCAGCCCGCCAGCGCCGGATCCTGCGGTGAATGATGCCGTGTCCGTGTGCCAACAGTTTGTACATGTTCGCCTGGGAAACGCGGTGAAACCCGATGAGATCAGGGTACAGCCGGTGCCAAAACGGGCGGGAGAGTGGCTGGTCGATGGCAAGATAAAAGGACCCGAAGGTCCTTTGCTGTTTGCTTGTCTGCTGCGACAAGGAGAGCGCTGGGAGTTGCTCAACTTCTCGCTCTGGGCACCACAACCGCTCAATTCGGCTTGAGTGCAACCAGCAGGTGTTGGAGATGCTCCAGCATGGTCATGCCGAAAGGGGTCAGATAGCCGCCATCTGCTGCGGTGATCAGGCCCTGGCTGTGCAGGCGCGCTGCCGCCTGGCAAAGCGCTTCCGACATGTCGCTGCGCAGCTTGATCCCCAGGCTCATGTTGGCCGGATCAAAACACGCCAGTATTTTCAGCTCATTCACAAAATCGTCAGAAACCTGGTTGATCCCACTCATGGATGCACTCCTTACGCTAAAGATGTATGCAACCTAGCATCCCCGGTGCCTCTTTAGTGGGCGCTGGCTCAAACAATTGGCCTTTATCGGGGCCGCTCTGGTTCAAACGCTGCTTTTTTGGACGCTATCTATCACCGGCCCGGCTGGACGCAAACGCCCCCAGCAAGGCAAACATGCTAGAATGGCACCCTCGTTCACCCTCATGACCAGGCGTGATGCCAGGTCATCTTGTTCAAGGCGCGTCTCATGATCACTGTTACTCTGGTCTCTCTGCTGCACTCTCTGGGTCCCCGTTTTCCTGTTTATGCTCCCTCCTTGCTGCTCCCTCTCCTGGCGCAACATCAAGGAGATCTCTGGCTGCCGGCCATTCGTGGGGAAGACGTGACAACCCTGCGCCAGCATGGCAAGGATGCCCAGAGTCTGGCTACCTTGTCGGCAGGCTGGTGTGAATTCGCGGCCCAGAGCAAAGAGACGCCGGAGCTCGATGCGCTGGCAAGCTACGATGAGGAGATGCTGGACAACCTGCAGATGTACTGGCGCCACCCGAGCAAGATAAACAGCCCGATCACCGATAACCTGTTCGAGCTGCGCCGCGAGGTGGTGGACGAGGCCCATGGCGGCAAGCTGGTTGCTGCCTGGAGTACCGCCCAGCAAGCACGGCTTGAGCAGATCATGGTGGGGGTCGCTGCGGGGCGGGATCAGCTCTGCTTTGTGGAAGTGGAGTCCGCCTATTGGCTGAGGGAGCGACTGGGTGAGACCGCGGGACTCCGGCTGTTGACCCCCGAGCTGGGGTGAGGCGATGGAAAGACGGATGACCCATTACTCCTGCTGGACAAGGGGTCGGCAAGATGTGAACATGTCGCCCTTTAATGAACGAGAGACTTGACCGATGAGCTATGAACTTAGCGACACCGAGCGCAATGCCGCGCTGCAACTGAACGCCGATTACCGCTTTGATCACTTCATCAGCAAGCTGGTCGAGCACGAAGAGCTGTTTGTCCTGACCGACGAACACGGCGTCATGATGCTGACGACCGAAGAGGAAGACTGCATCCCGGTATGGCCGCATCCCGACTACGCCAAGGCCTGGGCCGAAGGGGAGTGGGCCGAGTGCAAGCCGCAATCCATCACCCTCAAGGTGTGGCTGGATCGCTGGGTGGACGGCATGGAGCAGGATGATCTCTGCGTGGCCGTGTTCCCGACGCCGGATCAGGAAGGCATTGTGCTGGACCCGGCCGACGTCGCCGACGCCATTGCGCAAAAGCAGGCCAAACGCGGCTGAATGCCCTCTGCCTGGTGCCATCCCGGTTGTAACAAAGACCCCGCCAATGTGCGGGGTCTTTTGTTTTGGGGCTGACGGTGCCAGCTGCCCTATTTCTGTTGGTAGGTGGTATCCGTGATGGTCACTGGCGGGAAGGTCTGCCCCCCTTTGATGGCGGCCCGGGTCTGCGCCTTTGCCGCTTCGTCAATCCAGAGCAGGCCGCCGAAGCTGTAACCCGAGTTGGAGCCGTCGAGGGGCCAGTAGAGCAAGTCGCTCTGAGGGGTTGCCGGCACCTTGGGCAGGCGTATCCAGCGCCAGGCGCCGGCCCGGGTATAGGGCACCTGATAGGCGGGGACGAAGCTGGCGAGCTCATAGAGTCGCTGCTGGATCTGGCGGGAGAGGTCGGCCTTCTTGCCGAAATCGAACGCCTTGTCGTATTGCTCCACCAGGGCCGAGATCCTGTCGTCATCGATGTTCATGATGTTGTTGGTCTGGGGCTTGTTGGCATTGACCCTGTGGAAGTGTTCCCAATAGGCGGGATAACGACCACCGCTCCAGGCCATCCAGGCACTCTGGTGTTTTTTCTCCAGCATGGATTTGAAGCCGGCAGACGCATCCATCAGATTGAGCTCGAGGTTGAGCCCCGCCTTTTTCGCCTCTTCCCGCAGCAGGGTGAGACGCTGGGCATGTTCCGCCGTGGTGTAGGTGATGCTGAGGGAGAGGGGCTGGCCCTTGTCGTTTCGCAAGATGCCATCCGGTCCGGTCTTGGTAAAGCCCGCCTTGGCAAAGAATTCGCGAGCAAGGGCGGGATCGAAGGGGCGCGCCTTGAGGTCGGTATTGGTGAAATCTCCCTGGCCCGAGCCATAGGTGTTGAGACGCTGGTAGTCCCCCCGCAGCAGGGTCGCGATCATCTTGTCCAGGGCGAGGGCGTGCTGGATGCCGAGTCTGACGTCGAGATTGCTCAGCAAGGGATCGGCGGTGTTGAGATAGAGCCCCATGGGGGGCTGAGGCGTCTGGTTGTAGAACCAGAGCCGCTCGATATAGCCCTTCTCGAATTCGGCGGTTTTGCTCTTGTCATGCCACCAGTTGGGCATCACGAGTGGGAAGGTGTCGAGCTCACCGCGCAGGAAGTGCTGCCAGGCGATGTTCTGATCCCTGAGCACCTTGATCTCGATGCGATCCGGATTGAAGCGGTGCTGGAAGTAGCGCTCGTCGTTCCCCCACCAATCCTTGACCCGGTCGAAGGTAACCGACTTGCCCTTCCTGAGCTCGCCAATCTGGTAGGGGCCGGTGACCGGCAGCACCTTCCAGTTGTACTCCTTGACCCAGTTGGCGGTCAGCTTGATGGCGTGGCTGGGCTCCGGGGTGAAGGGGAGAGCTTCGAGCAGATCTTCCCGGCTCTTCTCGGTGCCGCTGGTGATGGCGAGGGTGTGATCGTCAAACTTGGTCACTTCGCTTATCTGGGTGCTGTAGTAGTTGTTGTACCAGGGGTCGTTGATCTCCTTGCTGCGCATCATCTTGAGGGTGAAGACCCAGTCATCCGCAGTGACGGGCTGGCCGTCCGACCAGCGGGCCTTGGGGTTGATGCGAAAATAGAGCGTCTTGTTATCCGTGCCGAAAGCCCACTGGTTGGCCAGCATGGGGATGGGATTACGCGTCACGGGATGGGTGCTCAGGAGCGGCAGGTTGGTCTCGCGCACGTAGGCTGCAAAACCGCCGTTGGAATCCGGCCCGTATTTGCGCAAGGTGAGCGGAAAGCTCGACATGAAATCCCGGAAGGTGCCGCCTCGCTTGGCCTCGGGGTCTGCATAGACGGGGTCGGTGTCGTTGCTCTCCCATTTGAGATCTGCCGGCAGGGTGGCACTCCAGCCGAACGGGCTCCAGCAGAAGGGGAGCAGCATGGCCGTGACCCGCATGATGCCTGGTAAAGAGGGGATGATCGAAAGTGACGGATGACGCATGTCCTTGCTCTCCTGATGATGGCGTCCTGCCGAAATAACGGGGTGGGCCCAAGAGGGCCTGACCCATGATGGGAAGTTTCCCGGGCGAGGTCAATCCTCGGTTTGGGTCTTCAAGAAGCGCATCTTGCCCCCCAGCAGATGCACCACGAAGCCGAGCAGTACCAGACCCGAGCCCAGCCATTGCAGGGGAGTGGGGTGTTCATCGAGCAGCAGGGCGGCGGCCACCATGCCGACACAGGGCACCAGCAGGGAGAGGGGGGCAACCTGGGCCACCGGATAGCGCATCAGCAGCCTCCCCCACAGGCCATAACCGAGCCAGGTGGCGATAAACGAGAGATAGAGCACGCACAAGACGCCCTGCCAACGGATGTTGAGCAGGCTGCTTGCGATGAGTTCGGGCCCCTCGAACAGCCAGGAGAGCGCGAAGAAGGGCAGGATGGGCACCAGCCCGCCCCAGGCGACCAGGCTCGGCAGAGAGGTGCGATAGCGCAGACCTATCTGGCGATTGATGACGTTGCCGAGGCCCCAGCAGGCGGCTGCGCACAGCGTCAGCACAAATCCGATGAGGGTGAGGTTGCCCTCGCCATGGGTGGCAATGAGATAAAGACCTGCTCCCGCCAGCGGCAGTGCTACCCAGTGGTGGGGCTGCCAGCGCTCTCCCAGCCAGATCATGGCGAACAGCAGGGTGAAGACCACCTGGGATTGCAGCACCAGGGAGGCCATGCCGGCGGGCATGCCGAATTTCATGGCACAGAACAGGAAGGCAAACTGGCCCAGGCTGATGGCACCGCCATAGGCCAGCAGCCAGCGCCAGGGCATGGCAGGCCTGGGAACCAGCAGAATGGCGGGGAAGACGACTCCGACGAAACGCAGTGCTCCCAGCAGCAGTGGGGGGATGCCTTCCAGCCCCCACTTGATGGCAACGAAGTTGAGTCCCCAGCAGAGAATGACCAGGGCGGCCAGACACTTGTCCTTGGTTTGCATGCAGCATCCTTGTTTGAGCGGCGCCGGCACGGCAGGGCGCCGAAGGGGTCGAGCATACCTGCTACAGGGTGGGCACCGTCAAGGGCGCAGGTGTCTGCCGGGCGAGTGCGGGCGGGCTAAGCTAAAAGTGAGAGCCCGGATTGACGGGCTGGCGTCGATGGCTGACCGGAGGTATTCCATGAGCGACCATACCCTGCTGCCCCATGGTGAAGACTTGCGCCGCGCGGTGCGCTGGCTCAGCGAACACCATCAACACGACATCCGGGCCATCGAAGAGGCCTGCCTGCGCTTCGATCTCTCCCCGCTGGATGAGGAGTTCCTGATTCGCCATTGCCGCGAGCAGCCGCCAACAAGCCGGACAGGTTAGACGAAGTTGGCCAGGTTGATGCCAAACTCCTTGGGGTCCACCGTGCTCTCTATGGTCTCCTGAACCCCGTTTTTGGCGAGATCCAGCCACTGCACCTCGAGATAATGGCGATGGCCTGCGTGATAGATCACCTTGACCACGGGCTTGAGCGGTTGCTGTTCGTTGCGCTGCATCACGATGGCCAGGCGCTGGTTGGAGAGCTGCACCAGGGTACCCACCGGATAGACCCCCATGCACTTGATGAACCTGGTTACCAGGTCGGCATCAAAATGCAGATCAACCCCCTTGAGCAGAATGCGAAACGCCTGGGTTGGCTGCATGCCCTGTTTGTAGACCCTGTCTGCCGTCACCGCATCGTAAACATCGACGATGCCGCTCATGCGGGTGTAGAGGGAGAGCTGATCCCCCTTGAGGCGCCGCGGGTAGCCGGTGCCATCGATCCGCTCGTGATGGTTGGCGGCCACCTCCAGCATGATGGGGGTGATGCCGGCGGTGGCGGCCAGGATGTCGTGGCTGTGGACCACGTGCTCGCGCATCACCTCCAGCTCCTCATCGGTGAGCTTGCCCGGTTTGTTGAGCACCTCGTCCGGGGTCATGATCTTGCCCACGTCGTGGAGCAGGCCACCCAGGGTCAGCTCCTTGAGCACGCTGCGATCCAGCCCCAGGTAGCGGCCGAAGTTCGCCAGGAGGATGGCGACATTCATGGAGTGCTCCATCAGGTAGGCATCCTTGGCACGGATCCGCGCCAGACAGAGCATGGCATCGCCGTGGGTGAACATGGTATCGACCATCTCTTCGGCCACGGCGGCAAGGGGCGTGATGTCGATGGGCTCACCGGCCTTGAGATGGCGAATGAACTTGCCCTGGAGTTCGCGCGCTTCCTGATAGAGCCGACGGATCTTGAGCTCGCGCCCTTCACCACTGCCGATCTGACGAGAGGAGCCCGCCCCGTTTGTCACCACATCCGCCGGGCTTGCCGTGCCCCCTCCCGGCAGCTTGCTGCGGGCAAGATCCACCCGCACCGTCAGCACGCCACGCCGGATCAGCGCCTCCACCTGCTGAGGGTTGGTCACCATGCCCGTCTGGGCAATTTCCATGGCGCCGGTCTGGCTGGCAATGGCAATGACGTACATGCCAGGTTTCAACTGGCTGACGGGGATGACGGGGTGAGACTTCGTCGGCTTCATGGGTACATCCTGGGCTTATTATTATGTGTGATGTCGGTCTGCTGACGGCAGTCTATCACTGGCACATCATGGCGTCAGGCGCCATCTTGAGTCCCTGTCGCTTAGTACTGGTGTTGTCGGGTCTGACCGATATAATGTCGCCCCCAATCATGATGGATTCCGAGGTTTTTGCATGCGGCTCGACAAATTTCTTTGCGATTGCTCCGATTTGACCCGTTCCCAGGCGGGCAAGCTGATCCGTCAGGGGGAAGTGCTGGTAGACGGCGTGCTGGTCAAGCAGCCCGCCTTTCACATCAATGAGCAACACCAGATCGAGTTTGACGGTGTGACCTTGACCCTGAACCTGCAGAATCGCTACTTCATGCTGCACAAGCCGGAAGGATATGTCTGCTCCAACGAGGACCCGGATCACGCCACCGTGTTCCACCTGCTCGACGAGCCGGCCATGGGCAAACTGCATGTGGTGGGGCGCCTCGATCTCGATACCACCGGGCTGGTGCTGATCACCGATGACGGCCAGTGGTCCCATCGCATCACGTCGCCCCGGCACGAGTGTGCGAAGACCTACCATGTCTGGCTGGCTGATCCCGTGAGTGAAGAGGCTATCTCGCTCTTTGCCGACGGTATCTACCTGCGCAACGAGAACGACAAGACCCGCCCTGCGGAGCTGGAAATCCTGGACGAGCGGGAAGCACGCCTGACCATCCACGAGGGCAAGTATCACCAGGTGAAGCGGATGTTCGCCGCCATCGGCAACAAGGTGGTCGGGCTGCATCGGGAACGCATCGGCGATCTGGCTCTGGACGATGAGCTGGCACCGGGGGAATACCGGGAGCTGACCGAAGAGGAAGTGGCTCTGTTCTAGGGGCGCGATCGCCTCTCTCCCTGTCCGGCACGGGGGAGCATCGGCGGCTCAGTGCCGCCGATGGGCGTGTTGGTACTTCCTTCTTGCAGGAGAGACGGGGCTCAGTTCCCCATTCCCAGCACCAGGGCCGTGCCCAGGGTGGCCAGCAGGGCTCCGGCCCAGGCGGGGAGCGAGGGACGCATCCCCGAGTGCCACCACAGCAAGGGCAGCAGAATGACCGGTGTGGTGGAAGACAAGATGGCCACCATGCCCACATCTCCCTGACGCAGGGCCACCAGGATCAGGGTCATTCCCAGCGTCATCGCCAGAAATCCGTTGATGCCTATCATGCCGAGCACCTGCCGGTTGATGGGGTTGTGCGGCATGGCGAGCGGCAGGCGAAGTGCCCGCAAGACGCAGTGTGCCAAGAGGGCGCTGCCCATGCGCACGCCGGAAGCGCTCACCGCGTCCACGGTGCCGCTCATCATCACCGGCTTGGCGATGATGGCTCCGAGGCTCTGGCACAGGGCTGCGGTGAGGCCAAGGGCTATGCCGACCACGAGGCGGCCGCGCACCAGCTCCCATTCGTTCTGCGGGTTGTCGCCACGACGACCAAACAGGATGGCGAGCATGACCCCGGCCAGGACCAGCAAGGCGCCTGGCAGGCGCCAACCATCGAGCCGCTCGCCAAAGAGCCAGAGCCCGAGCAGGGCGGAGAAGAGGGCGTGGCAGGAGAAGAGCAGACCGCTGCGCCTGGGGCCGAGTCGGTTCATGCAGGCAAAGAGGGCGGTGTCGCCGACGAAGATGCCGATGAGGCCGGAGAGGGCCAGCAGGGGAAGGGCGCTCTCGGTGAGGGTCTGCCAGCCTCCCGTCACCAGACTTGCGCTGGCCAGCATCAGGCTGACCAGGAACATCCGCCAGCGGCTGTAGGCAAAGGCCCCCAGATGGCGAGCCGGTTTGACGGAGATGAGGGCGGCGATCGCCCATAAACTGGCGGCAGCCAGCGCCAGCCATTCGTAACCCATAAAGACCCCTGAAACGGTAGACGACAACCGGACTTGCAGGCGACACATCGCCCCGGGCCGATTGCCAACGGGGCAGGGGAGTGCGCCTTCTGGCGATTGCGCCCACCCGTGGCGGCCGTGTCGTCATAAAACCTTGAAAAAAATAGCCCGAAAGACTCCCTCTATCGGGCAGGCCCGATACAATACGGGTCGTCTTCGGGGATAACAAGCGCGGCATGATGCATTCGGTTCCAGGCGCGCCGCCGGCCTTCCCCTCATTGCAGTCAAAAGAATTGAACGAGGTTGATGTCATGTTTTACCGTTTCGCCGCCAGGCCAGCCCGCCGCTGGCTCTCTCCCTTGCTGTTCGGGTTGATGGCGGTGCCGCCGCTTCAGGCCACTACCGTGGTGCAGCAGCCCGTGCTGTCGGACAGGCAGACCCTGGTCAAGGGCAATGGCGCCGAACCCGAGTCCCTCGATCCGGCCCTGATCCGCTCCGGTTTCCCGGGGGAGGTGGTGCTGGTGGACCTGTTCGAGGGGCTGGTGAGCGAGGATGGTCAGGGCAAGATAGTGCCCGCCCAGGCCCAGCGCTGGGAGACCAGCGAGGATGGGCTGGTGTGGCGCTTCTTCCTGCGTCCCCAGCTCAAATGGTCCAACGGCGAGCCCCTCACCGCCCGGGATTTCGTCTACGCCTGGCGGCGGCTGCTGAACCCGGCGCAGGCTTCCCCCTCCGCTGGCCTGCTGCTGGCGACCGGCATCAACAATGCCCAGTCCATCTATGCCGGGGCGCTCGACCTCGATGCCCTGGGGGTGGAGGCAGAAAGCGACCAGATCCTGAAAGTGACCCTGGAGCGCCCCGTTCCCTATTTCCTGCAACTGGTCAGCCAGCGCCCCTTCGTGCCGGTCAACGAGCGGGTCATCGCCCAGTTTGGCAAGCAGTGGACCCAGCCAGGCAAGATGGTGAGCAATGGCCCCTACAAGCTGGCGAGCTGGGTGGTGAACGAGCGCATCGAAGCCGAACGCAACCCCCAGTACTGGGATGACGCCCATACCCGGATCCAGCGGGTGACCTACCTGCCGATCGCTTCCCAGCATGGGGAGCGGCTGCGTTACGAAGCGGGGGAGATCCAGCTCACCAACAAGGTGGCGCTGGAGTACTACCAGAAGACCATGCAGGAGGCACCGGAGCGGATCTGGGGTCTGCCGCTGCTTGGCACCTATCTTTACACTTTCAATCTCAATCGCCCCGAGTTGCAGGATGTGCGGGTGCGCCAGGCGCTCTCCATGGCCATCGATCGCCACCTGCTGACCGAGAAGGTGAGCGGCCAGGGGGAGCGCTCAGCCTGGTCACTGCTGCCCGCCATGCCGGGTTATGACGAGCTGGATATCCCCCTCTCCCGGGAAGACCAGCCGACCCGATTGGCCCGGGCCGCCGCGCTGTTGACCCAGGCGGGCTACAACAGCGCACATCCCCTCAGGCTGACGCTGACCTACAACACGTCGGAGAACCACAAGAAGCTGGCCCTGGCGGTGGCGGCCATGTGGAAACCGCTGGGGGTCGAGGTCTCCCTCAACAACATGGAGTGGAATGCCTATCAGGTAGCCAAGGACAGTGGTGATTTCATGCTGGCTCGTTCATTTTTGTTTGGTGATTATGTCGAGCCGTCGTCCATGCTTGGCAGTTTCCGCTGCCAGGATCCCCAGAACGAGAGCGGCTACTGCAACCCCGCCTTCGATGGTCTGCTGCAGCAGGCCTCCGAGACCCTGGATGCCAACGCCCGGTCCGGGATCTATCATCAGGCCGAGCAACTGCTGATGGAGGAGGTGCCCGTCATCCCCGTCTATCACTACAACCAGATGCGACTGGTGGACCCGGCACTGCGCGGCTTGCCGAGTCGCAACCTCAAGGGCGCCATCGCCACCAAGGATCTCTATTTCAGCCAGCCATGAGGAGTGTGGAATGAAGATTGCCATTATCTCGGATCTGCACGGCAGTCTGACTGCCCTCGAGCAGGTGCTGGCGCAACTCGCTCCCTGGCAGCCTGATCACTATCTGCTGCTCGGGGATCTGCTCAATCACGGGCCGCGCAATCCGGTGCCGGAGGGGTATGATCCTGCAACTGTGGCGGCAAGGCTCAACGAGCTGGCCCCCCGCATCATGGCGGTGCGTGGCAATTGCGATTCGGAGGTGGACCAGATGCTGCTCCATTTCCCCATCACGGCGCCCTACAACCAACTGCTGGTGGATGGGCGGCGCTGGTTTGTCAGCCACGGTCATCTCTATGAGCCCGGCAACGTGCCCCTGCCAGCAGGGAGCCTGTTCATCAGCGGTCATACCCATGTGCCTGTGCTGCGCCAGGAGGGAGAAATGATCCTGATGAACCCGGGGTCTATCTGTTTTCCAAGGGGCGAGTGGGTGGCCAGTTATGGGCGCTATGACGAGGGCTGCATGAGCATCCATGCCTGCAAGGATGGAGAAACCCTGATGCAGCTGGTGCTCTGACTAGGGGCTGACAAGGAGAGAAAATCAGAAGGGGGAGAGGAGATCAGGCCTTGATCCCGAAAGAGCGGGTGCCTGAGCGGGTATTGCCTTTGGCGTCATAGGTCAGGGAGCTGCTGTCTCTGAGCTTGCTGAGGAAGCTGGCGAGACGGCGATTGGAGACAATGCTGAGTTCGAGCAGACGTCCATTGAGGTTGTTCTGCTCCTGACAGGCTTCCAGCTTGGCTTGAAGGGCCTGCAATTGGATCGGGAAGGCGCCCAGCTGTTGCTGCAAGTCGGGTAGCTCTGCCAGAGTCTTGTCCAGCATCTCGATGGCCACCAGCAGTTGTTGCTTGCGATCGGCGAGTGCCGGCAAGGCAAGGGCCCGGTGAGCCTTGAGGAGGTCGAACTCCTCTGCCAGCAAGCCTTGCATCTGGGAGAGGTTGTCGTCCTGAGCGCGCAGCAGCGAAGGGAGGTCCATCATCCCAACCGTTTATCCAGATCGGCTTCGAAGCTGAACATCTTTCTGGCCACGGCTTCGCTGTTGACCTTGTACTCCCCACTGGCCACGGCCTTCTTCAGGCTCTCGACGCGGCTCTCGTTACCGGTGGAGGCGGTGTTGAGGGTCTTCTGCATCTGTTGCAATTGCTGCGCCTCACTGGTCAAGGAGACAGAGTCGCTCTTGACGGTCGTCGCACGGCTGCTCTCGCTGGAGGTCGCCGACTTGGTGGCTACACCTTGGCTGTTGCCGCTGTTTTGCAGGCGGTTGTTAGCCAAGTTGTTGATATTGTTGATAGCCATAAGGTTTACCTTCGTCTGCTTTGCTGTTCGCTTACCTGTGTATCGGTGACGGCGGTCAGAACTTTAGAAAAAAATTGCGCAGTGCATTCCTGTGTCAGAATGTCACGACCACGGAGCCCACTGCACTGACCTGGCCTTGCACCGTTCTGCCCGAGCGCGTGTTGACAAGCCGGATCATGTCTCCGAAGCTGCCATCTTGCAAGGCGCGGGCCATGGTTTTGATCTGCATGCTGCTGTTTTCGGCGCTCAGGGTGACCTGGTCCCCCTTGCAGACCACGCATACCTGGGTGAGCCTGATTGGCTGACCCGGTTTGAGCTCACGCTTGCTGCGTACCCCGATGAGGGCGGTCGGGTCGGTAAGGTAGTCGCCACGGATCAGGGTCTGATCCTGGTATGCCAGGGTCAGCATGGGTTCACTCAGAATATCTCCCTTGGCAACCGGGACGGTGACGGTGACATAGGGTTTCTGGATACTGACCCGGACCGGTAGATAGAGATCCCAGGATTTCTCTCCCTCGCACTTGAGGTAGACGGTGGTGTTGCGACGGATCTCCATCCTGGCGGGGAGGGAAATGGTGAGGGCATCTTCGCAGCGCGTGAGGGGGAGGCGCTCGTCAATGGTACCGGCCTTGACGTCGGCCTGTGCATCGAGGGGAATATCGAGCTGGTCGAGCACGAACGCCTGTGCCTGTTCTTGCAGATAGTCGGTGACCTCGGACGCCATGGCGTGAGACAGACTGCAAAACGGCAGTAAGATAAGGAAAAGTCTACTAATCATTTTTGCTTACCGGTCGATAAGTTATTCACGTATACCACCGTAGTTAACTATGCTTGCTCCAGAATTATTCGATTGTTGAAACAACGATGATCTGATGCAAGCCAATGTGCATGCATAATGACATGCACGATCAGTGCCAAGCATTTTTAGGGAGTGTTTATGGCGAGTATTCTGGACTCGGTCAACCAGCGAACCCAGCTAGTGGGACAAAACAGGCTGGAGCTGCTGTTGTTTCGTCTCAATGGACGTCAAAGATTTGGCATCAACGTATTCAAGGTACGCGAGGTGCTGCAGTGTCCCCCTCTGACCGTCATGCCCAAGCTCAACTCCTGCATTCGCGGCGTGGCACATATCCGTGGCCAGACCATCTCGGTGATCGATCTCAGCATGGCGATGGGCAAGCGCCCCATCCAGGACCTCTCCAAGTGCTTCATCATCATCTCCGAGTACAACCGCTCCATTCAGGGGTTCCTGGTCCACTCGGTCGAACGCATCATCAACATGAACTGGGAGTCCATCCTGCCGCCACCCAAAGGGGCCGGTCGTATCAACTACATGACGGCGGTGACCGAGGTAGATGGTGAGCTGGTGGAGATCCTGGACGTGGAGCGCATTCTCAACGAGATCTCGCCGGTCTCCACCGAGGTGTCCACCGAACTGGTGGAAGCAAGCGTGGAGCGCAATCCTCACGGGCGTCCCGTGCTGGTTGCGGACGACTCTTCGGTGGCGCGCAAGCAGGTTCAACGGGCACTGGAGGCTATCGGGGTACAGTGCGTGCTGGCCAAGGATGGACGGGAAGCGCTCAACATGTTGCTGGAGATGTCCAAGAACGGTCCCATCAAGGATCAGATAGCCCTGGTCATTTCGGACATCGAGATGCCGGAGATGGACGGTTATACCTTCACCGCCGAGATCCGCAACAATCCCAACCTCAAGGATTTGCATGTTATCCTGCACACTTCCCTCAGTGGGGTGTTCAATCAGGCCATGGTGCAGAAAGTCGGAGCGAACAATTTCATTGCCAAATTCCAGCCGGATGAATTGGCCAAGGCCGTACAAGGCGCTCTCTAATCAAGAAGAACAACTGCATGAAGACACTTTCGGACGACTTATACAGGCAATTCAGCAATTTTCTGGCGCAACAGAGCGGCATAGTGCTGGGTGACAACAAACAGTATCTGGTCAAGAGCCGCCTGTCGCCCTTGATGACTCAGTTTGGTATCGAGAGTCTGTCTGATCTGGTCACCCGGGCGATGAGCGTGCGCGAGCGGGAGCTCAAGATGGCGGTGGTCGATGCCATGACCACCAACGAGACCCTGTGGTTTCGCGATACCTATCCGTTCCAGCTGCTGAGCGACAAGATTTTCCCGGAGCTTGGCAAGAGTGGTCGTCCCATCAAGATATGGTCTGCCGCCTCTTCATCCGGGCAGGAACCCTACTCCATCGCCATGACGGCGCTGGAGCAGCAAGTCAAGCGACCGGGTACCTTGCCGGGCGGGGTGCAGATAGTGGGGACCGATATCTCCAGCACCATGCTCAACCAGTGCAAGGAGGGGGTCTACGACAGCCTGGCGCTGGCTCGCGGGCTCTCCCCCGAGCGCAAGCGACTCTTTTTCGAACCCTGTGGCGACAACAAGATGCGGGTGGTGGAGCGTGTCAGAAAATTGACCAGCTTCCGTCCCCTCAACCTGCTGGAGAGCTACAGCCTGCTCGGCAAGTTTGACATCATCTTCTGCCGCAACGTGCTCATCTACTTTGCGCCCGAAGTGAAATCCAAGATCCTCAACCAGTTCGCCAGCAGCCTCAATCCTGGCGGCTACCTGATGCTGGGGGCCTCCGAGTCTCTGGCCGGCCTCACCGACAAGTTCGAGATGATCCGCTGCAACCCCGGCATCGTCTACAAGGTCAAATAACCCTGCTCAATACCCTCTTGGCACACCTCTTGCTAAATATTCATGAAGCAGGAGGTGTGCTATGGCAATTTCATTCGACAAGGCATTCGGTGTTCATCAGTACACGCTGAGCGTGCGCGCCAAGCGTGCCGAGGTGTTGTCCAGCAACATCGCCAATGCGGACACGCCGGGCTTCAAGGCCCGTGACATCGACTTCTCACAGGCGTTGCAGGATGCCCAGGGCCAGCAAGGGTTCGGGCTCAGCACCACCAGCGAGAAGCACTTCGCCTTGCAGATGGATACCCCGGGCACGACCCAGTACCGCAATCCCCTGCAACCGGATACCGGTGACGGCAACACGGTGGACGTGCAGCAGGAGCGCAGCGAGTTCCTGCGCAACAGCCTCGAATACCAGGCCTCCCTTGAATTCATGAACAGCAAGATAAGCGGCCTGCTCAAGGCACTGAAAGGAGAGCAAGGATGAGTTTGTTCAAGGTCTTTGACATTGCAGGCTCTGCCATGAGCGCGCAGTCCGTTCGCCTCAACACGGTGGCGAGCAACATGGCCAACGCTGACAGCGTCAGCTCCAGCGTGGAAAAAACTTACCACGCCAGGCGGCCAGTCTTTGCCGCCCAGCTGGATCAGGCCATGTCCGACAAGCAGGCCTCGGTCGGGGTGGATGTGAAGGGCATCGTCGAGAGTGATGCGCCCCTGCTCAAGGAGTACAACCCGAATCACCCCATGGCGGACAAGGATGGCTTTATCTTCAAGCCCAACGTCAACATGGTGGAAGAGATGGCGGACATGATAGCGGCGTCGCGCAGCTACCAGACCAACGTCCAGGTGGCCGATGCGGCCAAGAAAATGTTGCAGCAGACCCTGGGTCTGGGCAAGTCCTGACAGAGGTGAACCCGGATGAGAGTGACCCGTGATCGCCTGCCAGGCGGCAACAATCGGCCCAGTGGGCACGCCCTAGAGGGGGGAGCATAAGTGGCAGATACCTATGACAGCCTGCTGGGCGTCAACCGGACGACGTCGGCCCAGACCAGTACGGTCAACACCAGTACCCAGAAAAAGGAGCTGGATCAGGAGTCCTTCCTGAAGCTGCTGACTATGCAGCTCTCCTATCAGGATCCGTTCAAACCGGTGGACAACGCCCAGATGCTTTCCCAGATGACCTCGATGTCGACGTCTCAGGGGATCAGCAGTCTCTCCACCCAGATGGAGAGCCTCAACAGCCTGATGACCTCCAGCCAGGCGCTGCAGGCCTCCGCGCTGGTGGGGCAAAACGTGCTTATCCCGTCCAACACGGGTTACGTGGAGAAGGGAGGCACCCTCACGGGGGTCATCGCCACCGGCGATGGTGGCAGCAACATCAAGGTGACGGTGAAGGACGAGAGCGGCCAGGTCATCAGGGAGTTCGCCATTGAAGGGAGCCACAAGGGGAACGTGGCCTTCGAATGGGATGGCAAGGACAAGTCCGGCAACGAGGCCAAGAGCGGCAAGTATTCGATAGAGGCGCATGCCACCGTCGACGGCAAGTCGGAGAGCGTCCCCGCCCTGACTTACGCCAAGGTGGAGAGCGTCACCCTGGGAACGAGCACCAACCCCAGCACCCTCAAACTCAAGGGACTGGGCGGCATCTACCTGACCGATGTATTGGAAATTGGCGCGACGACCGGCAAGACCACCACCCAGTCGGCTTCGTCCTCTAACGCAGTGATCTAAGGAGAAAGACATGTCATTCAACAATGCCCTCAGCGGCATCAATGCGGCTCAAAAAGACCTGAACGTCACCGCGAACAACATTGCCAACGTCAATACCACCGGCTTCAAGGAGTCCCGTGCCGAGTTTGCCGACGTCTACGCCAACTCCATCTTCGTCAACGCCAAGACCCAGGTCGGCAACGGGGTGGCGACTGGCGCGGTGGCCCAGCAGTTCCACCAGGGCGCGCTGCAATTCACCAACAACGCGCTGGATCTTGCCATCCAGGGCAACGGCTTCTTCGTGACCTCGGACGGTCTGACCAACCTGGATCGCACCTACACCCGTTCAGGCGCCTTCAAGCTCAATGAAAGCAGCTACATGGTCAGCAACTCCGGCGGTTATCTGCAGGGGTACGAGATCAACTCTGACGGCACCCCCAAGGCGGTGAGCATCAACGCCACCAAGCCCATCCAGATCCCGGACAAGGCCGGTGAGCCGGTGCAGACCACGACGGTCGAGGCTGGCTTCAACCTGCCTTCCAGCACGAAAACGCTGATGGATGTCAATGCCTCCAAATTCGATCCCACTGACTCGACCACCTACTCCTCCTCCACCTCCGTGGTGGTCTATGACTCCCTGGGCGAGCCACACACCATCACCCAGTACTTCACCAAGGAAGCGGATCCGGCCGATCCTACCCAAGCGGCGGTGCCGACTGCCTGGCGCATGTACCTCTATGAAGGGGACAAGCCCATCGACATCGTAGGCGGTACGGCCACCACCATGGCGACCGGTCTGAGCCAGGCTCCCCTGAGCGCCCGGGTGACCTTCGATGCCTCCGGCAAGATGGTCACACCCACCACCCCGGCGGTCATCAAGACGGAACCCCTGGGGGCGACAGGGGCTGGTATCATCACCAATGGCGCCGATGGCACCCAGGAGATTGAGTTCAAGCTTGGTACCGTGACCCAGTACGCCTCCCCCTTTGAAGTGAGCAAGCTGACCCAGGACGGCTCCACAGTCGGCCGCCTGACCAAGGTGGAGATCGGGGCGGATGGCATAGTCTCCGCCACTTACAGCAACGCCACCACCGTCAAGGTGGCCATGGTGGCCATGGCGAAGTTTGCCAATGCCCAGGGTCTCACCCAGGTCGGCGACACCTCCTGGCGCCAGTCCCTGCTCTCTGGCGATGCCTTGCCCGGCACCCCGAACTCCGGCACGTTCGGCTCCATCAAGTCGTCGGCACTGGAGCAGTCCAACGTGGATCTCACCACCGAGCTGGTCGACCTCATCACCGCCCAGCGCAACTTCCAGGCCAACTCCCGTTCCCTGGAAGTGAACAGCTCCCTGCAGCAGAACATACTGCAGATCCGCTAAGACGGCGGGTAGTTGGCAGGGGCGCTTCGGCGCCCCTTGTCATTTCCGTCCCGCCTCATTTCCTCCTTTCATTCCGTCTTCGTCATCTCTCTTGGCATTCAACTTGCAGTTGAGCTGTGAGAGTCATCTGTTTGACGGAGGATCCCATGGATCACCTGCTTTACATCGCCATGTCCGGGGCCAAGGAGAACATGAACAGCCTGGCTGTTCGTGGCAACAACCTTGCCAACGCCAACACCATTGGCTTCAAGTCTGACTTCGAGCAGGCGCGCAGCATGCAGGCGTTTGGCGAAGGGCTGCCCACGCGGGTGTTCGCCATGACCGAGCGGCCGGGCCAGAACCTGCAGCACGGCATGCTGATGACCACGGGTCGGGATCTTGACGTTGCCGTCGATGGGCCGGGCTGGATTGCGGTGCAGGATCCCAACGGCGCGGAAGCCTATACCCGCATGGGCAACCTGCAGCTCAATGCCACCGGCAATCTGCAAACTTCTACCGGTCTGAATGTGGTGGATGATGCCGGTCAGCCCATCGTGCTGCCCCTGCCCATGGAGAAAATTGAGATCAATCGTGACGGTACCATCAGCGGCCGTCCCGAGGGGGCAGCCGCCAACCTGCCGGAAGATTTCCAGCGTATCAAGCTGGTCAACCCGGCGGCAGATGCGGTGGAGAAAGGCCAGGACGGCCTGTTTCGCCGCAAGGATGGCCAGAATGAGGCCGCGTCTGCGGATGTGGGCCTGATCGCCGGCTCCCTTGAGGGGAGCAACGTCAACGTGGTCGACGAGATGACCAACCTTATTCGCTTGCAACGTCAGTTTGAAACTCAGGTCAAGATCATGAAGACCGCCGAGGAGAACGACGAGGCACAAACCCAGCTGCTGCGTATCAGCTAATCAAGGAGCACCCCATGAATCCTGCACTCTGGATCAGCAAGACCGGCCTCGATGCCCAGCAGACCAACATCTCGGTCACCTCGAACAACCTGGCGAACGCCAGCACCGTGGGCTACAAGAAGGCGCGGGCCATCTTCGAGGATCTGCTTTATCAGAACATCAACCAGCCTGGCGGTCGCTCCTCGGCGGACACCGAGCTCCCTTCCGGCCTGATGCTGGGGGCGGGGGCCAAGGTGGTCGCCACCCAGAAAAACCACAGTCAGGGCAACGTCCAGACCACGGACAACTCCCTTGACCTGATGATCAGTGGCCGCGGCTACTTCGAAATCCAGCTGCCCGATGGCAGCGCCGCCTATACCCGCAACGGCCAGTTCACCCTGAACGACGAGGGGACTATCGTCACCCCGGGCAACGGTTACCCGTTGCAACCGGAGATCCAGATCCCCGAGAACGCTCAGAGCGTCACCGTGGGGGAGGATGGCCAGGTCTCCGTCCAGCTCAAGGGGGATGGCCAATCCCAGGTGGTGGGCCAGATCAACACCACGGACTTCGTCAACCCCACCGGCCTGCAGCCCATGGGAGAGAACCTCTTCCTCGAGACCCAGTCCAGCGGCGCCCCCATTCAGGGGACTGCCGGTGCGGACGGGCTGGGGGTGATCAAGCAGGGGATGCTGGAGACCTCCAACGTCAACGTGACCGAGGAGCTGGTCAATCTCATCCAGGCTCAGCGGGTCTACGAGATGAACTCCAAGGTCATCTCCGCCGTCGACTCCATGATGTCCTTCCTGACCCAGCGGACCTGATGAAAGGAGTGTCATGATGAAAGCCATATGGATGCTGGGACTGCTGACGCTGGCGGGTTGCACCAGTACCCCCAATACCGCCAAACCGGATGACCCGGATTTCGCCCCCGTCTACGGGGAGTCGGAGCCGGTGTCGGTGCGCCCGACCGGCGCCATCTTCCAGCCCGAGCAGGTCAACGGCATCTACTCGGACATCAAGGCGCACCGGGTGGGTGACATCATCACCATCCAGTTGGCGGAGTCGACCTCGGCGTCGAAAAAGGCCAACACCCAGAGCGGCAAGGACAACAAGCTGGCGCTCGACCCCGTCACCCTGGGTGGCGTGCCGGTCACGGCGGGGCCCTACGATCTGTCGGCCTCCATCGGCCAGAACAGTGCCTTCAAGGGGCAGGCCAAAGCGGATCAGAGCAACAGCCTGCAGGGCAACATCTCGGTCAGCGTGGTCAAGGTACTGCCAAACGGCAACCTGCTGGTGCGCGGCGAGAAGTGGATCATGCTCAACAATGGCAACGAATACATCCGTATCACCGGTCTGGTGCGCCCGGAGGACGTGAGCTCGGAAAACAGCGTCTCCTCCCAGCGGGTGGCCAATGCGCGTATCTATTACGGCGGTACCGGGGATCTGGCGAACACCCAGGAACAGGGCTGGCTCACCAGCTTCTTCAACGGCCCCTGGTGGCCCATTTAAGACTCAAGAGTCCGGGGCGTTCACGGGCCCCGGATCAGGAAGGTTTTGTTAGGAGATGTCATGAACCGATTCCGTCTGCTTGCTCTGCTGTGCTGCCTGCTGCCCTTCGGGCTGGCGCACGCATCCCGCATCAAGGACCTCGCCTCGGTGGAAGGAGTGCGCAGCAACCAGCTGATCGGTTACGGTCTGGTGGTGGGCCTGCCCGGCACGGGGGAGAAGAACAACGCCTTCACCGAGCAGACCTTCAGGACCATGCTCAACAACTTCGGCATCAAGGTGCCTGACAACATCAAGCCCAAGATCAAGGACGTGGCGCCGGTGGCCATTCACGCGGATCTGCCCCCCTTCTCCAAGCCGGGCCAGACCATAGACGTCACCGTCTCCGCCATCGGCGAGGCGAAGAGCCTGCGTGGCGGCACCCTGCTCCAGACCTTCCTGAAAGGGCTGGATGGCCGCGTCTATGCGGTGGCCCAGGGCAGCCTGGTGGTCGGTGGCCTCGGGGCCGAAGGGGCGGACGGCTCCAAGGTGGTGGTGAACACGCCCACAGTGGGGCGCATCGCCAACGGGGCGACCGTGGAGCGGGAGGTTCCCAACTCCTTCAGCCAGGGCGACACCATCACCTTCAACCTGAACCGGCCGGACTTCACCACCGCCCGCCGTCTGGCGGACGTGGTCAACGATCTGGTGGGTCCGAACACCGCCCAGGCGATGGACGCCACCTCCATCAAGGTATTCGCGCCGCGGGATCCGGCCCAGCGGGTCTCCTACCTCTCCACCATCGAGAACCTGGAAGTGGACCCGGCGAGCGAGTCCGCCAAGATCATCGTGAATTCGCGCACCGGGACCATCGTCATCGGCAGCGAGGTCAAGCTGCGCCCGGCGGCCATCAGCCACGGTGGGCTGACGGTCACCATCGCCGAGAACCAGCAGGTCTCCCAACCCAATCCGCTCGCTGGCGGGCAGACGGCGGTCACCAACAACTCCACCATCAACGTGCAGCAGGATCCCGGTCGGATGTTCAAGCTTGATACCGGCGCGACCCTGGACGACCTGGTGCGGGCGGTGAACCAGGTGGGGGTCGCCCCCGGGGATCTGATGGCGATCCTGGAGGCGCTGCAGCAGGCGGGCGCGATCCAGGGCCAACTGGTCATTCTGTAATTTCGTGAGCGGCAAGCGGTTGCCACGGGCGGCAAAGAGGTAGGTTATGGCAGAGTTCGACACCCAGAGCGGTATCAATATTGGCATGGTGCAGGACGTCCAGAACCTGGACAAACTGCGCCAGATGAGCCTGAGCAAGGAGGGGAAGCAAGGGGCCCTGATGGCGGCCGCCCGCCAGTTCGAATCCATCTTCACCCAGACCCTGTTCAAGGGGATGCGCCAGGCCAACTCGGTGCTCACCGAGGGCAACCCGATGAACAGCAGCTACACCCAGTTCTATGAAGGGATGCTGGACGAGCAGCGGGTTGCCGACATGTCGAGCAAGGGGGGGCTGGGCATTGCCGAGATGGTGGCCAGGCAGCTCTCACCCGAGCAGACCTTCACCCATCAGGATGGCCGGGTACTCAAGCTGCCCCAGCGTACCGAGCGGGTCTACAAGCCCTATCAACCCCCCAGTGCCTCCAACGATCTGATTGCTGCCTCCAAAGTTGGCAAAGATTTTGCTGATAACGAAATGAAGGGTGAGCTGAATGGGGCCGAGCGTACGCTGGCCATGCCAAGACGCCCCCACCGCACCGTGCCGCCCATGGGCAGCAGCCAGAGGCCTTCGGCCCTGGATGGCAGCGCCAAGGTGTTTGACAGCCCGGAAGAGTTCGTCGACAGGCTGATGCCGCTGGCCAAGAAGGCGGCGGACAAGCTGGGGTTGAGCCCGGCGGTGCTGGTGGCCCAGGCCGCCCTTGAGAGTGGCTGGGGCAAGCGGGTGATCAAGGATGCAGACGGAAACGTGACGCACAACCTGTTCGGCATCAAGGCCGATCCGCGTTGGGAAGGCCCCAAGGCGGTGGTGAGCACCCTGGAATACGAGCAAGGGGTGGCCTCGCGCCAGAAGGCGGCGTTTCGCTCCTACGAGTCGTTCGAAGAGAGCTTCAACGACTACGTGGATTTCCTGACCTCTGGGAGTCGCTACAAGGGGGCGCTGGCCAAGGTGGACAGCCCGGACCGTTACTTCGAGGCGTTGCAGCAGGCCGGTTATGCCACCGATCCCCAGTACGCCAGGAAACTTAAACAAGTGTTGCGCAGTGATGCCATCGCCGGTTACTCGACGCCCGGCAACATTGCAGACAGGAACACAGAGATGGAGCTGTAAGCTATGGCAAGCGATCTGCTTGGAATTGGGACCTCGGGTGTGTTGGCCCAGCAGCGACTGCTGCAGACCACCAGCAACAACATAGTGAACGTCAATAGCCAGGGCTATGTACGTGAACGCACCCTGATCTACACCAATTCCGTCGGATTGGGGACGGGCGACATGGTGAGCGAGCGCATCATCAACGCCTATGCCCAGGCCGAGGTGCGCCGGGATACGTCCGCCTATCAGGCGGCCAACACCCGCTACGATCAACTGTTCCGGCTCGACAGCCTGCTCGGTGATGCCAGCAACAGCGTGGGGACCACCATCACCTCCTACTTCAAGGCTTTCCACACCGCCAACGAGTCACCGTCCGAGATCGGGGGGCGCAAGACGACCCTGAGTGAACTGAGCGGCATGGTGGACAGATTCCATACCCTCTCCGCCCAGCTCGACAAGCAGTCCGATACCATCAACGCCACCATAGGGGACGAGACGGACAGGGTGAACAGCCTGCTGAACAGCATCAACGATCTGAACCAGGCCATTGTCCGCACCCAGGGCTCCCCTGAAGAGAACCTGATGCTGTTCGATCAGCGGGATGAGGCCATTCGCCAGCTCTCCGAGAAGATGGAGATCCGCACCGTGACCCAGCCCAATGGCAGCATGCTGGTCAACATGAGCACAGGGCACTCCCTGGTGCTCGATGGCGGCGTGGCCCAGTTCAAGGTGGTGCCGGGGGACCCGGATTCCCGTGAGCCTTCCTTGCAGCTGACCCTGGGCAAGAACCAGGCCAGCATCAACGACAAGGATATTGGCGGTGCCATCGGTGGCCTCTTCACCGCGCGCCGGGATCTGGAGCCCGCCAAGCGGGAGCTGGGGCAGCTGGCCGTCGCCCTGGGGGATGCCATGAACCAGCAGAACCGGCTGGGGATGGATCTCGACAACGAGCTTGGGGGGGATCTCTTCACCCTCAAGGGAAGCCAGGGGCTGCCCTACGCCAGCAACCAGGGTAACGGGGCGGCCAGCGTCAACTTCGTCCCCGGCAAGGGGAGCGAGGTCACCACCTTCGACTACGAGGTGCGGTTCAACAGCGCCACCGGTTACGAGGTGTTCGCCATCGACGGCAGCGGGCAGCGTACCTCGCTCGCCACGGGGACCACGCCGCCAGCCACCTTCGAGGTGGCGGGGCACGGCATCGAAATCGATCTCTCCGGCACTCCGGTCGCGGGTGACAAGATCTTGTTGCAACCCACCCGGAATGCGGCTGCCAACCTGGAGCAGGCGATCACCCGTCCCGAGGATATCGCGCTGGCATCCCCCCTGAAGGCGGACAAGGGATCCCAGAACCTGGGCTCGGGCGAGATAACGCTGGGCGGTGTCTACAACACCGGCACGGGCTCGGGTTTTGGCACCAACACTCTGGACCCGAGTGCACCCCAAGTCATCAAGATCGACGGCAGCGGCAACTACGAGGTCTATGACAAGAACAATAACCTGCTGGGTGTCGCCCCCGCCTCCAGCAAGGGAAAGAACCTGATGGCCGCCCTCGAGAGCCCCCTGGGGGGGCCCAAGGTCTACGCCGATCCGACCCAGAGCCCGGGCTATGAGTTCAGCATCACCGGCAAGGTGGAGGCCAGCGACAGCTTCACGCTCAGCTACAACAAGGACGGCTTTGCGGACAACGCCAACGGCCTGGCGCTGGCGGAGCTGCAGAACAAGGATCTGGTGCGCAAGAACAACAACGCCGCCACCAGCAACGACAAGATGACCTTCAACGATGCCTACTCGGGTCTGGTGAGCGGCATTGGCAACAAGACCAGCCAGGCCAAGACCCTGCTGCAGGCCAACGAGGCGAAGCTGACCCAGAGTACCGCCATCTTCGAGAGTGTCTCCGGCGTCAATCTGGAGGAGGAGGCGGCCAACCTTATCCGCTTCCAGCAGTCCTATGCGGCCTCGGCCCAGATAGTGAACACCGCCAAGACCATCTTCGACACCCTGCTCTCCTCCGTGAGGTAAGTCATGCGCATCACCACCAACATGATCTATGACCGCAACCTTGCCTCCATGAGCAAGGTGAGCGAGCGCCAGAACACCGCCTACAACCAGTTGATGACGGGGGATAAATTCTCCCGTTCCGGGGAGGACCCGGCCGGCATGAGCCAGAAGATGGCGCTGACCAAGGAGATCGATCTCTTCAAGCAGTACGGCGTCAACGGCAGCCTGCTGGAGAACAGCCTGGGCCACGAGGAGACGGTGCTGACCTCCCTCAACAACGCCATGCTGAGTGCCCAGACCCTGATCCAGAAGGCGAACAACTCCGCCATGGGCTCCGAGGAGCGCAACGCCATCGCGAGCGAACTCGAGGGGCTGCAAAAGCAGATGTTCGACCTGATGAACAGCAAGAACTCCCAGGGGGAGTACATCTTCGGCGGCAATCAGAGCAAGACCCAGCCCTTCGTCAAGGATGCCAGCGGCAACTATGTGTTCCAGGGGGACACGGGGCAGCGCAACATCCAGGTCTCTCCCACGGTGCAGATCCCGGCCAACGACTCCGGTTTCGATCTGTTCGAGATGGTGGCGACCCGGCGCACCGCCAGCGCCGCCAGTGGTAACATCCAGGTGTCGGTGGCGGATCAGGGGAACTTCGAGAGCTTCTATCGCAACAACTATGATGCTTCCCTGCCGAGCAACCAGTATGCGGTCAGCACCCTGGCCGGGCCGCCGGACACCTACGAGATCCGTGACAGCGGTGGCACCCTGCTGCAAAGCGGCGACTATGTGGCGGGCAACAAGATCCCCTTCAACGGCCTGGCGCTCACCCTCGACCTCCCTGCGGGGTCGGCGACCCAGAACTTCGTGCTGGATACCCCGAAAAACGACAACATCCTCAATGGCATGTCCGATTTCATCTCCGCCATGCGCGATCCGACCCTGTCCGAGAGCGATTTCCAGCTGGCGGTCTCCGATGCCACCACCCACATGAGCAACGCCAGAACCAAGATAGACCGGGGACTGGGGGAGCTGGGGGGAAGGATGAACAGCCTGGAGCAGGTGATGAGCTCCAACGACGGACTCAGCACCCTGAACCAGCAGGCGCGGGCCAAGGTGTCCGAGGCGGACATGTACGAGGTGATCGCGGCCCTCTCCAAGGAGGATGCAGCCATGAGCGCCTCCCAGCTCGCCTTCAGCAAGATAAGCAAGCTGACCCTCTTCGACTATATCCGCTGACGTTCATCCGTTGACCGCAGGCTCCCCCGTGCCACGCACGGGGGAGCCTCGTTTCATGAAGAGCCCGTCGTCCGGCCAATTTGTAACAACCCGTTGCCAGGTGCCCGTTTGCCTTGACTCGACCTGCGCCTGGGCAGATGATGCCGCCCGCACGGTAGCGCCGTGCAATCAATGTTCGCAGCATCTCGTTAGGCGAGGCTCCTGCATAAACACAGGCCACTGATCTCACGACGTCCAGAGACGCCCAAGATCAGGACAGTTTTCATCGGATTAAGGTGTCAACCCAAGTGGCTTCCGGCATGCCGGATACGTTATGCAGTGCTAAAGCTGGTACGTGGGGATGAAAACACGCCGGACGGCGTCATTTCCTGCCTGTTACTCGTCAATCAAATTGCTGTTTTCTTGCCGTTGCATCCGGCCAGGTGCCGGAGGCGTTCAGGTTCGCCTGAAATCACATGAGGACATCTGTGATGAAGAAAACACACACCCTGCTCAATCGTCATCAACTGCTCGACCCGGTCGCCCTGCGCAACTGGCTGGCTCACAACCTGGATCCGGTGGCCCGTGCCGATCAGCTTCTGACCCTGCGCCCGGAAGAGCTCAACTGCATCTTCGATACCCTCTCCATGCCGGAAGGGGCGTCCTTGCTCGCCTCCCTCCCGGCGGAGTGTGCCGGCCATCTGCTGCTCAGGCTGCATGGCAGCATCGTGGGAATACTGCAGGGCACCCTGGCCCGTCGTGACCTGCTGGCCATCCTGCGCAGGCTCGACGAGCACGATCGCAAGACCCTGCTCGCCCGGCTGCCAGACCCCGCCCGTAAAGCCTTCCAGTCACTGCTGGCCTGGCCGAACGAGTCGGTGGGGGCCAACATGCGCCACGAATACCTGGCAGTGGAGGCCGATGCGACGGTGGAAAGCGCCAAGCAGCTGATCCACGGGGCCTGGGATCAGGCCAGGCTGTTCGGTCATCTCTATGTGGTTGACGGCGAGCAGCGCCTGCTTGGCAGCGTCTCCCTCAAGTCGCTGCTGATCGCCGATCCTCTGCTGCCGGTAGGGGAGCTGATGGAGGGGGAGGCAGTGCGCATCAACGCCCGGGCGGATCAGGAGCTGGCGGCCCGCCTGCTCATTGACCGCGACCTCTCGCTCCTGCCGGTGGAAGATCAGGGTCGTCTGGTGGGGGTCTTCCACGTGGATGATGCCGCCGACATTCTGGAGCTGGAGTCCACTGAGGATGCGGAGCTGCAAGGGGGCTCCTCACCGCTGGATACCCCCTATCTGCAGGCCACCCCCTGGCAGTTGTGGCGCAAGCGGGTGGGCTGGCTGCTGATCCTGTTCGTGGCGGAAGCCTACACAGGCACCGTGCTGCGGGCCTTTGAAGAGCAGCTGGAGGCAGCCATCGCCCTGGCCTTCTTCATTCCGCTCCTCATCGGTACCGGTGGCAACAGCGGTACCCAGATCACCACCACCATAGTGCGTGCCATGGCGGTGGGGGAGGTGAGCCTGAAAAACCTCGGCACCGTGCTGAAAAAGGAGATCTCCACCGGTCTGCTCATCTCGGCCGCCATCGCACTGGCGGCCTGGGTGCGGGCCTGGAGCCTGGGGGTGGGGCCCGAGATCGGCATGGTGGTGACCCTGACCATCGTCGCCATCGTGCTCTGGAGCGCCACCGTCGCCTCGGTGATCCCCATGGTGCTGCGTCGCTTTCGCATCGACCCGGCGGTGGTCTCCGCCCCCTTCATCGCCACCCTGGTGGACGGTACCGGCCTCATCATCTACTTCGAGATAGCCAAGCTGATCCTGCCGGATCTGCAGTAGGAAAGGACAAGAGACAAAAAAGGCAGCCATCGGCTGCCTTTTTGCACAGAGGGGCGGATCACCCGAGCTGGAACAGCAGGGGCCAGCCCTGCTCGTGGCAGTAGCGGTGCTCCTTTTCCAGGTTCTGCATCAGCAACTTGTTCTCGTCGCACCAGTCCAGGGGCAGGGTGACCACCAGCTGATCCCCGGCGGCCTGCACGTTCCACTCGGGCAGCAGGTTGTCCTGACGCCTGTGGTGGGCCGCCACCGCGAGGCGCAGGATGCGGATGCAGCGCAGCACCGTCTGCTCGTCGTGGTTGGGCAGGGCGGGCAGCTCGGAGAGCTTGAGCCCCTTGCGGTGAAAGCGCACCAGGGCCGCCAGCAGGGCCTGATCGTCCTGGTTGAAGCCGGGCAGGTCGGTGTTTTGCAAGATGTAGGCGGAGTGTTTGTGGATGCCGCTGTAGTTGATGGCAAGGCCGATCTCGTGCAGCCGCGCCGCCCAGCCGAGGATGGCGCGATAGGGCTCTTCCGGCATCTCCCAGGGGCCGCTCAGGACGTCGAACAGGGAGAGGACGCTGCTCTCTACCCGGGTGGCCTGGCGCTTGTCGATGCGATAGTGGGTGCTGAGCGCAAGCGCGGTACGTTCGCGAATGTCGTGATGCTGCAGGCGCTCCTCGAACTCGTAGAGCAACCCTTCGCGCAGGGCGCCGTCGGAGTACTCCATCCGCTCGATGGGCAGGGAGGTGAAGAGCCCGAGCAGGATGGCCACCGCGGCGGCGAACACCCCCTGACGCTCCTCGGTGAGGCCCGCCAGTTTGAGCTGATCGACCCGCTTGTGCTTGAGCATCTCTTCCTTCAGCCGCTCCAGTCCCGCCAGGGTGATGGCACCATCGGTCCACTCTTCCCCCTGCAGCACGTCGCGCACGGTGCGGATGGAGCCCGAGCTGCCGAGGCAGCTCTGCCAGCCCAGCTTGCGGTACTGGTTGATGATGGGGGCGAGCTGGTGCTGGGCTTCCAACACGGCGGCGTTGAAGGCCTTCTCGCCGAGCTTGCCGTTGCCAAAGAAGCTCTGGGTGAAGCTCACGCAGCCCATCTTGCGGCTGGTGAGCGCCTTGTGCTCAAACCCTTCGCCAATGATGAGCTCGGTGCTGCCGCCGCCGATGTCCACCACCAGCACCTGGCCCTCGATGTGCTGGGTATGAGCGACCCCTTGATAGATGAGGCGGGCCTCTTCCTGGCCGCTGATGATCTCGATGGGGTGGTTGAGCACCTTGGCCGCCTCGTGCACGAAGTCGCGGGCGTTGCTGGCGCGGCGCAATGTGTAGGTGCCGGCGATGCGGATCTGATCCGGCTTGATGTTGGTGAGCCGCTCGGCGAACAGGGCGAGGCAGTCCAGCCCGCGCGCCATGGCCTCCGGGGACATGCGGCGCTGCTCATCCATCCCTTCGGCGAGGCGCACTCGCTCCTTGATGCGATCGATGATCTGCATCCGCCCCTCGGTGAGTCGGGCAATGACCATGTGGAAGCTGTTCGAGCCCAGATCGACAGCGGCGTACAGACTATTGTCCATGGTTTGACTCTATGCGTTTGAGGTAGTCGTAAATCGCCACCTGGGAACGGACCTTGCGGCGGTTGCCCCGCTTCACGTACTCGTTCTTCTGGTCGGCATCGATCACCCGCGCCTTGCAGGTATCACTCAGTTGTAGCTCGAGAATGTCGAGGATGCGCTGCTTGAGCCGCTCGTCATAGATGGGGGTGCCCACCTCGATGCGACCGTCGATGTTGCGGCTCATCCAGTCGGCACTGGAGATATAGAGCTGGGGATTGCCCTTGTTGTGGAACACCATCACCCGGGGATGTTCGAGGAAACGGTCGATGATGCTGATGACCCGGATGTTGTCGCTCAGACCCGGCACCCCCGGGCGCAGGGCGCACATGCCCCGGATGATCATCTGGATGGGCACCCCGGCCTGGCCGGCGGCATAGAGCCGGTTGATGAGGTCTCTGTCCACCAGGTTGTTGATCTTGAGGGTGATACCGCTGGGTTGCCCCGCCTTGGCGTTGGTCAGCTCGTTGTCGATGAGGCGATAGAGCTGGCGGCGGCTGTTGATGGGGGAGACCAGCAGGTGGTTGAACTTGTAGCGCCGGTACGGGTACTCGATGTACTCGAACACGCTCTCCACCTCGGCGGTGATGTCCGGATGGCGGGTCAGCAGGGAGAAGTCGGTGTAGATCTTGGCGGTCTTCTCGTTGAAGTTGCCGGTCCCGATGTGGGCGTAGCGCACCGCCTCGCCGTTCTCGTGGCGGGTGATGAGGCAGAGCTTGGAGTGGATCTTGAGGCTGGGCACCCCGAACACGACCTTGACGCCTGCGTCGGTCAGGATATTGGCCCAGTCGATGTTGGCCGCCTCGTCGAAGCGGGCGCGTAGCTCCACCACCACGGTCACCTTCTTGCCGTTGTTGGCGGCGTCGATGAGGGAGTGGATGATCCGCGACTTCTTGGCCACCCGGTAAATGTTGATGCGAATGGCGCTGACCGCCGGGTCGAAGGCCGCCTGGCGCACCAGCTCGGTGAAGTGGTGGAACTTGTGGTACGGGTAGTAGAGCAGGATGTCCTGCTTGGCGATGGCGTCGAAGGCGTTGACGAAGCCATCAAAGTCGCGGCAGTCCAGGGCTGGCAGCTTGGGGTTTTCCAGATAATCCCGGCCCACATTGGGGAAGCCGATGAAATCCTTGAAGTTGTGATAGCGCCCACCGGGCATGATGGCGTCGTAGGAGCTGATCTGCAGCTTGAGCTTCAAGAAGCTTATCATGGCCGCCGGCATCTCCCGCTCGTAGACGAAGCGCACCGGCATGGCGGTGAGGCGCTGTTTCAAGCCGTCACTCATCTTGTCCACCAGGCTGAGGTCCAGCTGGTCGGAGAGGTCATATTCGGCATCCCGGGTCAGCTTGACCGCGTAGGCGGCAATCTCGTCGTAGTCGAAGAAGCCCTTGAAGATCTCGTCCAGACAGAAGCGGATAACGTTGTCCAGGATGATGATCTGCTTCTTGCGACGGGTGCCCTCCGGCGGTAGCTGGAAGAAGCGGGGCAGATCGTCGGTGGGTACTTCCACCAGGGCGTACTGGATCACCTGGCCGTTCTTCTTCATCTCGATGGCGAGATAGGTGTGCTCGTCTTTCAGGAACTTGACCGGGTTGACCTCCTTGTTGAGGAGGATGGGAATGATGTGGCGCAGCACCTTTTCCCGGAAGAAGATCCGCAGCCACTGCTGGATGGACTCGGAGAGCTGGCTTTCGTTCACCAGGAAGATGTTGTGGCGGGCCAGCGCGATCAGCAGCTCCTTGTAGGTGTTGTCGAATGCCTCGCCGAGCGCCATCACCTTCTGCTGGATGGCGCGCAGCAGCACCTTGGCCTCGTCGTCGCCGCCGTGGACTTCGTTGATGAGGATGCGGCGCTTGACGTCCGACACCCGTACCTTGAAGAACTCGTCCTGATTGGAGGAGAAAATCCCGAGGAAGCGGACCCGCTCGATGAGGGGTACCGTCTTGTCCATCGCCTCTTGCAACACCCGTTCATTGAATGAGAGCCAGCTAAGCTCTTTCTCTTCATACTGCTTGTCGGTGCTCATTTGGTGCCTCTTTGCTCTGGTTGCGTCTGCGCGGAAGTTATGGCGTCAAACCATGACAAATTTATGACAGGCGACACTATTCGCTCAGATCCTGATCGATGTCGACGACGAGGTCGTCGGAGAGGGACTCCAGAGCCGTGACGAGATCGTCCAGTTCGAGCTGCGGCGGCAGGGCCACCAGGGCGTGGGCATAGAAGAGGGGGGCGCCTGAGTGGGGCGCAGGTTCGCAACCTGTGGTGAGGTCGGCGACGTTGATGTTGAGCTGTCGCAGGATGCTGGCCACTTCGTGGACGATGCCCGGTCTGTCGTTGCCGGTGACGCTCAGCATCACCTGATGGGCCGGTTGCGGGCTCAGCTGCCCTTCGGCGAAGCTCACGGTGAGGCCAGGCAGCATCACCAGAGCCTCGCATAGGCTGCGGTAATGCTCGTCAGGCACGGCGACGTGCAAAATGCCGGCAAATTGCCCCGCCAGCTCGCTCATGGAGCTGGCCAGCCAGTTGCCCTGCTGCCGGGTGATGGTATCGGCCAGGCTCTCGACGATCCCGGGTTTGTCTGCGCCGATCACGGTGACGACCAATTGCTTTTGCATCCTGCTCTCCTTGAATGGGGCTGCGTGGGGTCCGTTGACACCTGGCGGCGACGGGGTGCGCGCCAGAACGTCCATGGGCTCTAGCATTGTGCCTGCTGTGACAGGCCATATGAAGCCCGCCTTGCGCAAATTCAGTGAAAAAACGCGAATGCCGGGACGGGCTTGATTTCTGCGCTGCCTGAGTCGCTTTCCCCGTGGTAGAGTGTGCCCCTTCCTCTGGTGTGAACTGAATTTGTCTTGTAAACGGGATGTGCGTGTATGAATAGCCTTGTCGTATCGGGAGCCGTGTTGCTGGGGTTGCTCCTGCTGGTGATCGTCTGGCGCAGGGAGAAAGGGGGCAAGGCCGAGCCCTATGATCTGCAGGAAACCTTGATGAGCCCAGCCGAGCGCACCTTCTTCGGGGTGCTGGACCAGGCGGTGGGGGACAAGGCCCGCGTCTTTGCCAAGGTACGAGCCTCCTATGTGCTGACGCCCGAGGCGCACCTTGGCAAGGGCAAGCGCCAGCAGGCGCTCGGTAAGATAGGGGAGAAGCACTTCGATTTTCTGCTCTGCCACCCGGCGGATCTCTCTTTCCTGTGTGCCGTGGAGCTGGATGACGAGGGGCACCGCCACCAGAAGCGCAAGGCGCGGGATCTCTTCCTGAAGGCGGCCTGCGATGGCGCCGGTCTGCCGCTGTTGCAGATCCCGGCCAGCAGCCACTATCAGGTCGACGAGTTGCGGGAGCAACTGCTGCCCCTGCTGGCGAGAACGACGGCGCCGGTGGATGACCTGCTGCCCGGCGAGCGCCGCGAACCGACCTTCAGCCCGCTGCTGCTCGATGGTGTCGATCTGGGCACGTCACACCCGGGGGCTGCCAAGGAGCCACAGGTGCCGCCCCCCCAGGCCGAAGAGGCAATGCCCGTGTTGATGGAGGAGAATCCCTTCCTCGATCCGGATGAGGAGGAGCCCCGGGAGACGATCCCCCATTGCCCCCGCTGTGCCGCGCCCCTGGTGGCACGGGAAGCACGAAAGGGTCCCCACGCCGGTCGCCTGTTCCTCGCCTGCAGCCGGTTTCCCGAGTGCCGCTATGCCGCTCCCCAGGAGAGCGTGAAACACTGATCCCTCCTCTGACGCCGCACCCTGTCGGCGTCATTCTTTCCCCTTCGCTGGTTTTCATCCGATACTCAATCTGGCTGGAAGCGTGATCCCCGTCCCGCCAGGGTCCGGGAGGATGCGACAAGTTTTGACAATCCGCCAGAATTTTGGCACTTTGTCCCCCTTATGACACAGTGCGAAATTGGTTTTAATAAGCACTTAAAAAACAATAACTTGGCGTCAGGTGTGAAAATATGGATAGGATGGCTATGGGTGTGCTGCTTGTTGATGCCGATGATGTGCGGCGCCAGCAACTGGGGACTGTGCTCTCCTTCATGGGGATCCCCTGGCAGGAGGTGGTGGAGAGCGATCTCGATGTGGCCATCGAGACTGCCGGGCCCCTGCAGGGAATTCTGGCCGGGGAACTGCGCGAGCGCGCCCTGAGTGAGCTGCTTGCCGCCCATCCTCGTCTGCCCTTTCTCTCCCTGATGCCAGCGAGCCATGGTTGCAGCAACTTCATCGGGGTGGCCGAGGCCCCCTTTACCTATGAGTCCCTCACCCGTCATCTGCACTTCTGCCAGGCCTTCATCTCCCTGCATCCCCGTCATCAGACCCACGACAAGGGTCAGACCCTGCTGCGCCTGCTGGTGGGCAAGGGGAGGGGCATCCAGGAGGTGCGCCGTCTCATCGGCCAGGTGGCCGAGACCGACGCCAACGTACTGATCCTCGGTGAGTCCGGAACCGGCAAGGAGGTGGTGGCTCGCGCCATCCACGAGTTGTCCGCCCGAAGCGCGGGTCCCTTCGTGCCCATCAACTGCGGCGCCATTCCGGCGGAACTGCTCGAGAGCGAGCTGTTCGGTCACGAGAAGGGGGCCTTCACCGGTGCCATTGCGGCCCGGCGCGGCCGCTTCGAACTGGCCCAGGGGGGCACCCTCTTCCTCGACGAAATCGGCGACATGCCGCTGCCGATGCAGGTCAAGTTGCTGCGGGTGCTGCAGGAGCGCCAGTTCGACCGGGTCGGGGGCGGCAAGGCCGTCCAGGCCGATGTGAGGGTGATCGCGGCGACCCACCGGGATCTGGAAGCCATGATCCGCACCCAGGCATTTCGCGAAGATCTCTACTACCGCCTCAATGTGTTTCCCATCGAGACACCCCCCCTGCGGGATCGGGCCGACGACATCCCGCTGCTGCTGCAGGAGCTGCTCAATCGCCATGCCGAACAGCACAAGGGGATCATCCGTCTGACCCAGCGCGCCATGGAGTCCCTGATGCAGTACGCCTGGCCCGGCAACGTGCGCGAGCTGTCCAACCTCATCGAGCGCCTGCTCATCCTCTATCCGAACCAGATCGTCGATGTGGCGGATCTGCCCGGCCGCTATCGCCTGCTGCCCTGCGAGCCACGAGATGAGCGGCTCACCGAGATGGACGAGCGGGACGCCCTGGCTGCCGTGTTCCAGTCCCCACCAGAGCTGGATCCCGGCATCGCCATGCCCCTGCCCATGCAGTTGCCCCAGGAGGGGGTCAACCTCAAGGAGATGCTGGCCGACCTCGAGGTGGAGCTGATCCGCCAGGCCCTGGAGTCCCAGGACGGGGTGGTGGCCCGCGCCGCCGACCTGCTCAGCATGCGCCGCACCACCCTGGTGGAGAAGATGAAGAAGTACGGCATGAGCAAGGACAATTGAGGTCAATGCTTTGACGCATTGAGCCAATACATTGATAAATAACGCCTATTTTGCTGGCATGGAAATTGAATAAGCTGACTCAATCGCCAGTTTGAGGTCAGCTTTATGACAATCTTGCAGCAGGATGCCCCCCTCCAGTCACATGAAGTGAGTCAGCTTTACGCCATCTTCACGGCGCTGCCGACCGGCGTGCTGCTGCTCGATGGCGAGGGGCTGATCACCCGCGCAAACCCTGCAGCCCTGGCGCTGCTGGGAGAGCCACTGGAAGGCCTTTCCTGGCGCCAGATCATCGCCCGCTGCTTCGAACCCCGTGAGGATGACGGTCACGAGATCTCCTTGCGCGACGGCCGCCGGGTCCAGCTGTCGACCCAGCCGCTGCCGGATCAGCCCGGCCAACTGGTGTTCATTACCGACTTGACCGAGACCCGCCAGTTGCAGGACAGGGTCAACCACATGAAGCGCCTCTCCGCCCTTGGCAACATGGCGGCTTCTCTGGCGCACCAGATCCGCACCCCGCTCTCCGCCGCCATGCTCTATGCGGCCAACCTGGCCAACCGCACCCTCAAGCCTGAATCCCGCAGCCAGTTCCAGCAAAAATTGATGGCGCGTCTGCAGGATCTCGAGAAGCAGATCAACGACATCCTGCTGTTTGCCCGCAATGGCGACAACCAGGTGGTGGCGCCCCTCTCGGTGCAGGGCTTGCTGGCGGAAGTGCAGGCGGGGGCCGAAGCCTTCTGCCAGCAGCAGGGGTGCGCCTTGCATCTGGAGGCCCCTGAGCCCGATCTCTGTCTGCTTGCCAACAGCAGTGCCCTGGCGGGGGCCATCAACAACCTCATCGCCAATGCCCGGCAGGCCGGCGCCGATTCGCTCCTGGTGAGCGCTGTGCGCAGCGGCAACCGGGTGGAGATGCGGGTCATCGACAACGGCAAGGGGATGGCCCCCTCCCTGCTCAACCAGATCTTCGAACCCTTCTTTACCACCCGATCTCAGGGCACGGGCCTCGGTCTTGCGGTGGTGCAGTCGGTGGTACGAGCCCATCAGGGGGAGGTAAGCGTGGCCTCGGTCCCTGGCGAGGGCACCTGTTTTACCCTGTCCTTCCCCCTGCATCAGCAACAGGTTCAGTTGGGGGGCGTGGCATGAGGCGCGCAAAAGCCGGAGCGCCGGTGAAGATGATTCTCGACAAGGCCATGTTGGTTGTAGGAGGTGTGGCATGACCCAGGCTCGCATTCTGGTAGTGGAAGATGACAACGGCCTGCGCGAGGCGCTGGTGGATACCCTGCTGCTCGGTGGCTATGAGTGCCGCGAGGTGGACAGCGGCGAGCGGGCACTACTTGCCCTGTCCCGTCAGCGCTTTGACATGGTGATCTCCGACATCCAGATGGGGGGCATGGATGGTCTGACCCTGCTCGCCAACATCCGCCAGCAATATCCCCAGGTGCCTGTGCTCCTGATGACTGCCTACGCCAACATCGACGGGGCGGTGCGCGCCATGCGCGAGGGGGCGATCGACTATCTGGCCAAGCCCTTCTCCCCCGAGGTGCTGCTCAACCAGGTCAGCCGTTATGTGCCGGCCCAGAAGGTGGAGAAGCGTGCCGTGGTGTACGGGGACCCCAGGACTGCGGAGCTGTTCCAGCTGGCGACCCGGGTGGCCAGAAGCGAAGCCACCGTCATGGTGACCGGACCGAGCGGGACGGGCAAGGAGGTGTTGGCTCGCTACATTCACGACCACTCCAGCCGGGCAGAGCAGGCCTTCGTCGCCATCAACTGCGCCGCCATTCCGGAGAACATGCTGGAGGCGACTCTGTTTGGCTACGAGAAGGGCGCCTTCACCGGTGCGGTGCAGGGGTGCCCTGGCAAGTTCGAGCAGGCTCAGGGAGGAACCCTGCTGCTCGACGAGATCACCGAGATGGATCTGGGGCTGCAGGCCAAGCTGCTGCGGGTCTTGCAGGAGAAAGAGGTGGAGCGGCTCGGCAGCCGCAAGATGATCCCCCTCGATGTGCGGGTCATTGCCACCAGCAACCGGGATCTGAAAAAAGCGGTGCAGGACGGGTTGTTCCGCGAGGATCTCTACTACCGCCTCAACGTCTTCCCCCTGCGCTGGACGGCGCTCTGGGAGCGCCCGGGGGACATTCTTCCCCTGGCGGAGCATCTGCTGGCGCTGCATGCCAGCCAGATGGGGCTGCCGACGCCGCAGCTCGCAGAGGACGCCCGAGAGCGTCTGATGGTTCACCCCTGGCCCGGCAACGTGCGCGAGCTCGACAACGTGGTTCAGCGCGCCCTGATCCTCTGTCCAGACGGCCTCATCGACTGTGAGCACCTGATCCTGGAGGAGACGGACGAGACCCTGGTGCGCCCGCTCGAGCGGCTGTCAGGGGAGGGGCTTGGTGGCGAACTCAAGCAGCAGGAGCACCAGATCATTCTGGACACCCTGCAGGAGTGCAACGGCAGTCGCAAAGCGGTGGCCGACAAGCTCGGCATCAGCCCGCGCACCCTGCGCTACAAGCTGGCCCAGATGCGTGACGCCGGCATCGAGTTGCCCGCCTAGGCCTGACAGGCGCATGGCCTTGCCGGTCCGGCTCGATTATCATGGGCCCTGACGATCGGAATCCGGCTCCCCGCACAGTACGTGGGGAGCCCAGCTAGGAGACCCCCATGATCTCTCATCGTAAACTGGAAAGCCTGCTCAACCACCTGCTCGAACCCCATGCCATCAAGGATTACTGCCCCAACGGCCTGCAGGTGGAGGGGCGCGAGCGCATTCGCAAGGTGGTGACCGGCGTCACCGCCAGCCAGGCCCTCATCGATGCCGCCGTGGCCGCTGATGCTGACGCCATCCTGGTCCATCACGGCTACTTCTGGAGCGGCGAGCCGGCCCAGATCACCGGCATGAAGCAGCGTCGTCTCAAGACCCTCTTGACCCACGACATCAACCTGTTTGCCTACCACCTGCCGCTGGACGTGCACCCCGAGGTGGGGAACAACGCCCAGCTTGCCAGGCTGCTTGGTATCAAGGTGCGTCGCGGGCTCGAACCCTGGAACAGCAAGAGCGTCGCCATGGTGGGCAAGCTGGAGGAGCCCATGAGCGGCAGCGATTTTGCCAAGCTGATTGCCGAGCGTCTCGGTCGCGAGCCGCTTCATTGTGGTGACAGTGGTCCCGAGCTTATCCGCTCCGTGGCCTGGTGCACCGGCGGTGGTCAGAGCTACATCAGCCAGGCGGCGGAGCAGGGCATCGATGCCTTCATCTCCGGCGAAGCCTCCGAGCAGACCATCCACACCGCCCGCGAGATGGGCATGCACTTCTACGCCGCAGGCCACCACGCCACCGAACGTTACGGCGTAAAGGCGCTGGGAGAGTGGCTCGCCACCGTACACGGGTTGGAGGTGAACTTTATCGATATCGACAATCCGGTGTAGGGCCGATTAGCCGCGCAGCAGCGTCATCGGACGTGATGACAACCATTGCGCTGGCCGATAGAAATGACAAGGGAGGCCTGAGCCTCCCTTGTTGTGTCTTACTGCTGCTAGCGGTTACTCGCTGGCATAGCCTGCCAGGCCAAGCTGCTTGCCATCGAGGAAGGCAGACCCTTCTCGCATCTGCAAGCGCCCTTCACAGAACCACTGCACAACCAGGGGGTAGATGCTGTGCTCCTGCACCTGGACCCGGGCGGCGACCTCGTCGGCACTGTCCCCTTCGAAGATGGGGACCCGTGCCTGGAGGATCACCGGGCCGCCGTCAAGCTCTTCGGTGACGAAGTGGACGCTGGCGCCGTGCTCGTCATCACCGGCCTCGATGGCGCGCTGGTGGGTGTGCAGACCCTGGTATTTCGGCAGCAACGAGGGGTGGATATTGATCATCCTCCCCGCGAAGTGGCGCACGAGGTCGGCGCTCAGGATCCGCATAAAGCCGGCCAGCACCACCAGATCCGGCTGATAATCCGCCATCAGAGCCAGCAGGGCGACATCATACTCCTCCCGGCTGGCGAACTGCTGCTGGGCCAGGATGGCGGTTGCCACCCCGGCTTCCCTGGCACGCACCAGGCCATAGGCATCAGCCTTGTTGCTGATGACGCCGACCACCTGACCGGCAATCTTGCCGCCGGCACAGCCGTCGAGGATGGCCTGCAGGTTGCTGCCGCTGCCTGAGATGAGGACGAGGATGCGTTTCATAGGGGAGGTCATCTGGCCGTTGATCCGATCATTCATTGAATGATGACCTGCTCCTCACCATCGGCCGCCTTGGCGATGTGGCCGATGTGCCAGGCGTTCTCGCCTTCGGCCTTGAGCAGGGCCAGTGCCTTGTCCAGCTGATCCGCCGGCAGGGCGATGATCATGCCGACGCCGCAGTTGAAGGTGCGATACATCTCGTGGCGGGTGACGTTGCCTGCCTGTTGCAGCCAGCTGAACACCGCCGGCCACTGCCAGCTCTGCTCGTCGATGACAGCCTGGGTGTTGGCGGGCAGCACGCGCGGGATGTTCTCCCAGAAGCCGCCGCCGGTGATGTGGGACAGGGCGTGGATCTCGCACTCCTTGATGAGCTTGAGCACGGGCTTCACATAGATGCGGGTCGGCTCCAGCAGGGCGTTGGCCAGGGTGGTGTCACCCAGCGGCTGCTGCACGTCGGCCTTGGAGACTTCCAGGATCTTGCGAATGAGGGAGAAGCCGTTGGAGTGGGGACCGCTGGCGGCCAGGGCGATCAGGGCATCCCCTTCGCCAACCTTGCTGCCGTCGATGATCTCGCTCTTTTCCACCACGCCGACGCAGAAACCGGCGATGTCGTAATCTTCCCCTTCATACATGCCAGGCATTTCGGCAGTTTCACCGCCGACCAGGGCACAGCCGGACTGTTCGCAGCCGGCGCCGATGCCGGTGACCACGGCAGCGGCAGTGTCCACGTCCAGTTTGCCGGTGGCATAGTAGTCGAGGAAGAAGAGGGGCTCGGCGCCCTGCACGATGAGGTCATTGACGCACATGGCGACCAAGTCGATCCCCACGGTGTCGTGCTTCTTCAGGTCGATGGCCAGACGCAGCTTGGTGCCCACCCCGTCGGTACCGGAGACCAGTACCGGTTCCTTGTAGCCAGCAGGGATTTGACACAGGGCCCCAAAGCCGCCAAGACCACCAAGGACTTCAGGACGACGAGTGCGTTTTGACACGCCCTTGATACGTTCAACCAGTGCATTGCCGGCATCGATATCTACGCCAGCATCCTTGTAGCTCAGTGAGGTTTTGTCAGTCACGCGTATTCCCCGTCATATAAAGAAGTGGAGGGTAAAATTCGGGGCGTATTCTACCAGCGGGCATGAAAAACCAGAAAGAAAATCGTTTGCGCGTTTTTGAATCGAAAAGCTCTACAAGCCGTGGCTTTTGTTGTATGATTCCGCGATTTTTTTGGCGCCGGTTAGAGGAGATAATAATGAAAGTCGTTGAAGTCAAACACCCCCTGGTCAAGCACAAGATCGGCCTGATGCGCGAAGGCGACATCAGCACCAAGCGTTTCCGTGAACTGGCCAAGGAAGTGGGCAGTTTGTTGACCTACGAAGCGACCTCTGACTTCGAAACCGAAAAAGTGACCATCGATGGCTGGAACGGCCCTGTGGAAGTCGACCAGATCAAGGGCAAGAAGGTCACCGTCGTGCCCATCCTGCGCGCCGGTCTTGGCATGATGGACGGCGTGCTGGAGCACATGCCGAGCGCCCGCGTCAGCGTGGTCGGTATCTATCGCGATGAAGAGACCCTGCAGCCTGTCCCCTACTTCGAGAAGATCGTCAGCAACATCGAAGAGCGTCTGGCCCTGGTCATCGACCCCATGCTGGCCACCGGCGGCTCCATGATCGCCACCATCGATCTGCTCAAGAAGAAAGGTTGCCAGTCCATCAAGGTGCTGGTGCTGGTTGCCGCCCCCGAAGGCATCAAGGCGCTGGAAGCCGCTCACCCGGACGTGGAGCTGTTCTGTGCCTCCATCGACCAGGGGCTGAACGAGAAGGGCTATATCGTCCCGGGCTTGGGTGATGCCGGCGACAAGATCTTCGGCACCAAGTAAGCATCACCCCATCGCCGCGCCCAAGGCGCGCAAACGGAGCCGGCACCATGCCGGCTCCGCTGTTTCTCCCCCCTTTGCTTGCTGCCATGCGCGCCTTGCCGCTACCATAAGCACCATCCCCCATTTCGAGAATCTTCTTTATGCTGAAACGCTTAGCGACTCTCCTCTGCTGCTGTCTGCCACTCGTGGTATCGGCCGCCCAGGTAACCGACCTCTATCAGGGCAAGGCTCCCACCAGTGGCGACATGACGGCCGCCCAGTCCCAGGCGCTGGGGGATGTGCTCGTCAAGGTGACGGGCAAGCGCGATATCCTCACCCAGCCGGATGTGGTGAAGGCCCTGGCGGCGCCGGCGGATTACGTGCAGCAATACAGCTATCAGGACATCGGCTCGGTCAAGTTTCTCAAGGCGGATTTCAATGTGGCCAAGGTGAACGCCCTGGTCGGCCAGAGCAAGTTTGCCCTGCTTGGCCCGGTGCGGCCGCAGGTCGCCATCTGGCTGGTGGTCGACGAAGGGGAGCGGCGCATTCTGCCGGATCAGTCCGGCGATGGCTGGTCCGAGGCGCTGCGTGCCCAGACCCAGGCCATGGGGCTGCCGGTCAGTCTCCCGCTGATGGACTTGGATGACAACATGGCGGTCAATGCCACCGATGTCTGGGGCCGTTTTGCCGATCCCGTGCTCAAGGCGAGCCAGCGTTACGGCGCTGAAATGGTGGTGCTCGGCAAACTCACCCCGGAGGGGGAGGCCTGGAGAATCGATTGGGGTCTTTATGGGGCCAAGCCGGGGGCGCAGGCAGGAGAGCTGACCGAGCTGACCAAGGGCTCGGGTTCAGGTACCCAGGCCGAGGTGGCAAAGGGCTTTGCCGATGCCCTTGCCGGTTGGCTGGTGCAGCAGTACGGTACCCGTCTCTCCGGTGTCGCCTCCAGCCAGACCCTGGTGGTGGAGGGGCTGTCCGATATCGATGGCATGATCCAGATCCAGAAGCTGCTGCAGGGGATGGCCAGTGTCACCAAGGTGGCCATCGGCAAGCTGGAAGGGGACAAGGTGACCTTCAACCTCTCGCTGCAGGGGGACAAGGCCGAGCTGGTGAGGGGGTTGCAACTGGAGAGCCGCCTGCATCAGGTGGAAGACAACGAGAGCGGCCTGCGCTATCAATGGTCGCAGCCCTGATCCCGGGGAAGGATCCTGACCGCCCGGCATGGTCCGGGCGGTTCTCTATCTGCCCCGCTGGTGATACACTTGCCCGCAAATATCACAGTCAAAGCCCAACGAGTGAAGCAACCGGCCCAACTGTCTTTAGCCGTACAACTACCGGATGATGAAACCTTCGTCAGTTTTTATCCCGGCAACAACGCCCATCTGATCACCGCCCTCAAGAATGCGGCCATCGGTCAGGGCTCACCCTTCCTCTATTTCTGGGGAGCCAAGGGGTCGGGCCGCTCCCATCTGCTCCATGCCACCTGTGCCGAGGTCAACGCCCGCGACGCGGCGGCGGCTTATCTCTCCCTCGATCAGTTCGAACAGCTTGACCCCAGCATGCTCGATGCCCTGGAGAGCCTGCCCCTGGTCTGTCTCGACAGCCTGGAGGCGATCGCCGGCAACGCCCTGTGGGAGCGGGCCCTGTTCGACTTCTACAATCGCTGGAAGGAGAAGGGGGAGGGGACGCTCATCGTTACCGGCTGCAGCGCGCCACGCAAGCTGGGGCTGCAACTGCCGGATCTCGCGTCCCGTCTCGACTGGGGTGTGAGCTTCCACCTCGACGAGCTGGACGACGAGGGCAAACTCAGCGCCCTGCAACTGCGCGCCGAGCTGCGGGGTTTCAAGCTGCCCATCGACGTGGGCCGTTTCCTGCTCAACCGCCTCTCCCGCGACATGCGCACCCTGCTTGCCACCCTCAATCGTCTCGACAACGCCTCCTTCCGTGCCAAGCGCAAGCTGACCATTCCCTTTGTCAAAGAGATACTCGAGCTCTGAAAACCTATCCCATTAGGCTATCTTATTCGACATTTTGAACCTGGGCAGTGCTCGAAATCCTCACGTACTACAGTACGCTCCGGTTTCTGCGCGCTGTCCGTGTTCAAACTGCCTTCAACGATTACGCCTACTGGGATAGGTTCTAAGCCCCATAACGACAAACCCCGGGACTTGGCCGGGGTTTGTTTGCGAGCATTACACAGCTATCAGTGGAACTGATCTTCTTCGGTCGAGCCGGTCAGCGCGGTCACCGACGACTGGCCGCCCTGAATGACGGTGGTCACCTTGTCGAAGTAACCGGTACCCACTTCCTGCTGGTGTGCCACGAAGGTGTAGCCCCGCTCGGCGGCGGCGAATTCCGGCTGCTGCACCATCTCGACATAGTGCTTCATTCCCTCGCCACGGGCGTACTGGTAGGCCAGCTCGTACATGTGGAACCACATGTTGTGGATACCCGCCAGGGTGATGAACTGGTACTTGTAGCCCATGTCGGAGAGCTCCTGCTGGAAGCGGGCGATGGTGGCATCGTCCAGGTTCTTCTTCCAGTTGAAGCTCGGGGAGCAGTTGTAGGCCAGGATCTTGTCCGGGTACTGGGCCTTGATGGCCTCGGCAAATTTGCGCGCCTCGTCCAGATCGGGCTTGGCGGTCTCGCACCACACCATGTCGGCGTAAGGGGCGTAGGCCAGGCCGCGGGAGATGGCCTGCTCGATGCCGGCCTGCACCTTGTAGAAGCCCTCGCTGGTGCGCTCACCGGTCAGGAAGCCGGCATCGTAGGGGTCGGCATCCGTGGTCAGCAGATCCGCTGCGTTGGCGTCGGTGCGGGCGATCACCAGGGTGGTGGTGCCGCAGACGTCGGCTGCCAGACGGGCTGCGATGAGCTTTTGCACCGCTTCCTGGCTCGGGACCAGTACCTTGCCGCCCATGTGGCCGCACTTTTTCACGGACGCGAGCTGATCTTCGAAGTGCACGCCGGCGGCGCCCGCTTCAATCATCCCCTTCATCAGCTCGAAGGCGTTCAGCACGCCGCCGAAACCGGCTTCCGCATCCGCTACTATGGGCAGGAAGTAGTCGATGAAGCCCTTGTCCTCTGGTCCAACCTTGTTGGCCCACTGGATCTGGTCAGCCCGGGCGAAGGAGTTGTTGATGCGCTCCACCACGGAGGGGACGGAGTTGGCCGGGTAGAGGGACTGATCCGGGTACATGGTGGAGGAGAGGTTGTTGTCCGCCGCCACCTGCCAGCCGGAGAGATAGATGGCTTCGATGCCGGCCTTGGCCTGTTGCACCGCTTGGCCGCCGGTCAGGGCGCCGAGGCAGTTTACATAGCCTTTCTTGGCGCCGCCGTGGATCAGCTCCCACAGTTTGTCGGCGCCGCGTTGGGCCAGAGTGTGTGCCGGCTGCAGGCTGCCACGCAGGTTCACCACGTCCTCGGCGCTGTAGCCGCGCTTGATCCCTTTCCAGCGGGGGTTTTCTGCCCAGTCTTTCTCGATAGCCTGGATCTGTTGCTCACGGGTCAGTGCCATATCAGTTCCCTCTTTCATTGATTTCACGTTTCCATTGACTTGTTATGGGGGCCGTTACCGGCCCGGGTCTCACAGCCGCTCGTAGCCGGGCAGCGTCAGAAAATCGATGAGTGTGTCGGCGCAGGTGATCTCGTCCATCAGGGCGCTTGCCTCGGCGAAACGGCCCGATTGCCAGCGGGCCTCGCCCACTTCGCCTCTGACCACCTCCTGCTCCTCGGCCAGCATCTGGCGGAACAGCGCCTTGGTCACCACCTGGCCGTTCGACAGGCTCTTGCCGTGGCGGATCCACTGCCAGATGGAGGTGCGGGAGATCTCGGCGGTGGCGGCATCTTCCATCAGTCCGTAGATGGGCACGCAGCCATTGCCGTTGATCCAGGCTTCCAGGTATTGCAGGGCGACGCGGATATTGGTGCGCATGCCCGCCTCGGTGCGATCACCCTCACAGGGGGCCAGCAGATCGGCGGCCGTGATGGGGGCATCTTGCTCGCGCAGCACGCCGATCTGGTTCTGGGCACCCGCCGGAATGGTGGCGTTGAACACCGCCATGGCGGTATCGGCCAGACCGGGGTGGGCGACCCAGGTGCCATCGTGGCCGTTGTCGGCCTCGCGCTGCTTGTCTGCGTGCACCTTGGCAAACACCTGTTCGTTGACTGCCGCGTCCTTGGCCGGAATAAAGGCGGCCATGCCCCCCATCGCCAGCGCGCCGCGTTTGTGGCAGGTCTTGATCAGCAGCCGCGAGTAGGCAGAGAGGAACGGCTTGTCCATGGTCACCACCTGACGATCCGGCAGGACGCGATCCGGGTGGTTCTTCAAGGTCTTGATATAGCTGAAGATGTAGTCCCAGCGACCGCAGTTGAGCGCGACGATGTGATCCTTCATCTGATAGAGCAGCTCGTCCATCTCGAATACCGCCGGCAGGGTTTCGATGAGCACGGTAGCCTTGATGGTACCGCGGGGCAGACCGAATTTGTCCTCGGTCCAGGCGAACACCTCGCTCCACCAGCGCCCTTCCAGATGGCTCTGCAGCTTGGGTACGTAGAAGTAGGGACCGGATCCCTTGGCCAGCAACGCCTTGTGGTTGTGCAGGAAGTAGAGGGCGAAGTCGAACAGGCCGCCGGGAATGGGGGCACCATCAAAGGTGACGTGCTTCTCCGGCAGATGCAGACCGCGAACCCGGCAGATGAGCACGGCCGGGTTGGGATTCAGGGTATAGGCCTTCCCCTCCGGGCTCTGGTAGGCAATGGTGCCGTTGACCGCATCGCGCAGGTTGATCTGGCCCTCGATCACCTTGTTCCATGCTGGGGCCAGTGAGTCCTCGAAGTCGGCCATGAAGACCTTGACGTTGGCGTTGAGGGCATTGATCACCATTTTGCGCTCGACCGGGCCGGTGATCTCCACACGGCGGTCCTGCAGATCGGCGGGGATGCCGCGCACCGTCCACTCACCATCGCGAATATGGGCGGTCTCTGGCAGGAAGTCCGGCAACTCGCCGCCATCGATACGGGCCTGGCGTGCGACTCGCTGCTTTAGCAGCTCATTGCGTTGGGGAGCGAAACGTTCCACCAGCTCGGACACCAGGGCCACCGCATCCGGCGTCAGGATCTGCGCGTAATCGGGAAGCATCTCGCTTTGAATGCGCAGGCGGGTGCTGCTGATGGTCTGGGCCGGTGCCGACATAGTGGGTACTCCTCCAAAAGTTACATTTTGAATTTATTAACTACGACTAACGTCTATATCCCTTTCTTTCAAACTCCCCGTAACAGCGGGGTAACACGATTCATAAGGTGCAAAAGAATGGCGGATTCGTCAACTTGATTTTTAAAACGGGTGTTTTTTGATGATAGTTAAGATGCTGTTTTAAATTGATTTATGTGATTAGTGTAAAAGCTCTTTGCAGATGGTTATGCTCTTGGGTCGCCGGGGCGGCAGGGGGGAGGATTTCGGTAGAGGGGATGGGTTAAAAATGTAACTAATTACGTAATAAAATTACAAATGCAAAAACAAATCCCGACATTACTCCAAGCTTTGCAAAAACAGCTGTATGAAATGCCTTCGTTCAATCCAGCCTGCATGAGGGCTATGAAGTGACCGGGTAGTGAACTGGTGTTTAAAACTAAAATGTCAAATTGGGTCAAAATGACGAAGGCGAACAGGAGAGAGGGAAATGACGAGCAATAACGTAGGTTTGTATCAAGGCGTGTCCATGAAGGAGAGGGAGGTTGGGGCGCAGAAGATGGTCAATTAAACTGATTTTTGAAGAAAAAATAGCATTTTGTCGTTATTTGCGGTGGCGGTCTGTTGACCGGGGTCAAGGGTGGTGCCGGACAGCAAAACCGGCGTCTTGAACCGCACTATGGCACGGGCTCGTCTCAGTAATCTTCATCCGGGGCGGCGAGATCGATCACATCAAGGTGCACTGAACTGCCAAACCCGTGCTCTGCGGAATCGAGCTCGGAGGGCGTGGGGGAGATCAGGGGCTGAACGGGCTGGGAGTCAACAGCTTGGGTCATGGATGCTTGCCTCATTGATTGCAAGCCGGTCGGTGATTCCATCACCCTAGTGTCCACCTCCCTGTTTTTATGGCCGGCGGAAAAGTTGCGTATCCTAGCGGCACTTTATGAAAGCTTCAAGTGGTTCTGTATAAAATTCATGCCAATAAAAAGCGGCGACCCAATGAACGGGGGAGGCGAGAGGAAAAGAGGCAAGCGTCGGGCGTGCAGGCAAAAAATAGCCCAGTCGTTTGACTGGGCTATTTTCGGGGAATTTGGTCGGTGTGAGAGGATTCGAACCTCCGACCCTCTACACCCCATGCAGATGCGCTACCTGGCTGCGCTACACACCGACGGAGTCAGCTCGGCTGACGGGGAGGAAGTCTAATCGGATGATTTGGCGGGCGCAACTCCTTTTTTATCAGGGAGATGCCGACTGCTTCTTTATTGTTCAGCCAAGATGCAACTTGGGCCCCGGCCGGAGTTTTGGCATAATCGCCGCCCCCTTAGGCGGGCACAGGGTGGCGAACACCCAACTCGGGGCGTTCCGATGTCGCCGGGGCCTTTGGCCTCTCTTTCATTGACAGCATCTTCTGCCGTGGGCTACCGGCTACCGGCCAGCGCGAGGGGGAAGGGGCCCGGTGTGCCCAGGGCCGGGACGCAGCAATCCGGGAGTACGCGGCCGATGCCGTGCAGGGGCCAGGCAAGCCGACATCATATCGACGAGAGGATCAGGGCGTGAAACCATCTGAAGTTGCAGCACAGATCAGCCAGCGCGAGCAGGACGAACGCTGGATGCGCCATGCCATGGCCCTGGCAGCCAGGGCAGAGGGGATAGGCGAGATCCCGGTGGGCGCCGTGCTGGTGCTGGGGGACAAGATAGTGGCAGAGGGGTGGAATCGCTCCATCAGCGAGCACGACGCCTGTGCCCATGCCGAGGTGATGGCGCTTCGGGAAGCGGGCAAGCAGCTTGAAAACTATCGCCTGCTCGACACCACCCTCTATGTGACGCTGGAGCCCTGCTGCATGTGTGCCGGCGCCCTCATCCACAGCCGGGTCAAGCGGGTGGTCTATGGTGCCCGGGATTTGAAGACGGGGGCGGCAGGGTCTGTGTTCGATATCCTGCTGGATCCCCGCCACAACCACCAGGTGGCACTGACGGGGGAGGTGCTCGCCGACGCCTGCTCGGCCCAGCTGTCGGATTTCTTCAAACGGCGCCGCGCCGAGAAGAAGGCGGCCAGACTCGCCGCGAAAGAGGCGCTTCCTCAAGATGACAGCGGGGCCTGATGGCCCCGTTTGCTTTTATTTCACTGCCAGACCGGCGGCCTGCTTCCCCCCGAATACCAACTGCCACACCCCCGATGAAGCCTGCGCTCTTTGCCGCTGTTGATGTAACAAAACTGTCATGCATCCGCCATATAATGCCGCCAAGCCTAGCTCACATTGAGGTCTTGCATGTCATCGGAATCGTTAAATCTGGTCATGGCGGGCAGTCGAAAACGCCGGATCAAGGATAAATTGGCCAAATATGGCGTCACCACAGGGGGAGCCCTGGTGCTGGTGGCGCTGTTGCTTATCTTCTTCTACCTGCTTTATGTGGTGAAGCCCATCTTCAATGGCGCCAGCATGGAGAGCACCGCTTCCTTCACCCTGCCCATCAAGGGCAAGACCGCCTGGCTCGGGGTCGAGGAGCAAAACGAGATAGGTTACCGCTTCAGCGACCTGGGGAAGGTCAAGTTCTTTGCCGTGCAACCGGATGGCAAGATCAAGACCGGACAGGTGATTGGCGAGGCGCAGGTGAACGGCGAGATCACGGCGGTCGCGCCGCCTGCGCCGGGCCAGAAACTCATCGCCTATGGGTTTGCCGACGGCAAGGCTCAGGTGGTGCAACCCTATTTCAAGATCTCCTATCCCAATGACGTTCGCGTCATTGAGCCCAGCCTGCAATATCCCTTCGGCGAGACCCCCGTGGTAATCGATCCCCAGGGCAAGGCGCTGACGCGCATGGTCTTCGAGGCGACCAAGGACAAGATGGCGACTGCGGCCGTGACCGAAGATGGTCGTGGTGTGCTGATGGTGATGAGCGGCGAGGAGAATTTCCTCTCCGGCGAAATCGAGTGGAGCAACCAGACCTACACCATTCCGTCCCTGCCACGCCATGTTGACCAGATGCTGCTGACCCCGAACCTGCGCCTGTTGTTCGTGCGCGAGGGCAACCGCCTGTCGGTCTATGACATCCACAACCTGAGCGACATCTCCCTGCGCAATGTCATGGAGATCAACGCCCCCAATGCCAGCGTGACTCAGGTGGCCCTGCTCTCCGGTGCGTCCTCCCTGCTGGTGGGCAACGACAATGGCGTCATCTCCCAGTGGTTCGAGGTGGCAAAGGATGGCAAGCGCCAGTTCACCCAGATCCGTGACTTCAAGGGCGATGCGCCGGTCGCCCTGCTGACCCCCGAGCACTTTCGCAAGGGCTTCATCAGCGCAGGCAGCGACGGCACCATCAACTTCTTCCATGCCACCGGCGAAGCCAAGCTGCTTGGCGAGAAGATTGACGGGGGCAACCTGGCTGCCGTTGCCATCTCTCCTCGCCACAACCTGCTGTTGACCCAGCAGGGGGATGACTTCAAGGTCTTTGACGTCGAGAACGATCACCCCGAGGTAACCTGGTCTGCCCTCTGGCAACAGGTGTGGTATGAAGGCTATCCCGAGCCCCAGTACGTGTGGCAGTCCACCTCCGCCAGCAACGACTTCGAAGCCAAGCTGAGCCTGGTGCCCCTGGTGTTCGGTACCTTGAAAGCCTCCTTCTATGCCATGGTGTTCGCGGTGCCCCTGGGTGTCGCCGGTGCCATCTACACCGCCTACTTCATGTCGGCGGGGCTGCGCAAATACGTCAAGCCGACGGTGGAGATCATGGCGGCGCTGCCGACCGTCATCCTCGGCTTCCTGGCGGGTCTGTGGCTCGCGCCCATCATCGAAGGGGCCCTGCCCGGGGTGATCCTGCTGCTGATCCTGTTGCCCATGGGCATGCTGCTCACCGCCCTGGTGTGGAACTATCTGCCGGAGCGCGGCCGCACCTGGCTGCCGGAAGGCTGGCACGCCATCCTGCTCATCCCTGTGCTGCTGTTCATCGGATGGGGCGCCTTCGCCTTGAGCCCCATCATCGAGAACGCCTTCATGCACGGTGATTCGCGCATCTGGCTGACCCACGACATGGGCATCAAGTTTGACCAGCGCAACTCCCTGGTGGTCGGTATCGCCATGGGCTTTGCGGTCATCCCCACCATCTTCTCCATCGCCGAAGACGCGGTCTTCTCGGTGCCCAAGCACCTGACCCAGGGCTCGCTTGCGCTGGGGGCGACCCCGTGGCAGACCCTGAGCCGGGTGGTGATCCTCACCGCGAGCCCGGGCATCTTCTCGGCGGTGATGATGGGCCTTGGCCGCGCCGTGGGCGAGACCATGATCGTGCTGATGGCCACCGGCAACACCCCCATCATGGACTTTTCCATGTTCCAGGGGCTGCGGACCCTGGCGGCGAACATCGCGGTGGAGATGCCGGAGTCGGAAGTGGGCAGCTCCCACTACCGGGTGCTCTTCCTCGCCGCCTTCGTGCTGTTTGTGTTCACCTTCTTGTTCAATACCCTGGCCGAATTCGTCCGCCAGCGGTTGCGTGAAAAGTACAGCTCTCTGTAAGGACTAAGGAATCGACAATGGGTAAGTGGTTTAAATCGGGGGCCCCCTGGATCTGGATGACGGGGGGCGCCGTCAGCCTGAGTCTGGTGGCCGTACTGGGTCTGTTGTTGCTGATTGGCTGGCGTGGTCTGGTCTATTTCTGGCCCCATCCCATCTATGAGTGGCAACTTGAAGATGCAAGCGGCAACAAGAGCGTCCTGATTGGCGAGATCAACGACCGGGAGCTGGTGCCGGTGGAGCGCCTACGCGCCGCCGGCCAGGCGCTGGAAGGGGAGGATCGCGAAGAGATTACCCGTTATCTGGTCAAGACCGGCAACCGGGAGTTCGTCGACCTCGATTTTCGCTGGGTGCTGGAGACCGATATCAAATCGCGCACCCAGCCAGCGGAGCTCGCCATGGTGGAACGCGCCACCAACGGCAACTTCTATGGTTACATCACCTCGGTGAAGGAAGATGGCCAGGAGCTGACCACGGATCTGCATCCCGCCTTGCAGCGGGTGCTGGCCCGTGCCAACGGCCTCTCAAGCCAAGCCAACGACCTGCAAAAAGGGGCCATCGGCAGCATCAACTACCAGCTGGAGCGCCTGCGCCTGAAAGAGCGCAAGGCCGAGCTGGATGACAAGCTGACCGATCAGCTTAAAGCCGAGCTGGCGAGCGAGCGTCAGGCCCTGAACGATCGTTATCAGGTGCTGGAAAAAGAGCTCTTCTCCCTGCGTACCCAGGCGGACAGAGACAGCATCACCGTCAAGGACATGCGCGGCGAACTGGTGACCATGCCCATGTCCCGGGTGCTGGATGTGGTCTGGCCCAACGACATGAGCCTGATGGCCAAGGTGGGTCACTGGTTCCACCAGATAGGCAAGTTCGTCTCCGATGACCCCCGGGAGGCGAACACCGAGGGCGGCGTCTTCCCGGCCATCTTCGGCACCGTCTTCATGGTGATCCTGATGGCCATCATCGTGACCCCGCTCGGGGTGGTGGCGGCGGTCTACCTGCACGAGTACGCGGGCAAGAACAGCCTGACCAAGATCATCCGCATCGCGGTGATCAACCTGGCGGGGGTGCCCTCCATCGTCTACGGCGTGTTTGGTCTGGGCTTCTTCGTCTACACCCTGGGGGGCAGCATCGACCGCCTCTTCTACCCGGAAGCGCTGCCGAGCCCGACCTTCGGCTCCCCTGGTGTCATCTGGTCAGCCCTGACCCTGGCCATCCTGACCCTGCCGGTGGTGATCGTCTCCACCGAAGAGGGGCTGGCCCGGATCCCGAGCACCATTCGCCAGGGTTCGCTGGCGCTGGGTGCCACCCAGGCCGAGACCCTGTGGCGCATCGTGCTGCCCATGGCAAGCCCGGCCATCATGACCGGCCTTATCCTGGCCATCGCCCGTGCGGCGGGCGAGGTGGCGCCGCTGATGCTGGTGGGGGTGGTGAAGCTTGCTCCCACGTTGCCGATGGATGGCAACTTCCCGTACCTGCATGTGGAGCGCAAGTTCATGCACCTGGGCTTCCACATCTATGACGTGGGCTTCCAGAGCCCGAACGTCGAGGCGGCGCGTCCTCTGGTCTACGCCACCTCCTTCCTGCTGGTGACGGTGATCGTCGGCCTCAACCTGACGGCGATCGGTATTCGTAACCACCTGCGCGAGAAATTCCGGTCGCTGGAACATTAATCCAGTCATTACAGAGACGGGCAGGGGCCTTCCCTGCCAACCAGATATTCCGGCAGCGGGCAAGACGTTTGCCCGCTGCCACCAAGAGAATTTGAGGTAAACAGATGATCAACGTAACACCGAGTTCGGCCCCGCACACCGCCACCGACCTGCTCAACCTGACCCCGGAGCAGACTGCGCTGGAGGTGAAGGATCTCAACCTGTACTACGGCAACAAGCAGGCGCTGTTCAACGTCAACATGAAGATCCCGAAGGGCCAGGTCACCGCCTTCATCGGCCCGTCCGGTTGCGGCAAGTCCACTTTGCTGCGCTGCATCAACCGGATGAACGATCTGGTGGAGATCTGCCGCATCGAGGGGGAGATCCAGCTGCACGGCCACAACATCTATGACAAGAGTGTGGATGTCTCCGCCCTGCGCCGACAGGTGGGCATGGTGTTCCAGCGCCCCAACCCCTTCCCCAAGTCCATCTACGAGAACGTGGTCTACGGCCTGCGCCTGCAGGGCATCAATGACCGCCGTACCCTGGACGAGGCCGCCGAGCGTTCCCTGCGCGGTGCCGCCCTGTGGGAGGAGGTGAAGGATCGTCTGCATGACAACGCCTTTGGTCTCTCCGGCGGTCAGCAGCAGCGTCTGGTGATTGCCCGTGCCATCGCCATCGAGCCGGAAGTGCTGCTGCTCGATGAACCGACCTCGGCGCTGGACCCCATCTCCACCCTCACCATTGAGGAGCTCATCAACGAGCTCAAGAGCCAGTTCACCGTGGTGATCGTGACCCACAACATGCAGCAGGCGGCGCGGGTCTCGGATCAGACCGCGTTCATGTACATGGGGGAACTCATCGAGTACTCGAATACCAACACCATCTTCACCACCCCGGCCAAGAAGAAGACCGAAGACTACATTACCGGTCGTTACGGCTAAGGGATGTCGGTGATTGAGATGAGCAAGTTGAGCATCAACAAGCAGATTGGCAGTCAGTTCAACGGCTAAGGCATGTTGGTGCAACAAGGGTGATTGAGATGAACAAGATGGGCATCAACAAACAGATTGGCAGTCAGTTCAACGGCTAAGGCATAATCGGAGCAACAAGGATTACTGGTATGGACAATATGAACCTCAACAAACACATCTCCGGTCAGTTCAATGCCGAGCTTGAGAGCGTGCGCAATCAGGTACTGGTGATGGGGGGGCTGGTGGAGAAGCAACTCACCGACGCCATCGCCGCCATCCATGGCCAGGATCTGGATGCGGCGCGCAAGATCGTGGCCAACGACCACAAGGTCAACGCCATGGAAGTGGCGATCGACGAGGAGTGCACCCGCATCATCGCCAAGCGTCAGCCCACCGCGTCCGACCTGCGGCTGGTGATGGCCATCATCAAGACCATCACGGATCTGGAGCGGATCGGCGACGTGGCGGACAAGATTGCCCGCATGCTGACCGACAACGCCAACAAGCCGCAGCCGCCGCTGGTGTCGCTGGAGAACATGGGGCGTCGCACCATCAAGATGCTCCACGACGTGCTCGACGCCTTCGCCCGCATGGATCTGGATGCCGCCCTGGCGGTCTACAAGGAAGATGACAAGGTGGACCGCGAATACGAGTCCATCATCCGCGAGCTGATGACCTACATGATGGAAGATCCCCGCACTATACCGCAGGTGCTCAACGTGCTCTGGGCGGCACGGGCCATCGAGCGGGTCGGCGATCGCTGCCAGCACATCTGCGAGTACATCGTCTACTACGTCAAGGGCAAGGATGTGCGTCACACCAAGGCCGATGACCTGAGCGATCTGCTCGGCAAGGGCTGATGGGGCGCCTTGGGTGGAGCTCCCGTCGCGGCTGCACGACGGGAATCCAACTCTGATTGAATAAAAAGGCGCTTTGAGCGCCTTTTTCATTGCATGGCACGGCAGTTCAAGATAACGCCACCCAGCGGGCGCTTTTCTGCTAGAATATGGCCCCTGTGTGAGTCCCGGATGGAGTCACGGTCCGGTTTCCCGGGCCCAGTTTGCCGTCTTGTGCTAAGGCGGCTGTAGCAATAGGTTAATCATGAGTTTTGCCGATAGTTTGTTCTTTCTGATGCTGCTGGTCGCCGGCAGCGTGTTCTTCTCACTCTCCGAGATCTCCCTTGCCGCCTCCCGCAAGATCAAGTTGCAGGTGATGGCCGACGAGGGCAACCGCCACGCCGAGAAGGTGCTGGCATTGCAGGCCCAGCCGGGCAACTTCTTTACCGTGGTGCAGATAGGCCTCAATACCGTCGCCATCCTCGGCGGTATCCTGGGGGAATCCGCCCTCAATCCCGCCATCAGGGAGCTGATAGCCGGCTTCTACCAGGGGCCCTGGCTCGGCCAGATTAGCTCCGCGGCCTCGTTCGTCTTCGTCACCGGCATGTTCATCCTGATAGCGGACCTGATGCCCAAGCGCCTTGCCATGACCATGCCCGAGCGGATCGCCGTGGTGGTGGTGCGTCCCATGATGCTGTGCGTCACCTTGTTGATGCCGCTGGTGTGGCTGTTCAACGGCATGGCCAACGGCCTGTTCCGGCTGATGCGCATCTCCATGGTGCGCAACGACGAGATCACCTCCGACGATATTTATGCGGTGATGGATGCAGGTGCCGAAGCCGGTGTCATCCAGCGCGAGGAGCACCAGCTCATCGAGAACGTGTTCGAGCTCCAGTCTCTGGGTGTCACTTCCGCCATGACGGCGCGGGAGAGCCTCATCTACTTCACCCTGCAAGAGGGGGAGGAGAGCATCAAGGCGAAGATCGCCGAGCACCCCCACAACAAGTTCCTGGTGTGCGACCACAACCTCGACAGCATCAAGGGGTTCGTGGATGCCAAGGAGCTGCTGATCCGCGTCATCAGCGGCCAGAGCATCGATCTCAACAGCGGCTCCCTGGTGCAGAACGTCATCATCATTCCCGACACCCTCAACCTCTACGAGGCAATGGAGTACTTCAAGAACCATCGCGGCGATTTTGCGGTGGTGATGAACGAATACGCCCTGGTGGTGGGCATCGTCACCATGAATGACCTGATGAGTACCGTCATGGGGGAGTGGGCCACCCACGTGGTGGAAGAGCAGATCGTCCAGCGGGACGAGAACTCCTGGCTGGTGGACGGGGTGACCCCCATCTCCGACGTGATGCGCGCCTTCGACATCGAGGAGTTCCCGGAAAACCAGAACTACGAGACCATCGCCGGTTTCATCATGTACATGCTGCGCAAGATCCCCAAGCGCACCGACTCGGTCAAATATGCCGGTTACAAGTTCGAAGTGGTGGACATCGACAGTTACAAGATTGACCAGTTGCTGGTCACCCGGGTAGAACCTGCGAGCAATGAGAAGCCCGCTCAGGAATCCTAAAGGAGTTCGTTAGCAATCATGAAGATGAAGACTCATTCCCGTGCGCTGGCCTGTGTGGCGCTCGCCCTGGCACTGGGTGCCTGCAGCCAGAGCGCACCGCGCAAGCCGGTGACGCCTGTCAAACCCGTCGCTCCCCAGCCTACCGTGGTGGTCCCGCAGCAGGATCCCGATGCGGTGGTGCAAAGCGCCGTGGCAGAGCCCAGCCCGGTGTTCGACGAGGAGTATCACGGCCCGGATCAAGGGTCGCTTGAATCGGTCACCGCCCTGTTTGCCCGGGGTTACATCGAATCCGCCATGCGCGAGACCATGCTGGCGGCGGTACACAGCGACTATCCGCTGCTCGGCATGCGGGACGTGCGTCTCACTGACCCTGTTGCCAAGTTCCTCACCTCGGCCCAGGCACGCACCACGGCCCACGACTACCTCTATGCCGGGGTGCAGCGTCGGCTGGGCCGCCCCCTCAGCCCCGCCCAGTGGGAGCAGATCTGGCAGGGCTATCCCCAGCAGGGCCGGGTCTCCGACTGGGTCAAGCAGACCAAGCGGGTGCTGGCCGGGCGCTGAGCCCCTGGTTATCGGCGGCTGTGCCCGCCTTGATCCCCTGTTTCACAAGAGGCCACCCCCCGGGGTGGCCTCTTGTCGTTTCAGTGCCTGGCCAGGTGATGCCTGTGCCGGGGAGACCTCCCTTTGCCGCCATCATCCTGAGCTTGCCCGGATTTGTTCGTAGCCCCCGATTGCCTCTTGTTCTACTTTGGGTCATGATATTTGGGATTTCTAGCCGTCTAGATGTTTTGATGGCTTAATGTGGTTTCACACAATAAACACCCGTCATGGCGGGGAGACGCAGAGAGACAGAGATGGACAAGCAGGATTTGTGGGTACTCGATGGCGGTATGGGCCGTGAACTGGCGCGGCGTGGTGCGCCGTTCCGTCAACCGGAGTGGTCGGCGCTGGCGTTGATGGAAGCGCCCGAGACGGTGCGCGAGGTACACCAGGCCTATGCGACGAGCGGTGCCCGGGTGATCACCACCAACAGCTATGCCCTGGTGCCCTTCCATATCGGCGAGGCGCGCTTTGCCGCCCAAGGGGAGGCACTTGCGGCTCTGGCCGGGCAACTGGCCCGAGACGTGGCCGACGAGCAGGGGGGAGCCGTCAAGGTGGCTGGTTCCTTGCCGCCGCTCTTTGGCTCCTATCGTGCGGACCTCTATCAGGCCGAGCGGGTGAGCGAGCTGGCGACACCGCTTATCCGTGCCCTGTCACCCCATGTGGATCTCTGGCTGGCGGAGACCATGAGCCTCATCGCCGAGCCCCTGGCCCTCAAGGCCCTGCTGCCCGAGGACGGCAAGCCGTTCTGGGTCTCCTTTACTCTGGAAGACGAGGCGCCGGGCAGCGAGCCCACCCTGCGCTCCGGCGAGCGGGTGGCGGATGCCGTGACCGCGTTGGCGTCGGCCGGGGTGGATGCCATCCTGTTCAACTGCTGCCAGCCCGAGGTGATTGAAGGGGCGCTCAAGGTGGCCGTCGCCGCGTTGCAGGTTCAGGGGCGCACCGACGTTCGCCTCGGCGCCTATGCCAACGCCTTCCCGCCCCAGCCCAAGGAGGCGACTGCCAATGACGGTCTGGACGAGATCCGCGGCGATCTGGGGCCGCTGGATTACCTCGGCTGGGCCGAGCGCTGGCGCAGAGCCGGGGCAAACCTCATCGGCGGCTGCTGCGGCATCGGCCCGGAACACATCGAGGCGCTGGCCAGCCGGCTGCGTTAAGGAGCGCCCATGAAAGAGAGCAAGATCGGGCTCTGGTCCCTCACTGCGCTGGTGTTCAGCTCCATGGTGGGGGCCGGCATCTTCAGCCTGCCCCAGAACATGGCCGATGTGGCGGGCGCTCGCGCCGTGCTTATCGGCTGGGCCGTCACCGGGGTCGGCATACTGGCGCTGGCCATGAGCTTCCTTTACCTGTCGCGGCTCAAACCCGAGCTCGACGGCGGCATCTACAGCTATGCCCGAGCCGGCTTTGGCGAGCTGGTGGGGTTCTTCTCCGCCTGGGGATACTGGCTCTGTGCCACCATCGGCGTGGTGGGTTATCTGGTGATCGCCTTCGCGGCGCTGGGCAGCTTCGTCGACACGCCGGAGCGGGTCTGGTTTGGCGAGGGCAACACCCTGGCGGCCTTCATCGGCGAGTCCTGCATCCTCTGGGCGGTGCACCTGCTGGTGGCCCGCGGCGTGCAGCAGGCGGCCCTGTTCAATCTGGTGGCGACCCTGGCCAAGAGCCTGCCGCTGCTGCTGTTCATCCTGTTCGCCTGCTACTGGTTCGATCCGGTCACCTTTGCGGCGGATCAGGAGGGCAGCACCCTGGCGGTACCGGTCTCCGAGCAGGTGCGCAACACCATGCTCATCACCCTCTGGGTCTTCACCGGCATCGAAGGGGCAGCGGTGCTCTCGGCCCGGGCGAGAAACAAGCGGGACGTGGGCACCGCCACCGTGCTCGGTGTGGTGCTGGCGCTGCTGCTCTATGTGCTCATCTCGGTGCTGGCGCTCGGAATATTGAGCCGCCCGGAGCTTGCGGCCCTGCCCAACCCCTCCATGGCGGGACTGATGGCCCAGATGACGGGTTCCTGGGGCAAGCTGCTCATCAGCGCCGGCCTCATCGTGTCGGTGCTCGCCTCCTACGTGAGCTGGACCCTCTTCTCGGCCGAGGTGCCGTTCAGTGCGGCGCGTCACGGGGCCTTCCCGGCCATCTTCCGGCGCGAGAACCGCAACGGCACCCCCATCGCCTCGCTCTGGCTCACCAGCCTGACCGTGCAGGGCTGCTTGCTGCTGGTGTGGCTGCTTGGCAAGGGGTACACCAACCTGCTGCTCATCTCCACCTCCATGATCCTGGTGCCCTACCTGCTCATCGGCCTCTTCCTGCTCAAGCTGGTCTTCAGTGGCAAGGGGGGGCAGGGCCGCGGCCTGATGCGGGTGGTGGCGCTGGTGTCGAGCGGTTATGGTTTCTGGCTGCTCTACGCCGCCGGGGTGGAGTACCTGCTGCTGTCGCTTCTGCTCTACGGGCCGGGTCTGCTGCTGTTTCTCTACAGCCGTCGCCAGCTCGGCGCCGAACAGCGGCTCAGCGGGCGCGAACGGCTGCTGGCCGGGGTGACGCTGCTGAGCCTGATCCCCGCCGTCTGGTCCTTCGTTCACGTCTGACAGGTGTGACCGTCAATGCAAGAGAGCGCCCAAGGGGGCGCTCTTTTTTTGTCTGCTGATTGCCTACAGTGCGTGCTCAGCGGCTGGCGGGACCCGCTGGCTTGCCAAACAGCACGGCGAGCTTTTGCCGCCAGGGGAGGCCACGGGCCTCTTGCAGCATGTCGCGCCACTCGTGGAAGGTGAGGGTGAGCGGGTTGAAGCTGTGGATTGGCTTGGTGATGCCGAAACGGCACGGCTCGCCCAAGTCTTCTTCCACGAAGGTGCCAAACAGCCGATCCCAGATGATGAGCACGCCGGCGAAGTTGCGATCGATGTATCTGGCGTTGCTGGCGTGGTGCACCCTGTGGTGGGAGGGGGTGTTGAAGATCCATTCAAGTTTGCCCAGCTTGCCCACCACCTGGGTGTGAACGAAGAACTGAAAACCCAGGCTCAAGAGCACGGTGGCCACCACCGCCTCGGGGGGGAAGCCGATGAGGATCATGGGGATCCAGAACAGCCACATGCCGGAGACCGGGTACATCAGGCTTTGGCGAAAGGCGGTGGAGAGGTTGAGCCGCTCCGAGCTGTGGTGCACCACGTGGGAGGCCCAGAGCCAGCGCACATGGTGGCTCGCGAAGTGAAACAGCCAGTAGCAGAGATCCTGCAACAGAAAGAGCAGCAAGAGGCTCCAGAGGTTCAGTTCGATATCGAATAGTCGCCAGCCCCAGAAGGTGTCATAGAGATAGGCGATGGCAATGGCTGCCAGGGCATCGCCCCCCTGATGCATCAGTGCCAGGGTGGCATTGGCGAAGAGATCCTTCCACTGGTAACCCGCCGTGGGATAGGCGGCGCCGTGTTTTCGCAGGTAGAGCATCTCCCAGCCGATGAAGACCAGAAAGAGGGGCGAGAGGTAGAGCAGGAGCAGTTGCACATCCATGTGAGCCATCCGGTTGGACCAGTTGGATGTCAGCATACCGGATGAATTTAAAATTTCATTAACATCCTTGCTCGTTGGCGTGGTGACAACCCGATGGCAAAAGGCTGCGGCAAGCAATGCGCCAGGGAATGACATGGTGGGGGAAGGCAAGCATAGAAGAGGGAGCCATGGGCTCCCTCTTCGTGCTGGTGCATCGCGGGTTATAGCACCTGGCTCAGGAACTGGCGCAAGCGCGGGGAGGGGGGATTGTCGAAGAAGTCGGCGGGTTTCTCGTCCACCAGCAGCTCGCCGCTCTCCATGAAGAGCACCCTGTCCGCCACTTCCCGGGCAAAGCCCATCTCGTGGGTCACCACCACCATGGTCATCCCTTCGCGGGCCAACCCCTTCATGACGTCCAGCACCTCTCCCACCATTTCGGGGTCGAGGGCGCTGGTGGGCTCGTCAAACAGCATGATGCGCGGCTGCATGGCGAGCGCCCGGGCGATGGCCACCCGCTGCTGCTGGCCGCCGGAGAGCTGGGAGGGGTAGCTCTGGGCCTTGTTGGAGAGACCGACCTTGAGCAGCAGGGCCTTGGCCCGCTCCTCAGCCTCCTGGCGAGAGAGCCCTCTCACCTTCTGGGGGGCCAGAGTGATGTTGTCCAGCACCGTCAGGTGAGGGAAGAGATTGAAGGACTGGAACACCATGCCCACCTCTTCCCGCAGCTTGTTGACATCCCCGGGTTCGGTGAGGCTGATGCCGTCGACCACGATATTGCCATCGTTGATGGTCTCCAGCTGGTTGAGGGTGCGCAGGAAGGTGGACTTGCCCGAGCCGCTCGGCCCCACGATCACCACCACTTCCCCTTCGGCCACCTGGGTGCTGACGTTTTTCAGGGCGTGCACCTCGGTGCCGTAGAACTTCTCTACACCGGTCGCCTTGATGATGGGATCAGTTGCTGCGCGCATAGTTCACCTCCAGACGACGCACCGGGAAGGGGCAGGGAGTGCCGGTGATGGCAGAACGTTTCGACACCGATGGCGCCTTGATAACGGGATCAGTTGCTGCGCGCATATTTCACCTCCAGACGACGCACGAGGAAGGAGAGAGTGCCGGTCAGCACCAGATAGAGCAGGGCCACGGTGAACCACACCTCGAACGGGCTGAAGGTGGAGCTGACCACTTCGCGCCCCGCCTTGGTGAGATCCGTGATGGAGATGACGGAGACCAGAGAGGAGTCCTTGATGAGGTTGATGAACTGACCCGCGAGCGGTGGCAGCACCCGTTTGAAGGCCTGGGGCAGGATGACGTAGCGCATGGTCTGGGCCGAGGTCATGCCAAGGCTTCTGCCCGCTTCCATCTGCCCCTTGTGAATGGAGCTGATGCCGGCGCGCACGATCTCCGCCACGTAGGCGCCGGTGAAGACCGCGAGCGCCGCCACACCAGCGGTGAATCGGTCGAGGTTCAGCACGGTGCCGATAAAGAAATAGACGATGAAGATCTGCACCAGCAACGGGGTGCCACGGATGAGCTCCACATAGGTCACGGCCAGGTTGCGCAGGGCCGGATTGGGGGAGAGGCGGGCGAGCCCGGCCAGGGTGCCAAGCAGGATGGCGAAGATGCCCGCCACCAGGGATAGCTTGACCGTGACCCAGACGCCCCAGGCAATGGGGCCGGCGGTCCAGCTCAGTTGCACATCCAGGGTATCGCCGAGGAAGACGGTATCCCCTTCAGCCAGCTGGGAGCCCTTGGGAGCGATGGCCTGACGGCGGCTGGGGTCGAGATCGTCTTGCAGGAAGAGCTGTCCCTTGTCCGCCACCACGGTGCCGTCAAACTCGGCATAGTGTTTCTGTTCTGCCTGATAGGCGATGTACTGGGGAATGCGTTCCCAGCGCCAGGTGTAATCCACTGCCTGCACGGCCTTGTAGATGCCGAAAATGGCGGCCAGCACCAGCAGCAGGAAGATCCCGTGCCAGAGCAGCTGATTGGGCTGTTTTTCCATCTGTCTTGTGAGTTTGGGGTTGATCACTGTCACAACCTCTTTTGTCGTTATCGTGTGGGGAGTCTGCGTGAAGGGGCGGCATGCCGCCCCTTTGAGAGGTTATTTGAGCTGGTTCAGCCAGGCGGTGGATTCAAACCACTTCTTGTAGAGACGGTCGTAGCTGCCGTCGCCCTTGATCTGGCGCAGGTAGTTGTTGAACCAGTTGAGGGTGTCCTGATCCCCCTTGCGGATGGCCCAGGCCAGCGGCTCGAAGGTGAACGGCTTGTCGAGGTGCACCACGGCGCCCTGGTTCTGGGACGCGAAGATGGCGTTGTAGGGCAGGTCGTAGACGAAGGCATCCACCTTGCCGTTGATTACTTCCAGCTTGGCGTCATCCTGGGTTTCAAACTGCAGCAGGGTGGCCTTGGGGATCATGCGCTTGACCGCTTGCTCGCCGGTGGTGCCGAGTTTGACCGCGATCTTGTATTTGGGATCGTTGAGGTCCTGGAAGGATTTGATTTCGCCCGCCTTGTCCTTGCGAAGCACGATGGTCTGGCCGACGACGATGTAGGGATCGGCAAAGTTCACGCGCAGGTTGCGCTGGGGAGTGACGGTCATGCCGCCCATGATGACGTCGAACTTGTCGGTCAAGAGCGCGGGGATGATGCCGTCCCAGGCGGTGTTGACGAACTCCACCTTCACGCCCATCTCCTTGGCGACCATCTTGGCGAGATCCACGTCAAAGCCGATGTACTGGCCCTGCTTGTTGGTCATCTCGAAGGGTTGATAGCCGGCATCGAAGCCGACCCGCAGCACACCGCGCTCCAGCACGGCATCCAGGGTGGAAGTGGGCGCGGCGTTGGCCAGCCCGCACAGCAGCAGGGTAGAGAGAATGAGTTTTTTGATCATAAATGACGTCTCTGTCGTAAATGTGGTCGGCCTTGAACCTGCTCCCGTGCGACTCCATGGCACAAGAGACTGCTGCATCCGGCAGCAGGCAAGACAGGATTATTGTCTTGGTCGGGGCAAAAGCCCCATATGAGATTCTATGAATGGTTCGTTGGATGAAAAATGTACCAAAACCTGTTTGTGCCAGAAGACTCAATAAGTTATGGAGACTTTTATCCCTCGTGGTGACTCATAAAACCACATGAAAACAACATATCTATCTAATGGCGCCGGTTCAAGTGCAAAATATCCGGCGGCCGTCTCGGTGGAAAATCCGGGCACAGACAGGGCGTTGTCCGGCACGCTTCACGGGGTGTTGGGCGTGCGAGTCGGGCAAATATTTTTGCCCGGCCCATAGGCTCCCTCTGTGTCTTGTCATGGGCTTCCCATATACTCAGCCATCCCCATTGGAAGGTTCAGGAATGGACGCCTCAATTCTGCTCAATCTGGACGTATTTACCCTGATGTTGATGGCCCTCGGGGGCTACAGCCTGGGATTCATCACCCTCTCCATCATCTGGTCGACCCATAGGGAAATACCCGGTCTCGGGCTCTGGTGGTGGTCCAGCCTCTGTGCCCTGGCGGCGCAATCGCTCTTCTTCATGCAGGCATTTTCCCCCCATATCGCGGGGATCTGGCTGGCCAACCTGCTCATCACCTTCTGCCTCGCCCTGATGCCACTCGCCATCCAGCGCTTCTTCGGAGAGCCGCCAAACTGGCGAGCATTCACCCTCTTCATGCTGGTCTACCTACTTATCCTCTGCTGGAGCGTCATCTTCAACGACAAGATGGCCCCCCGGGTGCTGCTGGCCTGCCTGAGCTACATGATGGTGGGGGCGGTGATTGTCTGGCTCATCTGGCGTCATGGCTACCCTGACTATCTGCCCGCTGTGCTGGTGTTCACCGTGGTCAATATCCTGCTCTACGGTTTCAATCTGGTGCGCATGGGGGCCCTGCTCGGTGGCGAGGTGCGGGTCCTGATGGATCAGCATGCGGTCAATGTGCTCCCTTTCCTCTCCATGCTGATGGGCAACTATCTGTCGACCTTCGGGGTGCTGCTGCTCTGTACCCAGTACCGGGCCCTGGCCCTGCGTCGACAGGCCAGCCAGGATCCCCTGACCGGCCTCCTGAACCGGCGCGGCTTCATGGACCACTGCGTGACGATGGCAAGGCAGGGGGCGCTGGTGGTGCTGGATCTCGACGACTTCAAGCAGATCAACGATCGCCACGGTCACGAGACAGGGGACAGGGTGCTGGAGGCGGTGGGTCGCTATCTTGCCGGCCAGCGGGATCTGGTGGCCAGCCGCTTCGGCGGGGAGGAGTTTGTGCTGCTGTTGCCCGAGCGGGACCCCCTGGCCCAGCAGGCGCGCTGCGAGCAGATCCGCCAGGGGATAGAAACGCTGGGGCTGAAGGGGGTCCGGGTGACGGCCAGCCTGGGGTGGGCGCCCAGCGCCCGCGAATGGCACTTTGACACCCTGTTCAGCCAGGCCGATCGCGCTCTCTATCAGGCCAAGCGGGAGGGCAAGAACCGGATTTGTCAGGGGGCCTGATCCCCCGTCAGGTCATGCCCGGCCGGCGGCCCTTGGCTCCGACCGGACAAAGGCATACCGAGTCAGCTACCTGGTCGCATCAGACCAGAATGGCCGCCTAGCCGCCTGTCAGCGGTGCAGCTCCCCCGCGCGTTCCGGCTGATAGACCACTTCCAGGATCTCCACCTGGATGGTGCGACCGGCCGGCCCCGGCCAGGCGATGCTGTCACCCACCTTGAGCCCCAACAGGGCGCTGCCCACTGGCGCCAGCACGGAGATCTTCGATTCGTCCCCCTGCACATCCTTCGGATAGACCAGCGTCAGGCAGAAGTCGTTGCCGCTGTTTTGCATCTTGAAGCGCACCGTGCTGTTCATGGTCACCACGTCCGGCGGCATGTCGGCGGGTTCGCGGATCTCGGCGCGATCCAGCTCCTCTTGCAGGGCCAGGTGCTGGGGGTGGTTGCCAAGCAGCTGTTCAATGCGATCCAGATCCAGGCTGGAGATGACGAGATGAGGCTGTTTCATAGGGTATTTCCTTATCAATGACTGAAGGGACCAGGATGACGGGCAGACTGGTCGACAAAAAACGGTGCAAGGGTAAAAAGCAGACAGCAAAAGCGATGCCCCCGAGCGACTCGCGCAGCGGGGCGAGGGCGGGGGCTCAGCGGGGTGTGAGCGTACTGGAAAAAATCATGATTGCTTTCATGGAGATACCATAACCATTCTGGGGTGGTTTGGCAATTGGACTGACTGTCTCATCAGGGAGCCTGGTAATCGTACTGGTGCAGGATGCGCGCGAGACTGCCATCCTCCCTCATTTCCTGAATGACCCGGCGCCAGCGCAGCGCCTCGCTGCGGGAGAAGCGGGGACTGGCGGCCAGGTAGAGGGTGCTCTGCTGCAAGGTCTCGCCTCGCACCAGATCCGGGAGCGGCAGACCCGCCCGCTGCTGGTTGTAACGGGCGGTGTTCCAGGCCACCGCCCATGCCTGGATGCGGCCGCGCGCCAGCTTGCTGGCGTTGCTGACCTCCTCGGTGACCAGCTCCCGGGTCACCCCTGTCAGCGGCTGGATCAGGCTCTGGCTATGGGAGCCACGCATCACGCCAACGGTGAGACCTGGCAGTGTCTTCATGGAGAGCGGCGCTGGATGGTGACGGCGATGGCTGACCAGCACGAAGGCCTCCTCCAGCAGGGGGGCAATCCAGAGAAACAGTGGTTCGCGCTGGGGATTTCGGGCCGGGGGCAACAACAGGACATCCGGGCGGTGGCTGGCCTGGCTGAGGGCGCGAGCCAGCGGCATCAACTCGATCTCGAGCGGTTCCCCGAGGCGGCGGGCAGCCTCCTCCAGCACCTCGATGGCCATGCCGCTCGGCGCACCCTGCTGGGCGCGGATCACATAGGGGGGAATGTCCGCGGCCACGACGACCACGGCACGGGCCGAAAAGGCGCAGACGATCAGAGGGGAGAGCAGCAGAAGCAGAGTAACAAGGCGCATGGATGTTCGGGTCCGGGATGAGTACAGAGAGTGTAACATCCCGTTACGCCATGTCAGCCAGGCGATTGCCGCCTGGGGGGATCAGTCGAAGAAATCCCGCAGATCCAGGGTCTGGTACCCTGCCAGTTGCTGCCAGGGGAGGGTCTTTGGCAGCGGCTTGAGCGTCACCTCCATCCGGTAGCTGCGATAACCGTCGAGGCTTGCCGACTCCACCACCAGGGGCAACTGCCAGCGGCTCGACCAGAGGATGCGGGTACGCTGGCGACCTTCGCGGGTCTCATACCAGTTCGCCTGGTCGGGGGCGGCCTCATCCAGCGGTGTCATTCCCTCCAACAGGGCAGGGTTGATGAGGTGGCGGATCCGCGCCCACTCCGGCTTGAAGGCCACCTGGCCGTACTCCTCCTGCGGCACCTCCACCAGCTGGTTGTGCCAGGCATCGGCGTAGCGCAACTGGAGTGCGTCTCCCTCGCTGCGGGTGACCCAGCGCGCCGCCATCTGGTGTGTGAAGTGCTTGTGGCCGGGGCGGGCATCGTGGGTGGCGTGATAGCCACGGGCCAGGGGAACGGGAATGAGCCGCTGGCTCCACACCTGGTCACCGACCCGCAGCCACTTCTCCTGCCACTGGCTCTCCCGGGTGATGCCGTCGCTGCCGGTCACCCTGTCCACGTAGCGGATGCGGGCGGCCAGATCGGGCACCTCGTCGGCCAGGAGGGGGAAGGAGAGGGCGCTGCCCAGCAGCCATAAAGAAAGCAGATATTTCATCATCGTCTCTCGCTCGACGGAAAAGGTGCCCGGCGCGGTGCCGGGCCCCTTTATCACAGGCCGAGGGCCTCCCTGAGCTTGCCGAACACCCGGGTGTTGTCGAGGGTGCCCTTGAACTGGCTGCTGCCTGCGCCGCCCGCGAACAGCATCACATCGCCGCCGCCGTGAGTCTCGGAGCCGAGCTTGACGCCGGTCTCCTGCAGGTAGTCATCCGCCATCACCTCATCGCTGGTAAGGGTGGGGCGCTGGTCCTGGCGGTTGGGGCCGTTGCCGAATACCAGAGTAGTGAACGGCTTGCCGTCCGCGTCGTTCTGGGTCGAGCCATCGGCGTTCTTGACCAGATCCAGCACCTTGTTGCCCTTGGCGGAATAGCCGTTGATGGTCATGGTGTGGTCGTGGTCGGCGGTAACCACGATCAGGGTATCGCTCAAATCCACTTTGCCGAGGGCCGTCTTGACCGCCTCGTCCAGCGCCACCGCATCGGTCAGCGATCGCTTGGCGTTGGTGGCATGCAGGGCGTGGTCGATACGCCCCCCCTCCACCATCAGGAAGTAGCCCTGGCTGTTCTGGCTGAGCAGATCGATCGCCTTGGCGGTCATCTCGGAGAGGGACGGCTGGGTACTGGCCGCCCCCTTGGCGACGCGGTCCAGTTCGTAGTCGAGGTGGGACTTGGTGCTGAACAGCCCCAGCACCTTGCCCGAGTTGACGGCAGAGAGCTCATCCTTGGTGGTGACATAGCGGTAGCCCCGGGCGGTCAGCTCGGCGGTGAGATCCCGGCCGTCGGCCCGGCCGCCCTTGTTGCTGGCGCTGTAGGGCGTCCAGTGGTTGGCGCCGCCCCCCATCAGCACATCGACCCCATCCCCCAGTGCCTGGTTGAAGCCGGCTCCGCCTGGTACCGCCTGCTCGGCGATGGCGTAGGCCGCATCCCGGTGGCAGATATGGGAATAGGTCGCCGCCGGGGTGGCATGGGTCAGCTCCGTTGTCGTGACGGCCCCCACCGACTTGCCCGCCGCCTTGGCCAGCTCGAGAAGGGTGGGCACCGGGCTCCCGTTGTCGCTGGTGCAGTTGTTGATGCCCTTGTTGCCGTTGGCATCCTTGGACGGTGCCACTGCCCTGGTGTCGCTGCTCATGGCGATCACCTCGTTGTTCATCTTGACGCCGGTGGTGTAGGCCGCCATGGAGGGGGCGGAGTCCGTGGTCTGGGCATCGTGGGAGAAGGTCTTGATGCGCGCGCTCTGGGGCAGTTTCATCATCTCGAGATCCCCCTCTTCCCCCACCTTGAACAGGCGGGTGGCGGTGAGCACTGTGGGGCCCATGCCGTCACCGATAAAGAGGATGACGTTCTTGGCATCGGCGGCGTGCGCCTGGGAGAGGCCGCCAAGCGTGCCGAGCAGGGCGGTGCAGACCAGCGTCTTTTTCATGGTGATGTTCATCCTGATAATCCCTTACAGCTTGGCCGCAGCCTTGATCTTGCCGAACACGGCGGTGTTGTCGAGAGAGCCGTGGAAGCGCTCCGCTCCCTGGCCGATGGCGCCGAGGAAGACATCGGTACCGCCGTGGGTCTCGTTGCCTATCTCGCCCACCTTGACCACCACCTCCTGGTGATAGTCGTCGGCGGAGACGGTGGCGTCGTCGAGGGCCGCCACGCTGCTGCGCGGGCCGTCCACCCGGTTGTAGCCGTTGCCAAAGCCGATGATGGTGTAGGGCATGCCATCGCTATCCTTGCTCGGCTCGCCGGTCTCGTAGTTCTTCACCAGCCCGAGCACGCCCGCATTGCCTGCCGTGGTCTTGCCGGTGCGCTTGGCGTACCCGTTGAGCACCAGGGTGTGGTCATGGTCGGCGGTGACCACGATCAGGGTGTTTTTCAGCTCGGGATCGGTTTTCTTCACTTCATTGATGGCGGCCTGGATGGCGCTGTCGAAGGCGAGGGTATCCTGCAGGGCGCGCTTGGCGTTGGTGTCGTGCAGGGCGTGGTCGATGCGCCCCCCTTCCACCATCAGGAAGTAGCCCTTCTCTTTGCCCTTGAGCTGCTTGATGGCAGCCAGGGTCATTTGGGCCAGTGATGGCTCGCTGGCGGGTCGGTCCAGGTCATATTTCATGTGGCTTGAGCCAAACAGGCCCAGCAGCGGCTTGCTCGCATCGGCCTGGTTCAGCTCGTCAAGGGTGGCGGCAAACTGATAGCCCTTCGCCTTCATCTCGTCGATGAGGTTGCGACCATCGGTCCGCTTACCCTTGTCGGCGCTGGGCAGGAAGAAGCCGCTGCCGCCTCCGAGCACCACGTCCAGCCCCTCCTTCAGGGCGCTGTTGTAACCGCTGCCCCCCGGCACCATCTGGACGGCGATATCAGCCTCCAGATCCCGGTTGCAGATATGGGCATAGGTGGCGGCCGGGGTGGCGTGGGTGACCCGGGTGGTGGTGACCACGCCGGTGCCACGGCCATCGGCCTTGGCCAGCTCCAGCAGGGTGGTCACCGCTTTGCCGCCGCTCTGGCTGCAATCGCTCTCCTGGGTGGCGTCGCTGTCCATGCTGATGACGCCGTTGTTGCTCTTGACCCCGGTCATGTAGGCCGCCATGGAGGGGGCCGAGTCGGTCACCTGAGCATCGTGGGAGAAGGTCTTGATGAAGGCCGTTTCCGGCAGGGTGTCGATGGTGAGGCTGCCCTCTTCGCCGACGCCATAGATCCGGGAGGCGGTGAGGGTGTTGAGACCCATGCCGTCGCCGAGGAAGAAGATCACGTTCTTGGCGCTGGGTTCCGGGGTGTTGCTGTCGTTGTTGGAGTTGCAGCCGGCGGCCAGGGCGGCGCCTATCATCACTGCAAGTCCTGCCATCTTTCTCATTGGGGTTCGCTCCTTGTGAAACCTGAGCGCAGCCTAGAGGGGGCAGATGACACTTTTAGTGAAGAGAGATGACAATGCGGTGAAAGCGCCTTGTAAATGTTATCTTATATCAATGGGTTATGTTGATTGTGTTCTGCCACTCACCTCCCGGTGGCGTGGCGGGCATCCGGCCACCCGGGTGACAACACCCGGCCAGAATAGCCTGTCAAATCGGGGCCGCAGCAGGTAAAATGCGCCCCCTTGCGATGAGTGCCAGCGGTCTGGCGCATCACCACGCACCCGCAACCCCGAGCGCCCGCAGCCCCGAGAGGGGACCGCATGCCAATGAGAGAGTAACGGATATGTCCATCAACTGGTTCCCCGGCCACATGCACAAGGCCCGCAAAGAGATTGCAGAGGTCATGCCCCAGGTCGATGTCATCATCGAGATGCTCGACGCCCGCATCCCCTTCTCCAGCGAGAACCCCCTGGTGCCGGAGCTGCGCGGGGAGACGCCGGTGATCAAGGTGCTCAACAAGGCAGACCTTGCCGACCCCGAGATCACCGAGCTGTGGGTGGCCCACATGGAGCAGGAGAAGGGGATCAAGGCTCTGCCCCTGACCCAGCAGGAGCCTACGATGATCAAGCAACTGCTGACCCTGTGCCACGAGATGCTGCCGGAGCGCAACTTCGAGCTGCGCGGGGTGCGCGCCATGATCATGGGCATCCCCAACGTGGGCAAGTCCACCCTGATCAACACCCTGGCGGGGCGCATCATCGCCAAGACCGGCAACGAGGCGGGGGTGACCAAGTCCCAGCAGCGGATCAAGCTCGACAACCACGTCATCCTGACGGACACCCCTGGCTTCCTGTGGCCCAAGCTCAACCCGCCCTCCTGCGGTTATCGACTGGCGATCACGGCGGCCATCAAGGATACCGTCTTCGATTACGCCGACATCGCCATGTTTGCCGCCGACTACTTCATCAAGGCCTATCCGGAGCGCATCAAGGCACGCTACCAGCTGAGCGAGCTGCCGGAGACCGAGATCGAGCTGCTGGATCTCATTGCCCGTCAGCGCGGCTTCATGCGCAAGGGGGGGCTTGCGGATCTGCACAAGGCCTCGGAAATCCTGGTCAATGAATTCCGGTCCGGCATGCTGGGGCGGATCTCCCTGGAGACGCCAGAGATGGTGAGCGTCGAGATAGTGGAAGCCGAGGCCGAGGCTGAGCAGAAAGCCAGGGAGAAGGCGGAGCGGGAAGAGGAGCGCCAGGCCCGGGCTCGTCGCAAGTACGCCAAGAAGCGTCAGCGCTGACCGGCGTTGTGCACAATAGGTTGTGCTTGATAACAAGAAGAGGCGGCCCTGGGTCGCCTCTTCTGGTCATGGCGCTCTGGCGTGAGGGAGGCACAGGGTCGATATTCAACCGCCCGCTTCTCCTTTTCATGACCAAGGTGTCGGCCAATCAAGGGGATGAGGCTCCCGTCAGGGGAGGGCCTTGCCGCGTTGCCATCACGGTGGGCAGAAAAACCTTGCGGCCCGGCCTCAGTGCCGATTGACAAAGGCACAGGCGGTGGCATGATGCGCTCGCATTTTGCCTCTCCCCACGGTTCTATCCATGACCACATACTCCCGCCCGGTGCTGCTCCTGCTCTGTGGCCTGCTGTTGCTGACCCTGGCCATCGCGGTATTGAATACCCTGGTGCCGCTCTGGCTCGCCCATGAGCATCTGCCCACCTGGCAGGTCGGCATGGTCGGCTCCTCCTATTTCACCGGCAACCTGCTGGGAACCCTGCTGGCGGGCAGACTCATCGCCCGCTGCGGCTTCAATCGCAGTTACTACCTGGCCAGTGCGCTCTTTGCCGCAGGCTGCGTCGGGCTCGGCATTACCGTGACGTTCTGGAGCTGGCTCGCCTGGCGATTCATCGCCGGTGTCGGCTGCGCCATGATCTGGGTGGTGGTGGAGAGCGCGCTGATGTGCAGCGGCAACGCCCGCAATCGGGGTCGCCTGCTGGCCGCCTACATGATGGTCTATTACGTGGGCACTGTGCTTGGGCAACTGCTGGTGAGCAAGGTGTCGACGTCGCTGATGGCGGTGCTGCCCTGGGTGACCGCCCTGGTGTTGACGGCCATGCTGCCGCTCTTGTTCACCCGCATCGCCAGTCCGTCAGGCAACCACCAGGCCAGGACTCCGGTCTGGCCGATGCTGCGCCTGCGTCAGGCGCGTCTGGGGGTGAACGGCTGCATCCTCTCCGGCATCGTGCTGGGGGTGCTTTATGGTCTGATGCCGCTCTATCTGAACCACCAGGGGGTGAGCGACGGGGCCATCGGCTACTGGATGGCGGTGATGGTGAGCGCCGGCATCCTGGGGCAATGGCCGGTGGGGCGTCTGGCAGATCGTTTCGGGCGCCTGCCGGTGCTGCGGGTACAGGTGCTGGTGGTGATCCTGGGGGCCATGGCGATGCTCGGCAACGCAGCCATGGGACCGACGCTGTTCATTCTGGGGGCCGCGGGCTTCACGCTCTATCCGGTGGCCATGGCCTGGGCCTGCGAGAAGGTGGAGCAGCATCAACTGGTGGCCATGAACCAGGCGCTGCTGCTGAGTTACACCATCGGCAGCCTGCTCGGGCCGACCCTGACGGCGCTCCTGATGCAGCACTACTCGGATCATCTGCTGTTCATGGTGATTGCCGGGGTCTCCCTGGTCTATCTGCTGATGCTGCTGCGCAAGATGGGCGAGCACCCGACGCCAATGGCCCATGCCTGAGGGCAGACGGCGTCATCATCCCTGCGCACGGATATAGAAGAGGCGACCCAAGGGGCGCCTCTTTTTCGTCATGGGCCGGGTGGTGCCGCTCAACCAAACCGGTGCCTTGCTACTTCAAAGAGCGAGAGGTGCAGCGGGATCAACTGCTGCCAGTCTCGCCGGTAACCCCCTCCCGGTACGGCGGTGATGGGCAGCCCGTGGCGAAGCGCAGAGTCAAAGACCATGGCATCGCGCTGGCGCACGCCTGAGTCGCTCAGGGAGAGGTAGCCCAGCTCGTCGTCCCGGTGCACATCCACCCCGGCCTGATAGAGGATGAAGTCAGGGGCGTAGAGGCGATGAGCCAGGGCGAGGGCCTGGTCCAGGGTCTCGAGATAGGCGTCGTCCTCCATGCCGCTTGGCAGGGGAAAGTCCAGATGGGAGGCCGGCTTGTGGCGGGGGAAGTTGTGTTCCCCGTGCAGGGAGAGGGTGATGATGTCGCGGCTGCCCGTGCACAGGGCGGCGCTGCCATCCCCCTGATGGACATCGAGATCAACGATCAGTACCCGCTCGCAGAGTCCCTCGTCCAGGCAGGTTCGTGCCGCGATCACCAGATCGTTGAAGAGGCAGAAGCCGCTGCCAAACCCCCGGTGTGCGTGGTGGTAGCCGCCGGAAATCTGCAGTCCGCAGCCCTGCGCAAGGGCGTGGCGGCTGGCGGCCAGGGTGGCGCCGACCGAGTGCAGGGTACGTTCAATCAGCAGGGGAGACCAGGGAAAGCCGAGCCGGCGAATGGCCCCTTCATCGAGGGTACCGGTGAGGGCGGCCTGTACATAGGCCGCATCGTGCACCTTCTCTATCTGCTCACGGCTGGCAGGGGTGGCCTGTGCCAGCGGATAGTCGAGGGCGACGAGGCGTTCAAACAGCGCCTGGTACTTGGCCAGGGGGAAGCGGTGACGCTCGGGCAGCCTCAGGGCGGAGTAGTGGGGGTGATAGAAGATGCGCAGTGACATGAAGCATCGGCCATGAACGGGTATGAAAAAGGGGAGCCAGGCTCCCCTCGATGCAGGCGTGCGATGCGCCTTACTGCTGCTGGATCACCCAGATCTGGAAGGCTTTACGGGTCTCCGCATCGGCCTTGTTGTACCAGCTCTGCAGCTGGGTCAGGGCTTCCGGGTTGCTCATGGCCTTGCTCGGGGCCACTTCCACCGGTGCGCTGGCGGCAGCCATCACGGCGGCGGTGGAGACGGACACAGTCTTGGGCTGGTTGAAGGCCTTGCCCATCTTCAGCAGCTCCTGCTGATAGTCACGGGTCAGCTGGAAGCCACCCACGGTCGGCATGACGAACTGCTCGGATTTCAGGACCTGGCCGGTGGATTTGTCTTTCAGAACGACGTTCTGTTCCTTGACGAAACGCTTGGCTTCTTCTTCCTTGCGGGGCTTCTTGAAGTCGAGGAAGAGTTGCTGGTTGTCGGCGGCGGTGAAGTTGATCACCAGGGGCTCGGCGGTGACCAGCTTGGTTTCACTGCGGCTGGAGTAGTTGCCCTCGAAGGCGACCACGACCTGGTGCCTGCCGGGCTCCAGGGAGAAGACGGTGGCTTTGTCGAGCAGCTGGGGGTTGACGGGTTCGCCATCGAGCAGCTGGATGACATAGGGATTCGTAATTTCCAGTTGGCTAGCGGCCAGGGCGCTACCTGCCCACAACAGACCAGCCAGGGCCGGTACCAGAACAGTCAGTTTCATTTCATCTCCTTGAACAGTCAGGCAATTGCCCACTGAAAAATAGGGGGTCATTTTTACAGGTTTGCCCCACAGCGGCAATAGCCGTTTATGGCGCCTTCCGGTGTGCGGGGTGTGGATCCCGCTGCCCCGAGTCCTGCGGGCAGCGTGCTCTTCTATCTTCCTGCCACCTCCTGACATGAGGGTCAGGGGAGCGCATGGCGGGCGTCAGCCGTGTCACTCGATGCGTCGGGTGAAGGGGGGGAGGGCGTCCAGCAGGCCCTTGCCGTAGCGCTTGGTCAGCAGGCGCCGGTCCAGGATGGTGACCCGCCCCCTATCCGCCTCTTTTCGGATGAGGCGGCCACAGGCCTGGATGAGCTTGCGCGACGCCTCCGGCACCGTCAGTTGCAGGAAGGGGTTGCCGCCGCGCTGCTCTATCCACTCGGCGGTCGCCTCTTCCACGGGGGAGTTGGGCACCGCGAAGGGGAGCTTGGTGATCACCAGGTTGGTGAGGTAGTGGCCGGGCAGATCCAGCCCTTCCGAGAAGCTGCCGGTGCCAAAGAGGATGCTGGCCTGGCCGCCGTCGCACTTCTGTTTGTGCAAGAGGAGCAGGGCGCTGCGGGACGCTTCCCCCTGTACCAGGAGTGACATCCCCTTGGCCCGCAGCCCCACCGCCACCTCGTTCATCTGGCGATAGGAGGAGAAGAGCACCAGGCTGGCCTCCTTGCCTGCCAGCAGGCGGGGCAGGGTATCGATCAACTCCTGGGTGAAGGCGGGGGCACTGGGTTCATGGGCCATCTTGGGCAGATAGAGTTCGGCCTTGTGGTAGTCGAAGGGGGAGCGCAGCCGCAGATAGCGGGTGCCGTCATGCTCCTTGAGCCCCACCTGGTGGCGAAAATAACTGAAGGAGGAGAGGGCGGTGAGGGTCGCCGACACCAGCACGGCCCCGAGACAGCGGGACCAGAGCCACTCTTCCAGCAGATACCCCACCTCGATGGGGGAGGCGTGCAGCCAGATGTCCCCGTCCTCGCTTCTGGCCATCCAGCGGGCGAGGGGGGTCTTGCCGGTGGGAACATGGCGGCTCAGCATCTCCCAGAGGGCGCAGAAGCTCTCGAGCCGCTGCAGGTGAAAACCACTCTCCGCCAGCAGAGGCTCGGCCTCCTTGCGACGAATTTCGCCATCCTTGAGCGCCTCGCCGATGGCCCCCTGCATTCTGTCCAGCGCCCTCAGTGCCTTCTTGCTCGCCTCCTTGAGGTTTTCCGCCAGCATGGGCAGGGGATCCGGCAGCACCCCATCGGCGAATCTGTGGTGGGGCTCGCCGCCAAAGAGGTGATCATTGCTGGTGAGCCACTGCTCGAGGGCCTTGAGATCCGGCTGGAGAGAGGCCAGGGCATCCTGCAGTTTGAGCTGGGGGTCGAGGAGGCTCTCCTTGTTCAGCGTCCTGGCCAGCTTGCCAGCGCTTTGCACCAGCTTTTCCAGCCAGCGGCGGGATCCCTTGATGCTGGCGCTGGCGGCGCCGTGATCCCGGGCGATGGTGGGCAGGTGATGGGCTTCGTCCAGCACATAGATGCACTCGTCCGGTGGCGGCAATATGATGCCGCCACCCATGGTGAGGTCGGAGAGCAGCAGGGCGTGGTTGACCACCAGCACGTCTGCCGCGTCCATGTCGTTGCGGGCCCGATGGAAGGGGCAGTGCTGATGGTGTCTCAGGGCCTTGTTGCAGGTGTGGCGGTCGGCGGCGATGCGATCCCAGCAAGGGTCTGGAATGGGTTTGGGCCAGTTGTCCCGATCCCCGTCCCACTTGCCTTCGGTGTAGGCCTGCCACAGCCCCTGGTAGCACGCTTTGTCAGCATCCGATGGCTTGTGTTTGCTCAATGCGCCGAAGTCGAGTTCGAAATTGGCCATCTCGCTGCCGTTTGCCGCCTGCTCCAGCAGGTGCTCACAGCAGTAGCGCTGGCGCCCCTTGACCAGCATGAAACGAAACGGCAGCTCGCTGTGACGGTGATAAAAGGGGAGATCCTTGTGGATGAGCTGCTCCTGCAGGGCCACGGTGGCGGTGGAGATCACCAGCTTCTTCTGGGTCAGCCGTGCCACTGGGATGGCCCCCTGGGCATAGGAGAGGGACTTGCCGATGCCGGTGCCTGCCTCGGCCACCAGGATGCGGCGACTCCTGTCATATTCTCCCGTCAGGGTCTTGGCGATTTCGGCAACCAGGAAATTCTGCTCCTTGCGCGGCACAAAACCGGGTAAACCATCGGCAATCTGGCGATAGGTATTGCGGATGGTGGCTTTGAGGCGAGTCGATAGCATAAAGAAGGTGTGGCCGTGTCGGTGTGGATGGCAACAGGATACCCGCAACAGGCGGCCCTGGTCGAGGCAGGGGAGAAGCAGTCGGGTCAGCCCCGGCTTTGCACATATGTTATGAGGGAACAGGGGGTTGCAATAAACCACCAAAAAAGAGGGATTCAGGCAGAGAGTATCGCTGTAAACGTTTTCCCTGATGGGGCAAACATTGTGAGATTCAGCTCACAAATTTTTCCCTGTGACTATGGTTTTCATAAAAAGTTCCAAGTTTTTTCATTGCGGATTCGAAAACCCGGTGATAGTCTCGGCGCCATAGTGATGCAAAGAACATCGCTAACACAGGGAATAACAAGGACTTAGTGTTTAATTACAGTAGGCATTGGAAACTATGAAAAAGACAATTCTGGCTATTGCTATCCCGGCTCTGTTCGCATCCGCAGCCAACGCTGCTGTCGTTTACGACAAAGACGGCACCTCCTTTGACATCTACGGCCGTGTACAAGCCAACATGTACGCAGACCACGACGACACCGACGCTGAACTGGTTGGTTCCTCCCGTCTGGGCTGGTCCGGCAAAGTCGGCCTGAACAACACCTGGTCCGGTATCGCCAAGACCGAGTGGCAAGTATCCGCCGAAAACTCTGACAACAAGTTCAACTCCCGTCACATCTATGTCGGCCTGGACGGTACCCAGTACGGCAAGATCATCTTCGGCCAGACCGACACCGCGTTCTACGACGTGCTGGAGCCGACCGATATCTTCAACGAATGGGGTGACGTAGGTAACTTCTACGACGGTCGTCAAGAAGGCCAGATCATCTACTCCAACACCTTCGGTGGCTTCAAGGGCAAAGTGTCCTACCAGACCAACGATGACGTAGCTGTCAAGGTTACTGACATCGGTCAAGGCATCAAGGAAACCGACGTCTACGGTCCGAACGTCAAGCGCAACTACGGCTACGCCGCTGCTGCTGGCTACGACTTCGACTTCGGTCTGGGCCTGAACGCCGGTTACGCTTACTCCGACCTGGAAAGCACCGTCAGCACCGCTTCTGGCGACAAGAAAGAGTGGGCCCTGGGCGCACACTACGCCATCAACGGTTTCTACTTCGCCGGTATGTACACCCAGGGTGACCTGAGCTACGACAACACCACCCAAGGCAACAACAAGGACAAGGGCCGTGGCTACGAGCTGGCTGCTTCCTACAACGTTGACGCCTGGACCTTCCTGGCCGGTTACAACTTCGCCGAAGGCAAGGTACTGTCCAACTCCGCCGGTTCTTCTTACGAAGACATCGTCGACGAAACCCTGCTGGGCGTGCAGTACAACTTCACTTCCAAGTTCAAGGCGTACACCGAGTACAAAATCCAGGGTATCAACGACAAGGACGACGAGTTCACTGTTGCCCTGCAATACAACTTCTAATCTAGCCTCTGCGCTGATTTAGTTGATGAACGGCCAAGCTTGCTTGGCCGTTCTGTTTTTTGGCCCCTTCACCACTTTTCGTCCTTTGGCCCTGCGCCATATCACGTTGTCTTCTTTGCACCCTTGGTTCTCCTCTGGTAAATCGCTAGATTATTCAATTTGTTGAAGCAGATTGGCCGATAGGGAAGGATGCCTTTGATCGATTTCACCCACCCCGAGTGGCGCGCGCTGGCACAGCAGTTGCTGAGAGGCGGCCCCCAGGCTGTTCGCGGTCGTCAATGGCAGCCGCTCATCGGCATGCTTCGGGACAACCAGTTGCTGCTGGCCCTTGGCAATCATCACTATGAGCTCACCCCTGCTGGGCACCGCTATCTGACCCGGGAGCTGATGCTGGCGAAGATGGCCAGTGCCCCGCCGGAACCCGAGGAGTGGCTGCAATCCCACGGCTGGCAACTGGGGGAGAGGGTCAACGAGCGAGTGCTGGCGGCCCTGTATCGCAAGGGGGAGGGCCATTTCAGCCCCATCGAGCAGATCGACTTCGAAGACAAGGGGATCCGGCTTTGCAGTGATCTGCCCCTTCGTCTGCGGGCCGCACGGCCGTTCAGCCTGTTTCTCAGCGGCGGCACCCTGCTGGATGCCGCCCCCTGGCTCCAGACCCTGGGGGAGGTGGCGCTGCCAGCCCGCACCCTGGCGCAGCTTGGCAAGATCCTCTGGGGAGAGGGGGAGATACAGCGGGTGATCACGACCGATGCCGTCGGCGCCTTCGCCGAGTTGCCACTGCCCGCCGACGCCCTGCTGGTCTGGTATCCCGCCGAGGATCCCGGCACGCTGGAGCCCCTGATCGCCGCCTTGCCGCCCCAGACCCTCTGGAGCCACCTCACTGCCCTGGATCCGGCCGGGGTCGACAGAGTACTGGCATTGGCCCAGCGGTTGGGGAGACCGGCGAGCTGGTGGTTGCCCCGGGATCTGGTGCCCATCAAGGCGGCTTACGGGGTTCCCCTGGGGGATGGCCGGCCCTGGGAGCCGAGCCGTATCCCCCGTGCGCTGCTGGCGCAGTGCAATGATCTGGTGGAGTCGAATCGGGGTCTGTCGGTCGAGGTGTGTGCCCTGGCACCGGATTGGCACGGGATTGGTTGAGGCGGCGCCGAGAAAGCGGTTTTCCCCTATGGAAGGCAGTGGTATAAAGAGCTGACGAAGCGCTCCCTGGACGGGCGCTTTTGTTTGCCAACCTACTTTGCCAGCCAACGAACTCAACGGACTACAGGGAATACCATGTTTGAAAAGGTTGTTGCCGCCCCAGCGGATCCGATCCTGGGCCTGACCGAAGCCTTCCGTGCCGACACTCGCAGCCACAAGATCAATCTGGGGGTCGGTATCTACAAGGATGAGACCGGTGCCACTCCTATCCTTCACTGCGTCAAGCAAGCCGAGCAGAAGCTCTTGACCGACGAGAAGACCAAGAACTACCTCGGTATCGAAGGCAATATCGAATACGGCCGCATCGTGCAGCAACTGCTGTTCGGCCGTGATGCCGCCCTGGTGACCAGCGGCCGCGCCAAGACGGCGCAGGCGCCGGGCGGTACCGGTGCCCTGCGCATCGCCGCCGAGTTCGTGGTACGCAACAATCTCGCCAAGACCATCTGGATCTCCGATCCCACCTGGGCGAACCACGTCAGCGTGTTCCAGGCGGCCGGTTTGACCGTCAAGTGGTACAAGTACTACGACGCCGCCACCAAGGGGCTCGACTTCGCCGCCATGCAGGCCTCCCTGTCTGACGCGCAGGCGGGGGATCTGGTGCTGCTGCACGGCTGCTGCCACAACCCGACTGGTATCGACCCCACCACCGAGCAGTGGCGCGCCCTGGCCAGGCAGAGTGCCGCCGCCGGCTGGCTGCCGCTCTTTGACTTCGCCTATCAGGGCTTCGCCCGGGGTATCGAAGAGGATGCCGAAGGCCTTCGCATCTTCGCCGAGTGCCACGACGAGCTGCTGGTGGCGAGCTCCTTCTCCAAGAACTTCGGCCTCTACAACGAGCGGGTCGGCGCCTTCACCCTGGTCTGCGCGACCAAGGCGGTGGCCGACGTCGCCTTCACCCAGGTGAAGACCGTCATTCGTGCCAACTACTCCAATCCGCCGTCACATGGCGCCGCCGTTGTCACCACCGTGGTGAGCGACCCGGCCCTCTATGCGGAGTGGGTGGAAGAAGTGGCCGCCATGCGGGTGCGCATTCGCGAGATGCGCGAGCTGCTGGTGGAGAAGCTGGCCGAGCGGGGGGTGAACCAGGATTTCAGTTTCATCCGCGAACAGAACGGCATGTTCTCCTTCTCCGGTCTCTCCAAGGATCAGGTGGAGCGCCTCAAGAGCGAATTCGCCATCTATATCGTCGGCTCCGGCCGGATCAGCGTGGCAGGCATCACCCGCGCCAACATTGATCCCCTCTGCGACGCCATCGCCAAGGTGTTGTAAGAGAGAAGCATCTGCGCCCAGCGCCTTGCTTCAGCCATAAAAAGCCCGCCGTATCGGCGGGCTTTTTCATTTTCAGGCATCAGCGGCGCCGCTTGCTGCTTCCCAGCAGGGAGCCGAGCACCCCGCGCATCAGCTGGCGTCCCACCTCGTTGCCGAGGGTGCGGGCCACGCTCTTGGCGGCGGTCTGCACCACCCCGTCATGCTGGCCACCACGGGGGCCGGTGCGACCGAACAGGATGCCATTCAAGGCATCCAGCAGACCGCCGCCCTGGTCGTTCTGTGGGGAAGCGGTCTCGTCACCGGCGGCGGGCGATGTCTCTTGAAGTCGCTCGAACGCGGACTCCCTGTCCTCCTGGGTGTCGTATCTGCCGTAGAGCAATGAGCCCTGAATAAGCGCCTGGTGCTCGGCCGCGCTCAGGGGGCCGATGCGGCTGGCCGGGGGCGCGATGAAGGCGCGCTCCACCACGCTGGGCCGCCCCTTCTCGTCGAGCAGGGAGATGAGCGCCTCCCCGACCCCCAGTTCAGTGATGGCTCCGGCGGCGTCGAAGGCAGGGTTGGCCCGCAGGGTGTTGGCGGCGATGCGCACCGCCTTTTGATCGCTCGGGGTGAAGGCGCGCAGGGCGTGCTGCACCCGGTTGCCAAGCTGCCCCAGCACGCTGTCGGGGATGTCGGCCGGGCTCTGGGTCACGAAATAGACGCCCACCCCCTTGGAGCGGATGAGGCGCACCACCAGCTCAATTTTCTCCAGCAGCGCCCTGGGCGCATCCTTGAACAGCAGGTGGGCCTCGTCGAAGAAGAACACCAGCACGGGCTTTTCCGGATCCCCTATCTCGGGCAACTGTTCGAACAGCTCGGAGAGCAGCCAGAGCAGGAAGCAGGCATAGAGGCGGCTGGACTGGGTGAGCTTGCCGGCGGCCAGTACATTGATATGGCCGTGGCCCGCCTCGTCGGTCTGCATCAGATCCTGGATGTCCAGCATGGGCTCGCCGAAGAAGTGATCGCCGCCCGCGCTCTCCAGGGTGAGGAGGTTGCGCAGGATGGCGCCGATGGAGGCGGTTGACACATTGCCGTAGCGGGTGGTGAGGGTCTTGGCGTGCTCCCCCGCAAACTGCACCATGGCCCGCAGGTCTTTCAGATCGAGCAGCAGCAACCCCTCGTCGTCCGCCACCTTGAACACCAGCTCCAGCACCCCGCTTTGGGTGTCGTTGAGGCCGAGCAGGCGTGCAAGCAACAGAGGCCCCATGTCGGAGACGGTGGCCCGCACCGGGTGGCCCTCTTCGGCGAAGAGATCCCAGAACAGGGTGGGGCTGGCGGCAAAGTCGGGTGCCTGAAGGCCGAGCTGGGCCAGACGGGCATCCAGCTTGGCAGAGGGGGTGCCGGCGGCGCCCAGGCCGCTCAGATCCCCCTTCACGTCTGCCAGAAAGACCGGCACGCCGAGGCGGGAAAACCCCTCCGCCAGCACCTGCAGGGTGACTGTCTTGCCGGTGCCGGTGGCCCCGGTGATAAGGCCGTGGCGATTGGCCATGGCGGGGAGCAGGGAGAGGGGGTTGCCATTGGCATGGGCCAGCGTGAGCGGTTCGGCCATGGTGGGCTCCTTGTTTCGAATGGGGGTCGAAAAACAACGGGTTACAAGGAGTGTGGTGGCAGAGGCAGACGATGGCAAGGCACGCCGCCCGAGACAAGGACGGCGTGCTGGCAACCTAGCGGGGGCGGGTCAGCTTGCCCAGTTGTAACAGCAGCAGGGTGAGCAAGGCGCCGGCGGCGGCGCTCAGCACCGCCAGCAGCAGGCTGCCGAGCAGGAAGGGGGGCACCAGGGTGGCTGCCTCCTGCTCCAGCCAGTGCAGGGACCAGGTGAGATGGAAGGGGGCTGGCGTCTCGTTCAGCACCAGGCAACCGGTACGATAGGCGTAGAGGTACATGAAGGGGAGCGTCAGCGGGTTGTTGAACCAGACCGCCAAGAGGGCCAGCGGCAGGTTGAAGCTGAACGCCAGCACCAGGGCGACGGCCACCAGGGAGTGCATGGGCATGGGGACCCAGCTGGCGAACAGCCCGGCCGCCACGGCGCCACAGAGGGCCCGCGTTCCCCCTTGCCAAAGGGCGGGGGTCAGCAGTCGCTCGCCAAAGAGGGCGAACCACTTCTGTTGGCGCAGGGTATCGGGGTCAATCTTGAAGCGGGCCAACCAGCGATTCAGCATGGGCGCGCCACCTTGCGTTTTTGCCACTGGCGCACCGTGCTCAGGCGCCAGCCCGCGCGAACCAGGACATAGCCGACGAGGGCGCTCAGCAGGGCAAGCACCAGGGAGCCCAGCAAGAGCGGCGGGGCCACCGTCTCGAACACCGACACCAGCCAGGCCCAGGTGAAGGTGATCTCGATGTGCTGGGAGGGTTGCCCCAGCAACTGGCAGCCCACTAGATAGGCGCCATAAAACAGCGGTGGCATGGTCAGGGGGTTGGAGAGCCAGACCAGGGCCACCGAGAGGGGCAGGTTGACCCGGCAGGCGATGGCGCCGCCAGCGGCCAGCAGCATCTGGCAGGGGAGGGGAATCCAGGCCATGAAGAGGCCGACCGCACAGGCACCGGCGGCGGAGCGCCGGTTGAGATGCCAGAGGTTGGCATCCAGCAGCAGCTTGCCAAAGAGTCGCAAGTGCTTGTGTTCCTTGAGGGTCGCCGGGTCGGGTAGCCAGCGCTGTATGATTCGTTTGGGCATGTTCTGAACCTTGCTAAATACTTGCTCCATGGATCTGCGTCTGTTGTCGTTTGCCCTGGGGGCAAGCTCCTCACTGCTTTGGCCATGGTTGCCTTCATGGGAATGGGGTGGCCTGATGCTGCTGCTCGCGCTTCCTCTCGCCGGTGGTCGTTGCTGGCGGCTGCTGTTTCTGCTGCTCGGCATCCTCTGGACGCAGGTGAATTTGCACTACCGGCTTGCCTGGCTGGATCAACTTGGCAAAAAAACGAGCCACATCATAACCGCACACGTGCAAAGTACGGAGTCTTCGGGAGAGAAAGAGGGGGATAAATTTGCGCGCCTGCTGCTGCGCCTCGACACCCTGGACGATCGCCCTCTCATCGTGCCACCCCTGGTGCGGGTCAATGCCTATCAGGTGTTGCCGCCGTTGCCTGCCGGCAGCAGCGTCACCCTGGTGACCTCTCTCAAGCCGGCCCATGGCCTGGCCAACGAAGCGGGGATGGATGGGCGGCGCCTGCTCCTTGGCAAGGGAATCACCGCCACCGGCAACCTGCGCCGGGTGATCGCCCTGGATGCCGTGCCCCCGGGTGTGCGCGATCGCTGGCTGGCGGCGGCGAGTCGCGCCTGGGAGGGGATGGCGCAGGCCCCCCTGCTGGCGGCCCTCACCTTCGGGGAACAGGGAGGGATCACGGATGCCCAGTGGGAACTCTTTCGCGGCAGCGGCCTGACCCACATCATCGCCATCTCGGGCCAGCATATTGCTCTGGTAGCGGTGCTCGGCTGGTGGCTCGGGCGGCTGTTCGGGCTGCGCGGGGCTATCTGCGTGTCACTCCTGTTCGCGGCCACCTACAGCTGGCTGGCGGGGTTTGCGGTGGCCACCGAGCGTGCCCTCATCATGGTGCTGGTGTGGAGCCTGCTGCGCTGGCTAAAGCGGGACTGGCCGAGCCACCGGATCTGGCTGTGGGCCTTTGTGGTGCTGACATTGTGGGACCCTTTCGCCCTCTATTCGGCGGGGTTCTGGCTCTCTTTTCTGGCGGTGGCCCTGCTGTTGCTGGCGAGTCTGTTGCACGATCGCCCCGGCCTGGTGCGGCTGCAACTTCTGCTGCTGCTCGGATTGCTGCCCCTGCAACTGCTGCTGTTCGAGGGGATGGCGCCCCTGGCGTTTCTGCTCAATCTGCTGGCACTGCCGCTGTTCTGCCTTGTCATCATTCCCCTGGCGCTCATCGGCGTGCTGGTGGCGCCCCTCTCCACGTTGCTGGCCCACGGCCTGCTCTGGGTCTCCGCCTTCGGCCTGGAGTGGGTGCTGTGGGGGCTCACGCAGCTGGCGGATCGCCTGCAGCTCTGGTGGCCGGTGCCCGGCTGGCTGATGCCCGCCAGCGCCCTGCTGATCCTGCTGTGGGCGGGATGGCACCTGCCGGGAGGGCGCACCCTGGGGGGGCCGGTGGCGGCGGCCCTGCTACTCGCCCTCTGGCCTGCTCCCGCTGCCTGGCAGGTGCGGGTGCTGGACGTGGGGCAGGGGCTCTCGGTGCTCGTCACCCGGGGGGAGCGGGCCATCCTGTTTGATACCGGGGATCGCTACCCCGGGGGCTACAACATGGCGGATGCGGCCATCCTGCCCCTGCTCAACCGGCTCGGCATCCGGGTGATCGACACCCTGATCATCAGCCACAGAGACAGGGATCACGCGGGCAACCGGCAGGCTCTGCTGCAGAGCATGGCGGTGCGCCGGGAGCTCTCCTCCTTCCCCTTTGCACCGGCTACCCAGGCCTGCCGCCGAGGTCAGCAGTGGCATTGGCAGGGACTGGATGTGCGGGTGCTCTGGCCCCTGGCAGCCGGGGCGGGGCGCAACAACGACAGTTGTGTGGTGCAGCTGGACGACGGGCGCCATCGGCTGCTGCTGAGCGGCGACATCGAGCAGCAGGCGGAGCGCCGCCTGCTGGCACTGGCGCTGGAGGAGGGTGAGGGCGCGGGGCTGGCCAGCACCCTGCTGGTGAGCCCGCACCATGGCAGTCGCACCTCCTCCACGGCCCCCTTCGTGGCGGCGGTGAAACCTGCCTTCGTGGTGCACAGCGCAGGCTTCATGAACCAGTGGGGCTTTCCCCGCCCCGAGGTGGTGGCGCGATACCAGGGGGCGCGGCAGTGGGTCACGGGGGAGGCGGGCGCCATCCTGATCGAGCCGGGGGACGCGGGGCTCAGGATCCGGGCCGAGCGGGAGCAGGGGCCCTGGTACCGGCGTGGCGGCCCCTGGTGGCAGCCGCAGGTATGGGGAAGGGAGTGAGGATCCGGTGAGCCTGCCCGGCAAGGGGCGGCCTTCATTTGTGACCCGGGTTGTAGCCATCGCGCCAGCGGCGCTTGGTGTAGCTCCAAGGTTTGGCTAGAATAGCCCGTCATTTCCCTTATTAACGGCTATTCATGCAACAAGAAACCTCACAAGAGAGCTGGACCGTCTTCAAGCGCCTGCTCGGTTATGTCCGGGATCGCAAGCTGGGTCTGGTGGGCGGCATCATTGGCATGCTGGGTTACGCGGCCGTGGATACCACCTTCGTCTACTCCATCAAACCGCTCATCGATCAGGGGCTCAACGGCAACGACAGCAGCGTGCTCAAGTGGATGCCCTTCTTCGTCCTCGGCATCGTGGCTCTGCGCGGCTGCGCCGCCTTCCTCTCCAACTACTGCATGGCCTGGGTCGGCAACCACGTGGTGATGCGCCTGCAGCAGCAGGTGTTCAGCCACCTGATGGCCATGCCCATGAGCTTCTTCGACCGCCAGAACACCGGCAACCTGCTCTCCAAGGTGACCTATGACGCCGGTCAGGTGTCGTCCGCCGCGAGCTCGACCCTGGTCTCCCTGGTGCGGGAAGGGGCCACCGTCATCGGCCTGCTGGGCCTGATGTTCTGGCACTCCTGGCAGTTGTCGGTGATCTTCCTGGTGGTGGGGCCCCTGGTCGGGATCCTCATCAGCATCATCAGCCGACGTTTTCGCAAGATAAGCCGCCACATCCAGCAGGCGGTGGGTGACATCACCACCTCCACCGAGCAGATGCTCAAGGGGCACAAAGAGGTGCTGATGTTCGGGGGCCAGGAGGTGGAGGACAAGCGCTTCTACCAGGTGAGCAACCGGATGCGCCAGCAGACCATGAAGATGGTCGCCGCCGACGCCATCGGCAGCCCCATCGTCCAGATGGTGGCCTCCGTGGCCCTTGCGGTCTTCCTCTATGTCGCCACCATCGACAGCGTCAAGGCGACCCTGACCGCGGGCACCTTCACCGTCATGGTCACCTCCATGATGATGCTGCTCAAGCCGCTGAAAAGCCTGACCGACGTGAACAACCAGTTCCAGCGCGGCATCACCGCCTGCCAGAGCCTGTTCGGTCTGCTGGACTCCACCCCGGAGCAGGACACCGGCACGCGCACTCTGGAACGTGCCCGAGGTGAAATCGAGTTTCGCAACGTCACCTTCACCTACCCGACCAAGGAGACACCGGCGCTGCGCAACATCAGCTTCAAGGTGGAGGCGGGCAAATCGGTGGCCCTGGTGGGTCGTTCCGGCTCCGGCAAGAGCACCATCGCGAGCCTTCTGACCCGCTTCTATGACATCGAAGAGGGGGAAATTCTGCTGGATGGCGTCAACATCCGCGAATACCGCCTGAGCGAGCTGCGCAAGCAATACGCCCTGGTCTCCCAGCACGTGCACCTCTTCAACGACTCCGTGGCCAACAACATCGCCTACGCGGCGGAAGAGAAGTACAGCCGCGACGAGATCCAGCAGGCGGCCCGCATCGCCCATGCGGACGACTTCGTCAGCAAGATGCCGGAAGGCTATGACACCGTCATCGGCGAGAACGGCGCCTCCCTCTCCGGCGGCCAGCGCCAGCGCATCGCCATCGCCCGCGCCCTGTTGCGGGACTCTCCGGTGTTGCTGCTGGACGAAGCCACCTCGGCCCTGGACACCGAGTCCGAGCGTCACATCCAGGCGGCCATCGACGAGCTGTGCAAGGCGCGCACTTCCCTCGTGATCGCCCACCGCCTCTCCACCATCGAGAAGGCGGACGAGATCCTGGTGATCGACGAGGGACACATCGTCGAGCGCGGCAACCACCAAACCCTGATGGACATGCATGGTACTTATGCCCAGCTGCGGGCCATTCAGTTTGGTAATACAGCCACGGGTAACAAGGGCTGATGCTGGCCAGACTCTGGTACGGGAACAGCCTCTGGCGCTGGGGGCTGGCCCCCTTCGCCCTGCTGTTTGCCCTGATCAGCGGCGTCCGCCGTCTGGGGTATCGCCGGGGTTGGTTCCGCGCCTATCGGGCCACCCTGCCGGTGGTGGTGGTGGGCAATCTCTCGGTGGGGGGCAACGGCAAGACCCCGGTGGTGGTCTGGCTGGTGGAACAACTCCAGGCCCGGGGCTGGCGCCCAGGCGTGGTCAGCCGCGGTTATGGCGGCAAGGCGCCCCATTACCCCTATCGACTGGATGAGAGCAGCACCCCGGCCGAGGCCGGGGATGAGCCCGTGCTCATCGCAAGGCGCTGCGGCTGCCCCGTGGCGGTGGCCCCCAGACGGGCCGATGCGGTGCGGTTGCTGGAGCAAAGCGGTGAGGTGGACATCATCGTCACCGACGACGGCCTGCAGCACTATGCCCTGGCCCGTGACATCGAACTGGTGGTGGTGGACGGGGCGCGGCGCTTTGGCAATGGCTGTCTGCTGCCCATGGGGCCGCTGCGCGAGCCCACGACCCGCCTCAAGCGGGTGGACGCCATCATCTGCAACGGCGGCGAACCCGCCCGTGGCGAATACGCCATGCGCCTGGTGCCGGATACCCTGCGCCGGGTGTGCGACGATGCGCCTCTCACGGCCCCCCTCTCGGGGCCGGTGGATGCCCTGGCAGGCATCGGCCATCCCCCCCGTTTCTTCGCCACCCTGACCGCCCTTGGTTACGAGCTGGTGCAGAGCGTCGGCTACGGGGATCACCAGGCGTTCGACGCCGCCGAGCTGCTGGCCCGCTTCGGCCAGCGCCCCTTGCTGATGACCGAGAAGGATGCGGTCAAGTGCCGCCCCTTCGCCCCGGACAACTGGTGGTATCTGCCGGTCAGCGCCGAGCTGCCCGATGCCCTGGGGGAGGCGCTGCTGCGCACCCTGGGCCCGCAGCCCGGAGGGGACAAGCACCAGGCGCCCTGACCGGGCGCCACCGGATTGGAACAGACGGCCAGTGCCCGGACTCGGGGGCTGGCCCTGCACATTGACATGCCAGGCAAGATCGCCTGTGGGAAATCGTTAAAGGAGTTTCGTTGTGGCACTGGATATTAAACTGCTCGACATCATCGCCTGCCCGGTCTGCAAGGGGAAACTGCACTATCAAGCGCACGCCGAGGGCCCTCAGGAGCTCATCTGCCGTTTCGACAGACTGGCCTATCCCCTGGAGGAGGGGATCCCGGTGCTGCTGGAGAACCGGGCCCGTCACCTGGCGCTGGAAGAGCTGAAGCCATGAGTTTCGTCGTCGTCATTCCAGCCCGTTACGCCTCCACCCGGCTGCCGGGCAAGCCGCTGGCCGACATTCACGGCAAGCCCATGGTGCAGCACGTGGTGGAGAAGGCCCTGCAATCGGGCGCCGATCGGGTGATCGTCGCCACCGATGACGAGCGGGTGCAGCAGGCCCTGTCCCCCTTTGCTGCCGCTGCCGGGTTCGAGGTGTGCATGACCTCACCGGATCACCAGTCCGGCACCGAGCGTCTGGCCGAGGTGTGCCGTCACTACGGCTTTGCCGCCGACACCATCATCGTCAACGTGCAGGGGGACGAGCCCCTCATTCCCCCCGTCATCATCCGCCAGGTGGCGGACAACCTGGCCGCGGCCAGCGCGCCCATGGCGACGCTGTCGGTGCCTATCAGGGATGCCGAAGAGGCGTTCAATCCCAATGCCGTCAAGGTGGTGACCGACCGGGAGGGGTATGCCCTCTATTTCAGTCGCGCCAGCATCCCCTGGGATCGGGACCGCTTTGCGGCCAGCGATCGCGTTGCGGGGAGCCGCGAGCAGATTGGCGATCACTACCAACGCCACATCGGCATCTACGCCTATCGCGCCGGCTTCATCCAGCGTTACGTGGACTGGGCACCGAGCGTGCTCGAGCAGGTCGAAGCCCTGGAGCAGCTGCGGGTGCTCTGGTACGGGGAGAAGATCCACGTGGCCCAGGCGCTGCAAGCCCCGCCGGTGGGGGTGGACACCCAGGCCGATCTCGACAAGGTGCGAGCACTGCTGGCCGGTTGAGGCTGGCGGAACGGCTTTGATGCAATACGGCGCCCCAGGGCGCCGTTTTTTAATTGATTCTTTGTATAATAATTTGATTTAAAACGGATTTTACGAGCAATTTCAAACTTTTCCCGCCCATGGTTTGCCAAATCATCGAGTTTGGTTATGATGCAAGACGCCGTGTTAACCCTAACTGGCATATAACGAGATAAAAACGGGGTGTTTGGGTGATTAATGTATTCCTGGTCGATGATCATGAGTTGGTGCGTACAGGGATAAGACGCATTTTGGAAGACGTCCGCGGGATCAAGGTGGTGGGCGAGGCGCAGAGCGGGGAAACCGCGGTGGCCTTCTGTCGGCAACATCACCCCGATGTGATCCTGATGGACATGAACATGCCGGGCATCGGCGGTCTGGAAGCGACCCGCAAGATCCTGCGGATCCGCCCCGATGTGCGCATCATAGTGCTGACCATTCATTCAGAAAATCCGTTCCCTACCAAGGTGATGCAGGCGGGCGCCGCCGGGTACCTCACCAAGGGGGCCGCGCCGGACGAGATGATCCACGCCATTCGCCTGGTTCACTCCGGTCAGCGTTACATCTCCCCGGAGATCGCCCAGCAGATGGCCCTGAGCCAGTTCGCCTCCGCCGACGAGAACCCCTTCAAGTCCCTCTCCGAGCGGGAGCTGCAGATCATGATGATGATCACCAAGGGGCAGAAGGTGACCGACATCTCCGAGCAGCTCAACCTGAGCCCGAAGACGGTCAACAGCTACCGCTACCGCCTGTTCAGCAAGCTGGGGATCAACGGCGACGTGGAGCTGACCCATCTGGCCATTCGTTATGGCATGCTGGATGCCGATACCCTGTAACGGGGGCGTGTGGACACCAAAGGCGGCACCGGCCGCCTTTTGCTTTTTGCAGGCTGTGGGCAGTATGCTCTCCCCGTCTTTTTGCATTCATCCGTTGAGTCGAGTTGCCGATGACCCTCTCTCCCGAGCCCCATTTTGACAGCAAGGCGTTTCTGAGCGCCGTCACCCACCAGAGTGGTGTCTACCGCATGTACGACAGCGGCGGCACCGTCATCTACGTGGGCAAGGCCAAGGATCTCAAGAAACGGCTCGCCTCCTACTTTCGGGCAAATGTCGACAGCATCAAGACCCGCACCCTGGTGCGCCAGATTGCCGATGTGCAGGTAACGGTCACCCACACCGAGACCGAGGCGCTGATCCTCGAGCACAACCTCATCAAGCAGTACCAGCCCCGCTACAACGTGCTGCTGCGGGATGACAAGTCCTACCCCTGGATCATCATCACCGACCATCGGCACCCGCGCATCGGCGTCCATCGCGGCGCCCGCAAGGTGAAGGGGGAGTATTTCGGCCCTTACCCCTCCGGCGGCGCGGTACGCGAGAGCCTGCACCTGATGCAGAAGATCTTCCCGGTGCGCCAGTGCGAGGATGCCGTCTATGCCAACCGTACCCGCCCCTGCCTGCTCTACCAGCTCAAGCGCTGCGCCGGCCCCTGTGTGGCGGGGCTGGTGAGCGAGGCCGAGTATGCCCAGCAGGTGGCGCTGGCCAAGCTGTTCCTCGCGGGCAAGAACCAGCAGGTGATCGGCGAACTGGTGGGCAAGATGGAGTCCGCCAGCGGCGATCTGCGCTTCGAGGAGGCGGCCCGCTACCGGGATCAGATCCAGGCCCTGCGCCGGGTCACCGAGCAGCAGTCGGTGAGCGGCAACGTGCTGGACGAGCTCGACGTGGTGGGGGTGGCCTTCGAGCAGGGGACCGCCTGCATCCACGTGCTCTTCATCCGCCAGGGCAAGGTGCTGGGATCGCGCAGCTACTTCCCGAAAGTGCCGGCCGATACCCCGCTTGACGAGGTGGTGCAATCCTTCCTGCTGCAGTTCTATCTGTCGGGACAGGGGGGACGGCAGATCCCGAGCGAGGTGCTGCTGGACGTGGCGCTGGAGGATGAGAGCGTCATCGCCGACACCCTGAGCCAGACCGCCGGCTACAAGGTGCGGGTGGTGAGCCGGACGCGCAGCGAGCGGGCCCGCTTCATCAAGCTCGCCTCCATCAACGCCCAGACCGCGCTGCGCTCGCGCCTCGCCCACAAGAGCACCATCACCGCCCGTTACGATCAGCTGGAGGAGCTGCTGGAGCTCGAGAGCCCCATCGCCCGCATGGAGTGCTTCGATATCTCCCACACCATGGGGGAGCGCACCGTGGCCTCCTGCGTGGTGTTCAACCGGGAGGGGCCGCTCTCCTCGGAATACCGCCGCTTCAACATCGACGGTATCACCGGCGGGGATGACTACGCCGCCATGGAGCAGGCGCTGGAGCGCCGCTTTGGCAAGCAGCAGGAGCCGGACAAGGTGCCGGATGTGCTGTTCATCGACGGTGGTCTCGGCCAGTTGCGCCGCGCGGAGGAGATCCTGGCGCGCCAGCTGGAGTTTCTCGGCGGCAAATACCCGCTGCTGGTGGGCATCGCCAAGGGGGTGACCCGCAAGGCGGGGCTGGAGACCCTGATCCTGGGGGACAGCCACGAAGAGCTGCATTTGCCGGCGGACATGCCCGCCTTGCACCTCATCCAGCACATTCGCGACGAATCCCACCGCTTTGCCATCACGGGCCACCGGGCCAGGCGGGCAAAGGCCCGCACCACCAGTACCCTGGAAGAGATTCCCGGGGTGGGGCCGAAACGGCGGCAGGCGCTGCTCAAATACCTGGGGGGTTTGCAGGAGGTGAAAAAAGCCGGGGTGGACGAGCTCGCCAAGGTGCCCGGCATCAGCCAGGAGCTGGCCCAGTCCATCCACGACGCATTGCACTCGCTCTAGCGCTGCCTTTGGTGTGAAGGAGGTCACGCCAGGGGGCATCAGGGCGTGCCGCCTGCGCACAAGAGCCGTGACGCAGGGGGCTCCCAAATGCCATAATGACCGGCATCCTGAGGTTATTGATGGATTAATGGACCAAGGCGGGCGCCAGTTCGGTTGCATCCGCGATCGGCTTGGGGCTACCATGTAGCGGCATACAAGAAGTGGCTGAAAATAATGACAAATATTCCTAACCTGCTGACGTTCTTTCGGATTTTGCTCATCCCCGTCTTCGTCATCCTGTTCTACCTTCCCTATCAGTGGTCCTACATGGCGGCGGCCATCGTCTTCATCCTGGCGGCCGCAACCGACTGGTTTGACGGCTATCTTGCCCGCAAGCTGAACCAGTCCACCGCCTTTGGCGCCTTCCTCGATCCGGTGGCCGACAAGATCATGGTGGCGGCGGCCCTGGTGGTCATCGTCGAGCACTACAACACCGTCTGGGTCACCATCCCCGCCATGACCATGATTGGCCGGGAGATCATCATCTCCGCCCTGCGTGAATGGATGGCCGAGCTTGGCAAGCGCTCCTCGGTGGCGGTCAGCTGGATTGGCAAATGGAAGACCATGATCCAGATGGTGTCGCTCACCGGCCTCATCTGGCAATACGACATCTGGATGGTGTGGCTCGCCTATGTGCTGCTCTACGTGGCCACCGTGCTCACCTTCTGGTCCATGTTCCAGTACATGAAGGCCGCCTGGGGCGATCTCAGCTACCACTCCCGGTTCTAGTCCAAACGGGAAGATGGCCGTTTCTCTGCCACTGGCGCCGAGAAACGGCCATGAGCTGCAAAAGTGTGGGAAAAGGGTAAAAAACACCCGAACGATCAGCGTATTAAATGTTTTTGGTTGACTGGGCGGGGAACATCGCTAGAATGCGTTCTCACAGTCAGGCAGTCAGCCAGACCGATGCGGGAATAGCTCAGTTGGTAGAGCACGACCTTGCCAAGGTCGGGGTCGCGAGTTCGAGTCTCGTTTCCCGCTCCAAATTCAGACAATAGAGAGTTCCTCTCTTTTGCATGGCGCGTTAGCAAAGCGGTTATGCAGCGGATTGCAAATCCGTTTAGTCCGGTTCGACTCCGGAACGTGCCTCCATATTGACAAGCCCGCCACGCGAGCTTGATACCGATTGCGGTGCCCGAGTGGTGAAATCGGTAGACACAAGGGATTTAAAATCCCTCGACGTTCGCGTCGTGCCGGTTCGATTCCGGCCTCGGGCACCATTAAAATCAAAGAGTTACTAAGGCCACTAGCAATAGTGGCCTTTTTTGTTTTTCATCAGTGTCCACATTTGATCCACACAGATTTATTCCGGCAGCTCTGCCAGCTTCACTTCGAGCTGCAGGCGGTTGGTGAAGCCCTGATTGGTGAGGTCGTGCACCACCTGGGTGAGCAGCCAGTCGGCCTCGTCAATCTGGGGCTTGAACCCTCTGACGGTGGTGGGTTGCTCCGGGTAGAGTTCAGGGCGGCCCATCGCCAGGGTGATTTGGAAGTCGGCCACGCCGCGTTGCAGCTTCTCCCACTCAGCCCGGGCGGCCCGCATGGCATTAGCCTGGCTGGCATAGACATGCCGCAGCTCTTTGACGTTCTCGCTGCTACCGACCAGCAGTTCGTTCTCTTGCTTGTTGACCATGACCCCCGGGGGCAAGGGCCGTTCCGGCGATGGCTTGCTCTTCTTCTTGCGCTTCACCTCGACTCGCTTCTTTTCCGCCTCCTTGTTGTCTTGCCAGTAGGCGGTCACGCCCGTGTAGGCATCCCGGTCAGCCACTGAGAAGCGGTGCTGATCGCCATCTTGGCGGGTGATGGTGATGGCGGGCAGGGGCTGGCCACTCGCGGTAGTGCCCTGGCCAGCTTTGATAAACAGCAGGCGGCCATTCTTGACGGTGGCAATGCCATCGCACTGACCAGCCAGGCGGGTGAGGAAAGCGAGATCGCTCTCGTTGGCCTGGTCGATGTGGTCGATCAGCTGGCCCTTGAGTGAGTCACCCACGCAGGGAGTGAGCTGGTAGCGGGCGGCGACCTGGCTGACGATGCCACTGACGGTGGTCTGGTGCCAACTTTGCTCACGCAGCTTGTTCATGCCGCCGCGCAGGTCGGCTGACTTGCCCCGTATGGTGAGCACATCCGGGGCCCCGCCGTGCTCCACCTCGTCGATCTTGTAGGTGCCCTTGTCGACCAAGGCCTGGCCTTGCCAGCCGATGAGGGCGCGCAGGGTGGCGCCCCGGCGTGGCATATCGAGCTGGCCGTCGCTGTCATCGAGGGTGATCTCGATGGTGTCGGCGGTGAAGCCCCGGTTGTCGGTGATGGTCATCGACATCAGGCGTGGCCTGATGGCGGCCGAGATGTCTTTGCCGTCGACAAGTACCTGGTAAGCCGGTATCGGGTGGCCTTGGCGCAAGGCGTCGAGCGGATTGGTCAGCCCCAAATTTTCGGCCAATCGCGTGCCGAACTGGTCGAAAGCCCCCATCAGAGAAGCCCCCCGAGCTTGTTGCCGATACTGCCGACCAGCTTGCCCAGGCCCAGGCGGCCAAAGAGGTTGCCCGCGGTGCGGCCCAGCAGGATTTGGACAAGGGAGCTGTCGTTGTCATCGACCCGCTTGAGCTTGATGGTGAACTCGATTTTACGGGCGGTGCCATCGCTGAAAAACTCGCTGCGGATGGTGCTGATGCCCTCGATCACGAATGACCCACGCATGACGCCATCGCCCTGGATCAGGGGGAAAGCCTGACCGCTGTCAGCCATATTGTTGAGCAAGTCGAGGGAGACGGGGCCGCCGGTCACTTCGGGCAGCAGCACCCCGCTCAGGGTGGTGGTTTCATCATCTGGGCCGAGGAACTGATAGGCAGGACGAGCACCGATCCGGTTATTGCCCGGATGGCGCCATGCCCGTTCGTCTTGTTGTGAGAGGGGGGCGAGGGTCGAGCGCATAAACACGAACCAGCCCAGGGTCATCATCATGGCTGTTGCTCCTTAGTTGCGGTCGCTGTAACCAGCACGCCCAAGCGTTTTGTTCGCACGCTCTTGCTCTCTGATCTTGTCTAAGGCTATCGAGGCTACTCGCGATTCATCCATCCCAGGAGCTGCGTTAACGGTGAGGTTGTAGAACGGCTGACTGTTGATGGTTGTGCTGGCTTTTGGCTTTATGCGTGGTTTTTCAACGATGCGCGGACCATAGCCGGATCCCCCGGCCATGGCGGCCGTGTTGTAGTTGCCGGTGAGGTAGCCTGACGGGTTGACGTTGGCCGTGACCGAGCCACCCCCTTTCATCCAGTCCGGCAGCAGGTCGGTGAGGGCCTTTATCTTGGCTTTCAGGCTCTCCCACTTCGCGGTGATGCCACCAATCAGACCGTCGACGATGGCCTTGCCCTTGTTGGCTGCCCCCGCTGGCAAGGTGTCGAAGAAGGCCCAGATCTCACCCCAGTGCATAGTCAGCATGCCGATGGGGGTCCATGAGAAGAGTTCTTTCAGGAGCTCCCAGAAGGCGAGCGCAGGGGCCTGACACTGCGCCCACAATCCGCTGAACCATGCGGCGACACCATCCCAGTTCTTGTAGAGCAGGTAAGCCCCGGCGGCGATGGCCACAATGCCCATGATGAACCAGCCAATGGGGTTGGTGAGCATGGCAATGCCGAGCCTGACCATGCCCATGGTCAGTGCCTTGATGAAGGTCAGCAAGGGGCTTCCATAGACCAGCAGCATCGACATCCCCATTTTGATGGCCGCCAGCGGGCCCAGCAGGCCAGCCACGACCAGTAGCAGTGAACCGCCAGCGGCGGCGGCCACGGCTGTCACGGCCGCGATGCGGGTCAGGGTGGACGTGAGTTCAGGGTTGGCCCGCATCCAGTTGCCGGTGACCTGGATAATCTCGGTGACACGCTGGATGATCCCGCGCATCGGGCCGTTCTCGGTCTCCATCAACTGGATGCCCACGTCATCCCACGCGGAGGTGAGGTTATCCAGATCACCGATGGCGTTATCAGCCATGACCTTGGCGACCTTGCCCGCCTCGCCCTTGGATTGCTTCAAGGTGGCGATGAGCTCCTGCAGCTTGCCGGATCCCGCCTGTTCGGTCAGTACGGCCAGGGCGGCGAAGGCTTCCTCACCGGCGATGGCCTTGAAGTAGCCCGATCGGGTGGTGTCCCCCATCTTGCTGGTCTTCTTGTAGAGCTCGTCGAGAATATCGGGCAGGGCGCGCAGGTTACCGGCGGCATCGGCGGTCTTGACGTTCAGGGCGGCGAGCGCGTCGTGCGCGGCCTTGGGGGGCGCCGCGAGGCGGCCTAGAATGGCTCGCATGGCGGTACCGCCCATGCTTCCCTGGATACCGGCATCCCCCAGCTTACCCGCCATGGCAGAGGCGGTTTCAAGGTCCACGCCAAGGCCCGCCGCTACCGGGCCCACGTACTTCATGGTTTCCCCCAGCATCTGCAAGTCGACGTTGGCGCGGGTGAAGGTGCCGACCATCACATCCCCGAGTCGGGTCATCTGGTTTGCCGGCAGCTTGAAGCCGGTCAGGATGTTGGAGCCGATATCCGCTGCGGCGGCAATTTCGACGCCCCCGGCTTTGGCGATGTCGAGCACCCCAGGCATGGCGTCACGTATCGCCTTGGGTGTAAAGCCAGCCATGGCGAGGAAGCCCTGGCCCTGTGCCGCTTCGCCCGCCGTGAAGGCGGTATTGGCGCCGAGCTCCCGGGCCTGAGCCCGCAAGGCGGCCAGTTCGCTGCTGCCTTTGTCCAGCCTGGTGATCGCCTGCACCTTGGACATGTCGACATCAAAGCCCATGGCCTTGCTGGCGATGTTGGTGCCCTTGTAGATGGCCGCAGCACCGGTTGCCATGCCTGCGGCGCCATAGCCCGCTATGGTGCCGCGCATCGACATGGTCTTGTCATAGCTGGCCTTGACCTGGTTGAGGCGCTTTTGCTGGTCGGCAAGTTGGCCCAGCTTGGCGCGCTGCTGGTCGAGCTGGGTATTGGCGGAAGCCAGATCGGTCTTGAGGCGGCGCTGGTGTTCGCCGAGCTGCTTGGTGTTGATACCTGCCTCGCCCAGGGCCCGTTTCAGGCTGCCGTGACGGGCGACCATTTCCCGCTCTTGCTGGGAGAGGTCGCGTACCTTCTGTTTGGCCTGCTCCATGGCGCGGGTCATGGCCTTGGTTGGTTGCTCTACCTTGGCAAGTTGCTGGGCCATCTGCTGGGCATCGCGCTGGGCTGCTGTGAGCTGGGCGCGGGTAGCGCCAATTTGGCTTCCCAGGGTGCGATAGCCGTCAATCTGGCCGCTCTGGGTTTCCAGTTCCTTGATGCGCTTTTTCGTCTCGGCGAGGTCTTTGGCCGTGGTTCTGCTCTGGCCGCTGGCGGCCTTGAGGGGGGCGGTGAGCTTGTCGACCGCCCCGAGGAGGATTTGCAGTTTGAGAGGGTTCATTGTTCGTCTGCCCCGTTGATGCGGTTGTGGGTTTCAACGAGGCGTTGGTGCCAGCCCATCAGCTCGCTGATCTCCATGGCCGCCATCTCGGAGGGCGGCCAGTGGGCGATGATGGCGATGTCGGCCATCAGGTCATCTACGCAGCCAGGTAGCCCATTTTCTTCGGCATCAAAAAACTGGCCACCTCGCTACCCAGTTGCAGCAGGTCAGCCGGGTCCATGTTGCCAATTTCGAGCTCGGTCAGGATCGGGGTGGTGATGCGGGGCAGCAGTTTGGTGAGGGCGTTAACGTCCATCTGCAGCACATCGGCCATGTTGAGTCCGCGCATTTCGCCCGCCTTGGGCTTGCGCAGCTGGACCTCGGTGATGGTGGTGTCGCCGCGTTGGATGGCTTGGTCGAGAGTCACTGTCTTGTGTTCCATGGTGTTGCGTCCTGGTGATGTGGTGAGGGCGGCACTTTCTGTTGGGATAAGGGCCGCCCGTTGGGTTGTTGGGTGGGTTAGAGGCCGATGGCTTTGCGGTGCTCGGCCATCAGGTCGACGCCGTCGACGATCCAGATCATGTTGAGCAGGTCGATTTCGCACAGGACGACGCCGTTCATGGTCTCCTTGTAGTAGGTGTTGACCATGCTGACTTTGCTCTGGGTGTTGTCGCCGCTCTTGAAGGTGCCCCGGTCCAGCTCTTTGAAGCGGCCGCGCTGCACGATTTCGACCGAGACGATTTCGCCGGTGTCGTCACGCTGGAAAGAACCGGCAAAGCGCAGGGCGACGCCGTCAATCTTGGCGAGACCCATGCGTTTGACGAGCGCGGCCTCTGCGCCACCGAAGGTGAAGGAGGTGTCGAGGGCACCATCTTCCAGCCCCATGTGGATGTTGGCTGCGCCCATCATGCCGCCGCCGCGATAGGCTTCGAATTTCTGGCTCAGCTTGGCCGGGGTGAAGTCTTCGGCGACGCCAATCCAGTTCTCGCCATCCATGAAGATGTTGCCGTGTTTCAGTTTGCGTGGCAGTGCCATGGTGGCTCCTTATGCGGCGGCCGCGACGCGGGCGCCGAAGTCGATGAGGTAGGTGTCGGTGATGCGCTGGATGAAGCCGAGGTCTTCGAGCGGCGGCACCGGGGTGTAGTTGTAATCAATGCGCAGCTTGCCGGCCTTGAGGGTGTCTTTGTCGTTGAGCTCCTCGTTGTACCAGCAGTCAAAGCCGAGCAGGTAACCGCCCGCCACCAGTTCGCGGCCCTTGGCCTTGATGCCCTCGATGATGTCTTTCACCAGGGTGGGGGTGAGCGGCTTGTCGTTGGCCCACATGTGCGCCTCGGCCATGGTGTCGGCCAGGATCTGAGCGGTGCGGGTGTAGTTCTCGAAGGCGAACAGCGGGTCATCGGAACAGGTGCGGTTACCCCAGTAACGGAAACCATCGGCCCGGATGAGGGCGGTGATTTCGTTGGCGTTGAGGAGGCCGACCTCGGTATCGGGGTCTTGCAGATCCCAGAACAGGGCCTTGGTCATGCCGTCGACCCCGGTCACGCCGACGTTCGACAGGGTCTTGTGCCAGCCGATCTCCTTGTCGATGAATGCCCGCATGGCGGCCGCCTTGAGGCAGGCATCGAGCTTGATGCTGGCATTGGCGGCGGTGTCCCAGGCGGTCCAGTCGCCGTGGATCGGCATCAGTTCGCGGCTGGAGAAGTTCTCGCGGTAGGCGAGCGCTGCCTCGACGGTGTCGGCGATGGTCGGCACATAGGCGAAGGCGCGCAGCTTTTTGGCTGCTCCCGCCAGGGCGGTGGCGATGGGGAGGGTGCAATTGTCCGGCACGCAGAGGATGCGCGGCTTGACGCCCGTGACCGGGGCGGCCCGCTCCAGCGCCTTGAGGCCGGTATAGCTGCCATCCGGCAGGATGGTGCCGATGATGTTGCTGGTCAGCTCGGCGGCGTCGGCGCCATCGGCCACGCGCACGGCGATGACGATGGTGTTGACGGTGTCATAGATGGTTTGCAGCGAGCGTTTGAGGTTGCCGGTGCTGCCCGCCTTGGCGATGGCCGCCGGCAGGTTGGCAATCAGCACGGGTTTGTTGAGGGGAAAGTAAGCGGCATCCGCATCGCTGCCGGTGCAGATGATGCCGATCACTGCCGTGGCGACGGTGCGGATGGTGCGCGTGCCCTCGTTGGCTTCCACGACGCGCACGCCGTGGTGAAATTGGTCCAGTGCCATAGGTTCTCCTGTTGTCCGGACGGAGCATTCTGTGCGTAGGTAATACCTGTGATGCGAGCAGGGTCAGGATGCAGGGGCAGGGGATGTCAGGCGAGCGGCGGCCAGTGTGTGAGGGCCGCACACACTGGCGAAGCGGTGACAAGGTGGCGGATGACGGCAGTCACGAAACACCCCGCACAGGGCGGGGTGGTGGTCGGACTCAAGGGTTATTCGGTGGCGTGATCGCCCGGGCGCGGCGGCCAGGCGGGTTGCTCAGGCCAGCCCGGCTGGCTGCGCACATCCGGCAGCTCATAGCGATAGCGCTGCCATTGTGCCAGCAGCTCGACATCAATCGCCTTGGCATAGCCGCCATCCACGGCAGGTCGGAGGCGTTCAATCTCTCCGGCAGCGGCGATATCGAGCTGGGTCAGCATCAGCTCTGCCATCTGTTGCGCTGACGGGGCCGGACGTTCCTGCAAAACAGGGTAGCCATCGACCATGGTGATCTCTTGCTGGTCACTCTGGCCGTTGACCAGCCGTTCATAGTCCCCTGGCCTGAGAGTGATCGCAGTGTGGGGAATGTTGTCGCCATGAATTGCCGTCAGGTAGAACCCTTTGGACTCAGGATCATATTTGTACATGGTGGTCTCCTAATACCCGATGGCGATGTATCGCATGATGAAGTTGGTACCGGCTGCGCTCTTTACGCCGATTTGATAGGTCGATAACGACGGAAAATTCATGGCGGCAGTGGGGTAGATGGAGCCAACAGGGCTGTCATAGGTACATACCCCTTGAAACGCCGCTGTTGGGAATGCAATGGGCAATGAACCGGTGGCCGTTGAGTTTGCAGTCACAAAAATACTGCCCCACTGAATGATCAGCCCACCCATCCATGTCGGAAATGCAAGATACCCGGCGGTTGCAAAGGATGCTGCAAACCCGGCACGCAGCTTCTTGGGGGTGACAGCCACATCGTCGGCCGCGCCCGCGTTCGTTTGCGCCTGCGTTGCCACCTTCAGCATGCCGAGCACGGACTCACCGGCTTGCTTGACCCAGTTCATCAGTTTCAATGCCGTCACAAACTTGCTGTCATCGGTCCCCGCGTCGACCTCGGCCTGGGTGGCGATCTGCGCCTTGCCTTTCACCCCTTCGCTGGCGGTGGCGATGACCACAACCCCGGTCATACCATCGACCGACTGCACTGCGTCGGTAGGGGTGAGCAGCTCTTGCCAGTTGGCCAGGGTCGAGGCGCCCGCCACCCGCAGAATGAAGCTCTTGTTCAGGTCGGTGCGCACCGCGACATCACCGATTTCAGCGGTCAGGGCCAGCATGGCGGCCTGGGTACCGACGACAAAGGTGTCGGTGATGGCAGTGGCCGGGATCTGGGCGACCGGCACCTTGCCGCCGCTGTCCAGGGTGGCGACCCCGTTGGCGGCCCCCTTCTGGCTGCTGGGTACGGCATCGGTGATGCCATAGCCCGACAAGGTGGTGGGGTTGCTGCCGGCGGTGACGTTGCCCTTGGCATCGACGGTGACGGAGCGATAGGTCCCCGCCACGACCCCCGAGTTTTTATAGGTGGCGGTGATGGAGATGTTGCCGCTGCCATCGAACGAGGCCTGGCCGGTCACATCCCCGGCCACGGCGATGGTGCGCGCCGTGGTGAGCTTGTTGGCCTTGCCCGCAGCGGTGGTGCCGCCTTCCAGGTCATCCATGTGCTTTTTCAGGTAGGCGGTGCGGTTCGCCAGCGCCTGGGCCTGCTTGTTGGAGGTACCCCCCGGGCCGCCGAGCACCGGGTCGCTGGTTTCGAGCTGATAGACGCCTGCGTCCCAGCTCACCACCTCTTGTAAATTCGCCATATCAGGAGGCTCCGTGGTTGTAGTTGCCGTTGTAGGTTGCGGCGCCGTTGTAGGTCAGGGGCGCCTGGGTGTAATCGAGGGCCGCCAGATGGCAGCGGGCCGGGGCCATCTCTGCCAGCAGGCGCCGGATGCGGTTGGCCTGCACGGTGGTGACCGGGCGGGCGAGGATGACGCGATAGACGGCCCACTGAGACGGATCCCCGTGGGGTTCGTTGCCGTTGTATGCGAGCGTGCCGTCATAGCGGCGGCCCGTAGCGCGTTCGATGATGGTGCTGTCGCCAAAGCCCAGCACGGCCAGCGCCTCCTTGATGGCCCAGGGGGTGCCCTTGCGCTGGTGCAGGCGGAACGAGGCGCTGATGAGGGCTCGCTGCTGGTCTTCTGACTCGGCCAGCTCCCACCAATCCACCGACCTTGCCCAGGCGAGCCAGGGCAGCAGCGGGGCCGGGCAGGTGTCAGCAAAGCGGGTGGTGGTGATCACCTCCGGCGTCACTGTGCTGGCCAGGGTGGCCGCGGCAAGGTGTTCCAGCCGGGTGGCTGAGGGCGGCAGCATATCCCGGGTGGTCGGCAATGGCAGGGGCAGACGATGCACCTTGGCCGCGCCGAACGTACAGCCATCAAAGCCCCGTGTGGTCAGGCGCGCGGAACTGGCAATCGGCGAGAGTGCCGAAGGTAGCAGCGGGGCCGGGACCAGTGCGGCGGTGATGGCGGGCAGACCCGGGAGAGGGACCGCCGGGGCCAGCGGATAGAGGATCCGCGCGTACTTGGCGACGGGGCTCCCCACTGCGCCCGTGAACGGGGTCGCGGCCTGAGCCAGTCGGGTGTTGAGCCTTGGGGCACCGCTCTGACCATCAGACAGGGTGCCGACGAGTTGGCGCACTCGGGCACGGTGGCTGCCCATGGCGCCAAGATCGAAGCCGGCAGGAGCGAGGCGTTGCCCAATGGTCGGCGCCTCAATGGCGTCTGGCTGCATGCTGCCTGCCGCAAGCCTGGCCCTGAGCGTGGCGATGCCCAGCGCACCGGCACTGAGCCCCGGCACGCGGACGAGGGGGGTGAGTTCGGCCGCGCCCATGGCGAGCAGATCCCCCAGGCTCCCCACACTGGCGCGGGTGGTGATATCCGGGGCGCCATAGGCACCCGCCTCGATGGCGCCGGGTGCGGTGCGATGGGTCAGCTTGGCCGTGCCTGCTGCGAACTGACTGACTCCGGCGGGCCTGGCGCGCTGTAATGCCGCCATGCTGCCGATTGGCCCTGCCGCTATCCCGACCGGTGACAGGCCGATCCTGACCCCGGCAATGGCGACCGGCGCGGGGTCATCGTCACCCTGCAGGGTGCCCCGGTAGATCGCCGCCCCGTCGAATGACAGGGTGCCGTCGTGATAGGTCAGTGACCCGCGCCAGACGGGATAGAGGGTTGCCATCAGAGTTTGAAGATCTTATTGGCGCCGTTGTCCCAGGCGATGATGATGTCGCCGCCGTTGGTGCTGACCGGCAGGCCCGCCGCCGTGTCGAACAGGGCGATCAGCGGGCTGGTCGCGGCGCTGCCGGTGTCTTTGTAGATGGCGCAATACTTCACCGCCGCCGTGGGCACGGCGCTGAAAGTGACGTCGGCGGCGTCCAGCACGCCGCCGGTGACCGTCTTGCTGGTCAGGGTCTGCGGGGTGCCGACCACGTGGGACGAGAGCGTGCTGAAAAACTCGTCGCTGCCCAGGGTGGGGGCGTAGGTGTCTTTGATCAGCGCGCACTTGAGGGTGTCGGCACTGGCGTTGATGGCGCCGGTGAGAAACTTCTCGCGGCCTTTGTCATAGAGGGCGTTTGCCATGGTCTGGTCCTTAATCGAGGTGGAGGGTGGTGAGTTTGGCGGCCTGTTGCGCCGTGCAGGTGACATCTGTCAGCGGTGCGCGCAGGGTGACGCTATCGATCCCCGGCTGGTGCAGGGCGGCATAGATGGCCGAGAGCGGGACGGTGGCCCCGACCCGGTAATAGGCGGCAGCGGTCTGGTTCATGGCAGCGGTGGCCGCTGCAATGGCCTGCTCCTTGCCAAGGCCGGTGGCGTTGAGGGTGGCATCGACGGCATAGGGCTTGATCTGGGCGGGCTCGACGGCCACCAGATCGCACAGGGGACGCACATCATCGGCCGAAAGCGCCTGGCTGACCCGATTGAGGGTGTCGGCACTGGGTTGGCCGGCAGGGGAGAGCAGGGTCACCCGCACGGTACCCGGCGAGGGGCTGTCGACGGCCACATCCGCCACCTCGGCGCTGGCCGACAAGGCGTGAAACTTGTAGGCATTGACTGGCCCGGCAGTGGTCAGCCCCTCAAACGCCATCTGGCCGCGCAGGCGCAGGCGGTCATCCGATTCATAGACCGGATCGACAGGCGGATTGGCCGCCGGATCCCCCGGGGTGACCAGCAGGCGGGCGATGTTGTACTCGGCGACCAGGTGGTCGAGGGTGGTGCCGCTGGCAAAAGCGAGCAGGGTCTGCTTGGCGGCATCGTTGATGCGGGCCCGCAGCACCACCTCCCGATAGGCGTTCTCTTGCAGCAGCTTGTTGAGCGGCTCGGATTCGAGCTCCAGCGTGGCGGCGATGGCGGCTTGCTGATCTGCCGGGTAGTAGCTCACCAGGGTGGCCTTGCGTTCGGCCAGGATGGTCTCAAAGTCGAGGGGCTCCACCACCGAGGGCGGCGGGAGCTGGGTCAAATCCACGTTGCTCAATTGGCGGCTCCTGTGGGGATGGCGATAGAGGCAGACTCCGGCGCGCCGCCGTCCTTGCGCTGCCAGGTGAGCTCGACGGTGAGGGCACCATCCATGCCGCCGCCCAGCACATCGACCCGGGTGATGGTGATGCGGGGTTCCCAGTTGATGAGGGCCTGCACGGTGGCGGCCATCAGGCGCAGGCGGGTGGCCTGATGCTGGGGCTGGTCGATGAGGTAAAAAAGCTCGCTACCGTAGTCGCGGCGCATGACGCGCGAACCCACCGGGGTGATGAGGATGTCGCGCACCGACTGCACGATGTGGTCGGTGGCGCTGATGGCGCGGCCGGTGGCTGCATTCATGCCGAGCCAGTTCATTGCGGGCCCCCGGAGGTGCCGCTGCCGGTGCTGACGCCACTGTGCTTGTGGGTGGTCACCTCGATGCCGCCAATCTTGGCGCTGGGGGCAGTGATCTTACCGCCCGCCTCGATGGTCGAACCGACTTTGAGCGCCTGGGTGCATTCCACCAGGGGGGTGATGAGTTTGACGGTGACGGAGGCCGATAGGGTGGCGGTCTTGATGCCGCTGGCGTTGAGCGCCCCGGTGGCCGGGTTGTATTCGATGACGGCGCCATCGCTGTATTCGGTGCGGTCGAGATCCGGATTGTCATCGTCCGCCATCGGTTCGGGGAAGGCGATGCAGTTGATGGGGCCGACGATGTAGGCATTGCGCAGATCGCCGCTGACCGAGAGCACCAGCACCTGCTCACCGATGGAGAGGCGATGGCGGGTGCGATTCTTCCCGGCCCGCGCTGCTGCGTAGGGCCGCCAGTTGGTTTCAAGGGCGCCGGTCTTGACGCGACACTCCCCGGATCGCACGGCGGTCACGGTGCCGATGCGGATCAGGTTGTCGATCAGGCGTTGGAGTTCAGTCGGGGTCGGTTGCATGGGGCCATTGTTTTGGGCAATGGCCGGGAAGGCGAGCAAGTGCCATTGTGTAACGCCGTTTCACAATGGCAGGGGAAGCCCTTATTAGTTAGCCAGTTTGGCTGTAAAGGGGTATTAGGTGGTCACTAAAACTGTTTTGTTGGATACAAGTTATTTCAGCTCTGCTATAGCGTGTATGTAATTGTTAAGTGCTCACTAAAAAATAGAATGGCATGTAAGGCTGCTGCTAGAAAAATTGATAGTGAACCCCATTTCAAAAATCTAAACGACAACTCACCAGCTTTTACTCTATTCCATTCTTTCTTAAGAATTCGCTGGCTTTCGGTAGTTATTTTCTCCATTATATTTCCAACTTCACCACTCGAGGATGTCGCAAATTGCATCTCATCCAATTGCGTGAGCATTAATAGAATATCCTTGTGCTCTTTAGTATTTAAACGAAGTTTTATTTTTATGTGAAGCGTGTTTATTTTTACAAACTCATCATGCTTATCATAAAGATATCGCATTATTTCTTTTTCATCTTCATTATCTTCTCTTTTAGTGTTCACCACTTCTGACATAATGTGCAGGGATGATAAAAGCTCAGATATTTCATCGCGTAATGAATCAATCCATGCCTGCCTAAATTCAGAAGTCTTCTGATCTTTTGATAAAACAGTGACAATAAAGGATATGCAGCCTGCTATGGTGGCTGCGATAACTGGACCTATGAAAGATGGCAGGTCTTGTAGTGACAAAATTGTTCTCCTCGGTATTTTATCTTAGTTCGCGATCGTGGATATCAAACAGCTAATACGGAGTTGTTTGATATGTTCATAATAATCACGTATCTACAAGCCGTTGTCTAGTGACTCGGAGAAAAGAATATAATTTTCATTTTAAATATTGAATATATATTTTTTACTTTCAAGAGGAACTCAAGCCCAGCAAGCATGCTGGGCTTGAGGGTTTATTCACCACGTTTAGGACTTTGCTTGTTATCTACACCAACCGATGGTCAGCTGATCGCGGCGCAGGTGAGGGATCAGCTTGGGCCAGTCGGTGTCGCCGTGGGTGTTGGGTTGGATATGGCGGGTGCGGTCGGCCAGGATCTTGCGGGCCTGGTTCAGGGTGTAGGGGTACTCATGGATGATGGAGTAGTAGCGGCCGGCGTCACGGTGTTCGGCGACCTCAAGCAGGGGGTAGATGCTGCGGGCGGCCTCCATCATCCGGTCGGCGGCGCGCCAGCACCAGGTCAGGGTGCAAAGTTCGTCATCTGTCAGACTGATTGCCGGTTGCGGGCGCTGGGTGGCGGCAAGCTGCTCGGCCATCCAGTTGAAGGCATTGATATAGACCTCTTTAGTCGCCGCTGCCTTGGCGCCGGTGAAGCCCATCACCACAAAGATAAAGCCGTCTTTGGTCATCTCGTAGAAACGGGAAGAACGCTTTGCTCCGTTTCCAATTTCGACCTCTTGGGACATCTCCGCAAAATTGCGGAGATGAAAATCTGAGCTGCATTCGAGGTTGCGGATCTTCTTCAACACGTCGTCATGACGCTTGCCAAAGAGATCGGCAACTTTGAGGGAGGTGGTGACAGGTTGGCCTTGATGAAGGCTGATGATCTCGGCAGGGGTAAAACTGTTGATGCTGTTCATAGTGTGATTCCTGTGATGCAGTGAATCGCCACCGAAGAGACCAATCTTACTGGTGACGAACTGGACAGGATTGGTCTTACCGGGCATCACAGGGATCCGGCGCCCCCGAAGGAGCTCCTGCCCAGCCCGTCATAACTGAGATTGCGGGTACTACTGGGCTGCACAAAAAAACACGCTGGCGCGTGTTGTGCGCTGTGATGCTGTCGGGAGACCAATCCCGGCAACGGATTTTGCCGTTGCCCGCGCAGTATCGCGCAACCAACCGCAACCAATCAACCACCAATCGACACAAACCCGCCCGACCGCACACAACACCAGCAGCAGGGTAGCGACTTCAAGCCGGGCAGGGGATGTTTGTTTATCGAATAATTATACGGTTAAATGAAAAAATATAGGGGGTCTTATACTCTAACATCTTTCGAAAAAAATTTACCAACAACTTTCCTTAGAGTGGTAAATTGATTGTATGTAAGAGTTTTAAACTGTTTTAAATATCTCGTCTCGTAATAAGCAATCGATGAAGAATCATGGCGGAAGCTCTTGGGGTAAGATTTTCATAGTCATCAAGGAGATCTAGGCTTTTCATGTCAATAATAGCTTGATCTGCAATATTTTGACGGTTTTCCAAGAAAATTCTTTCAACTAGGCTGCGAGTTAACCTTCTATTTTCATTTTTATCTAGATTATTTGAAATGTAATTTCTTAATACCTGGGCGATATAATTTATAACTGTGTTTTGATCTGGCTCTCTAAAAGAATTGTTTCGATCCCCTTGCATTATTCGCAACTCATTTTTTGCCTTTTCTAGTTCTTCATGTTTTGCCTCTAAGTTAGCAAAAAGTTCTTTTTTCTCATGCTCAGCTAGCTTTGCTTTTTCTGCAAGTTCTTCAATGAGTGCTCTTTGCTCTTGTTCTTTTCGTTTAATCTCCTCCTCTTCACTCTTGACCTCCGAGGGGGTCGCCCCATAATGAGGAATTCTATCAAGGCGGTCACGTACACCTGAATAACCTTCATCCAGATGGCGAAGCTTCTCCCCAAATCCAGCTTCAATACGCCCCAGAATCTCAGACATGTCTTTGGTAAATTTATATGTATTATCATAAAACTGATTGCTGGCTTCATTGGCTTTAAAATAGAAGGCAACAGATAGTGCTACAGAAAACAAGGCCAATACCAATGCTAAGAAATCATTGAATGAAAAGCTGGCCAAGTCTATTTTTACTTCTGCACTAAGTAGCTTCCATACGATGACCATCAACAAGCCTATTACTAATAGGTCGCGAACTAATGGTAAAGAAAGAAAACCCCTTGTTTTAGACTCGCCATGGCTCGTTACTGACATCTTATCGCTCTCCTTAATTATTTGATAATGCTTGTGAAACAAATGTAAAAACACTCATGCCCATGAGCAAGCATTAGGAATAAAATGCCAATAGAATCGTTAAGTCATGATGCTTTGTCCAGCTAAAACTTTGTTTTATCGAGCAAAGTTTCTATCAGTTATATGGTCAAATGGGCTAATAACATCTCCTCCAGCTTTTCCACCTCCAGGTTGGTGATGCCCAGCAGTTCCCGCGCCGGATAGCGGATCTCGCGGCCCTTTATGCGGTCTTTGAGGCCGTATTGGTGAATGGTGGCAAGGCGGTTGGCGGTGCCGACAAACTCCACCACCGCCTGTTGTTCGCTGGCGCGGGCCTTGAGCCAGGCGGGGTTGCTGATTTTGAAGAACATCTTGCGGCGAAGGCGCCCCCGGCCTTGCTTCAGCTTGGGCTGTGGCTTGCGCGGGGCCATGGGGCTGCCATCGGGCTGGCGGTTGGCGCGGATCCGCTGGACTTGGCTTGCGCGCAAGGTGCGGGCCATCTCGCTCGCCAACTGACGGCGGGCGGCGGGCTCCATGCTGGCCAGCAGGCCATCGGCCCAATGGGTCAGGCGGCTCAGGTCGTCGGCGGCCATGGCTGAGGCTCCCCGTTGATAAAGAGTTCCCAGGTGATGCCGTCATAGGGGTCTTCCGGTGGCTCCGGCAGGTGCTCCCAACCAATTCCCTGTTCGTTCTGCCACACCCTGACCCGCTCGGTCAGCTTGACGGTGATGATGAGGTCCATCAGGTCGCTCGCGAGGTATTCCGCCTCGAAGGTGATGCCCTCCTTGCGCCGCTCGTCGTTGGTCATCAGCTCGGGCTGGTGTTGGCGCAGCCAGGCCAGCAGCGGCACCATGATCTGGTCAGGGTGCCCGGCAAAGTCTTCGATGCCGATGGTGAGGGGGTATTGCCACTCGAACGAGAGCGAGCGGGCGCCGGTGCTTTCGACATTGCCCGGGGCGATGAAGATGTGCAGCTTGTCCGGGTTGGTCTTGAGGTGGGGCACGCAGCGGGTCAGCACCTCACGGATTTGTTTTGGTTTTTCCATGTTCCCTCCCGTTCTGGTGTCGTTGCTGGCAGGCTATAAGGCTGTCGACCTGGGCGGCGCAGGTGGCCCAGGCGGCCTCGGTCTGGGTCAGTTGATCCATGAGGTCGCCGTTATTGTTCGGGCTGGCTGCCGGCAGTTGGCAGGGCGCCGGGGCGGGACAGGTGAGCCTGATAATCTGCGGCGCCGGTGAGGGCGGGGCGCTGGAGCAGCCTGACAACAGGATCAGGCAGAGGGCGATCAGCCCACTCCTTGAGTTCAGCATTTTCACGTTTGAGCCTCTTGATGGTGTCGGCCCGGGTGGCGGCCGTGATGGTCAGATCGCCAAACTGGCGCTGCAGCGTGGCGGCGGCGGTTGCCTGGGCATCCAGTTCGCCGGTGAGGGTGTCGATGGCCCCGTCTTTGATCTTCTCCCGCCGCTCGGCCTCGACGGCCTTGTCGTTGGCGGCCTTGAGGTCGCTTTGCAGGGTGGAGACTTTGCCCTCAGCCTTGGCGGCGGAGCGGGCCGACCAGCCCCAGCCAGCCAAGGCAACGGCCAGGGCCAGCAGCAACCAGGTGAGGGGGGAGCGCAGCAGGCTACGCCACATCCGCCACCTCCTTCACCGGATAGACCTTGGCAAAGTGGCTGTATGCCTTGGCGAGCTTGGTGTCGTAGTCGTTGTCCTTGTAAGCCGGGCCGTTGTAACGGCGGGCAAAATCTGCCCACTTGCGACCCTGCAGGGCCTTGTGCATGGCGGGATCTTGCTGGATGAAGCGGCACAGGGCGGTGAGGTGGTCCACTTCGCTGCGCTGCATGGCGGTCTGCCAGTCGCTGGCCGAGGCAAAGCCCAGCGCCTGCCAGTGGAAGCCCATGATCTGGAACATCCCCCAACTGGCCGACTCGATGGCGGCATCCCGGTGCAGGCTGATGGCGAGTTGCAGCCGCTCCCACTCGGCCGCCCCGCCCGCATAGCCGCCGCGCTTGGGGTTGACCAGGTTGGGGTAATGGGCGGCCATCTGGTCGGCGGCGGCCTTGCCCAGGTGCTGGGTGAGCTGCTTGTAGAACACATGCCGCTCGAACAGCACCACCGGGCGCATGTCGGTGGTGAACCCCTCGCCGATGCTCTCGACCTGGGCGACGGTGGCCATGGTGGCCAGCGGCAGGCCCAGCAGGTCAGCGCCAGCCTGCATGTCGCCGATGCGCAACTGGTTGCCCCGCTCGCTGCCGAGCAGGGCGGCCATGGTGCGGGGGCCAGCCTGGCCGATGGCGGTGATCATGTAGTCCCGCTGAAAGGCGAGCAGGGCGCGCTCGGTGGCATCGCCAAACCAGCCATCCGGATCGAGCGGATAACCGGCTTTGGTCAGGCGACGCTGCAGGTCGGCGACGGCGGCGCCGGTATCCCCATTTTTCAGGCTCATGGTTGAAACCTCCCGTTCAGGTGGCTGGCGGTGGTCGGTTGCTGACGACGGCGCGGCAGTAGGCGCATGACGGATCCGCGGGAGCCGATCAGGGCGGTGAGTACGACAGAGGCCAACAGGACGGCGGCGGGGTCAGGAGCGGGCAGTGCCCCGATCAGGGCACGCAGGGGCACGGAACCGGCGGCGAAGGTGAGCAGCCAGGCCAGCACGGCAGGGAGGGGGCGATAGTCGCCCCCGTTGCGGTTGAAGGTGGCGATGCGCATGGCGATCGCGGTGCAGATCATGGCGTAGAGGATGGTCAGCATGTCAGCCCCCTTTGCAGGCTTGGCGCTTACGCCGAGCCCATTTGATGAACCGGATTACCACTCGCGGTAGTTCAATTACGAATGCGCAAGCCAATGCGCAAACGACCGACGTTACGAAGGAGTTCAGCGGGTTGAACGGTGCGCCTCTCACAAATTCAACCAACATCAACAACAAGCAGACTGCAGCCCATTGCCACGCTGATTTCTCAACAACTTTCAGGAGTCCCACAAGCCACAAGACCCCGGAGAAGGCTTTACTGTCCTGTTGGTGCATATCAGCCCCCTTTGCGGAGTTTGAGCAGGTCTTCCGGCGTTTTGCGCAGGATCCACTGCAACAGGTGGACGGCCAGCGCCGAGGCGAGCATTGCGCCGACAGCCCTGGGGACCTCGACGCTGAGTGGCAGTACGCTGGCCAGCATGGCGGCAACCAGCGGCGCCGCCAGTGCCCCCGCCACGAAGGCGGCAACGAACAGGCCCGCTTTGCGCAGGTTGCCCAGCTCGGCGGTGGTGGCGATGAACACCAGCGCCCCGGCGAATGCACCGAGCAGGACGCCGGGGTCTACGCCCGGGAAGAGGGACAGCAACGCCAAGGCGCTCAGGGTGCTGGTTGCTGCACTGGATGAAATCGGTTCTGGCATCTTGCTCTCCTATCGTTTGCCGCCGTAGTGGCGAGCGGTTTGAAATTCGTGGATGGTCTGGCACTCGGCGCAGCGTTCGCAGCCCCGGATCGCTTCACGGCGCGCCTGCGGGATGGTGTTTTCGCAGTCGATGCAGTAGTGCGGGCCGGTGCCACTGATGCGGGCGGCGTGGATGCGGGCAGCGAGTTGCTGCTCGCTGATGTCGGCCAGTCGTTCGAGTTCGTCGTCGAGGCGGCTCATGGTCAGTCCCATAGCTGGATCAGCGGCTGCTCGGCCTGGGTGGGGGCCGCTGGCATTGTGATGAGGGTTCCGGTCGGGAGGATGGGGCCGAGCGCGGCCAAACCGGGGTTGAGTGCGAGCACCTGCTCGGTGATGCCTGCGGTGTAGCCGTAGTGCCGGAACAGGATGATGTCGAGGGTGTCACCCTGTTGGCTGCGCAGCTCCATCAGATGAGCGCCACCGTGTTGTGGGTGGTGCCGAGGATGTCGCGAATGGCAAAGCGGGCGTCGCGGTAGAGGTCGTCAGAGCTGATGATTTTGGCATCGGCCCCTTTGACGCCATCACCGGTGGCGCTGTAGTCGGCGTAACGCTCCAGCAGGTTGGCGCGGGTCATGGCAAAGACGGCGCGTCGGTAGCTGTGCAGGTACGCCGATTCGCCATTGATGACCTCGCCCGGTACGGCGGCCAGGGTGGTGACTCCTTCTGCCTCGCGGGCGCGGCGCCAGTCAGCCAGATCCCGGTTGACGCTGGTGATGGCGTCGATCACGGCATGCTTGAGGCGGGCCGTGGTGACGGTGCCATCGAGCCGGACGGTGTCACGCAGGTCAGGCAGCGAGATCGCCGGCCAGAAGGGGCTGGAGTCTATCTCCCCTTCGGCTGGCGACGTGGGGGCATTGGCAATGAATCCGGTGCTCATGGTGCTCCTTTTCCGCTTGTTGGGCGGTGGTCGGGCCGTCTGGTATGCGAAACGCATTCGTCAGGCCCGAGCCGCCCAGGGTGCGGGGTTCGCTCGGTTAGCTGCCGCCGCCAGTGGCGTCGGGCTGCTGTTCTTTTTTCAGTTCGCGCTCGAGCACTTCGAGCTCTTTCTTGATGCCCACCTTGTCGTGCAGTTCGAGGGCGCGGCGGTAGTGCTGGGCGGCCTGATCCTTGAACCCTTCAGCCAGGGCGGCGCGGCCCACGGCCTTGTGAAGCTTGGCGCGCACCTGGTCGAAGATGTCGCAATGGGTCAGCAGCTCGAGGTAAGCGCATAGCAGGCCATAACTGGGGCCCGCGCCTGCCTCTTGCAGCTTGATGCTGGTGTCGGCCACCTCTTCGGCGATCAGGGTGGCGGCGGTGCGCTCGTAGCGATCGGGGGTACTGAGGCCGTGGCGGATCACGTAATCGGCCATGTTGAAGGCCCCTTCGAGATCGCCGGTGTCGAGGGTCCAGAGCATGACGGTGACGAGGACGTCATCTTGTCCGCCCCGGTCGGCTGCCAGCAGGCCATCAATCCACGGCTTGTAGACGCCCAGCATGGTGCGCTTGGCGTCGATCTTGCGCTCGATGCTCTGGATGCCCTTGAGAGTGCGGCGGTGTTCGGCCAACTGCATCAGCTGGAGTTCGTAGGCGTTGGCGCGGGCCTGGTCGAATTGGGGATTGGCCGCCCCTTGCAGGGCGGCCAGTGCTCTTTCGCGGTGGCGGCGGGCGGGAGTCATGCCACCCCCTTACTCGCCAGGGGCCGGGTTCGGCCCGATGACGATGTTTTCGACCAGGGCGGCGCAGTCGTAGTCCTCGACCACGTAAGCGTCGTTGGTGCTTTCGTAGTTGACGATGCGGTTGCGCTTGGGCTCGTCTTCGATGTAACGACGGCGGGCGCCGGTCTGCCAGTAGATGGAGAGGTTGCTGAGCTTGGTGATGAGCAGCTTGTCTTCGGGGAAGAAGGGGACGCGCACAGCCTTGAGGCCGCCGATCTGCTTCTGGCTCACCAGCACCTGACCAGCCAGTTTGTTCTGGTTGTCGCCCGCATCGTTGATGATGGGGAAGTATTTGTCGGAGAGCATCTTGCGGCCGCAGATGACCACCAGGTCGGTATCGTCCTGATACCAGGGTTTGATCAGCTCGTTCACAACGTCGTATACCAGGGCGTCGATGTTTTTGTAATCACCGTCGGTGGCATCGATGTAGATCTGGCCGCTGCCCTCGGTGCCTTCGCTCATGACCTGGGCCGGGGCGTCGGTGCGGATGTGTTGCAGCCAGCCGATGTTGACGTCTTGCAGCAGGGGGTTGGCGTTGCGGTCGGTGTCGGCGGCGGCTTTGGTGCCATGCCAGCCGATCATGATGCGGTCCAGCCCCTGACGGGTGAGGATGGCGTCACGGACACGGGTCTGGAAGTCGGGGAACTTGGCCCAGGCGTCGATCTGGCCGTAGCCAATCTGGGTGTCGAAGTTGGTCTGGGCGCATTCGTAGCTCTGGTCGTAGAGACCGTGCGGGCTGTTGGGCTGGCGGTCTTTGGTGTCGGTGTTGGTGCGACCGGCGATGGTGCTGGTGATGCCGATACCGACCTTTTGGCCTTTCATCTCATCGACAGGGATGACGCTGATCATGCCGAGGAAGGCGACCGACTCCTGCATTTTGGTTTCCAGGGTCTGCTGGACGCTGGGCTGCACGTTGAACTGCACCATGGCGCTGGTGATAGCGTTGAGTTTGGCCACCTGGTTGGTGAACTCGTTGAACTTCTGGCGGGTTTCGTTACGCATTGGGCATGGTCCTTAGCAGTCGGTTTGAATGGAGGTGCCATCGCCACCGGTGGCGGGCGGGCGTTGCTGGTTGAACGCTTCCTGGCCCTCCAGCTTGGCGGTGAGGTCGGCCAGCGCCTTGGCGGTGGCGTCCTGCTTGTTGGTCAGCTCGGTGAGGGTCTGGGCCTGCTCGGTGAACTTCTTCTGCAGGTCGGCATCGAGGGTGGTGACCTCTTTCGCGACGGTCTCGACGGCCTGGTGCACATCGCTGAAATCGGCGGTGGATTGCTTCTTGTGGCTGGAGAACAGCGCGGTGATGCGCTCGGCAAGGGAGGGGCCTTTCTCCTGTTCACTTTCGAATTCGATGACGGTTTCCAGCGCTTCGGTGAACAGGCACTCCTTGTGCTGCTTGCGGGAGGCCAACGGCGATTTGTCGCCTGCACCTGCGCAGAACTGGAGCATGTCGGTCCCCAGGCTGGCGGGGGAATCGGTGATCGCCAGCCCCATCAGGTAGGCGCCCTTTTCGTTCAGGTTGGGGTGGATCTCGACCGAGGTGAACACCTTCTGGCGCTTCTTGTTCAGCTCGACCAGCTCTGGGGTCGGGTCAATCTGCACGAACAGGGCCAGGCGCTGCTCGCCTTCGATGGTGACCTCTTCGGTCTTGGCGGCGGTGATGTCGCCGTACATCTTGAACAGGCCGTTGGGGTCAATGCCCCGGATGTGCTCCATATTGACCCGGGCGCCGTAGGTGGACTGGTTGTAGCGCTGGGCCATCTGCTCAAGCCATTCGCGGGTGATGGCGCGGCCATCGGTTGTGCCCCCTTCTACGGCAACACGGAAAAATTTGGACTTTGCCATGGGCTGGGATCCCTTTGGTGATTGGGTGGTGATGTCGCGGTTATGGTCTGGGTGAGCGGCGGGATCGTGCAATCGGCGGCCAGTGTGTGCGGCGCTGGCACATTGGCGCGGGGGCGTTTGGAGCAGTAGCGGCTGGGTAGACTGGCGCCATGACAGCACCCTTACTCTTCCCCCATATCGAGCCCCGCAGGCAGGCCATGCACCTGTACTTTCAGGGGTACAAGATCCGAGCCATTGCGGAGCTGCTGGCGACCCCCGAGGGGACGGTCGGCACCTGGAAATCCCGCGACGGTTGGGATGACATCAAACCCATTGACCGGGTCGACTTCGCCATCGAGGCACGGATGTGCCAGCTGATCGCCAAGGAGGTGAAAACCGGCGGCGACTTCAAGGAGATAGACCTGCTGGGCAGGCAGTTGGAGCGCATCGCCCGGGTCAATAAATACAGCAAGGGCGGCAACGAGGCCGACCTCAACCCCAAGGTGGCGAACCGTAACAGGGGGCCGAAGAAGGCCCCCGAGCGCAACGTGGTGGAGCCCGAACAGCAGGAGCGGCTGATCGAGCGCTTCGAGTCCACCATGTTCGATTACCAGCGGGTCTGGTATGAGGCGGGCAAGCAGTATCGGCGGCGCAACCTGCTCAAATCGCGCCAGATTGGGGCGACCTACTTCTTTGCCTTCGAGGCCTTCATCGACGCCCTGGTCACGGGGCGCAACCAGATTTTCCTGTCGGCCAGCAAATCACAGGCCCACATCTTCAAGCAGTACATCATCCAGTTTGCCAACGCAGAAGGGGTGGAGCTCAAGGGCGACCCCATGGTGCTGCCGAACGGGGCGCACCTCTACTTCCTCGGCACCAACGCCCGCACCGCGCAGGGCTACCATGGCAACATCTACATGGACGAATACTTCTGGATCCATGGCTTTGCGGATTTTCGCAACGTGGCCAGCGGGATGGCGATGCACAAGAAGTGGCGTCAGACCTACTTCTCCACCCCCTCCAGCCTCTCCCATCCGGCATACAAATTCTGGTCGGGTGAGGAGTTCAACAAGGGCAGGCCCAAGGCCGACCAGATCAAGTTTGACTTGAGCCACGCCGACCTGATGGACGGCAAGCTCGGTGGCGATGGTCAATGGCGCCAGATCGTCACCGTGGAAGATGCGGTGCGCGGCGGCTGCGACCTGTTCGACATGGCCCAACTGCACAGTGAGTATTCCGAGGAGCGCTTCCGCAACCTGCTGATGTGCGAATTCATGGACGACACCTCGAGCGTGTTCCCGCTCGCCACCCTGCAGCGATGCATGGTCGACAGTTGGGAGCTGTGGGACGACTACAAGCCCTTTGCCCTGCGCCCCCTGGGCAACCGCTCGGTGTGGATCGGATATGACCCGGCGAAGGGCGGGCAGGGGGATAGCGCAGGCTGCGCCGTGCTGGCCCCGCCGGCGGTACCGGGCGGCAAGTTCCGGGTGCTGGAGCGCCACCGCTGGAGCGGGATGGACTTCGACGCCCAGGCGCGGGCCATCAAGGCCATGTGCGAGCGCTACAACGTCGGTTACATCGGCATCGACACCACCGGGATCGGGGAGGGGGTTTACCAGTTGGTGAAGCAGTTCTACCCGGCAGTGACCGCCATCCAGTACAACCCGAGCGTGAAAATCCAGATGGTGATGAAGGCCCAGGATGTGATGAACAAGGGGCGGCTGGAATTTGACAGTGGGATGACTGATCTCGCCCAGGCCTTCATGAGCATCCGCCGCGCCGTGACCGCGGGCGGCAAGCTGCCGACCTTTGAGGCGAGCCGCTCCGACGAAACCAGCCACGCCGACATTGCCTGGGCAACCATGCAAGCCCTGTTACATGAGCCGCTGGCAGGTGCCACCGGTGCCAATACCAGCATGATGGAGATTTTCTCATGAGAAAGCGCCGCCCACAGCGCCATACCTCGCCGATGACGGCGACCCAGAAACCCGGCGCGGCCATCGAGGCGTTCAGCTTTGGCGAGCCGGTGCCCGTCTTATCGCAACGGGAAGTGTTCGACTACCTGGAGGCCATGCACAACGGCCGCTGGTACGAGCCGCCCCTTTCTCTCAATGGCTTGTCACGGGTCTATCGGGCCGGGGTGCATCACGCCTCGGCCATCCAGGTAAAGCGCAACATCCTGCGCTCCTGCTTCATCCCGCACCCGAAATTGAGCCTGGCCGCCTTCACCGGCTTGGTGCTGGACTACCTCATCTTCGGCAACGGCTACCTGCAGGCGGTGCAGAACCGGCTCGGCGGGGTGCTGCGCTATGACCACCTGCGCGCCAAGTACACCCGGCGCGCGCTGGATCTCAACCAGTATTGGTGGATTGCCCAACCCGGCCAGGAGCAGGCCCTGCCCACTGGCCGGGTGGGCCATGTGATGGAGGCCGACATCAACCAGGAGATCTACGGCATCCCCGACTATGTCGGCGGGCTCAACTCCACCCTGCTCAACGAGTCGGCCACCCTGTTCCGCCGCCGCTACTACGAGAACGGCAGCCACGCGGGCTTCATCATGCACATCACAGACCCAACGCAGAATGAGCAGGACATCAAGGACCTTAAAGAAGCCCTGCGCCAGAGCAAGGGCCCCGGCAACTTCCGCAACCTCTTGCTCTACACCCCGGGCGGCAGCAAGGACGGGGTCAAGCTGATCCCGGTGGCCGAGGTGGCCGCCAAGGATGACTTCCTCAGCATCAAGAACGTGAGCCGTGATGACCAGCTGGCCAGCCACCGGGTACCGCCCCAGTTGATGGGGGTCATGCCCAACAGCACCGGCGGCTTTGGCGATGTGACCAAGGCCGCCCAGGTGTTCGACATCAACGAGATAGACAGCATCAAGGCCAGCCTGCTGGCGCTCAATGACTGGGCGGGGGAGGAGGTGATCCGGTTCAATCCCTACCGACTGTCAGATCTGACAGGGCAGGCGGCATAGGCGAGGCTAGAGTTACAAGGACCTTATGAGTCGCTAAAACGGCGTAAGAGAGGCCCCCTCACCGAGGGGGCTTTGTTTTGCCTGGCGTTCAGCGCCCTGACGCCCCGGGGCGGTGGCCCCTCAGCACCCAGCGCGCGCAGTCAAGACCCCGCCTCGCCTGCCCGCTTTATGTGTGGAAAACCATGCAGGTGAACGACGGAGGGAGGGGAACGGCTCCCCGCGCCAGCGCTGGCCGCGCGCGGGATTACGGATCCTTTTTGCGATCCTTCATTTTCCGTCAGATCCTTTCAGAGTCTAAGGGGAGTTTGTTAGCATTCTATTTCACAAGGCTTTCTTGTTTTAAAGAACTTAGATAAGAAAGGTCTAGTTGTTTTCCTACTGAAGTTGCTAACTGACTTGAAGAGCTTATTTCAAACTTCATACTAGATACTATAATTTGACCAGCAGCAGCGAACAGACCTAAAACTGGATTGCTGAATGTTGAACCAACAAGCCCTCCTGTCACGGCGCCTTGAGATAGACTACCTAAATTAATATCTAAGGAAACTTTTCGACTCGCTAATAGTCTTGAACCCCAACTTTCTCTCGCAACTAAATCTAGGTCCTTTATCGCTTTCTCTAATTGAGATATTTTTGCAATCCTAGCTCTAGGTATATCTCGAGAATTGGAGATGTCAAGATATAGTTCATCAAGAGTCTGCCTCAAAGCAACTAGCTCATCTTTACGCTTAAACTTAAACTCAATTAGTTTTTCAAGTGGAAGATTTGGCAAAGGTACTGGTAAGCATTTGTTAAGCTCGAAATCAGCAGTTACTAACTCTTTTGACATGTTTATAGGGATATGCAGTTGATCCCCACTTTGATGAATAGCCCACTGACCAGGATTTTTTGCGGTCAATGACGCTGTAACTTGACTCAAGCCATCAAAGTGCATCTTCGCCAATCCACTGCCATTAAATGTTCCATTTAATGGCATTATTGCAGTTTCTTTTCGGAGAATACCAGCATCAACTAAAATTTTAGATTCATCACTCAATTCAGTGCCAAAAATATTGCTGTCAGTTACTACAACTTTATCCCAATATAGTGCTAAATATCTGATTTGCTCTGGAGGCAATCCTCCTCTCATATTGACAGAGTCGCCATTGCTGATAATTTCTTGCGCTGGTGTAACGATACCTCTTTCCAAGATATTCTCCTTATTTAATACAAGCTCAACAGGAATGCTAACAGTGATTAGATGGAGGGCGGTACTAACTTGTTAATAGAGCCTTCCATATAAATCCGAACCCCCCTGATAACCGTCCCGAAAAGAATAATTTAAATCATAACATTATCAGCCGGCTGCTGGCGCTGAACGTTTTCGCAATAGATCCTCCTTTGGCTCAGGTTTTGTTATGAAGCAACAATACACTCAAGGAACTGCAATGGGCAGCTGCATCCAGGCGCGCCATCGTGAACAAGTCAGGACTGTGATCGAGGCAACCCGTATCACATAGTATATCTGGCCAAGATATAGGGTAGCGGAATGAGAGAGAAGGGAAAGGAGAGGGCCTCTTGGTACTCATACCTGCAGACCCTGACCAGTCATATTAACAACCTTTTGCCATCGGCAGGCGGTGCAGGTGGGGGATCAACCTGTTCCAGTCGCGGTCGCCGTGGGTGGCGCTCTGAATATGGCGGGTCTTGTCGACCAGGATGCGCTGGGCGGCGGCCAGGGTCATCGGGTATTCGTGGATGATGGAGTAGTAGGTGCCGGCCTCTCGGTGTTCGGCGACATCGAGCAGGGGATAGATGCGACGGGCGGCCCCCATCATGTAATCGGCGGCGCGCCAGAGCCAGGCGAGCGAGTGCAGTTCGTCATCGGTCAGCACGGTGAGGGGCTGTGGATGGGCGGCGGTCTCCCGGTCCAGCACATCGAGCACCCAGCGGCGAAACTCTTTGGCCAGCGCGGTGCGGGAAAACATGGCGATCAGATGGGCGCCGCGCAGGGAGAAGATGCGATTCTCCATCTGCACTGAGCCGGTTTGCCTAACGACGGTCAAATTGACCGTCGTTGTCATATTGGGGGTAAATTCGTCCGCATTACGGCGGTAGATGCGGCTCACGGCATCGTCGCTGGCATAGCCGAGGGCTTGGGCGATCTGGGTTGCGGTCAGCCAGGGTTGGCCGTGATGGGGGATAACGGTGAACTGGGTGTCATGGAAGCAGATGCTGTTCATGATGAGATTCCTCGAGTGAATGAGTAATCGCCACCATCGACGCCAATCTTCTGGTGACGAACTGGACAGGGTTGGCGTACCGGGCACTCAAGGAAACCGGCGCCCCGAAGGGCCCCTGCCCAGCCCGCCATAACTGAAATTGCGGGTACAACTGGGCCGCACATAAAAAAACACGCTGGCGCGTGTTGTGCGCTTGAGTATGTTCGGGACGCCAATCCCGGCAACGGATTTTGCCGTTGCCCGCGCAGTATCGCGCAACAGCGCGACACCAATCAACCCCAATAGTCCCCGATGCTCCCTTTTTGTCCCTTTCCGGCCCTCTGCGGCCCGCATCAGCGCTTACCAGGAAAAATCGGCGCCATCACCCCGCCCAGCAGCACAACACCGCCGGCAGGGTACCGGTTCTACGCAAGGAAGGGGACGTTAGTTTCGGCAGGAAACATACACAGGGCGCCCAAGGCGCCCTTTATCAGGTAAAGCTTCGTAGGCTACCAATCGAACAAGCTAGCTATAAATGAAACGGTTCCTGCGGCAACAGCGAGCGGAACAGTCACTGGAGCACTGATAAAACCAGTAACCACCAAAGCACCTGCTGCACTAGCGCCTAGCGTTGCTCCCGCTGCTGTAGCCACAGCAGATCGCCCAGCGCTTACTTCACTGGTTCCTGTAATCTTTTTCGAGATCTCATTACCTGCAATTCCTAGGCTCACAGCTTTTTCAACAGACATGGCGGCTCTCCTTGTGCATGGTCTGAAGCTTAGGAATAGTCCGCTCTACCGATGGTTGCCACTTTATTCGCTGGCGTAGCGTTGTAGTCAGGGACACTGGTTGTGTTGCCAACCTAGTGTCGGAGCCAAACGCCGCACGGTGATCCAATTTTGGCGCCTTGCTATACTGTTCATCCATACAGTATCTCTTGAGATTGCCAGCATGTTTGCTCAACCCACCCCCGATGCTCCCTTGTTGGAACTGCCCCTGTTCCTCTCCCCGGTGGCCTGCGGCTTTCCGTCGCCGGCGCAGGACTACACCGAGCAGACCATCGACCTCAACCAGTTGTGCGTGACCCACCCGGCGGCCACCTACTTCGTGCGGGCGGCCGGTGACAGCATGGTCGACCACGGGATCCGTGATGGCGACCTGCTGGTCGTCGACCGCAGCCGCAAGGCGCGGCACGGTAGCGTGGTGGTCGCCGCGGTGGATGGCGAGTTCACGGTGAAGAAGCTGCAGCTTGAGCCCACCGTCGCCTTGCTCCCTGGCAACCGGGCCTATCGCCCCATCCATTTCAACGATGGGCAGGAGCTGGAAATCTTCGGGGTGGTGGCCTTTGTCGTGCACCAGGTGGATAGCCCATGAACAAGCGCTGCGCCGTCGCCCTGGTCGACGTGAACAACTTCTACGCCAGCTGCGAGCGACTGTTTCGCCCAGACCTCAAGGGGCGGCCCATCGTGGTGCTCTCCAACAACGATGGCTGTGTGGTGGCCCGTTCGGCGGAGGCCAAGGCGCTCGGCATCAAGATGGGGGTGCCGTACTTCCAGATCCGCCAATTCTTCGAGGCCATGGGCGGGGTCTGGTTCTCCAGCAACTACGCCCTCTATGGCGACATGTCGAACCGGGTGATGACCATTTTGGAGGGGATGGCCCCGGCGGTGGAGGTCTACAGCATCGACGAGGCCTTTATCGAACTGAGCGAGTCCTGGGCGGGCGACCTGGTGGCCTATGGCCGCCAAGTTCGCGAGCGGGTGCAGCAGTGGACCGGGCTTGTGGTTGGGGTCGGTATCGGCTCCACCAAGACGCTCGCCAAGCTTGCCAACTACGCTGCCAAGAAGTGGCCCGCCACGGGCGGCGTGGTCGATCTTCGGGATGAAGCGCGGCGTGCTCGGCTGATGGCGATCACCCCGGTGGACGAGATATGGGGCATTGGCCGGCGGCTCACCGCCAAGCTGGAGGCCCAGGGCATCAAGACCGTGGCCGACTTGGTCGCTGCTGACCCCAAGGCGCTGCGGCGCCGCTATGGCGTGGTGGTCGAGCGCACGGTGCAGGAGCTGCGGGGGATCCCCTGTGCCGAGCTGGAACAGGAGGCCCAGGCCAAGCAGCAGATCATCTGCTCGCGCTCCTTCGGCGAGCGCATCACCCAAATAGGCCCCATGCACCAGGCGCTGGCCGGCTACATGGAGCGGGCCGCCGAAAAGCTGCGGGGGGAGGGGATGTGCTGCCGGCACGTGACCCTGTTCATTCGCACCAGCCCGTTCAGCGACCGGGAGCCCTATTACGGCAACCAGGTGAGCACCAAGCTGGCCATGCCCACCCATGACACCCGGGCGCTGCTGGCTCTGATCCCGGAGCTGCTACCCCGCATCTGGCGCGACGAGCAGCGATACCAGAAAGGGGGCGTCATGTTGGCCGACTTCACCCCCGCCAGCATGCAGCAGGGCGACCTGTTCGCCGCACAGCAACAATCCCCGCGCAGCGAGGCGCTGATGCAGGTCATCGACAAGATCAATCAGGGGCGGCTGGGGAAGGTCTACTTCGCAGCCCGCGGTCGAGACACCCGGGAGTGGATGATGAAGCGGGAGCAGTTAAGCCCCCGCTATACCACCGCGCTCGGCGAGCTGCCGGTGGTGAAGTAAGGACGTTATCTTTTGGCAAACGCGCCCTGCCGCGCCCGGGTGGCCTTCCAGACCTGCTTGGGTGTTGGGCCGACAGGCAGCATCCGCTTTGCCTTTTTGGGTGGGGTGATGGTGTCCAGCTCGCCCTGGTAGAACGGGAACCAGGCATCCTCGAACCGTATGACCCGCTCCATCCGGTCGAGCAGCAGATCGCAGATATGACGGTCAGCGGCTGGCATGCTGTCGAGCATGCTGGAGATGGTGGAACGACCCGCCGATCCCGGCGGGTATTGCTGGATGATGGGCCAGAGCCGCTGGCAGAGCGGCAGCAGGCGCTCCACGTTGGCGCGGGGGATTATGTCCTGCACGTTATTCCCCCTCTGCATAAGGCGACCATGTTTCTCTTGGTTCCTCTGGCTTTGGAAATTCGTATTCGTCTGGATTGAAGGTGGGGTTAAGCCATTCGCGGGCCCCAGGGTTGGCCTTGTCGTAGTGGCAGCCTTCGGCAATCCACAGCTTTTTTCCTGTGGTTTTGCACACAATAGTGCCTGTCCAGAGCATGTAGGCTGGTTTCTTCTTCATACACACCTCCTTAGTTAAAGGCCCCTGCGTTGACGGGCCGCTGCGATTTCTGCTTCATGGCGCTTGTTGTCTGCTTTCAGCCAGTCGACGCGGGCCTGCTCCTGTTCGGTGGGCTGGTAACTGGCCCGGTCCTCTTCGTCATCCAGCAGGCGGGTGAAGATGGCGATCGCCTCTTCGGCCTGCGCCAGCGGCAGGGCGGCCAGCCATTCGGTGACGCTGCCGCCTGAGTGCATCAGCTCGTGGGCCTGCTGTTTCAGCGTATCGCTGCTGGCTGCCCGCTTGCTGGCCTGCTCGGCCTCGGCCTCGGCGGTCAGCTGGTCGGCCACGGCATCTCCGGCACCCGGCCAGTTGCGGGTCACAATCAGCCGATCGCCGACCAGTCGCACATATTGGCCGTCGGCGTGGATGATGCTGCCGTGCAGCAGCAGGGCGGCGTTGCTTTCATCAAGACCCATTCGGCCCAGCTCTTTAGCCAGAGCGGATCCTTTCACCCCCAATTTGGATCCTTTCGTACAGTTATTGACAGAACTCCGAGGGGGGCGGCTGCCGCCGCCTGAGGGCAACTCGCTGCGCTCGCTCACTGCAGGCTCGCGCTGCTCGCCCAAACCCGACCCGTTGACCCCCTTGCACACTATCTGCCAACCCTCGGTGCGGGTGATGGCGGTGGTCATGCCGATGTCAGTGATCACCCCCATCAGGCGCAGCACATCCTCGCCATACTTGTTGGCGGCTTCATCGAGGCGCTTGGAGAGGCGGATCAGGTGTTCTTTGCGGGGCAGGTCAATGCCGCCCATGGCGTCGATAAAGTCGCCCCAGCGGTTGTTGTCGGCTGCGGTTCGGGCGGCTTCGAGGATGCAATCCCACTCGATCACCTCGTCACCCAGTCGGCGCAGCTCGCGCCACACACTTACGGCAGGACCGCCTATCTGCTGAAACTGGCGGATGCGCCAGCAGCTCGCCCAGGCCGCCACCGCGATGGTGGTGTGGTCGACCGGGGCCTCGGCCTCGTAGTCCATCCCCACCTTGTGGCCGTCGATGTTCTTGGCGATGTACTTGGCGATGTAGCCGGTGGCGCTGCCCTTGGTCGGGTCGATCTCCTTCCAGTTCACCCGTGGGTTGATGGCCTTGACCACCGCCGGGCTGTTCACATCGAGCAGCCACTTGATGCGTGGCATCTTGTTGCGGATTTTCAGTTCGGCCAGGGCATCGAGCTGGTCACCGTTGGGCATCTTGAGCTCGGCCCGTTCGGCGGCGGTGAAGTGGTAGGCGAGCAGAGTCAGAAAGTCGCGTTGATGCTCGGGGTTGATAAACAGCAGGCAATGCCAGTGCGGGGTGCCATCGTGGTGCGGTTCCACCACCCGAAAACCGAAGGCCATGATCCCCTCTCGGGCCAAAGCGGCGCGAAAACGGGCCCACTGTTTGCACAGCAGGCGATTGGTGTCGGTCGGGCAGGCGCCGTTGAACTTCTCGTTCTGGTAGGTCTTCGCCTTGTCTTTGCTGCCCTGGCGCCAGGCGTGATAGCAGGAGGGGGCGGTCAGCGTTAGGAACAGGCCCAGCTTGCCCTGCTCCTGCGCCATGTCTTCAAAGCCCCGCATGCGCACCATCAGCTCATGACGGCGGATCTCGGGGTTGGCGACCGAGCCCATCACCGCATCGACCAGGTCAATCTCTTGCCCCAGCTCTTCGTTGACGGCGCTCATGCCAGCCATCCAGGCTTGCTGGGCTGCTTTACGCTGGGTGAACTCACGCACGGCGTGCGCACTGGCGTAGGGGCTGACCCCCTTGCGCACCTGGCCGGTGAGGATGGCGATCAGCTCGCAGTAGATAGCCCAGGCGCGGTTGATCTTGCGCAGCCACCACGACTCGTCGAGCAGGCGCACCAGCAAGCTGGCGGCGGCCCCTTCGAACTTGTCCACCTCGTCGGCCAGATCGTCCCGCTCGGCCTGGCTCAGAGGGCGGCCCAGCAGGCGCTCCACCTTGGTGCGCGGGTGAATGGGGAGGGGCGGGCAGAAGTGCCACGCCTTGGCCTGGGCCCCGATATCGGCCAGCAGCTCCGTGGCGGTGCGCTCATGGCCCGCCGCCGCCAGCAGTTGCTGGCAGCGACGGGCCCACTCGGCGGCAACCAACTCGCGGCGCACATCGTTGCGAAGATCAATCACCGGTACCGGAAACCGGCTCTGTGCGGCGGCGCAGGCGTCGACCATGCGGCGCAGCCAGATGTTGGCGGTCTTGGGGTTGGCCGGGTAGCGGCGCAGGAAGGTCGCGGCCAGCGGCTTGGCAACGTGCCACTCAATGCGGGCGAGTTGTTCGGCCGCCCCGGCCATGTTGATGGCATGGTGCCCGACCAGGTAGTGCTGGGGCAGCTGTATCCCGTGCAGGTTGGTGATGGCGTCGTTCATGCCGCCACCTCCTGCGCATCGGCACACATCTCTGGCAGGTTGGCGCGAACCAGAGCGGCAGCCAGTGGTGGGCACACGGCATTGCCGCAGCGAGCCACCTGCGCTGTTTTGGTGAACTTCTTGCCAGTGGCGTCGTGGTCGATCACGTAGTCGGCCGGGAACCCCTGGGCAGCAAACAGCTCATGCGGCTCCAGCATGCGCATTCCGATATCGACGATCTGGTAATCCTCGCCGCGCACGGTGACCAGACCGAACCGATCCCGGGTGGTCACGGTATGCAGTGGCTCGGAGCAGGGGATGGCCGAATCTGTCCCGTAATACTTGAGCAGGAAGGCCCGAACCTCACCGATATGCAGCCCGCCGGCGGTAACGGTGGGCATGGGTTCGGTTACTGGCTGGCCGTGCTGGCAGGTGCCGCGCAGTTTTACCAGGTGGCTGGTCACCAGAGCATTGTGGTCAACGGTGGTGACGGTCGGTAGCGGCTGGGTCAGCTCGGCACCCACGACGCCTGTGTAATGCTTGGCTAGGAAGGCGGTGACCAACTTGCTCTTGTCGGCCTTGGCCATGACAGTCCCCAAGGGGTCTTCCACTGACTGGCCGACAGAGTTGCCGAACTGGCGAGCGATAAATTGAGCAGATAAATTGCCGTTATAGCTCCAGCTATCGTCCGGGCAAGCAGCCTCTACCTGGGTTAAAGTTGCCGGCTTCCTGTTGATGCCCTCCCCACAGTCACAGCCAAGTTCATGTTTGTCCTGATATATGTTGTGGCAAACGCCACACTCAAACCACGTATCTGCAAATTGTTGCAACTCCAGCGATACCAGGGCGAAGTGCCCTCCTTTAACCTCGGCGCAGATGGTACGCAGCGGCTCATCCGCAGGCATGTTGCGCTGATGACTGGCGTTGGCATGCTCAGTGATGAAGGGGGCAAGTTGTGGTTGCACCAGAGCAAACCCTGGGGCAGCGGTGACTGTCTGTAGAGGCTCATGGAGCCCTTGACCACGGAAAGCATCGTAGACAGTGCGGTTGCTGGTGTGATTGCACTTCACGATGAACGGCTCGGCGGCGTCGATGACGAACCGCTCCACCCCCTTGGCAATCCGGCGCATCGTAGCCTCGGCCAGTGGTCGCTTAACGTTGAGCCCCTGGGCTTTGGCTTCTTCCTGGGTGAGGAAGATGCTGGGGCACGGGATCGACCAATCGATGATGTCAGCAGCGGTCCGCCACGGCAGCAGCTTCCCGGCCTTCACCTCAGCACTGGCGGGTTCGCCATGGGTCGGCTTGGGCCACACGATGGGGGCGCCATCCCGGCGGGCAATCAGAAACAGGCGCTTGCGGATGGTGGGGGTGCCGTAGTCGCAGGCACGCAGCTCCCGCCACTCCACCTTGTAGCCCTGGCGGCGCAAGGCGTTGATAAAGCTGTTGAAGGTACGGCCCTTTTTTGCCGGGTCAGGGCGAGCGTTGCCCTCCGAGTCGATCAGCAGCGGGCCCCAGGTCTGAAACTCCTCGACGTTCTCCAGCATGATCACCCGGGGGCGTACCGTGGCGGCCCAGCGCAGAGTGACCCACGCCAAGCCCCGGATCTTCTTGCTGACCGGGGTCGAGCCCTTGGCCTTGGAGAAATGCTTGCAATCAGGTGACAGCCAGACGAGCCCGACTGGGCGGCCAGCCACGACGTCTCGCGGCACGATATCCCACACCGATTCGCAATAGTGCTCGGTGTCAGGGTGGTTGACGGTGTGCATGGAGATCGCATCGGGGTCGTGGTTGATGGCGATCTCCGGGCTGCGACCCAGCGCCATCTCGATCCCGGTAGACGCCCCACCGCCACCGGCGAAGTTGTCCACGACGATTTCATTGAAGAGGCTGAAATTCTGTTCTCTCATTTGCACACCCCGCACTTTTCGGTCACATACTCGTTGGGTTGCAGGTACCGGCCGCAGGTGGAGCAGGTCGGTACCATAGCCAGGGTGGCGAGCCGATCAGACCAGCAGGTGGACTCGCAGAAAAACAGGCTGGTGAGCCGGTTACCGCCCAGGATGACCGGGCGCACATGGCCGAACTCGCCGCAGCAACTGCAGCGCATCGAGGGGCGGGCGTTGGCCGGGACGGTCTTCAGCACGGTTTCACTGGCGGCACGGGCCAGCGGCCAGCAGGTTTCGACGCAGTAGGGGTAAGAGCGGCGACCGTGTCGGCCAGCTACCGGCAGACAAACCGCCATCTGGCGGCACTTGGTGCAGGGCTCAAGCGTCACGATATGGCTGTTTGCAGGGCGCACGACGCCCAAAGCCGGGGCAAGCCCGGCTGGTTTTTGGTGAGTCATTAGATGGCGCCTCCGGTGTAGAGAGACTGGATATTGCTTGATGCCTGGCGAGCGGCCTGACGAGCTTGGCGGCACAAGGTCAGATGGGTTCTGGCCGGCGTGCGCTGGCCATGGGGACCATCTGCGCGCAGCTCGACCAGGTCAAGCTGCAGGCCGTGCAGGCGCGCCTCGGCGTTCAGCATTTTGTCGACCCACAGGTCGATCTGCTGTTGGTGGCTCATTTGATGGTCTCCCCCAATCCGTGGAGTGGCTCGCACTCGGCCCACCACTCGGCGATCTCTTTGGCCAGCGCGACTTCACCGCCACCCAGAGCCAGCCAATACACGGCGCGGATGGCGCCCAGGGCCAGCAGCTCCTGGGCGATGTTGCGGTTTCGGCGGGCATCACTGCCCGAGGTGCTGAACTCCTCCTGCGCTGCTTCCCAGTGCTTGGTCAGTGGGCTGATGGGTGCCGGCGGCTGCATATGGGCGGGGCCAGATTCGGCGCCACCCAGCTCGTCGACCGGCGGCTCCAGTTCGAACAGGTCATCATGCATGTCGGCCCCCTTTGGTGTTCAGATTCAGCCAGAGCGAGCGCCAGGCATGTGCATTGGCGGCGTGGTGCTGTGCCGCGATGTCGTCGGAGCGAGTCATATTGCGGCGCCGTGCCAGTCTGGTCAGATGCCAATGGCACTCCTTCACATTGCGTAGTGCGCTCGAAATCGCTACATTGCGCATATCAGTTACCTCAGTTGCTGATGGAAACCCCGCTGGTGCGCCAACACCGATAGCGGGGTTTTTTATTGGCCGTTTCCGGCCACCTTCTGCAAAACCGCTCTGCGGTTTTCCAATACGCTGGCCTGTTCGTTGAGCTCGGCCCGGCGCTTGTTCTCAAGCTCAGCCTGTTCCTGCTCGCTGCGGGTCGGCCCCTCAATGCGGCGGGTGGTGCGGTGCCACTCGCGGCGGTGCAGCACGCCGCCATAAAACTCGTGCAGGGTGGCGAGCAACTCCCCCAGGGCGAGGCGAATCGCCTCTTGCTGGTCAAAATCGAACTGGTCCAGCTCGCGGGTGCCATAGGTGGTTGATAACCCGGCGGCGTAGCAGATGACGGCGCGGGCCCGGGTCGGCAGGCGTGACCAGCGGCTGGCCGCCCCATTGCGGCCGAACTGGGCGCGCATCTCGGCCAGCGCCACCTCTGCGGCGCTGGGTTGTTGAGTGAACCCGATTACCTGTGCGGTGTTCATGGGGTGGCCCTCCGGTTATGCCTGCAACAGCCTGACCAGCCAGTGGCGGTGTGGCTGGCAAGCGGGCTGAAAGCGCAGCGCGCCACGGCGGCCCTGGCTGTCTTCCAGATAACTGCCGTCAAAGCGGGTGGTGTTGCGCATCACCGGCTCGTCGCCGTTGGTGACGACAGTGGCGCGGGTGAACAGCAAGAACGGCAGCGGGATCAGCCCCGTCTGCTCGGCGCGAAGTCTGCTCATTGGGCCACCGCCTTCGCCCTGCGCGGGACCATGGGCAGCACAATGGCCGGGTTGGGCATGGCACTGGGGCTGATGGTCGCGATGATCTCGAACCCCGCCTTGAAGGTGTGGCCGCACTCCACGTTGCTGCACTGGTAAGTGGCAATGCCGCACAGCGGGCTCATCCGGGTGGAGGTGCGGGTGCTGGCGCGAGATCCGCAGTGGGGGCAAATCAATCTCATGTCTGGTCTCCTATGCGCCGAGGGCTGCGCGGGCCATGTCGGCAGCACACGCAAGACCAGGGACGGCGTGAAAGCGGTCTTCGACCTCGGTAGCCAGCAGCACCAGGTGCTCGATGCCAGCCCAGATGCCGGAGACGACGGTGTTTCGGTTGGATTTGGTGACACGGTCACCGGCAAGCAGGGTGGTCGCCTGAGCGGTGACGCCCAGGATCTGGGCCCCCGCATTGAGCGCCTGCTGGGCACGTGCTTCTGGTGCAGCGGTCGCCGCCGCCGGCAGGCGCACGGCCGTTAGTTGGCAATCAAACAGCAGACCATCGAACAGGGTGTCGTCACCGGTGACGCGGTAGAGGTCGATAAGGTCCGTCGCAGTCAACTTGTGCCGCGCCTGCGCCGGGTTGAACTTGTTGCGCAGCACATCGGCGCTCATGCCGATCTGCGCGGCAAGGTCGGTCAGGTTGTGCACCTGCTTGAAGCGGTCGCAGGCGCTGGCGAAATGGCGGTGTAGGTTTTGTTGACAGTTAGACACTTTCGGCTCCTGTTCGCAGTCGCTACTGTGGGATCAAGCCACAGAGCGGGATGTGGGCTTCTTGGTCAGCGCACGGCTTGCCAGCCGTCGCCCGGAGTTCTCATTGACCAGCTTGAAATACTGCTCCGGCTCGCTGGCCATCTCGCGCCAGCGCACCAGATTGACCCAGGGCTGATCACCTGCGCGCAGCTTGGGAATGATGGGAATACGGCCATCGGCAATCATGTCCTGGGCGGTGCGCTTGGGGAGCTTGAACTTGTAGACGTCGAGCAGCATGTCCAAAAAGGCATCGAGCGGAATGGCCGGCAGGGCTTGCAAGGCCAACCCTTGCTTGATGGCAGCCAGCTCACGCAGTACCTCGGTGATGGGCTCGACAGGATGACTTTCCATCGTCATGGCGATCTCCTTACTGCGCCGGGCGGGCAGAAGGTGCCGCGGGGTTGGCTTTTAACTGGCCGCCTGTCAGTAGCTCAATCTGGTAAGCGCGGCCTTGGGGGATGGTGTCACCCCACTGAGAAACAGACTGAGGCTTGATACCGAGGGCGGCAGCTAACTGAACAACGCCACCGTAGTGTTTTATGGCTTCATTCTTTTTCATTTTCTTACGTTCCCAGATGAGTTGACTTACCTAATGGAAGAGAATGTAAGCTCGCCTACTGGCAAAAGCAACAAAAACTTACCAAAAAAGGAAGTAAAAACTCCGGAGTCGTTCTGTAAGATAACTTACATGAACATACATTCGCGCATAAAATCACAACGACTAGTCCACGGCTTGACCCAAGAATCCTTGGCTAAAAAGCTGGGGATAAACCGTGTCTCTATAAGCCAATGGGAGCGGGGGGACACCTCACCCAAAGGTAACAACCTGGTCAGGCTTGCTGAAATTCTCGGCGTAAAGCCAGAGTGGTTGCTCTTCGGGGGAGATGCAGTAGGGGGTTCCGGGACAAACCTGGCTGGTTATCACAACGTCGAGCCAGCGGTGATTCCCCAGGGGAACCGTATCCCGATCCTCAGTTATGTGCAGGCAGGGAACTGGCGCGAGATTTGTGAGCAGGCCACCACCTTTGATGGCAATGTCGAATATGTGACGGCCAGCGTCGATATCGGGCCCTGTGGCTTTGGCCTCTGGATCCGGGGCAATTCGATGACCCCGATGTTCAACGAAGGGGACCTGGTCATCATCGACCCCGATGAACAACCCCGGCCGGGCGACTATGTGGTCGCCAAGAATGGCAGCGAAGAGGCCACCTTCAAGAAGTACCGGCCCCGCGGCATCGACGAGAGTGGGCAAGAGGTCTTCGAACTGGTACCCCTGAACGACGACTTCCCCACCATGCACTCCGACCGGCAGCACATCGAAATCATCGGCGTGATGGTAGAACACCGGATTTTTAGAAAACGATAGGGCGCTGATGCGCCCTTTTTGTATCCGACTTCAGTAGGAGTTGTAATGCAGCATTCAAAGGATGTGCTTGAGCAAGCGATAGAAAAACTCTCAGTAATGGTGAACGTTGCAACAGGTATCGTGCACCCAGCTGATGGCTCAATGGCTAAGGAATTGTTCAAGGCGCTTCATCAGCGCGGGGTTTCTTGTGGGCATGATGCTGTCTTGAAAATTGCTAAACGCCAAGGCTGGAGTGAAAAGCACGCTAAATCCTTGGCTGAATTGGCTGGGAAAATAGATCAAGGTGGCAGAGTGCAGATTTCCCATAAAACTGGATGGGGTGAACGGACAGCCTCTGATCTCTTGGCCCAGATTGACCTCTAAAGGGGCCCGCCGTTCGCAACCCGCCTGTCAAATCGCGCAAGTATTTTGGCTTCCTCATGGTCGCACCACCTTTTGAGGATGATCATCAGATCGTGATGGTACTCATCGGGGCTCGCATTATAGAGCGCGTTCCATTCGGGATGGTTGAGCGAGCAGAAATAGTCCGAGGCGGCACTGAACAGTTTGTGGTTCAAACCGACTCTGCATTTCTCAGCCTGCTGATTACGTAAGGTTTTGAGTTGAGGCATAGGTCCTCCAAATAAAAAAATGGTGACACGGCAATGTACAACGCCGGTCAAAGAGACGCGATAACAATAGGTAGCATGGGATATGACAGAACGAAAAAAAGCTGATGCTGATAAGCTTGAGCAACATACGCAAGTTGAAGTAGCACAGACCGATGTGGTTGAAGCCAACACACAACCTATCACCTGTGGTTTGATTATGCCGATAGCGGCCAATGAAGTGGGCTCTGTTGAGCATTGGCTGCATGTCCGTAAAATCATCACTGATGCACTAATCGGCACTGACTTTCAAGTTAAAATGGTTAGTGACTCCGATGAAGTCAATGTCATTCAAAACAACATAGTGACCAACATCTATAGTAACGATATCGTTATTTGTGATGTTAGTTCTAGAAATCCCAACGTGATGTTTGAACTTGGGATGCGCCTTACTTTTGATAAGCCAGTCGTGATTATCAAGGACAAGGATACGCCATATTCGTTTGATGTTGGTAATATTCAACATCTCGAATACCCCAGATCACTAAATTATGTTGAGATTCAGCACTTCCAGAAAGCGCTAAAAGAAAAAACCTTGTCAACTTTGGCTGCATCTAAAGTTCAAGGTTACTCACCATTTCTAAGTCACTATAAGATTCAGCATATCTCTAAGGTTGAAACAGAAGTAGTTGGCAGAGATGATTTTATAATGTCTGCGTTAAATGAAATTAAAGGGTTAATTGATAGAAGAGAGTCCAATAGAAGCTCATATTGGACGATTACAAGTAACTCAGAACCACAAATGAGTTCAAGTGAATCGCAAACCATCTCAAGTGAAGATAGATTATTGTATATTGCACACAGAACAATGAATTCTGTATTGGTGGGGGCTGATAACATGTCGCTAGATGATTATCTAAGTGAGTGTTTCAAGTATTTGAAAAAAAGCAGATATAAATTAACGGATGAAGAATTTGATAGAGTTATTGATCTCATTAAAAAGGGTTTGTTTGAGTCTAATTGAGTTCTGCGACTGCAAGCCACGTTTCTGGCTTGCCGAAGTCTCTCTCCAAGGTAGAGATGGTCCCCGTAAGCGCAAGCACTTAGCCACCAAGGGCGAGATGTTGGTCAGTGAAATTTTTCTGATTTTGATGGAGTAGAACAACGCCGTCTTTCCGATTCGGTGCAGAAGGATTACGGCACTATGTCAGCGTATGAAGCAACATCAACCGACAGTGGTTGGAGTGAGTTTTCTGCGCACCTCTTCAAGTGCCGATGCGAGCGCTTCCGCCAGTTGCTCGGTCCCTTCCGCTTCGGCGAGGTTCGGCAGATGGGTGCGCCAAAAGGCATGGGCGCGCACGGCGTCTACGGAACCATTGAGTTGCGACACGATGTGCCATTTCATGATGTCGGTCAGCTCGTACCTGCGCTGATGATCGGCAAATGACTCATTTGATGAAGGATTCATATGGTATCCAATATTGAACGTTTCGATACCATCGTGGTGCTGGCACTGGCTGACCTGTATAGCCGTTTTCCGGTGCGCCAGTATCTGGCCTCCAGCAAGTTCATCGTCACCGAAGAGGGCGAGCACATTGGCGGTCTTTCACCTGAGGCGGAAGGGCATCTGTACGATGAAGACCCATACCTCAAAGACCCTTATTTTAAGCGCAAGGAATTTGCGTTCGACAGCTTGAGGTGGCTGGTTGATGCTGGATATCTCCATGGCACACCAGTGGCGTATGACGGCATCGAAAATGCGGTGCTGACAGCCAAAGGGCTGGAGGTGCTCAAGGCCACCCCCGATAGCCTGCAAGGGAGCCTGGGTGAGCGATTGGTCGAGGCCGTCAAGGCGGACTCCCGGGAGGTCGGCCGCACGGTACTAGGGCAGATTCTTGGATTGGCAGTGGGTTTGCTCTCATGACCGTTCGCAAACTCGATGACGGCAAGCCGCTTCCCTGGATTGCCGATGTTCGCCCGGGTGGTCGCAATGGCCCGCGCCGGCGCAAGCGATTTGCCACCAAAGGCGAGGCGGCTGCCTGGGAGCTGTGGCAGCTTGAGCAGTTCGCCGAAAAGCCTTGGCTGGGTGATGATGAGCAGGCTGCCGAATCTGCCGCAGATACCCGGCGCTTGTCTGATTTGGTCGAACGTTGGTATGGCCTGCATGGCCAGAGCCTGCGTGATGGTGAGCAGCGCCGCTCCAAGCTGTTGCTGATCTGCGAGAGCCTGGGCAATCCACTGGCCAGCGACTTCACCGGCAATGACTTTGCCAAGTACCGTGAAGCGCGGCTCTCTGGTGCCGTCAGCGACCGCCGGGCGGCAACGCAAGAAGGTAAGGGGGTGAGCGCATCGACGGTGAACCGCGATCACGCTTACCTGCGGGCTGTGTTCAACGAGCTCAAGCGGCTGGGAGAGTGGGCGGCAGAGAACCCGCTGGCCGGAATGCGGCTTTACCGGGTCACAGAATCAGAGCTGGCGTTTCTGTACCCTGTCGAGATCAAGGCATTGCTCGAGGCCTGTGACACGGCCAGCAATCCCGATCTCGGCATTGTGGTACGGCTCTGCTTGGCCACGGGGGCGCGTTGGGGGGAAATCCAGGATCTGACCCAGTCGCAGGTGTCACAGAACCGGTTGACCTTCACCCACACCAAGGGTGGCAAGCGCCGAACCGTGCCCATCCACCAGGAGCTGATCGACATCATCCCCAAGCGCCGCGGCAAGCTGTTCAGCGAGTGTTACCACCACTTTGAATCGGCCATCAACAAGGCAGGCATTCAGCTACCGGCGGGGCAGAGTACCCACGTGCTGCGGCACACCTTTGCCAGCCATTTTATGATGAACGGGGGGAACATTTTGGTGTTGCAAAAGATACTCGGGCACTCGACCATCACCATGACGATGCGCTATGCCCACTTTGCCCCGGACCACCTTGAGGATGCATTGCGGCTCAATCCGTTGACAGTGAACAAGCTGCGGTAGTGTCCACATTTGATCCACACAGCTCGCAGAACACCGCATTTTTCCGCATAATGGCGTGCGCCTAAGTGACTGTATTTATTTAACTATTTGATTTTAAAGGCTGGGTGCAGGCATTTAAAATCCCTCGACGTTCGCGTCGTGCCGGTTCGATTCCGGCCTCGGCACCATTAAAATTGAAGAAAAAGCCTTACAGATTAAACAGATACGACGCTTCATTGCGTCGTTTTTGTTTTACCCCCCCCCAGAATTTCTTTCCCACTTTTGCTGAATTGGCCATTTCCTGTCCAGGTGACTTGTTGCTCCCTGTGATTTGCTGTAATCGGCTGGCTGAGTGCTCCGACATAGGCAAGCAGATGTGTCTTGACACTGCGCCGAGGTTGTCTAGGGATGGTCTTTGGTACTGAAGCTAGCGCGGCTTGTTATGGCGCCTGGGCCTCGCGTTTCGTTGGCCAGCAAACAGATTTGAATCCTATGGTTGTATTCATTTTCCCGGGCTGGTCTTGTGGACAAGTTCGGCAATCCAGTCAGCAAATGCACGCACGGCAGGAGACAGAAAACGCTGATGGGGATAAAGCAATGTGACTGGCACCGATGGCGGTTGCCAATCTGCTAGCACCTCGATGAGCCTTCCTGCCTGCAGGTGCTCCAGTACAACATTCTCGGCAAGCTGGATGAGGCCAAAGCCATCGAGGCACATCTTGATATAAAGCCCCGTGTCATTGACGGCTGCGGTGCCGCTCACAGTAACCGATAGAGTCTCTTTACCGCGGACAAAGCGCATTTCGTTTGCATGCCTGGCGAGGCCCGAAAAGTAGTGGACCGCCTGGTGCACAGACAGTTCTTCAGGGGACTGGGGAACACCGTTTTCGTGAAGGTATTCAGGCGAGGCGCAGGTTACCCACCGAAACCGGCCAAGGGGACGAGCAACAAGGGTGGAGTTATTCAGCTCTCCTGTTCTGATCACGCAGTCCACACCTTCCTGAACAAGATCAACCTGCCGGTCACTCACACCTATCATCAGGTAGATATCTGGATAACGTTGGTGAAAGTCTCTGAGATTCGGCATGACGATGGAATGTGCTATCCCGCTCGGCATATCAACCCGCAAACGCCCCTGTGGCCGCTTGATAGCCTCCGTCAGGCTGGACTCGGCATGTTCAATCAATGAGAGTATTTCCCTGCACTGGCCAAGATACTGCAGGCCTTCAGGGGTGAGGTTCACCCGCCTCGTTGTTCTGTTCAGCAGGCGCACCTGCAGGTATTTTTCGAGGTTTTTAATCGTACTGCTGACTGTCGAGGAAGGCAGTGAGAGGGTCTCTGCTGCCTGCACGAAGCTTCCGGTCTCAGCAACCCGCATAAAGATCTGCATAGCCTGAATACGATCCACAGCCCTTCTCCCTTGAGACGATAACTCTACCGATAGTTCCCATGATTATTCGAAGATCATGAATTATGAAAACAGTTTGGTCATCTTTTTCAGGGTAATAGAGTGCCGTATCTTTTTGCCATTGGCTAGAAAAGAGGCTCTTGAAATGACCGGATACGTTAGAAATATTGTTAATAATCAAGATGTAATACCAGATTCAATCTTGATCAAGGGGGCCACGATCCTCAGCATGGATGAGAGCGTGGGTAACATTGAACGTGGAGACATTCTGATCAGTGGATCAACCATTACGGCCATAGGCGAGAATCTGGAGGCGAATGGTGCCCGTATCATCAATGCTACGAACATGATCGCCATGCCGGGGATGGTGGATTCTCATCGCCACTCCTGGGAGGGACAACTGCGCCGCATCAATCCGAATGCCACTTGTCTGGAAGACTACAGCAACGCCACGCACTTCTCTTTCGCCAAGTACTATCGCCCTGCCGATATGTATATCGGTAACCTGCTGACGGCACTGGGCTGCATTGATGCAGGCATCACCACCGTCATTGACAATTCCCATAACAGCCGCACCGCAGCCCATTCGGACGCCGCCGTCGAGGCCCTGCTGGATGCAGGGATCCGTGCCATACACGCCTCCGGCGCACCGGTATCGGGGGAATGGGACAAGGCTCATTGGCCGGGTAACTGGCAACGCCTGCAAGAGAAATATTTCAAGGACAACCCAGAGAGCCTGGTTTCCCTTGCTGTCATGGCCCAGCTGGAGCCTGCATTGTGGGCCGAGGCTCGCAGGCTGGGACTGCCGATCGTCACTGAATTCTTTGGTTCTTTTATGGCGTCTGAGCTGGAGTCACTGCATCGGCGCGGTCTGCTCGGCCCGGACAATATTTTCAATCACTGCACGTCACTGCCAGATGAGGGATGGAAGATCCTGCGAGAAGCCGGTGTCCGGGTGAATGTCTGCCCGCGCTCCGATGCGCACTATGGCATCGAGGACGGTATGTTTGCCATCCAGGCGGCGCAGCGTCATGGCATCAACCCTGGCCTCAGCGTCGACAATGAAACCTCTTACAGCACTGATATGTTTATGGAAATGCGCGTGGCATTTTACCTGCAACGGGTGATGGGCATGCATCAGCAGCACTGCTGCGGCTCCGACCACTCGCTGACCACGCTGCCGGCTGCCCAACTTCTCAAATCGGCGACTGTCGATGGTGCTGCCTGTGCAGGGCTGCTGGACAAGGTAGGGAGCCTGACGCCAGGAAAACAGGCGGATCTCATTCTGATCAATGTTGGCGATATCAACCTCTACCCGTCCGGCAATGCCTTTGGCACCGTGGTGCATGCGACAGAGCGCAGCAACATTGATACCGTCATTATTGGCGGGCGCATCGTCAAGCAGCATGGCAAGGTGCTTGGCGTAGACAGCACGCGCCTTCGCGCCGCCATTGATGAGTCCCGTGAGCATCTGTTTGCCGCCGCCGGGTATGAGCCTGACATTTTTGCTGACGCCTTCCTGCCGCTGGCACAGGCATACTGACAGGTATGCAACCCATGAGCACACTGTATTACGTCATCGCTTTTGCCGCAGGTCTCGGGATCACGCTGCAGACAACTCTGAATAGCCAGCTGGCACGAGGACTCGGGGGCGATTCGGTCACCGCCGCATTGTTCTCCTTCGCGGCCGGTGCATTCAGCCTCGGGGTCTTCTCGCTGCTGCGTGGCGGATTATTCACCTCGCTTGCGGCCATTCCATCACAGCCTCTGTGGAGTCTGGCTGGCGGCCTGATCGGTGCTTGCGCGCTGTTCAGCTATGTCGTGCTCGCACCGAAAATCGGGTTGTCAGCCCTGCTTGGGTTGGCCATCGTCGGACAGTTGCTCTCATCCCAGGTCATCGACCATTTCGGTCTGCTTGGCACCATCCAGCGTCCGGTATCTTTGATAAAGCTGGGTGGAATGTTGGTCATGCTGACCGGGCTCGTCATCATGTTGTTCGGTGATCGGTTAGCTGAGCGCCTTATGCACTGATGAAGCGGCCTTCTGATGTTTTGACCTTCACGAACGTCTGCCCCGGGGCAGGCGTTCTGCTGATGGGGTTTGCATCCCGGCTCAGTTCCATGACCTGAATAGGGGGACACAAAGAGGCTCGCCTGACCTGGTCAGGCGAGCCGGCTCATATCGCGTCAGTCATCACCCCTGGACATTGACCAGGATCCGGCCGCGCACCTGGCCTGCCAGGAAGGCATCCCCCAGGGTCACGACCTGGGAGAGGGGCACTTCCCGGGTGAGGAGATGGAGGCGGGTCAGGTCGAGATCCTCGGCCAGTCGGGCCCAGGCCTGCTGGCGCAGCGGGCGCGGTGCCATCACGCTGTCGATGCCATAGAGGGTGACGCCGCGCAGGATGAAGGGCATGACGGTGGAGGGGAAGTCCATCCCTCCCGCGAGACCGCAGGCAGCCACGGCGCCGCCGTAGCGGGTAGTGGCGCAGGCATTGGCCAGGGTGTGGCTGCCGACGGTGTCGATGACGCCGGCCCAGCGTTCCTTGCCCAGCGGGCGTCCCGGCGTGGCCAGTTCGGCGCGATCGATCACCTCGGCGGCGCCGAGGGACGTCAGATAGTCGGCCTCGTGCAGCCGCCCGGTGGCGGCCACGACCCGATAGCCCAGCTTGGCCAGGAGGGTGATCGCCACGCTGCCCACACCGCCGTTGGCGCCCGTCACCAGAATGTCACCGTCACCGGGGGTGATGCCGTGTTTCTCCAACGCCATCACGCAGAGCATGGCGGTGTACCCTGCGGTGCCGATGGCCATGGCGTCCCGGGGCTGGAAGCGCTCAGGCAGGGCGACCAGCCAGTCGCCCCGGACCCGTGCCCGCTCTGCCAGCCCGCCACTGTGGGTCTCGCCCACGCCCCATCCGTTGAGCACCACCTTGTCGCCGGGGTGCCAGTCGGGATGCTGGCTCTCCAGCACGGTACCGGCAAAGTCGATGCCGGGGATCAGAGGGAAGCGGCGTACCACGGGGGCGGCGCCGGTGAGGGCCAGGCCATCCTTGTAGTTGAGGGAAGACCACTGTACCGCCACGGTCACATCCCCGGCAGGCAATATCTCCTCGGAGAGGCTCTGGTAGCTGGCGCGATAACCCGCCTCGTCTTTCTCGATCAGAATACCGTTGAACATCTTGTCTACTCCCATTAATTGGACTGACTGACTATTAATCTTCGTAAAAAAATCACTTTGCTAACTTCATGAAAAAATTGAGAAAAGAGAGCATGGGCTCGGTATCGCCCACCAGGCGTGCGCGCAGCACGGCCCCTTCCCAGCCGATCCAGAACTGATGGGCGAGGGCAGGGCAGTCACAATCAGGGGGCAGCTCCCCCGCCGTCACCGCGTCCCTCAGGCAGCGGGCAAGCAGCGCCTCCCAGTCGAGGAGGATCTGCTCGAGGCGCAGGCGCAGCTCGGGGGACAGTTGCACCACCTCCTGACCCAGGTTACCCACGAGACAGCCCCGCTGGAACGCAAACCGGGTCATGCCCCGGCAGGCGCTGTCGACGAAGGCAACAAGACGGGCCAGGGGGGGCAGGCTCTCATCCTCCAGATAGCGCGTCAGCTTGCGGCAGAAGTAGTGGTGATAGGCATCCATGACCGCCAGAGTGAAGTCGTGCTTGGTGGCGAAGTAGTGATAGAAGGAGCCCTTGGGGATCCCGGTCGACTGCAACACCCGCTCGATGGAGGTGGCGGCGATGCCTTGTTCGGTCAGCAGCTCCATGCCCCGGCGGATCAACAGCTCCCGGGTGTCGGCATAGGTGTGCCCGTGCTGGGCAGGGCGGCCGCGAGGGCGGCGAGGCAGGGGGTCATTGGCTTGCATGGGGCTTATTAGACGTCTCAACTAGAAATGATGCAAGCGCGGCATCGAACGGACGAAACGAGTGGATGAGATCGGGTAGTCGAGACAAGCTGGCGCCAGCGGGGCTGAAAACAGCGAGGGCGCCATTGGCGCCCTCGCATCGATGGGGGGGCTGCGCCTCAACTGCGCAGCTTGTTGTAGACAAACAGCACGATCAGGGCGCCAACGGTGGCGATGATGATGCTCGGCAGGTTGAAGCCGGTGACAGTTCCCATCCCGAACAGGGTGCTGACATAGCCCCCCACCATGGCACCGACCACCCCCAGGATCACTGTCATGAAGAAACCGCCGCCATCCTTGCCCGGCATGATCCATTTAGCCAGGATGCCGACGATCAGCCCCAGTACCACCCAAGTAAGAAATCCCATGGTCATCTCCTCGTTATGTGCAGAGAACCAGAGTATATGCAGGGATCCTGCTTGTATCCCGCCATAGCATGGCGTGAGTCAGAAACGGTCATATGAGACTCGCTCCTGACCATGGCAGGCAGAGGGCCTCAGCCGAGCGCGCGGGTGTCGAGGCGCTGCCCGGCGGGGGAGCACACCAGCACCGACCCCTGCTCGAACCAGTCTCCCAGCACGATGCGCCGCGCCGCACGCCCATCCAGGGTGAAGTCGTGGATGGCGGGCCTGTGAGTGTGGCCGTGGATCATCAGGCGGCAGCCGTGCTGGCGCAGCATGTCGTCCACCGCCTCCGGAGTCACGTCCATGATGATCTGGCTCTTGTGGGCATTCTCCATCTGGCTCTGGCCGCGCATCTTGTGGGCGATGGCCTGGCGGCGCGAGAGCGGCAGGCGCAGGAAGAGCCAGCGTAGCCATTTGAGTTGTGTGATGCGGCGAAACTTCTGGTAGCCCTCGTCCCGGGTGCAGAGCAGATCCCCGTGGCTCAGCAGCACCCGCTCGCCGTACAGCTCGATGACGCAGGGGTCGCCGAGCAGGGTCATGCCGGCCCGTTTGGCAAACTGACGCCCCAAGAGGAAGTCGCGGTTGCCGTGAATGAAGTAGAGGGGCACTCCTTGCTGGCTCAGGGCGAGAAAGGCATCGGCCACCTCGCGGTGGAGCGGGTTGGGGTCGTCGTCCCCAATCCAGAATTCGAACAGATCCCCCAGCACATAGAGGGCGTCGGCACCGGGCGCGTCTTCGGCCAGAAAGCGCACCAGGGCCGCCGTCATGTCGGGCCTGCCTTGGCTGAGGTGAATGTCACTGATAAAGAGGGTGCTCATGAGTTCCTGGGCATCATGGTAAGAGAGTCCCGCCTGGGGCCGGACAAGGCCTGTGACCTTGCACGTCGAGCGGGTGGGGGAGGGAAGGGCAGCAGAGCCCCGCAAGGTTGACGCCCTCCAGGGTCAGCAACGCCTCGTAAGGGTCGCCGGACAGACCCAGCAGGCGGCACATGGCCGCTTCCCCCTTTAGCCCTTCATCAAAACGCAGGCGCAGCACCTCCCGGTGGAAGGGGGCGCCAAAGCGCTCAAGCAGGGCGGCCATCAGGCTGAGGTGGCGCCAGCCATGACACATATCGAGGGGATCAGGGGTGAGGTAGAGCTCGACTGGCCAGCACTGGCCATCTGGCCCGTGGCGTCGCTGCTCGGCGATCCAGACCTGTTCGCCCTTGCTTCGCACCTGCCAGCCTTGTGCGGCCAGTGTCGCGGCAAGGAAGGCCGGGTCCGGATGCTGGCAGAGGATGTCGAGATCGCTGCCGGGTCTATCCAGCCCGATGGCGATCGTGCTCACCAGGGCCAGATCGTTGCACAGGGGGCCAAGCTCATCCCACAGGCCGCCGCTCAGCAGGGCGTGGGCCGAGCGCTGACGTTCGTTGCCCTGGGCCAGATAGTCGAGGCGGCGCCAGTTGGGGGCGGCAGATGGAAAAACTGCGGCCGGGGCCGCAGTTGTGTCAGAGCCTGGCCGGCAGGGATTACTCGGCAAGGGTCACCTTGGTGATGACGACGTCTTCGGTCGGAACGTCCTGGTGCATGCGGCCGTAGTTGCCGGTCTTCACGCCCTTGATCTTGTTGACCACGTCCATGCCGGCGGTCACTTCACCGAACACGCAGTAGCCGAAGCCCTGGGTGGTGGCGGACTTGAAGTCCAGGAAGTCGTTGTTGTTCACGTTGATGAAGAACTGGGCGCTGGCGGAGTGCGGCTCCATGGTGCGGGCCATGGCGATGGTGCCGACCTTGTTGGACAGACCGTTGGCCGCCTCGTTCTTGATGGGAGCGCGGGTCTCTTTCTCTTCAAAGCCCGGGGCATAGCCGCCACCCTGGATCATGAAGCCGTCGATGACGCGGTGGAAGATGGTGTTGTCGTAGTGACCGTCACGGCAGTATTGCAGGAAGTTGGCCACGGTCTCCGGGGCTTTTTCCGCGTTCAGGGTCAGGGTGATGTCGCCGTGGTTGGTGTGCAGAGTAACCATGAGTTGTCCTTTCATTTTGACGCGGGCAGCAAGGTGCCCGCAGGTGTATGGCATAAAGTGGTGGCAATTCTAGCCCATCAAGGCCCTGCGGCATAGATGGCAGGGGGGAGAGGGGGCTTTTTCTGCCTCGTTTTCTATACCGGATGCGGTTAGAATGGCAGGCCATTTTACTCACAGGCAGTGGTCATAAGATGCTGAAGATATACAACACACTCACTCGTCAAAAAGAAGAATTCAAACCTATCCACCCGGGCAAGGTGGGCATGTATGTGTGTGGCGTCACTATCTATGATCACTGTCATATCGGCCATGGCCGTACCTTCGTCGCCTTCGACGTCGTCGCTCGCTACCTGCGTTATGCAGGGTACGACCTCACCTATGTGCGCAACGTCACCGACGTGGACGACAAGATCATCAAGCGCGCCGCCGAAACGCACGTGACCTGTGACGGTCTCACCGAGCGCCTCATCGGCGACATGCACCAGGATTTCGACGCCCTCGGCATGGTGCGTCCGGACATCGAACCCCGCGCCACCCAGCACATCGGCGAGATCATCGCCCTGGTTGAAACCCTGCTGGAAAAAGGGCACGCCTACGTGGCGGACAACGGCGATGTGATGTTCATCGTCGAGTCCTACGCCGACTACGGCAAGCTCTCGGGCCAGGATCTGGAGCAGTTGCAGGCCGGCGCCCGGGTCGACGTGGTGGATGCCAAGCGCAATCCGCTCGACTTCGTGCTGTGGAAGATGTCCAAGCCCGGCGAACCGACCTGGGACAGCCCCTGGGGCCCGGGTCGCCCTGGCTGGCACATCGAGTGCTCCGCCATGAACTCCAAGCACCTTGGCAACCACTTCGACATCCACGGCGGCGGCTCCGATCTGCAGTTCCCCCACCACGAGAACGAGATTGCCCAGTCCTGCTGCGCCCACGGCGGCGACTACGTCAACACCTGGATGCACAGCGGCATGGTGATGGTGGATAAAGAGAAGATGTCCAAGTCCCTTGGCAATTTCTTCACCATCCGCGATGTGCTGGCCCACTACGACGCCGAAACCGTCCGTTACTTCCTGATGTCCGGTCACTACCGCAGTCAGCTCAACTACTCGGAAGATAACTTGAAGCAAGCCCGCGCCGCCCTGGAGCGCATGTACACCGCCCTGCGCGATCTGCCGGCGGCGGCCGCCGCCGGTGGCGACGAGCAGGTGGCTCGCTTCAAAGAAGCGATGGACGACGACTTCAACACCCCGGAAGCCTACTCCGCCCTGTTCGACCTGGTGCGCGAGATCAACCGCCAGAAAGCCGAAGACATTGCTGTTGCCGCCGCGCTGGGCGCCCGCCTGCGGGAGCTGGGCGCCGTGCTCGGCATCCTGCAACAAGACCCCGAGGCTTTCCTCAAGGGTGACGAAGCGGACGAAGAGGTCGCCGAAATCGAGCGCCTGATCGCCGAGCGCAATCAGGCCCGCGCCGACAAGAACTGGGCCGCGGCGGATGCCGCCCGTAACCGCCTCACCGAGATGGGTATCGTGCTGGAAGACAGCGCCGGCAAGACCAGCTGGCGCCGTGCCTGAGGCCGGTGGCCTTGTTGGCGCCAACCGGTTGAGCCAATAAAAAAACCGCAGCCATTGGGCTGCGGTTTTTTTTGTGGCCTGCCGAAGCCTCGGCATTTTTCGGTCTGATCACCTCTCCCCTTGGGGGAGAGGGTTAGGGTGAGGGGGGCTCGCATCATTACTCACCGGAGTGCCTGCAAGCCGTCTGTTTCTTGTCCCCAGTTCCTACCTGACCTGGTTGGCGCCTCTGATCATGGCTGGTCCGGCAGTGTGTTCAGGTCTTTGGTGCGCGCCTCGGTCAACTGGGTGAGACAACTGCTGTGGACCATGGGCGCCATTGATCCCCCTTCATAGACGCCGGCCTCGTAGCGGCACTGGGCATCGCGAAAGGTGATCCAGGCCCGTTGCGCGGTTCTCAGCCTCTCCAGCTGTGCCTTCTCCAGGGTGGCAACCCGCTTTTTATAGGCGGCATTGAGCTTGGCATCGGCTCGCTGGTAATCCTGAAACGCACAGATGTTCATGTCGGTTTGTGTCACCGGCGCAGTACAATCCTGTTCGGCCTGAACGGCAGTGGTTGCCAGCAAGAGCAACAGGGCGGGATAGGGTCTCAAGAGGCAGTTCCTTTGTGGTAGGGAGAAGGCCAATATACGGCATAAACCGGCCCGATGGCGGCTCTGTTTTTCAAGAATAACAAGGAGATGACGTCATGAAGTTGAACTGGAGGCCGTTTCTGGCCCTGCCTCTGCTGGCGTCCGGGCTGTCTGTGGCCGCCACTGCCCCCGATATGCAGGTCCAAGCCCGCGCCAAGGTGGCCCAGTTTCTCGACTGGGAGCGCCAAGTCAAACCGAGCGGCCTCTATCAGGCAGATCTGGGCGGTGCGTTGCCCAACATCGTCTCCCCCGAGCTGCTCTGCCTGCTCAATGCCGCCTCCAAGGCGCGGGAGATAGCCACTCGCGAAGCCCCGGACGAGAAGCCCCCCTTCGTCGAGGGCAACCCCTTCCTGCCCAATGCCTGGGATCACCTGCTGGGCTCGGAGATCCTCTCGTCGCACGCCATCGACGGTAGCCGGGATCGCAGCGAGGTCAAGGTGCGCTTTACCTTTGGCGAGCCGGGCACCCCGCTCGACACCCCCAGCGGCACCTACCGTTTTGTCAGCACCTATCTGGTACTGGACGGGCCGCAAGGAGCTCGCATCACCGATATCGACGCTGGCGGCAACTGCGATTTTTGCCAATCCGGCAGCCTGCACGCCGCCCTCTATGAGACGCTCACCGCCTATCCCGCCGCAGGGGGAGCGCAGTGCAAGGGGTTGGGGAAATAGGGTTTTGGCTTGAGTGAAAAAGTGTTTGGGGAATAGAAATAAAAACCGCAGATCAAGGCTGCGGTAACCGATGTATTCAGAATGAATTTTTTATAGCCGTTCACTTTCCCATGCATGACTTGTGCTGAGATCTCCTTGTTCACTGGCTTTGACATAAATCATATATCTTGAACCAACTGGACTATTCGTGATTTCTTGAGAGCATCTCGTAACTTTTTTTCCTTTAGGAAATGGTTGATTATGATCAACAAGAACTTCATTTTTACCATTTTCACCAAGAGAAACAACTACGGTAACACGTGGGTATTTACTATAACTCTCTTTAGCGGGGCTAATATCTTCTATAAAACTAACTACGCCTTCTGTGTGATAAAGTTCAAGAGTCCTTAATGTTCTCATTAAACTTATTTTAGAAAAAAGAGGGAGGTTTTTAGATTTTAACATTGCAGGTTTTCTTGTGATTATACCAAAATCTACTTTGTATTTCCCATCGTCTATTACACTAACAAAACTATCTAGGTCTTTATTTTCAATATTTTCTTTAATTAGTTCCTTAAGTCTGTCTTTACTTCTACTTTCCAAAATCAACAATTCTATTGAGTTGACTCCTTGATTGAATAGGTGACTTAGTTGAGATGATCTAGATGATATTTTTATATGATGAAAAATACATTTTCCATCCTGATAACTGATAATGTCACACGGTTCTATTTGTGTTTGTCCATCAGGGCTGATATCTTTCTGATCTAAACATATGTGGTTAGGTGATTTTTTTGCAACATCATCGTTATAGTTTTCTTCACTATAATTCCTTACATTATCCTTAATATTGTCATGATTGTATTGTGGTAGTCGAGTATCTTCGCATCTTGCGTCTATATAATCTTTAAGGCTCTGTAAATAATTTTGATCAACCTTATACCATTCCCCTTCGCAAAGATGATAAACAACTTCTTCATTTTCAAAATGAATATCATAGATAAAGCTTCTGTAAATATTATATGCCTTGGTTATAACACCTTCTTCGTTGCAGAGATTAAGCAAGAAACTCTTTATTTTATCTATGTCTAACGTGGTTAAATCAATATCTCCTAAATAGTCATAGAACTCATCAAGACTAATGTCTGTATATATAGGAGATATTCCCTTTCTTCCTCTAAAGGTGCAGTATATGTTATCGCTGTAATCTACTATTTCCGGGATTGATAGAGATAGGTCAGCGGTTCTATTAACAAATGCATCTAAGAGAGCATTATCTAATCTCTCAATTTTCAGGGGGTCTTTCTCTGGAACTATTTTTTGTATATTAGGGAAAGACTCTAAATATTCTTCACTAAAGTATAAATCTAAAAGTTGCTCACACAGAGCTACTAGCCCATCAGGATTGATCTTCAATCCTACCTTTAAGCTTGTAGAACCGGTCGCATTTTTAAATAAGTTGGTGTATTGTGGCTTTACTTTACCTGTTAGACTTTTTAAAATTTCGCTATTACTATCAAAATCCAGATAGGTTAAGTCAGACATAACTGGGACTTGCATCCTTTTCCTTCTTGATGCACTCGGATCAACTATGTCAGCGCTTTTTAATTCTTTAGGTTCAAGGCTGTTTAACGTTACTTTAAGACCAAAGTCATATTCATAGGAAACATCGAGTAGATTGTGGTAAATATGGCCAAAAGTTAGGGCGAAACAGCGATCTTTTACCGGAATAAACATTAGAGCACCTTTGTTTTCTTGCTCTAAATCTCCTTCGATTGAGAAGTAATCCACCCACCAAGGTATTGTTCTAAACCTATCTGAAATAAATAAACTTGCACCTTGTGGGAGATTATTAGCATGAAAACTATCGAGAAGTTGATGATCTGGCTTAAGGGCATTCTGTGCGTCGTAGCCAGCTTTAAGCAAAAAAATAGAAAAAGATTTTGTTTTCATATAATTCTAGCCATGTGGAGGTGAGTTGTTATTAAATTAATCTGGTTTGATAATGTGTGAGGTTTTCATTGATACTAGTCGTGATATAGGTAAACTACGGCTGAATTGACTATTCAGGACTGTAGGTTCTATTAGCAAAGCGTAATCTTACGTTCGAGAAATTAAATTTTTATCAATAAGAAATATTCAGTATCGGGCCTTCAATATAAAACCGTTCCCGATAGATATTTGTACCGCTTGCTGCTGTACCCGTCATGTTTTTTTCACCTATGCAACCATATTGATAATGCTTGTTGCATAGGTGCGACAATCTGATCTCGCTATGGGGTGGGCGAGGGGGTGGCTCTGAGCTAACAACCCGCCCGATCTTTGCCCCGAATAGGATGGGGTGTGTTACCGCGGTGCAATGCGCTGCGCTTGGTGCACCCTACGCCTGTTAACCGGCCTCGGCGCTGCGGGTTGGGTGTTGCCCCCTGTTGTTCGCCGAGGTGAGGCCGTTTGTCCAGGCCGCGAGGCAGGACGCCGAGCGAGTGCCGCTGGGCCAGGGATGGCCCATCGGCGCGTGCCGTGGGACAAACGGGTGAACCGAGGGAACCCGACGTAGGAGGGCGAACAAGTGGGGGTGGCCTTTCTTTTGGTGACTTTTCTTTGGCCACGCAAAGAAAAGTCACTCGCCCAGCCGCGCAGCGGCGGCGAAACCCCGTCGAGGACGGAGTCCTCGTGTCCTGCGCGGCGAAGCCGTGCCATTGAGGCGTGGGACAGCATTCGCCAAGCAATGACGTTACCGACCCCCTCACCCTAACCCTCTCCCGCAAGTGGAGAGGGGATCAAACCGGCTGGTGGGCGAAACCCCATCGAGGACGGAGTCCTCGTGTCCTGCGCGGCGAAGCCGTGCCATTGAGGCGTGGGGCGGCATTCGCCATGCAATGATGTTACCGACCCCTCACCCTAACCCTCTCCCCCAAGGGGAGAGGGGATCAAGCCGAAGTCTCCGAGGTTGGCGGGCGAAACCCCGTCGAGGGCCGCGTCCTCGTGTCCTGCACGGCGAAGCCGTGCCATTGAGGCGTGGGGCGGCATTCGCCAGGCAATGACGTTACCGACCCTCACCCTAACCCTCTCCCGCAAGGGGAGAGGGGATGGTTACCGCGGACGATGACGCTTCGCTAATCGACCCTACCGACCCTACAGGCGTAGCCATGCCAAATGACGGTGAGACCCCCCACCCTGACCCTCTCCCTCAAGGGGAGAGGGGATGGTGACCGTGGGCGAATACGCGGCGGGAATCGACCCGGCACCCAGGGGCGAGGGCAGAGTTGTGCCCCCTGTGTTTCGCATGGCGACGCCGCTTGGGGTCCGGTTATGCCAAAATGTGAACAAATCGATCTTTCCCCCGGTCAATCGCGGTCTGCCGCTTGTCGGGCCCGCCCCGAGTTGGCTAAGGTAGCCGCCCATCAGATGCACGCAGTAGTGGAGGTAGGCATGGATAAAATTTTGCTGGCGCTCTCGGAGCAGATGATAAACGCGCGGGATCTGGAGAGCCTGACCCGCCCTTTGCTGGAGATGCTGGCGTCGGTGACCGGGCTGGAGTCGACCTATCTCACCGAGATTGACCTCGGGCAAAGCACCCAGCATGTCCGTTATGCCCGCAATGTGGCCGGGCTGCAGATCCCCGAGGGGATGACGGTGGAGTGGAGCGATACCCTGTGTCGCCGCGCCATCGACGAAGAGATTGGCTACACCGATGACGTCGCCGCTCTGTGGGGGGACTCCCAGGCGGCCAGCGAGCTCGGCATTCGCTCCTATCTGAGCAGCCCGGTGCGCACCTCGACCGGCTCCCTCTATGGCACCCTGTGCGGCGCCAGTACCGAACAAAAACCCGCGGTGGCGGGGGCGCAGCAGCTCATCGCCTTCTTCGCGCACCTGATTGCCGAACAGGTGGAGCGGGAGCAACTGCTGCGGCAATTGCAGCAGGCCAACGACGAGCTCTCGCGCCTGGCCCTCTCCGATCCCCTCACCGGGCTCCCCAACCGCCGCGCCCTGATGCTCGAACTCACCCGCTTGTTCTCCCTGTCGGAGCGGGCGGGGCATCCGGTGCTCATCGCCTTTGTGGATCTCGATGGCTTCAAGGCCATCAACGACGAGTATGGCCACGAGGCGGGGGACAGGCTGCTCACCGCCATGGCGCGGCAACTGGGGGAGACCCTGCGTGGCGGCGATCTGCTGGCCCGCTTTGGGGGAGACGAGTTCGTGGCCGTGGGCATGGGGCCTTTCCCGGACGCCGACACGCTGGACGGGGCGGTGGCGGCGTTTCGCCAGCGCCTGTTCGAGCACAGCGTGCTGTCACTGCCGGTGGGGGACAAGGTGATCCATTATCCCGGTGCCAGCGTGGGGGCGGTGGCCGTGATGCCGGCCGAGGTCAGCGTCGAGGAGGCGCTGAACCGGGCCGATGCGAGCATGTATGCGGTCAAGCGCCAGCGCCGGGCCGCAGGGGAGGGCGGTAACCCGCCCCCTTCCAGTCAGGTGTCTGCCCCGCGATAGGAGCGGGGCGGGTTGAGAGGGCACAGGGTGGCGCGTCCACCCGGGTGCCAGTCTGTTTTCCCTTTTATCAGTTCGGAGCCCATACCATGGTTCATCTTCTTGCCCGCCGTGTGCGCGCCCTGGCCGGGCGGGCGGCCACTCTGGTGGCCGGACTCTGCGAGTTTCAGCAGCGCATCTGGGTGGTCAGCATCGTCAAGGAGTCCTACACAGATACCTTCGTGGTCAACGAAGGGGGCTTTGAGGAGCCCTTGCAATGGATGCGCCGCAAGGGCTACAGCGCCGAGATGCTGGCCAGGGTGGAGGCCATGGCCCGATCCCAGGTGCTCCAGCTCGAGTGCGCCGGGCAGCATCACCGTCTGATGCGGGTGAAATAGGGGCGAAGCCGCCCCCGGATGGCCTGGGCGGCATCGCCGCCCGGGCATTGACCACATATCCTGCCGCCCTCTTCGTGTCAGACGGGGCAAATGGGTCGCCAGTTATGATTTTTCCGTGGTTCTCTCCGGTTTCAGACCGCCGGAGTAGACGCAAATCGCGGAGTTGTAGCTGTTGAAGGTGACCGCGTAGTTGAAATCGCAGAAATAGGCCGGGTGCTTGGTGGCGACAATGTCCCCCGCCTTGCATTTGTCCTGCATCCCCTCCACCAGGGTGTCGTTGTTTGACCCGAGACAGGCCTTGCCGGTGGTCTTGTCACCGCCGCAGGCCATCAGAAGGGCGCAGACCGAGAGACTCATCAACCATTTCGCTGTGTTGTGCATGTGTGTTCCCAAGAGATCGGAGAGATGGCGGGGAAGGGCGTGAGCGCGACGCTGCCCGATGAAGGCGGCCAGCGGGCACGCTGCCGCCCCTGACTGTCGCTGCCACCGTGCGCCCTGCCCCTTGCCGTGAAAAAGGGGCCAACAGGCTCCTGCGCCCTATATTACGGACCCGGGACGGTCTGCGTCATCCCTTGTCGTTGCAAGTGGTGAACATTAAACGGGTTTCGTGCGCTGGCTCAAAGGCGGGCCGGGGCCATGGCGGCCCCGGCGGGGGAAGGGGTCAGGGGGAGGGGAAGTATTTGTGCTGGAGCTGCTGGAAGTCGCTGCTGGCCAGCACCTGGGTCAGGCCGAGCTGGAACTCCCTGACCAGGGCATCGTCAACCGGGTGGCTGAAGGCGAAACAGTACTGCTCGGAACTCAACATCCAGCGCACCTCGAACTGGGCAGGATCCAGCTGCTGGGTCTTGATGAGATCCAGCAGGGTGGACTTGTTGCTGGAGACCAGATCGACCCGGCCCGAGGTGAGCATGCGCAGGGCCTGGGAGAGGCGGTTGGCGGTCATGATCTTCTGCTCGTCGAAGCCTGCGTTGAGCAGCAGTTGCTCCCCCACGTCGGATCGCACGGCGCCTATGGTGTAGCGCTGGGCCTCTTCCAGCCTGGTCAGGGTCAGGGGGCGACTGGCGAGCCCCATCAGCACTATCTCGGCATAGCCGATGGGGCAGGCCCACTTGAACAGGGGATTGCGCGCCTCGGTGCGGGCGGTGGAGAAGAGCACCACATTGGGTTTCTGGGTCAGCAGGTAGTAACCCCTGGCCCAGGGGAGGATGCTGACGGGCTGGACAGGGGTGCCGGTCTTTTGCCACACCAGGTGCAGCAGGTCGATGGCAAAGCCGGTCGGGGCGCCATCCTCCCCGGTGAAGTTGTAGGGTTTGTACTCTTCGGTGAGGTAGTGCAGGCTGGCGAGCGCCGGGCTGGCCTGGGTCGCGGGAGTGCCCCAGACCATGGCCGCGAGGGCGGCGCAGGCGACCAGTCTGCGAAGGGGGACTGCAATGTCTATGTTCATCCTGACCGTCCTGCTGCCGAGTGCCCAGTTTCAAGTGTTGCCAAGTCACGGCGTTTCGCCACCCGGCGAAGACGTTATCCGCCGGGGGCCGTCATCATCTTGCCACTCACAACCGGGTCGGCGCCCCCTTTTTACCAGGCCGGGCGGGTGTGACCCAGGGGAGTGAACGCCTCGTCCCTCAGCCCTACCAGCAGGGTGTTGCCATCCTCTTGCAGGCGAAACTCGCCGTAGCGGGCCGACTCATACTGATCTCCCGTGCCCTCTTCGAAGAAGAAGGCGTCAGGCCCGATAAACCACTGGCCGTCGCGCTGGCGCACCTTGAGCAGACGCTCCCCCGGGCCCGGGGCCTCGGGCTTGCCCCCTTCCACCCAGTGCACCACCTGATGTTCATCCAGGCGAACGACCAGGGTGTGGGGGCCGGCGGCGGCCTGGCGGCCCGCCAGCTGGCGGGCGAGGGCGTAGTTCAGGCGCATGTAGTCCCCCTGCATCAGGGAGCGGGGGTCGACCGGTGCCAGCTCGATCAGCACCACCTCCCCCTGGCTCATGGCGTGCTCGAAGCGCCAGACGGCGGCGTTGATGCCGGCGAGCAGGGCAAGACCGGTCAGCAAAAAGGCAAGGCGTCTCATGAGGGGCTCCCGTTGTGAAGGTGCTTGAGCCACTGACGGGTACCGAGCAGCAGGGCCCCCGAGGCGAGCAGCAGCCAGGACTTGGTCATCAGGGTCAGCCCCAGATCGTAGTAATAGAGGGAGCCAAAGCCGAGCAGCAGCAGGCCTGCCAGGGTCATCAGGGCCAGGCTGCCGGCGTAGAAGCCGAGCACCAGCACCAGGGCGCCAGCCCCCATGCCGGGAATGATGGCGCTGATCACCACCAGCGGCAGCCCGTAGCGCAGCGGCAGCCTGAGGCGAACCATGACCGCGAGCAGCAGGGCGGCGCAGAGCAGGGGATTGAGCCAGAGGGGCAGGCGGGAGCTGCCGAGCTCATTGAGCACGCTGGTGCCTCCCTCCCACAGGGGGTGGTGCAGCCGTCCCAGCACCAGCAGGGAGAGTGCCAGCCCCAGGGTGAGGGATTCATAGAGCAGATGGCGGGCGGGATCGCGCTCCGCCTGCAGCCAGCACAGGGCGACGGCGCCCATCACCAGCGGCAGAGCCAGCAGGTGCAGGCCGAGGCAGGCGAGGGCGAGGGTGAGCAGGATGGCGGCGGCGAAGCTGTGGAACAGCCTGATCAGCCAGTGCTCGAACAGGGCGGCCACCCCGAGGGAGAAGGCGGTCAGACCGAACCAGAGCCACGCGACGTTCAGATCCAGCCTGTCCAGCAGGCCGTAGAGCAGCCAGGCATCTGCCGCCAGCGCCAGCGCCAGCACGAACTGATCCCAGAGATCGCTGCGGGTCGCCATGCGGTTGAGACCGAGGGCGGCGGCCATCAGCACCATCCCCATGGCGAGGGCGTTGTTGGGGTCGCGGGTCAGCTGCTCGAAGGCCATGAAGAGGAAGAAGAGCAGGAAGAGGGCGGCTATCCAGCCCACCATGCCGAGCAGAAAACGGCCCGACCAGTGGGGCTGTTCATCCCGGGGGGCATCCCCTTCCACAAGTTGGGCTGCACGCAGGCGCTCCCAGGGGGTGAGATCAGACATGCTGCCTCCGTTGTTGTTGCAGCCAGCGGCTGGCCATCACCGACAGGCCGATGGCGATGAGGGCCAGCAGCAAAAAGCCGTTCATGTCCGGCTCCATCCACTTGCCAAGGGCCGCGAGGATCACGGCGATGAGGCTCAGGCACCCCATGGCGAGCCCGGCGATGAACCTGTGGTGCCAGCGCAGGTAGGCGGCGCCGAGCCAGGCGAGCCAGGCAGGCCAGACCCAGGGAGAGGCGGCATCGAACAGGGCCAGCAGGGTAAGCAGGGTGATGCCGAGCCCCGCGGCCAGCCCCGCGAGCCAGGAGGGCATCAGGGCGTAGCGGGCGGGCACCAGGATGAGCAGACCCCAGAGGGCGGCGTTGAGCAGGGTCAGGCACCAGCCGAGGGCCTCCTCGTTGAAGGAGAAGAAGAGATCGAGAAGGCCGAGCCGCCAGTAGAGCACCAGGGCGAGCTGACCGAGCAGCCAGGCCAGGGTCCAGAGCAGCGGGCTTCTGCCAAGGGCCGCCAGCGGCAGCAGCATCAGGGCCCAGGTGGCGAAGAGCTGCCAGGGGTCGGCGCCGGTCTGGTAGGTCTGGCCCACCAGGGCGAGCAGGGCGCCGAGGTTGAGGGCCAGGGCCAGCAGCAGGGCCTGGCGCGGGGTGTCACTCATGGGTTTGCGCCAGAGCACCAGGAGCATGGCGAGCAACGGCAGCTCCAGCAGGGCGAGACGTGAGAGGCGCCCCAGGGCCTGCCAGTTGAAGGCGACGAAGAAGACGAGGCCGGCGCCAAGGCAGAGGCAGCCGAGCCAGAGCAGCAGCCTGTCGAACAGCCACTGCCAGCGGGCAGGGCCGGGGGGCAGATCGCACAGTGCCAGGGCGGCAGGCAGCGAGGCCCGTGGCAGGCGGCCGCGCCTGACCCAGTCGAGCAGGGTCTGTCTTGAGGTGAGGTGCATGGGGGCTCCTGAAGCCGTGATGCCTGAAAGATAAGGCATTATGGCACGGCGCCGCGTCTCGGGGCAGGGGCGCCGTCGGCGCTGCGACACAGGTCGCGGCACGGGGCCATGTCTTTGTACTAAAAAGGCCCCCGCCGTGAGGAGGGGGCCTGAAGGACGTCCGGGGCGGCGGTGGCGATCAGTGCTCACGCTGATCCCCCGCCGGCTTGTATGGAGGTCAGGCGAAGATCAGGGTGGAGATGCCAAGCCCCGCAAAGAGGATGGCGCAGGCAATGCGGATCCCCTTGAGGGGGAGCTTGTCGGCCCCGAGCTTGCCGAGCAGCACCACGGGCACGTTGGCCAGCATCATGCCGAGGGTGGTGCCGGTGATCACCTGGATCAGGGAGTCGTACTTGGCTGCCAGCAGCACGGTGGCTATCTGGGTCTTGTCACCGATCTCGGCGATGAAGAAGAGCACGAAGGTGGCCATGAAGGGGCCGTACTTGTCCAGGGAACTCTCTTCATCATCCATCTTGTCCGGCACCAGGATCCAGGCGGCCATGGCGATGAAGGCGCCAGCGACCAGCCAGGTCATCACCTTGGGATCCATCCAGCGACTGATGAATTCCCCTATCCAGGCGGCCCCTGCGTGGTTGAGCAGGGTGGCAGCCAGCATGCCGGCGATGATGGGCCAGGGTTTGCGAAAACGACAGATGAGCAACAGGGCCAGCAGCTGTGTCTTGTCGCCGATCTCGGCGATGGCAACGCTGATGGTGGAGGTTAATAAGGCTTCCATAAAAATGACCGGGGGACGGAATTGTTATAAACCAAAGACAAGCCTGCGCCATCCGTCCCCGGTTTTGGCACTGGCCCGTCAAAGGTCTTGTCAAATCCGGCATTGCCCGGATCACCCTGACCATGGTGAGTTGGCACCAAGTATGTTGATCAGGATCGCGCACGAAACGGGTCCGTGGCGAGACTACTCCCCCTCGATGGGAGCGGGCATTCTAGGGAAAAACCCCCGGTGAGGCAAGGCGCGGGATGGGGAATTATCCCCCCACCAGCTTGACCTGAAAGCCGGCCTTCTCCAGTTCGGCCTTGATAAGATCCCGTTTGTCCCCCTGGATCTCGATGATCCCCTCCTTGAGACCGCCGCCGGTACCGCACTTCTTCTTGAGCAGGGTGGCGAGAGCCTTCTGCTGGTCGGCGGGAACGCCGTGGATGCTGATGACCCCGGCCCCCTTGCGTCCCTTGGTCTCGCGGCGGATGCGCACGACCCCGTCGGCGGGGAAGGGGGAGGCGTGCTGGGCGGGGGCGGATTCCTTGATCATGCCGCCGTCCGTGCTGTAGACCAAGCGGCTGTTGTTGTCGTGACTCATGGCAATACTTTGTCGGTTAGCTAAGCGGAGTTTGATTTTACGCAAATAAATGTTGAGGGCACAGCTTATAATCCCCCCATTAAAAGCGAATTATTCTTGTTTAACTTCAGGAGCCCGTCATGGTACTCACAGAGCTGTCGCCGGGACAGAGCGCTCGCATCACGCACATGAACCACCTTGGCCGCGCCTTGCGGCGCAAGCTGATGGTGATGGGGCTGCTGCCCCAGACCGAGATCCTCTATCTGCGGGCCGCCCCCCTGGGGGACCCGCTCCAGATCCAGTGCCAGGGTATCTGCCTCTCCATGCAGCGGAGTCTGGCCCAGCAAATCGAGGTGGAGCCGGTATGAGCTACAACCTGGTCACAGTGGGCAATCCCAACAGCGGCAAGACCTCCCTGTTCAACGCCCTGACCGGCTCCCGCCAGCAGGTGGGGAACTGGAGCGGGGTCACCGTCGACAAGAAGATGGGGGCCTTTGCTGCCCGCGGGCAGGAATACACCCTGGTGGACCTGCCCGGCATCTATGCCCTGGCCAACCAGGAGGCGAGCCTGGACGAGCAGATCGCCAGTCGCTTCGTCCAGCGCCAGCAACCGGATCTGCTGCTCAACGTCATCGATGCCGCCAACCTGGAGCGCTCCCTCTACCTCACCCTGCAACTGCGGGAGCTGGGGCTGCCCATGGTGGTGGTGCTCAACAAGATGGATCTGCTGCAAAAGCGGCGCATCACCATCGACGAGGCCTTGCTCGCCAAGGCGCTGGGGTGCCCGGTGGTGTCGCTCTCGGCCCACAATCGCCAGCAGGTGGCGGCCTTCAAAGAGGGGATCCACCAGTTTATCGGCCAGTCCCAGCCCGCCCTCGTGCTCGACTACGGTCAGCCCCTCGAGGGGGATATCGCCGAGCTGGAGACTCTGCTCGCCCCCCATCATCTGCATCGCCGTGGCCGCGCCCTGCGCCTGCTGGAAGAAGACATTGCCATGCAGGAGACCCTGGCGGCGGGGCAGCAGGCGGCGGCCGACAACGTGGTGAGTCGCGCCCACCACGCCCAGGACATCGACCTGCAACTCGCTGATTTGCGCTACGGCCATATCCACCACTGGTGCCAGCAGGCGTGCCGCCATCAGGACAAGCTCACGGTCGCCCAGAGCGAACGGCTGGACAGGGTGCTGCTCAACCGCTGGGTGGGCATCCCCTTCTTCCTGCTGGTGATGTACCTGATGTTCATGTTCGCCATCAAGGTGGGCAGCGCCTTCATCGACTTCTTCGACATCCTCGGGGGGGCCCTCTTCGTGGACGGAGTGCACCACCTGCTGGGGCTGATGAGTGCCCCCGACTGGCTGGGGGCCGTGCTTGCGGACGGCGTGGGGGCCGGTTTGCAGACGGTGGCGACCTTCATCCCCGTGGTGGGCTGCCTCTTTCTCTTCCTCGCGGTGCTGGAGAGCTCCGGCTATCTGGCCCGCGCCGCCTTCGTGGTGGATGCCCTGATGCGTCGCCTCGGCCTGCCCGGCAAGGCCTTCGTCCCCATGCTGATGGGCTTTGGCTGCACCGTGCCCGCGGTGATGGCGACTCGCACCCTGGGGTCGGAGCGCGAGCGGCTGATGACCTCGGCCATGGCGCCCTTCATGTCCTGCGGTGCCCGTCTGCCGGTCTACGCCCTGTTCGCGGTGGCCTTCTTCCCCGAGTCGGGGCAGAACCTGGTGTTCGGTCTCTATCTGTTCGGCATCCTGGTGGCGGTGCTCACCGGCCTCTTCCTGCGCAGCACCCTGCTGCCGGGCAAGAGCGACTCCATGGTGATGGAGATGCCCGATTACGAGTGGCCCCGTCCGGTGGACGTGGGGCTGCGCACCTGGCAGAAACTCAAGGGATTCATCTTCGGCGCGGGCAAGACCATCGTCCTGATGGTGGCGGTGCTGAGCGTGCTCAATTCGCTGGGCACCGACGGCAGCTTCGGCAACCAGGATCAGGAGAACTCGGTGCTGAGCAAGCTGAGCCAGTCCGTGACCCCGGTGCTGCATCCCATAGGCGTGCGGGACGACAACTGGCAGGCCACGGTGGGCATCCTCACCGGCATCTTTGCCAAGGAGGCGGTGGTCGCTACCCTCAACAGCCTCTACGCCGGCGGCGCCGGTGATGAGGAGGAGAGTGAATACTCCCTGCTGGGCAGCCTGAAAGCGGCGCTGGCCACCATTCCCGCCAACCTGGCGGACATCGACCCCGCCGATCCCATGGGGCTCAAGGTGGGGGATCTGGAGGACAAGCAGGCGGCAGCCGAGGCCCAGGAGGTGGACACCTCCACCTACGGCAACATGCAGACCCACTTCGACGGCGTGGCCGGAGCCTTTGCCTACCTGCTGTTCGTGCTGCTCTACATGCCCTGCGCCGCCGCCATGGGGGCTCTGGTGCGCGAGACCGGGCGCCAGTGGGCCCTGTTCACCGCCGCCTGGTGCAACTACGTCGCCTTCCTGTGCGCCACCCTCTTCTATCAACTGGCGACCTTCGCCGCCCACCCGGCGCAGAGCCTGGTCTGGAGCCTGAGCTATCTGCTCTCCCTGGGGCTGCTCTGGTGGCTGGGGCGTCGTCACGGCGACATCGTCGCCCGCAAGGTGGTGACCCTGTGAAGGGGCTCATGGTCAGGGGCGAGTGCGCCGAGAGGGAGGGTATTCTGTGATCCTGCGTGAACTGGGGGACTATCTGGCCCTTCACAAGAAGGTGAGCCGGCGGGCGCTGGCCCGCCACTTCCACACCTCCGAGGATGCGGTGGAGGCCATGCTCGGGGTCTGGATGCGCAAGGGGCGCGTCGCCAAGCGGGAGAGCCGCCTGTGTGGCGGCTCCTGCTGCGGCAAGCACGAAGAGGTGACGTTCGAGTGGTGCGAGCCCGGCCAGATAGGGCTGGTCCAGAAGGGCTGATGCCTGCCCACATGCAAAAGGGAACCCGAGGGTTCCCTTTTTCGTGGCCGCCGGGCCCGTCTCAGAAGAGGTCTCCTTCGTCCTTGGTGGGCTCAAGGCTCCAGCCGCTCGCCGCCGCGCTGTTGCCTATCTGACCCTTCTCCCGCCAGAGTTTGATCTTGAGGCGCAGGTTGTTCTGGGAGTCCGCGTTCTTCACCGCCTCCTCCTCGTCGATCACCCCCTCGACCACCAGATCGAACAGGGTACTGTCGAAGGTCACCATGCCAAGGGCCCTGGATTTTTCCATGATCTCCTTGAGGCCGCCAAACTCGCCACGCTTGATGAGATCGCGCACCGTGTGGGTCCCGAGCATCACTTCCACCGCCGCCCGGCGCCCGCCGTCCGTGGTCTTCACCAGCCGCTGGGAGACAAAGGCCTTGAGGTTGTTGCCAAGGTCGTTGAGCAGCTGGGGTCTGCGCTCTTCGGGGAAGAAGTTGATGATGCGATCCAGCGCCTGGTTGGCGTTGTTGGCGTGCAGGGTGGAGATGGCCAGATGCCCGGTTTCCGAGAAGGCGAGGGCATGCTCCATGGTCTCCCGATCGCGGATTTCACCGATGAGGATGACGTCCGGCGCCTGGCGCAGGGTGTTCTTCAGGGCCGCGTGGAAGCTGCGGGTATCCACCCCCACCTCCCGCTGGTTGATGATGCTCTTCTGGTGACGATGGACGAACTCCACCGGATCCTCGATGGTGATGATGTGGCCGCCGCTGTTGCGGTTGCGATGATCGATGAGAGCCGCGAGCGACGTGGATTTGCCGGACCCCGTGCCGCCGACGAAGAGCACCAGACCCCGCTTCTCCATGATGGTGTCGAGGAGCACCGGAGGGAGTTTGAGATCCTCGAAGCGGGGGATCTCGGTCTTGATGTTGCGCGCCACCAGGGAGACTTCATTGCGCTGCTTGAAGATGTTGACCCGAAAACGGCCTATCTGGGGCAGGGAGATGGCGAGGTTCATCTCCAGCTCTTTCTCGAACTGCTGTTTCTGCTCGAGATCCATGATGTCGTAGGCGATGCGGGCCACCTCGCCCGGCCCCAGGGGCTCCTGGGTGAGGGGGCGCAGGGCGCCGTTGAACTTGGCGCAGGGGGGGGCGCCGGTGGAGAGATAGAGATCGGAACCGTCCTGTTTGGCCAGGATCTGCAGCATGTCTCTCAATTCCATGAGGGGCCTCGTCGCTCAAAGGGCTGGGGGATGATGAATGGCTTGAGTGTACAGCCTCAGGCGCCGGTCAGTTTTTCGCGGAACACAAAAAAGACCGCGCCCAGGATGCACAGACCTGCCCAGAGGTAGTCCCACTTCAGATCTTCTTTCAGATAGAAGATGGAGAAGGGAACGAACACGGTGAGGGTGATCACCTCCTGCAGGATCTTGAGCTGGCCGACGGAGAGCACGGTGTGGCCGATGCGGTTGGCGGGCACCTGCAACAGGTATTCGAACAGGGCTATCCCCCAGCTCACCAGGGCGGCGATGATCCAGGGTTTGTGATTCATGCTCTTGAGATGGGCGTACCAGGCAAACGTCATGAAGACGTTGCTGCAGATGAGCAGGCCGATACTGGTCATGATGGGGTTCATTAGGTTCTCCTTTTAAATCAATGTATTTTATCTCGACTCCATGGGTTTTCATAAGTGGTGCTTGAGGGTATTTTTAGCTCACAAGGATGTAACAAAAGAAGGCGAAAGCTGGATGGGCAAGACAAGCTGGGGTGCGCTTTGTCTGTTGTTTGCCTGCTGGGCGCAAGGTGCGCCGACCCTGACGGTGGCCACCGATGTCTGGCCGCCGTTTCGCATGCTGGCAGAGAACGACGACTTCCAGGGGCTGGATATCGACATTCTGCGCCAGTTGCAGGCACGCAGCGGCATTGTGCTCACCCTCAAACGGGTGCCCTGGGGACGGGCACTCAAACAGATGCAGACCGGTCAGGTGGATCTGATGATAGGGCTGGCTCACACCGAGGAGCGGGCCGCCTTCATCGACTACCTGCAGCCGTCCTATTACCAGTGCCGGCCTGCCTTCTATGGCAAGCCCGCCGCCGTGGCAGGTCTCAGGCTCTACGAGGATCTGCGAGGCCGCGAGATAGGCTATGTGCTCAACTCCGCCTACTTCCCCCCCTTCGATGGCGACACCCAGCTAGACAAGCACGGGGTCCCCACCGAAGACCAGTTGCAGCGCATGGTGGAGCGGGGCCACCTGCCCCTGATGATAGGGACCGACTGCCAGGTGGATTACGCCCTGAGCCAGCGCAACGACGCCGGCCTCGTCAAGGCGCCCTTCCAGCCCCCCAACCCGGTGGTGCTCTACCTCGGGATGAGCAAGCACTCACCCCACCACGAGCTGGGCTCCAAGCTGGCGCAGGCGTTGCAAGCCATGGTGGAGAGCGGCGAGATAGCGGCGCTGGCCAAGCCCTACCAGCCTTGACCTTGGGTGGTAACGCGCTGTTATCATGCAGTTTTCCTGCCTGCCCCCCGGCGGGCCTCGCTTCTTGGGGATCCCGTGTATCTCGCTCTCATCCGTCGCCAGCAGCGCTGGCAGCGCCGCTGGCTGCTCCTGCTGTCGCTGCTGACCCTGGCCCTGTTCCTGCTCTCCCTCGCCCTCGGGGAGTTCGTGCTGCTGCCCTGGCAGCCGCTGGGGGATCTGGAGCTGCGCATCCTGCTGGAGCTGCGCCTGCCGCGCGCCCTGCTGGCTCTTCTGGCGGGGGCCTCCCTTGCCTGCGGCGGTGCCGTGCTCCAGGTGATGCTGCACAACCCGGTGGCGGAACCCGGCCTGCTCGGCGTCTCGAGCGGCGCTGGGCTGGCCGCCATGGTGGCGATGGCGGTGGCCAAGGGGCTCGGGCTCTATCTGCCGGGCTGGGGGCTGTCGCTGGCGGCCTTTGGCGGCGCCCTGGTGGTGACCATGCTGCTCATCCGTCTCGCACGCCGGGCACGGCTCGGCCATGGGCGGCTGCTGCTGTTCGGGGTCGCCATCGGCATCCTCACCAATGCGGCCATGACCTGGCTGATGTATTTCGCCGACGACGGCGCCTTGCGGGAATTCATGTTCTGGATGATGGGCAGCCTCGCCTACGGCAGCCAGCAGCTCGCCTGGTGGTGGCTGGTGCTGCCCCTCACCCTCGGCTGGCTCTGCTGGCGGGGGCGGGCACTGCAACAACTGCTGCTGGGGGAGACCCAGGCCCGCCTCATGGGGCTGAACGTGGACAGCATGCGGGTACGCCTGGTGCTGGCGGTCTGCCTGCTCACCGGGGTGGCGGTCTCCCTGTGCGGCGTCATCGGTTTCGTCGGCCTGGTAGTGCCTCACCTGCTGCGCCTGTGCGGTGGCAGTGATCAGCGCTTCCTGCTGCCCGCCTCGGCACTGGGGGGCGGCGCCCTGCTGCTCGGGGCCGATCTGGTGGCCCGCTCGGCGCTGCACGCCGGTGAGTTGCCCATCGGGGTCATCACCGCCTCGGTGGGCGCCCCGCTCTTTATCTATCTGCTGCTGAGGCAAGATGCCGATGTGTCCCGCTGATCCCGCCCCCTGGCGGCTGGAGGCCCGCGCCCTGGCCATCCCCCATCGCCTCGCCCCCCTGGATCTCGCCTGGTCCGGCGGTCAGCTGGTGGCCCTGCTCGGCCCCAACGGCAGCGGCAAGTCCTCCCTGCTCGGGGCCCTGGCGGGCGTGCTGCCCGCCGATGGCGCCGTCTTGCTGGGGGGAGAGGCCATCACGACCCTGAGCTGGCCCGAGCTTGCAACGCGGCGCGCCATGCTGCCCCAGCGCCAGCCCCAGCTGTTCCACATCCCGGTGTTCCAGGTGCTGAGCCTGGGGCTGGAGGAGGGGGGCCCCGATGCCCAGGCGCAGGCGGTGGCGGATGTGTGCGACGCCCTGGAACTGGCGCCTCTGCTGGCACGGGACTTCAGCCGATTGTCCGGGGGGGAGCAGCAGCGGGTGCTGATCGCCCGCACCCTGCTGCAACTGTGGCCAAGCCTCAATCCGACCGGGCGGGTGCTGCTGCTGGACGAACCCCTGGCGGGGCTGGATCTGCATCACCAGATGGCGCTGCTGCGGCTGCTCAAGCAACTGGCCGCGCAGGGATTGCTGGTGGTGGTGGCCATCCACGACATCAATCTGGCCATCGATTGGGCGGATCGCGTGCTCTGCCTGCAACAGGGCCGCGTGGTGGGGGAAGGGGGCGTCGGGATCATCGACGAGGCGCTGCTGGAGCGGGTGTTCCAGATCCGTACCGATCGTATCGAGGCGGCTGGCCGCACCTGGTTTATGCCGAGCCTGTGAGGCGGGCTTCCCCCTCATCCCCCGCCCTTCTCCCATTCTTTTGAAACAAGCGGGAGAAGGGAGCCGCTCCGTTTACCACGGATACAGCATTGAAAACCTGCAGAGGCTGAGTGAAGCCAAGGGGGGCGAGTGAATCACCGTGGAAATGAAAAGAGCCAGGCATCCGTGATGCCTGGCTCTTTGAATTGGTAGAGAGAGCGTTGAGCGGTTGCTCAGGCTTTCTGCTTGTCCAGCCGCACCTGGGCGGCTTCTGCCAGCATGGCCAGCAGGGTTTCGGTGTCACTCCACGACAGACAGGCATCGGTGATGCTCTGGCCGAAGGTGGCGGCACAGCCGTTCTCCACGTCCTGACGCCCTTCCACCAGGAAGCTCTCGGCCATGATGCCGGCGATGCCGGTGCGGCCGCGGCGCAGCTGATCGCATATATCCTGGGCCACCAGCAGTTGGCGGCGATGATCCTTCATGCTGTTGCCGTGGCTGAAGTCCACCACCAGGCGCTCCGGCAGGCCCACCTGGGCCAGAGCCTCGCACGCCTCGTCGATGCTGGCAGTGTCGTAGTTGGGACGGTGGCCGCCGCGCAGGATCACGTGGCCGTAGGGGTTGCCGGCGGTGCGGTAGATGGTCATCTTGCCGTCCTTGTCCGGGGAGTAGAAGATGTGGCTGTGACGGGCGGCGCGCACCGCATCGATGGCGATGCGGGTGTTGCCGTCGGTGCCGTTCTTGAACCCCACCGGGCAGGAGAGGGCGGAGGCCATCTCCCGGTGAACCTGGGACTCGGTGGTGCGCGCCCCGATGGCGCCCCAGGTGATGAGATCGCTGATGTACTGGCCGGTCACCATGTCGAGGAACTCGGTGGCGGTGGGCATGCCGGTCTCGTTGATGTCCACCAGCAGCTTGCGGGCCAGTTTCAGCCCTTCATTGACGTCGAAACTGCCGTCCAGGCGCGGATCATTGATGAGCCCCTTCCAGCCGACGATGGTGCGCGGCTTCTCGAAGTAGGTGCGCATCACGATGCACAGGCTCTCTTTGTACTCTTCCCGCAGAGTGTTCAGACGCAGGGCGTATTCGTGGGCGGCGGCGGGATCGTGGATGGAGCAGGGGCCGACGATGACCAGCAGGCGCTGATCTTCACCGGACAGAATGGCTTCCACTTGGCGGCGGGCATCCAGCAGGTTCTGGGCAATGGTGTCGGTTAACGGGAAGGCGTGCGCCAGCTCGCTTGGGGTGATCAGGGCCTCCAGGCGACGGGTGCGCAATTCATCGGTGTGAATGGACATACGACTCAATTCTCGAGTGGATAAGGTGGGCGGGATGCCAAAATGCAAGGGAATAAAATAAAGCAAAAGTCACCCGATGGAAACCTTGGGCGGCTCTGATAGGATGTGAACCCAAAAGCCATTTCAAATGAGGTAGTTATCGTGGCAAAGCCAGGCGCGACCGGGATCACCCGCATCATCAACGCAACCGGTTACAGCATGAAAGGTCTCAAATCGGCCTGGATCAACGAGGCCGCCTTCCGTCAGGAGCTGCTGCTCATCCTGCTGCTGATGCCGCTGGCATTCTGGATAGGTGACTCCCTCAACGAGATCCTGCTGCTCGTCTGCATCAGCTGGCTGGTGGTGATCGTCGAGGTACTCAACTCCGCCGTGGAGGCGGTGGTGGATCGCATCGGCTCCGAGCATCACGAACTCTCGGGCCGGGCCAAGGATCTGGGCTCCGCCGCCGTCTTCATCGCCCTGGCCCTCAATGCCCTGGTGTGGGGCGCCCTGGTGGGCCGCAATCTGCTGGGCTGGTGGTAGGTTGCGAGAGCAACCTTTCTCCTGACATAAAAAAGCCCGTCATCACGACGGGCTTTTTACTGCGCAGATAAGGGCTTATCAGTGCAGGATCCGGGCACGGATGGTGCCATTGATCTCTTTGAGACGGGCCAGGGCCTTCTCGCTGTGCTCGGTTTCGACGTCGATGACCACGTAACCGATCTCGCTGCTGGTCTGCAGGTACTGACCGGCGATGTTGATCCCCTCGTCAGCGAAGATCTGGTTGATCTGGTTCATCACGCCGGGCTGGTTGCGGTGAATGTGCAGCAGGCGGCTGGAGCCCTTGTGGCCGGGCAGGGAGACTTCCGGGAAGTTGACCGCGGAGAGGGTGGAGCCGTTGTCGGAGTATTTGACCAGCTTGTTGGCCACTTCCAGACCGATGTTCTCCTGGGCTTCCTGGGTGGAGCCGCCGATGTGGGGGGTCAGGATCACGTTGTCCAGGCCGCGCAGGGGGGTGAGGAACTCCTCGTCGTTGGATTTGGGCTCCACCGGGAAGACGTCGATGGCGGCGCCGGAGAGGTGGCCGCTCTTGATGACGTCGGCCAGGGCGTCGATGTCCACCACGGTGCCGCGGGAGGCGTTGATGAAGATGGCGCCCGGTTTCATCATGCGCAGTTGCTCTGCACCGATGAGATCCTTGGTGGAGGCGGTTTCCGGTACGTGCAGGCTGATGACGTCAGACATGTTGAGCAGCTCCACCAGGTTCGGCACCTGGATGGCGTTGCCAAGGGAGAGCTTGTTCTCGATGTCGTAGTAATAGACCTTCATGCCGATCATCTCGGCGATGATGCCAAGCTGGGTGCCGATGTGACCGTAGCCGATGATGCCGAGCTTCTTGCCGCGGGCTTCGACGCTGCGGTTGGCCAGCTTCTCCCAGACGCCGCGATGGCACTTGGCGTTCTTCTCGGGAATGCCGCGCAGCAGCAGCAGGATCTCCCCCAGTACCAGTTCGGCCACGGAGCGGGTGTTGGAGAAGGGGGCGTTGAAGACGGGGATGCCGCGCACGTGGGCGGCGTCGAGGGAGACCTGGTTGGTGCCGATGCAGAAGCAGCCGATGGCCACCAGCTTGGTGGCGGCATCCAGCACCTTCTCGGTGATCTGGGTGCGTGAACGCAGGCCCACGAAATGCACGTCACGAATGCGCTCGATCAACTCCTCTTCCGACAGGGACGTCTTCAGATATTCCACATTGGTGTAGCCGGCTGCCCGAAAGGTCTCCACCGTATTGGGATGGACTCCCTCCAGCAGCAGTACCTTGATCTTATCCTTGTCCAGCGAAAACTTGGCTGTCATGACGTTCCCTCTATTGTTTTGAAAAATGCGTTCAGGCTTGCAGTGTGAAGAAAACCGTAAAGTAGCAAAAACGTTTGGGAGAGGGAATATTTGTGACGAAAGTCAAATTCTTTGAAGTTATCAACGATTGTTGCAGATGTGCTGCTACAACCCATTGAGGGATAACCAGAAACGGCGCCATGAGGCGCCGTTGTCCATTTGGGGCAGTCAGATTGACTGACCCGGGCGGTGCTTGCCCGGAGGGGGAGGTCCGGGGAGCAGGCCTTAGTTGGTGATCACACCCTCGGGGGTGCCGATCAGCACAACGTCGGCGCCACGGTGGGCGAACAGGCCGTTGGTGACCACGCCCACGATGCTGTTGAGGCGGGTTTCCAGAGCCTTGGCATCGGTGATGGCCATGCCTTTGACGTCCAGGATGATGTTGCCGTTGTCGGTCACCACCCCTTCACGCCACACCGGGTTGCCGCCAAGGGCGCGGATCTCGCGGGCCACGTATTCGCGGGCCATGGGGATCACTTCCACCGGCAGGGGGAAGGTGCCCAGCACGTCGACGGTCTTGGTGTTGTCGATGATGCAGATGAACTGGTCGGCCACGGCGGCGACGATCTTCTCGCGGGTCAGGGCGGCGCCGCCCCCCTTGATCATGTCGCGGCTGGCGTTGATCTCGTCGGCACCATCCACGTAGACGGAGAGGGCATCGATGTCGTTGAGGTCAAACACTGGGATGCCGAGACCCTTGAGGCGCTCGGTGGAGGCGATGGAGCTCGACACCGCGCCCTTGATCTGGTCTTTCATGGTCGCCAGTGCGTCGATGAAGTGATTGACGGTAGAGCCGGTGCCCACCCCGACGATTGTGCCGGGTACCACGTATTTGAGCGCAGCCCAACCGGCCGCCTTCTTCATTTCATCTTGAGTCATGATGGATCCTTATGGAAAAAGCGGGCGCATTATATCCAAGCATCCCCCCCAGAGCGACCATGGTGCTCACGTTCCGGCGCAAAAATCCCCAAGATGTAAATCGTTTGCCTGTTTATTGAACCGAAGGGGGCGCCCTCGCCTCATCAGGCAAAGTGCCAGCTGCGGCTGGGGGTGATGATCTGGGGGAGCGGCACGTCCCACTGCTCCCGGGGGACGGCATCCACCTGCTGGCAGTCGTGGGCGAGCCCCAGGGGTCTTGGGCCGAGCTGGTGCTCGTGCCAGCAGGCGAGGGTGCGATCGTAGTAGCCGCCCCCCATGCCGAGGCGGTTGCCAGCCTCATCGAAGGCCACCAGCGGGGTGCAGATGATGTCCAGCATGCTGTGGGGCAGCACCTGCTGCACGTCGAGCTCAGGCTCGGCGATGCCGTAGCGGTTGCGGGTCATGGGGGTGGTGGCGGTGTAGCGCAAGAAGAGCAGGTGACCCGGGGTGAAGGGGTGCAGCACCGGCAGGTAGACCTCCTTTTGCCGGGCCCACAGCCAGTGGATGGCGGGCAGGGGATCGAGCTCCCCGTCGTTGGCCAGATAGAGGGCGATGCGCCTGGCCGCGAGGATGCCGGGGTGTTCCTGGAAGCGCTCGACCAGCTGTTGGGCCGCCGCCTGCTGCTCGGCCTGGCTCAGGCTTTTTCTGCGCTGGCGAATGAGCTGGCGCAGGTTCTGGCGTTCGGGTTGGGTATCCGGCATGGGGACTCCTGGGCAAAGGTGGGCTGGCGCTACCTTAGCAAGGGGCCGACGGGATGAAAAGCCGATGGCGGGGCCGCCAGCCGGGCGGCCCCTGAGGTCGGGTGTCAGGAACGGTGGGGGGCGGGAGCCACTGCGCCCATCTGGTGCTTGAGGAAGACGGCCACGATGGCGGCCAGTGCCAGCGCCATGGGGTAGAAGCTCATGCTCACGACCAGGATCGGCGAGAGGGCGAAGATGGAACCCAGCAGCAGCGCCTGGGCGCCCCAGGGAATCAGCCCCTGTACCACGCAGGAGAAGATGTCCAGCATGGAGGCGGCGCGGCGCGGGGTGACCCCGTGATGGTCCGCCAGATCCCTGGCCACCTTGCTCGCGACTATGATGGCCACGGTGTTGTTGGCGGTGCACAGGTTGGTGAGGCTCACCACGCCGGCGATGCCGAGCTCGGCCGCCTTTTCGTTCTGCTCGCCATCGTGGTGGCGGGTGAAGCGGGCAATCAGGGCGGCGATGCGCTCACTTATCCATGCGAGCCCCCCCTGGCGTTCCATCAGGGCACCCAGACCGCCGATGAGCATGGAGAGCAGGAAGATCTCCTGCATGCTGGTAAAGCCCTGATAGATGTCCTTGCTGAACTGGCCGAGGGAGTAGCTGCCAAGCAGCCCCACGCCACCGGCCGCCAGGATGCCGAGCCCCAGTACCATGAAGACGTTCATGCCAGAGAGGGCCAGCACCAGGATCAGCAGATAGGGGGCGACCTTGAGCAAGTCCGCCCCGGCGGTGGGGGCCGGCGCTTCACCGGTGGAGCCCAGCACCAGATAGAGCAGGATCACCAGCACGGCGGCGGGGGCGGCAATCTTGATGTTCTCGCGAAACTTGTCCTTCATCTCGCAGCCCTGGCTGCGGGTGGCAGCGATGGTGGTGTCTGAGATGATGGAGAGGTTGTCCCCGAACATGGCGCCGGAGAGGATGGTCCCCGCCATCAGCATCGGATCGATGCCGGCGGCCTGGGCGACGCCCAGCGCCACCGGTGCCACGGCGCCGATGGTGCCCATGGAGGTACCCATGGCGGTGGCAATGAAGGCAGAGATGAGGAAGAGCCCCGGCAGCAGGCACCAGCCCGGAATGAGGGAGAGGCCGAGGGCGACCGTGGCATCCACCCCGCCTGTGGCCTTGGCCACGGTGGCGAAGGCGCCCGCCAGCAAATAGATGAGGCACATGGCCATGATGTTGCTCTCGCCCACCCCCTTGAAGAAGGTCTCGAGGTTCTTGTTGAACCCCTCGCGTCCCATCAGCAGGGCCAGCATGACGGCGGGCAGGGCGGCAACGGGGGCGGGGAGCTGGTAGAAGGCGAACTCGACCCCCTGCAGGGTCAGCCAGGTACCGGTACCGATGAAGAGGGCAAGAAAGACCAGAAGGGGCAGCAGGGCTCTGGCACGGGGTTGGGTCTGGATCATGTGTTCCTCGAAACTTGAACAATGACCTCCTGTCGTTGCCTGTGGCGCCTCCAGGGCGGGCACAGGGCGGGCATCCTGCCACCATGGGGGGCCAACAGTAGTGAGTCGGCCCGCCCGGGTCAAGATAGCCGTCCAGATGGATAGGGCTTTTTACTTCGTGATTCTGACTTGTCTGGTAATTCCGTTATTTATTCTGTTTTTAATGAATTTATCGTTTAAATGTCGGGGTGGTTTGGCGGGCCAGATCGGGCTTTTCAAAGGGGGCGCGGGCTGGTAAAACGGTCTCTTTCCATAATAAAGAGATGAGAGGGTGGAGATGGACAATCCGATCCGTGTGGCCGTGATGGGCTGTAATGGTCGTATGGGCAAGGTGCTGCTGGAGGCTATCGCCAACGCCGAGGGCGTGGTGGTGGGAGCGGCGCTGGAACGACCGGGCTCTGCCGTGATCGGTCTGGATGCGGGTGAACTCAACGGCCTGGGGCGCCTTGGCGTCATCATCAGCGACAGTCTGGAGAAGGTGAAGGACGAGTTCGATCTCATCATCGACTTCACCCGCCCCGAGGTGACCCTGGCGAACCTCGCCTTTGCACTGGCGCATGGCAAGCAGATGGTGATCGGCACCACCGGCTTTGACGAGGCGGGCAAGGCGGCCCTGCACGAGGCGGGCAAGCAGATCGGCATCGTCTTCGCCTCCAACTACTCGGTCGGGGTCAACCTGGTGTTCAAGCTGCTGGAGCAGGCGGCCAGGGTGATGGGGGAGTACACCGACATCGAGATCATCGAGGGGCACCACAGACACAAGGTGGATGCTCCGTCCGGCACTGCGCTCTCCATGGGGGAAGTGGTGGCGAAAACCCTGGGCCGGGATCTCAAAGAGTGCGCCGTCTATGGCCGTGAGGGGATCACCGGTGAGCGGGATCGCAACACCATCGGCTTTGCCACCATCCGCGCCGGCGATCTGGTGGGGGAGCACACCGTCATGTTCGCCGACATCGGCGAGCGGGTCGAGATCAGCCACAAGGCTTCCAGCCGTCTGACCTTCGCCAACGGTGCAGTGCGGGCGGGCAAGTGGCTCGGCCAGCAAGGGGCCGGTCTCTATGATATGCAGGATGTGCTCGGTCTGAAATAAACCGTCTTCAGGGGGAGTGCAGACTCCCGTACTGGTTGCCAAACCCCGGTCCGCCGGGGTTTTTTGTCACTTTTTTGTAGAAATGAGCCTTAATCATCACTTTTTGAGTGAACCTCGCTAAATCCTGCCATTCTTACAAGCCTGCCACCCTCTTGCGACAAAAATGTCATCAAGGGGTAACGGGTTTGGGTCTCAATATTCCCCTGCGGGGGGCATTTTGCCTTGATGTGAAATAGACTAAAAATGCAATCCAAGAAAAACGTTTTCCATTCTTGGCGTTCACTTTTCTGGCTTCAAATGGTGTTTTTGCTGTTGTGTTGTTTATTTTTTAATTTTCTATCTTGCTGTTTATTAAGTGGTAAATTTGGTTTTTTGTACGTTGCATGGCATCGGGCGCCGCTTTGTTGTCTGTGTTTGGCTTTTCTTTTTGAAGAGGGGGTTGCAAAGCGAGTGAGTGCATAGATAATGGGTAATGTTGCTTGTTTATTGAATTTAGATGCATTTCAAACGAGAAAAGACGTTGAAATGAGATCGTTTTTAAGTAGAATGCGCCCAATTTGCCAGAAATCTGCCGGGTTCGAGTCCTGTCAAAGACCGGAACCGAGCCCGCAACACCCAGGTAAATTGCTGAATTTAAAGCTAAATAACTGGAGGTTGTCTTGAATCACACTGCATTGCTAGTGCTGGAAGATGGAACTGTGTTCAAAGGCGTGTCGATAGGCGCCGAGGGATGTTCCGTTGGTGAAGTGGTTTTCAACACGTCGATGACGGGTTATCAGGAAATCCTCACAGATCCCTCCTATTCCCGTCAGATCGTTACCCTCACTTACCCCCATATAGGCAACACCGGCACCAACAGCGAAGATGAAGAGTCCAGTCAGGTCCATGCTCAGGGCCTCATCATCCGGGACCTTCCGATACTGGCCTCCAACTTCCGCAATCAGCAATCCCTCTCCGATTACCTCAAGTCCCACAACATCGTTGGCATCGCCGACATCGACACCCGCAAGCTGACCCGCATCCTGCGTGAAAAAGGCGCCCAGGCCGGTTGCATCCTGGCCGGCAAGCAGCTCGATGAAGCCCATGCCCTCGAACAGGCCCGCGCCTTCCCCGGTTTGAAGGGGATGGACCTGGCCAAGGAAGTGACCGTGAGCGAATCCTACAGCTGGACTGAAGGCAGCTGGCAGCTCGGCAAGGGTCACGTCACCCCGGCGGCCGATGAGCTGAAATACCACGTGGTGGCCTACGACTTCGGCGTGAAGCGCAACATCCTGCGCATGCTGGTGGACCGTGGCTGCCGCCTGACCGTGGTGCCGGCCAAGACCCCGGCCGCCGAGGTACTGGCGATGAACCCGGATGGCATCTTCCTCTCCAACGGCCCCGGCGACCCCGAGCCGTGCGACTACGCCATCGAAGCTATCAAGGCTTTCCTTGATACCAGCACCCCTGTGTTCGGTATCTGCCTGGGCCACCAGTTGCTGGGCCTGGCCTCCGGCGCCAAGACCATCAAGATGAAGTTCGGCCACCACGGTGCCAATCACCCGGTGAAGAGTCTGGACGACAACACCGTGATGATCACCGCCCAGAACCACGGCTTTGCGGTGGACGAGCAGACCCTGCCCGAGTGCCTGCGTGCCACCCACGTCTCCCTGTTCGATGGGTCGCTCCAGGGCATCCATCGCACCGACCGTCCGGCCTTCAGCTTCCAGGGTCACCCCGAAGCGAGCCCGGGCCCGCACGATTGTGCCGGTCTGTTCGACCACTTTATTGAATTGATTAAGCAGTATCGCGCCTAAGAGGATAAAGAGAGCCATGCCAAAACGTAACGACCTACAGAGCATCCTGATCCTCGGCGCCGGCCCCATCGTCATCGGCCAGGCCTGCGAATTCGACTACTCCGGCGCCCAGGCGTGCAAGGCCCTGAAAGAAGAGGGCTACCGCGTCATCCTGGTGAACTCCAACCCGGCCACCATCATGACCGACCCGGAGATGGCCGACGCCACCTACATCGAGCCCATCACCTGGGAAGTGGTGCGCGAGATCATCAAGAAAGAGCGCCCGGACGCCATCCTGCCCACCATGGGTGGTCAGACTGCGCTGAACTGCGCCCTGGCGCTGGAGCAGCATGGCGTGCTCAAGGAGTTCGGTGTCGAGATGATCGGCGCCACCGCCGACGCCATCGACAAGGCCGAGGATCGCTCCCGCTTTGACAAGGCGATGCGCAGCATTGGCCTGGAGTGCCCGCGCGCCGGCATCGCCCACAACATGGAAGAGGCCTGGGGCGTGCAGCAGATGGTCGGCTTCCCCTGCATCATCCGTCCTTCCTTTACCATGGGTGGCTCGGGCGGCGGCATCGCCTACAACACCGAAGAGTTCGTGGAGATCTGCGAGCGCGGTCTGGATCTCTCCCCGACCAAGGAGCTGCTCATCGACGAGTCGCTCATCGGCTGGAAAGAGTACGAGATGGAAGTGGTGCGGGATCGCAACGACAACTGCATCATCGTCTGCGCCATCGAGAACTTCGACCCCATGGGCATCCACACCGGTGACTCCATCACGGTCGCGCCAGCCCAGACGCTGACCGACAAGGAGTACCAGATCATGCGCAACGCCTCCATGGCGGTGCTGCGCGAGATCGGCGTCGAGACCGGCGGTTCCAACGTCCAGTTCGGCATCAACCCCAAAGACGGCCGCATGGTCATCATCGAGATGAACCCGCGGGTGTCGCGCTCCTCTGCGCTGGCCTCCAAGGCGACCGGCTTCCCCATCGCCAAGATCGCCGCCAAGCTCGCCATCGGTTACACCCTGGACGAGCTGATGAACGACATCACCGGTGGTCGCACTCCGGCCTCCTTCGAGCCGGCCATCGACTACGTGGTCACCAAGGTACCGCGCTTCAACTTCGAGAAGTTTGCCGGCGCCAACGACCGTCTGACCACCCAGATGAAGTCCGTGGGTGAAGTGATGGCCATCGGCCGCAACTTCCAGGAGTCCCTGCACAAGGCCCTGCGTGGTCTCGAGACCGGCAAGACCGGCTTCGACCCCATGGTTGACCTGAACGCCCCCGACTCCCTGACCCGCATCCGTCACGAGCTGCAGGATGCCGGTGCCGAGCGCATCTTCTACATCGCCGACGCCTTCCGCGCCGGCCTCTCCATGGACGGCGTGTTCAAGCTGACCAAGATTGACCCCTGGTTCCTGGTGCAGATTGAAGAGCTGGTCAAGCTCGAAGAGCAGGTGAAAGAGCGCGGCATGGCCGGTCTTGACGCCGACTTCCTGCGCGCCCTCAAGCGCAAAGGCTTTGCCGACGCCCGTCTGGCCAAGATCCTCGGCGTGGCCGAAGGTGAAGTGCGTAAATTGCGTGCCCGCCACAACATCTTCCCGGTCTACAAGCGGGTCGATACCTGCGCGGCCGAGTTCGCCACCAACACCGCCTACATGTACTCCAGCTATGACGAGGAGTGCGAGGCCAACCCCACCAACCGCGACAAGATCATGGTCATCGGTGGCGGCCCGAACCGTATCGGTCAGGGCATCGAGTTCGACTACTGCTGCGTACACGCGGCGCTGGCCCTGCGCGAAGACGGTTACGAGACCATCATGGTCAACTGCAACCCGGAAACCGTCTCCACCGACTACGACACTTCCGACCGTCTCTACTTCGAGCCAGTCACCCTGGAAGACGTGCTGGAAATCGTGCGGGTCGAGCAGCCCAAGGGCGTCATCGTCCAGTACGGCGGCCAGACTCCGCTGAAACTGGCGCGGGCATTGGAAGCCAACGGCGTGCCGGTCATCGGGACCAGCCCGGATGCCATCGACCGCGCGGAAGATCGCGAGCGCTTCCAGTCCGCCGTCGAGCGCCTGGGGCTCAAGCAGCCGGAAAACGGCACCGTCACCGCCCTGGAGCAGGCCGTGCAACTGGCCACGCGCATCACCTACCCGCTGGTGGTTCGTCCCTCCTACGTGCTGGGTGGCCGCGCCATGGAAATCGTCTATGACGAGCAGGACCTGCGCCGCTACTTCGCCGAGGCAGTGAGCGTCTCCAACGAGTCTCCGGTGCTGCTGGACCGCTTCCTGGACGACGCCACCGAGGTGGACGTGGACGCCATCTGCGACGGTGTTGACGTGGTCATCGGCGGCATCATGGAGCACATCGAACAGGCCGGTATCCACTCCGGTGACTCCGCCTGCTCCCTGCCGCCCTACACCCTGTCCAAGGCCATCCAGGACGAGATGCGCGAGCAGGTACGCAAGCTGGCGCTGGAACTCGGCGTGGTCGGTCTGATGAACGTGCAGTTCGCGGTGAAAGACAACGAGATTTACCTCATCGAGGTGAACCCCCGTGCCGCCCGTACCGTGCCGTTTGTCTCCAAGGCCACCGGTGCCCCGCTGGCGAAGATCGCCGCCCGCGTCATGGCCGGTCAGAGCCTGAAAGAACAGGGCTTCACCACCGAGATCATCCCGCCCTACTACTCGGTGAAGGAAGTGGTACTGCCGTTCGCCAAGTTCCCGGGTGTGGACCCGCTGCTGGGGCCGGAAATGCGCTCCACCGGTGAAGTCATGGGAGTGGGCAGCAGCTTCGCCGAGGCCTATGCCAAGGCGCAGCTGGGTGCCGGTCACCAGGTACCGAGCGAAGGTCGCGCCCTCTTGTCCGTGCGTCACGGCGACAAGGAGCGGGTGGTGAACCTGGCCGCCAAGCTGCTGGAACTGGGCTATGACCTCGACGCCACCCACGGCACCGCCGTGACCTTGGGCGAGGCGAGCATCAACCCGCGTCTGGTCAACAAGGTGCACGAGGGGCGTCCGCACATTCTGGATCGCATCAAGAATGGCGAGTACACCTACATCGTCAACACCGCCGAGGGTCGTCAGGCCATCGAGGACTCCAAGCAGCTGCGCCGTGGCGCCCTGCAGCACAAGGTGGCCTACACCACCACGCTGCACGCGGCCTTCGCCACCTGCATGGCCATCAGTGTCGATGCCACCGCCAATGTGAATTCGGTGCAGGAGCTGCACGAGAAGGTGAACAACCGCTAAGAGCTCCGGCAGCACGCTGCCCGCTCGATGCACGCAAACCCCGCCAGCAATGGCGGGGTTTTTTATTGCCTGCGCCCTGCCACTTCCGGGGAAACGCCTTCAAGGAAGATGGGTGAGATGGCGGATAATGCATCATGGGTGGTGATACTCACCCCATGAATGAACTTTCACTGCATCAATATTGCTGAATTGGCATGATGGGGTGCAATCTTCGCAATCTCTCACCCCCACAACCTCCCTATACTGGGTGCTCATACAAACAAGGTCGTCTGCGCCGACACACCGAAAGGTGGCGTGCGAGAGGATCAGCGCCCGCAGCCCGATCCGGCTGCCGTGGCCGGCCCCGGTGACCGACGGGGGCCGCAGGAAAACCGGTCGCGGGGTTACCGCCGCGCGACTCGTCAGGGCCGGTGTTACCGCACCAACCCGCTTCCCCTCCTTGCCCCACCCGCCTGTCGGCCCGGTGGTCCGGCGCCTCGCCCATCCGTCAAGGGAATCTGAATATGAGCTTCGATCATCGCAAATACCGCCGTGCCCCCGTGATCAACCTGGCGGATCGCCAGTGGCCCAACCGGGTACTGGAGCGGGCACCGCTCTGGTGCGCCGTGGACCTGCGCGATGGCAACCAGGCGCTGGTCGAGCCCATGACGGTGGCCCAGAAGCTGCAAATGTGGGCGCTGATGACCCACATCGGTTTCAAGCACATCGAGGTGGGCTTCCCGGCGGCCTCCCAGCCCGACTTCGATTTTGTGCGCGAACTCATCGAGCGCAACCTCATCCCCGATGACGTCACCATCCAGGTGCTGGTGCAGGCGCGCGAAGATCTGATCGCCCGCACCTTCGAGGCGCTCAAGGGGGCGAAGCGGGCCATCGTTCACGTCTACAACTCGGTCAACCCGACCCAGCGCAACTATGTGTTCAACTCAGGCAAGGACGGGGTCAAGGCCATCGCCGTGCAGGGGGCGCGCTGGGTGAGGGAGTATGCGGCCCGCAATCCGGGCACCGAGTGGAGTTTCCAGTATTCTCCGGAGAGCTTCAGCAGCACCGAGGTGGAGTTCGCCGTCGAGGTGTGTGACGCCGTCATCGACGAGTGGCGCGCCGCTGCCCGTCCCATGATCCTGAACCTCCCCGCCACGGTGGAGGTGAGCACCCCCAACGTGTTTGCGGATCAGGTGGAGTGGTTCTGCCGACACCTCAAGGCGCGACCCGAGGTGAGCATCTCCATCCACACCCACAACGACAGAGGCTGCGGGGTGGCCGCCGCCGAGCTGGCGGTGCTGGCGGGGGCGGATCGCATTGAGGGCACCCTGCTCGGCAACGGGGAGCGCACCGGCAACATGGACATCGTCACCATGGCCATGAACCTCTACAGCCAGGGGATTGACCCCGAGCTGGACCTGTCCGACATGGATGCCATCGTCGCCACAGTGGGGGCCTGCACCCAGATTGCCCTGCACCCGCGCCACCCCTATGCCGGCGAGCTGGTCTACACGGCGTTTTCCGGCAGCCACCAGGACGCCATCCGCAAGTCTCTCGCGGCAGAAAAACCGGATCACTACTGGGACGTGGCTTACCTGCCCATCGATCCTGCCGATCTCGGTCGCAGCTACGAGGCGGTGATCCGCATCAACAGCCAGTCCGGCAAGGGAGGGGTGACCTATCTGCTGGAACGTGACCTCGGTCTGCAACTGCCGCGCTGGCTGCAAATCGACTTCAGCCGCCGGGTGCAGGCCGAGGCTGAGGCGAGCAGCAGCGAAATCAGCCCGGAGCAGATCCGTACCCTGTTCGAGCAGCACTATCTCGAGCCTGCCCACGGCTATCGCATCGGGCGCTTCCAGCTCGGTCATGACAGTCAGGAGAGCCTGCGCCTGGAGTTGCAGACCCCCCACGGCACCCTGCAACTGTGCGGTGAAGGGGAGGGAGCCATCACCGCCCTGGTCAACGGCTGGCAGCGTCAGACCGGCATGCACATCGATGTGCTGGATTACTCCGAGCATGCGCTCACCGCCGGCACCGAATCCCGCGCCGCCGCCTATGTGCTGCTGAGCGTCGAGGGCACCCGGATGTGTGGCGTCGCCGTCGGTCGCGACGTGGTCAACGCCTCCCTGCAGGCGGTGATCAACGGCGCCGCCCAGCATCAGGCCCTGCGCCAGAGCGCCTGAGGCGGCACTGCCCGCTTGCCGTGAGGGCGAGCAGGGAAGGGCCGCCCACCCCGATGTCACGGCAGATCGCGCCGTCCCCGTTGCAACAATCCCCTGACCCATATGGTGAGGGGATTGTTTTTTATGGAAAAATCGGCCCACAATATCAGTGATTTGCCACCAGGAATGCCGTCGGGGTTCGCTGGCGATGGCAGCCAACGGCTGCCATTCGGGATAGAAGACATGCGCGCTTGGAGCCCAAAACATGATGAAGACTCCCCTCAGGTTATCCGTTCACCCCGCCCGGTTCTTCTCGCTTCCTCCCTGCCGTCGTCTCGCGCTGGTGAGCCTGCCCTGTCTGCTGCTGCTGACGGGTATCCTGGGCGGGGCCAGCTTTGATCCCCTGGCGGAGCACAACCTCTATACCGTCGGGGCTCTGGCCGAAGCGCTCAACGTGCTGACCCTGCTGTTCATGTTCTGGGTGGTGCAGTGTGCCCAGATCACCTTGAAAACCTATCTCTCCCTCACCGGCGGGCTGACCCTCTGGCTCGTCTCCGGCGTCATCGATCTGATGGATGAGGCCTATTTCCAGCCCTGGTGGCTCTCCACGGTGGAAGACAGCCTGCGCACGATCGGCATGCTGGCCTCGGCCTGGGGTGTGCTGCTGATGGTGCAGCAGATGTATGGCACCCAGATGCGGCTCTCCTCCCTTGCCATGTCAGACGAGCTGACCGGGCTCTCCAATCGCCGGGCGTTTCGCGCCGTGCTGGAGGCGCACGGAGAGGAGGGGACGCCGCTCCTGCTGCTGGATCTCGATCACTTCAAGCTGATCAACGATCGCTATGGCCACGCCATCGGCGACAATGTGCTGCGTGAATTCAGCACCCTGCTGCGCCAGCTCTGCCCATTGGATGGGGTGGTGGCACGCCTTGGGGGAGAGGAGTTTGCCATCTGGCTGCCCGGCATGACGGGCGACAAGGCCCGTGCGCTGGCGGAGCAGATAAGGTGCGCGACCGAAGAGCTGGTCTCAGGTGACGGGGTAAGATTCACCGTGAGCCTTGCCCTGGGCATTAGCCAGAGCGGGGAGGGGGTGGATGCCCTGCTCCAGCGCACCGATCTCGCCCTCTATCAGGCCAAGCACCTGGGACGCAACCGGGTGGAGCTGGCGTGATGACGCCAGGGGATGCCGCAGCCAGCGGGCCAGCAGGTTCATCCGCCTTCATCTTGTCAGACTTGTTCCCTACAATGTCCGCTTCCATGCATTCGAGCCCTCTCATTCGCGATGAGGGGCAGGTCCCGCTCTTCAGGAAGCCTTCATGATCCCTTCTCACTCCTTGCTTGATGCCCATTGGCGCTGGCTGTCACTGCTTTCCCTTGCCCTGCTGTCAGGTTGTGCCAGCGAGCCTCCCGCCCCGATCAGCACGGCGACGCCGGCGGGGCGACCCACGCCTAAGGCGATGCAGCCGCAAAAACCGGCCGACATGAAGAGCCGCATCGTGCGTTTCCTGCCGCGCAACGTGGTGGACAAGCCAGGCTGGGCCAATGACGTGGTGACGGCGCTCACCACCCAGGGACTGACGGTGAGCGATCACAACGTCTGCAGCGTGCTGGCGGTGGCGGAGCAGGAGGCGACCTATCAGGCGGACCCCGTGGTGCCCAACCTCAACAAGATTGCCTGGAAGGAGATCAATGCCCGGGCCGGCAAGCTGCTGATCCCCGACTTCATGGTGCGCACGGCCCTCTCCATCCAATCCCCCACCGGCAAGAGCTATGCCGAGCGTATCGACAAACTTCGCACCGAGCGGGAGATGAGCGAGATCTTCGAAGACATGATAGGCAGCGTCCCCATGGGCAAGCAGCTCTTTGGCAACCTCAACCCGGTGCGCACCGGCGGCCCCATGCAGGTGAGCGTCGCCTTTGCCGAAGCCAACGCCCGTGGCTACCCCTATCCCGTGAAGGAGTCCATTCGCCACGAGGTGTTCACTCGTCGGGGCGGCATCTGGTTTGGCACGAAACACATCTTCGGCTATCCCGCCGACTACCCGGATACCCTCTATCGCTTCGCCGACTTCAATGCGGGCTGGTACGCGAGCCGCAATGCGGCCTTCCAGGCGGCGGTAAGCCGGGTGAGTGGCAAGCCCCTGGCCCTGGACGGGGATCTCATCCGCTACGACTCGGATCTGCCCGGCAAGACCGAACTCGCGGTCCACAGCATCGCCAGCCGCGTCAACATGAGCAAGCAAGCCATTCACCAGAGCCTGAAGCTCGGGGACAGCAACGACTTTGCCAAAAGCGATCTCTACCACAGGGTCTTCGCCCTGGCCGACAAACAGGCCGGGACACGGCAACCCCGCGCCATCTTGCCCGGTATCCAGCTAAAGAGCCCCAAGATCACCCGCAACCTCACCACCGCCTGGTTTGCCAAGCGGGTGGATGACAGGGAGCAATCTTGCGTACGGAAGATGGCGACAATTCAGTGATGAGGCGTTTGGTCAGTAAGAAATATAACAGCCGGTTGCCATGATTAATGACAACCGGCTGAAGTCATTAATAGGCTCTCCAGCGATACCCCTTGGCCTGCATACAATCGGTGATGACTTCGTTTTTTTCCTCATCAGAGATATTGTTCAGACGGATCTCGTATTTGCATTGAGACAATGCAGTGAGAGTGTCATCGTGTGACACGCCCTCTTTTCTCCATGTTGGCTGCGGGTCAGATGCGCAGGATGTCAGCAATATACTCATGCTGGCGATCACCATTGTTACCGATATTTTTTTTATGCTCATTCATCAATTCCTTTGAATAGAGGTTATCTGGGTTTGTGATTATGGCCCCATGGTTGCCAGGTCTGTACCGCGGTTATTTTTCTAGCGTGTAATTTTGAATGATGTCATCCCCCTGCATTTTGGATATCCGCTGCATCCCCAAAACTGGGTGCCTTTATGCTCCCCTCGGCTGGCGGTACGCAATACCATAGGGTTGCCACATCGGGGGCATGCAGGACTCTGCTCCGTAGGAGCAGGCAGGATGCGAGAGGAGGCAGTCGTGTTGTCAGCCAGAAGGGCTGCAGAGGGCGATTTTCGTGAGGGCGCCATGTGGCGCTCCTTTAGTTGTGCAACATGTTGTCTGTGGGTCTGCCAGTTGGGAGTCAATCGTGTTTGCTGGATGGTCTTGACCACCTGGATGATGTCGGCAGGGGTCAATACCTGTGTGGTCTTCTCCTTGATATATCGGATCAATCCACGGTTCATGACGTTGTCCGGCATTGGCGTCTTGAAAGTACAGTCGCCAATAAAGTAAATCACTGAGTGCAGTTGCTGATCCGCTAGGCCCAACAGGGCCTTCAGGGTCATGACGTGTAGATGATTTTGATGCAGCGGGTTTTGAAAACGATGCTTGCGGCGATATATCTGCTGAGTCCAGCTTTTATGGGCCGGATTGCCAAATATCCATCCTTTCATGTTTTTTGTTTCGATCACGAACAGGCCAAACCGCGAAACAATCACATGATCTATCTGGGTAGTGCCCTGAGAAATCGGCAGGGTCACATCCTTGAGCAGGTGATATTCCCGTTTGTCGAGAAAGAGCCCGAGGCAGAGATTGAGAAACCACTCCCCGACCATCCCTTTGAACCAGGGGCTTTTGACTATCGCGGCCAGCAACAGCAAGGGGAACACAAACCAGAGTTTGGTCAGCAACGGTGCCAGCAGACTGGTCACATCCATCTCATTCCTCCTTGGCTGTCGAAGCCATATCCGGCGCTACTAGCCAGTCCTGTTGGCTGGCAATGAACATGGGGCCCACTGGTGCCAGATGGAGTTGAGTGGGCGACAAAGCATGACTGTAGTGAGTGGTGTGCAGGAATGAAGAACAATCTTTATCAACTGGGCGGTACATCACGCAATTTTGGCTCCAGAGGGGCATCCACCATGGCGTACAGGCAGAGAAGGCCAATGGCGTGAGAGGGCTAAAAACTCATCGCCAGTCCGATGGAGTAGCCGCTGGTACTGTTGCTGAACATATAGCGGGCCACCAGCCGGGTGCGGGTGATGAAGATGTCGTACTTGCTGCTGTCGAGTTCGAGGCCAAGTCCCAGGGAGTTGAGGCTGTTGAAACCGAGCAGCCCCCGTTGCTGCCCCAGGTATTCGGTTCTGGCCCCTTCCAGCACGTAGCGAAGGGGCCTGTCCAGCAGGGTCCAGTGCCACAGGGGGGCGCGGCGGCGCAGGTAAAGCCCGAGGTTTTCCGCATCGGCCTGACCGCTGACGCTCTCGGCGGTGCCGGTGAAGCTTTGCAGATGCTGGTAGGAGTAGCGCAGCTCGGCATCGATGTCCTGGGCGGCGGAGAAGAGCTCATAGTCCAGCATCAATGAGCCGCCGAGGCCGTAGACATTGAGGGTGCCGCCGTCGAGGAAGTCCAGATTCTTGCCGCTCCTGTGCTCGAGCAGGGCGGCCCCGATGCGAAGGTCGCTGGCCACCGTGCCCAGGGTGACATTGGCGATGGGCCGCAGCACCAGATTGCCACCAAAGCGATCCCGGTGGACGCCGACATCCCAGCCGATGCCGCCGGTGGCGCTCAGGCTGTTCCATTTGGTGGGAATGGTGCGGGTCTCGTTGCCATCGGTGAACACGAACTGGGGATCGTAGCGGCTGTAACCCAGGGTGCCCTCCAGATAGAGGGGAACATCCTTGCTCAGGGTGGCGCCACCCCCGAGCTGGGTGATGGTGAGGGCGGAGGTGTCGTTGGTGCCGCTGCCGATATCCAGGTTGCTGGCGGTGATATCCGGTACCACGGCGTAGCTCATCAGGGAGACGACGGCGTTGGCGCGCTGTTGCACCAGGCTCTCGTCGCTGGCACGGGCCTTTGTCACAAGACCGGCAGAGACGCCGGCAAGCACCGCCAGCAAGGAAAGTGTGTGAGAAGAGAGCTGTCTTGCCATACCTGGCTCCATGAGTACCCCGTCCATTGGGGCATGTTCACACTGTAACGGGTTTCATCTGGCTTGGCAGCCTGGCAAGGGCCGACCCGTCCTGTTTTGGGGTGTGCGCATTGGCCTGATGGGCCAAGCTGCCCTCGCTTTGGCGGGGGCAGGGGGGGGACGAGAAGGGTGAACCGCTGGGCAGAAATCACAGACATTAATTTATTGTTCAGTTCCCCGGGTGTATAAGAGGCCTCCCATACGAACATTGGGGTGGTAGCAGGGATGGATTACCAGACGGGGCCTTCGGGTCATCATGACGAATGCGCATTACGTTGATGGGAGTCACACCAGATGCAGGACATGCTGCTTGCCATATGGCATCAGGATTTTGATCAGCTTATACAAATGCAGGCAATCGGTCTGCTCGTCACCTGTCTGGTGGTGATCCTCTTCCTTGAATCGAGCTTCGTCTTTCTGCCCCTGCCCGGTGACAGCCTGGTGCTGCTGGCGGGCGGTCTGGTGGGCATGGGGGTGCTGGGGCCCGAGGTGACCTTGCTCTATCTGCCGCTCGCGGCCGGGATAGGGAGCGTGCTCGCCTACTGGCAGGGGCAGGCACTGCATGGCACCCGTTTCATGGGCCATGTGGAGCGAATGATCCCGGAAGGGAGCCTGCCCAGGGCCTCCCGACTGCTGGATCGTTACGGCTTCTGGGCCATGTTCGTGTCCCGTTTCATCCCCTTCGTGAGAGTGTTGACCCCCATGTTGATGGGAGTCTCCCGCCTGCACCTGCTGCGGGTGGCCGTGGCGAGTTTTGCCAGCGCCTTCCTCTGGTCCCTGGTGCTGAGCATGGCCGGCAAGATGGTGATGGCGACCCCGGTCTTTGCCCATCATCAGGAGCTGCTGACCAAGTGCCTGCTCGTCACCTCTTTCGGGCTGTTCGTCATCGCGGTGGCGGCCATCGGCATGCGGCTGCTCAAGCGTCCGAGCAAGCGGGTGCGCTGATCTCACTGCCCGGGCTGCGCCTGCTGCCGCGTCTGGAGAGCGCAGCCCCCGGAAAAATACAGGCCATTTGAGGCGGCATTCCTGTCGCCTATCTGTTACACTTCGCGCCCGCCATTTTCCGGCTCATCTTCTGATCTGGTGTCAGACCCAGCCGTCCTTGGCTCCACGCCTCGCCGATGCCAGGCCACACGCCGGCCCAGGCCACCCACGCCAACTACAGCTCCGCTGGAACACAGGAACCCAACATGAGATTTGAATCGTTCGATTTTGCCCCCGAGATTTTGCGCGCCATCTCAGATTGCGGTTATCAGGAGATGACCCCTGTGCAGAGCCAGGCCATCCCGGCCATTCGCCGTGGCCGCGATGTGCTGGCCAGTGCCCAGACCGGTACCGGCAAGACCGCCGCCTTTGCGTTGCCCATCCTGCAACGCATGGTAGACAACCCGGCACCGGTGCAGCCTTCCAATGCCCGCGTGCTGATCCTGACCCCGACCCGCGAGCTGGCGGCCCAGGTGGCGAGCAATATCAACGATTTCGCCAAGTATCTTGATATCACTACCCTCACCATCGTGGGTGGCGGCAAACAGGATGTGCAGGCCAAGAAGCTCAAAGCGGGCGCACACATCATAGTGGCCACCCCTGGCCGCCTGCTCGAGCACCTCACCGCCTGCAACCTGAGCCTCTCCGGGGTCGAGACTCTGGTGCTGGACGAGGCGGATCGCATCCTCGACATGGGCTTTAGCGCCGATGTGCAGCAGATCCTGCAGGCGGTCAACAAGACCCGCCAGAACCTGCTCTTCTCCGCCACCTTCTCCGAGGCGGTGAAAAAGCTGGCCAACCTCATGCTGGACAAACCCCAGGTGGTGGCCGTCGACAAGCAGAACTCCACTGCCGACACAGTGAGCCACACCGTTTATCCGGTGGAACAGAAGCGCAAACGCGAGCTGCTCTCCGAGCTTATCGGCAAGCAGAACTGGCAGCAGGTGCTGGTGTTTGCCAGCACCCGCGAGAGCTGCGATGAACTGGTGGAGGAGCTCAACCTCGACGGCATCAAGTCTGCCGTGGTGCACGGTGACAAGGCCCAGGGGAGCCGTCGCCGCGCCTTGCGTGAATTCACCGAAGGCAAGCTGCGGGTGCTGGTGGCCACCGAGGTGGCCGCTCGCGGCCTGGACATTCCGAGCCTGGAATACGTGGTCAACTATGATCTGCCGTTCCTCGCGGAAGATTACGTACACCGTATCGGCCGAACCGGTCGCGCTGGCAAGAGTGGCATGGCCATCTCCTTCGTCAGTCGCGAAGAGGAGCGTACCCTGCTGGAGATCGAGGCCCTCATCGGCCAGAAGATCCGCCGCATCATGGTGCCGGGTTACGAGGTGAGCAGCCGTGACGACCTCATCAAGCAGTTGCAGGAGCGCCGCCGCTTCGGCAAACGCCCGCAGCGTGAAGACAATGCCGCCGCCCAGGCCATGGCCGAGGCGAAACTGCAAGGCCAGCGCCTCAAGCGTCTGGCGGCGGCCAAGAAGCCCCGTCAGCCGAAATAAGGCAACGTCGCACCCTCCCGGTCGGGGAGGGGCGTTTACTCTCCAAAGGCGCCACTGGCGCCTTTGTGCTGTCGATGACGCGGCCCCTGGCCGCCCCGTTTCAGAGGATCCGAGATGACCCTTCCTGCTTACAATCAGGCCCTGCTCGAGATGGCCCGCCAGAGCCTGGCGGAGCTGGAGCGCACCGCCGCCCAGAAGACGGGCAAACGCACCCCCGCTCAGGAGAGCCACTTTCTCTGTACCTGGATGGCGGATTCTCTCAAGGAAAAACGCTTCTCCCGGCTGGTGATGGAGGATCTCAAGACCTGGGTGCAACTGGGGCGGACGCTGGGGGCGGGGGCCGATCTCAAGGGGCTGCTTGAGCGGGTGCAGCGCCAGTATGAGCGTGCCATGCATGAGCCGGTACAGCTGGGGGCGCGCCTGGCCGATCTGCTTTTGGCGCTGGAGGGGGCGGGCTGGCTGGTGTTCACCGACAGCGAACTGAACACCCGGCAGCGGCTGCTGAGCCAGGGGCAATCCAGCCTGATCATCTCGGCCAGCGAGTATCAGGGCCATATCGAGGGGGGTGAGCTGGTCAAGCCCCTCACCCTCTATGTGCGCGGGGACGAGCAGGTACTGGCCGAGGCGGCATTTGCCCGGGGCCTGCTGCTGAGCCAGGGCAACAAGAAAACCACCCTGGTCAAGCACCACAAGGCCTATCGGCTGATGCCGGGTAACGCGCAGCCGGCCCTGGCGCTGCTGGCCTCCTGATCCCGCCTTCTCATCCCGTCACCCGGCCCTGCGCCGGGTTTTTTTATGGCAAATGCCCCCCACGGGGTTGCCTGCACGCCCGGGGCCGGGCGGGCAATCTTTGTCGCAGCCAAGGGGCTCCCCCTCTGATGGGGGGCGTCCCCCATATGGAGGGATGGTGGGGTGGTGCTTCTGCTCTAGGGTGGATGGGCCCCAAAGAGGGCCTTAAAGGAAGCAGACCGCCTGACAAGGCGACACTCAATGAATGAGGAAACATGATGAAAGCGACTCCAATTGCCCTGTTGCTGGCCGGCGTGCTGGCGTCCCCGCTCTGCGCCGCCGGACTCGATGCCCGGCTCACCCTGGTGGAGGGCAGCACAGACGATGTGCGCGTCAACCTGACCTTGACCAACACCGGGGAGAAGCCGGTTCGTCTGCTCAAATGGCAACTGCCGGGCAGCGAGGATGCTCCCCTGTTCCAGGTGGAGCGTGACGGCCAGCCGGTGGATTACGAAGGGGCCCTGATCAAGCGGGCCGCCCCGAGTGACAAGGACTACCAACTGCTCAAGGCGGGCCAGAGCCTGACAGTGCAGGCGGAGGTCTCCGGTCTCTACGACATGAGCGCCCAGGGCCAGTACAGCATCCGTTACCTGCTGCCGACCGTGGCGCAGGAGGGGAAAGCGGCCAAGGCCAAACAGGCCCAGGCGAGCGAGTCCAATGCCGTGACCCTCTGGGTGGACGGGGTGAGCGACGATCGGGTGCTGGCCAAGGCGGCGGTGGCCGAGCCCCAGGCGGTGAGCGCCTCGGTCAGCTTCAGCGGCCGTTGCACCAACACCCAGAAGAGCGACATCCTGGCGGCGCTCGATGCCGCGAGTGGCATCGCCAACAACTCCAGCAGCTACCTCGCGGTGGACAAGCCGAATGGGCAGCGCTACCGGAGCTGGTTTGGCGCCTATGACGCCACCCGCTGGAACCAGGCCGAGACCAACTTCAGCAAGATCAAGGATGCCATCGACAACAAGCCGCTCACCTTCGACTGCGGTTGCAAGCAGAGTTACTTTGCCTATGTCTATCCGGACCAGCCCTACAAGGTCTATCTGTGCAAGAGCTTCTGGACTGCGCCGGTCACCGGGACCGATTCCCGCGCCGGCACCATTGTCCACGAGCTGAGCCACTTCAACGTGGTGGCGGGCACCGACGATCTGGGATACGGTCAGGCCAATGCGCGCAATCTGGCGAGCACGGATCCCCAGAAGGCCCTGAACAATGCCGACAACCACGAATATTTCGCCGAGAATACCCCGAGCGAAAATTGAGTTGCAAACAGGGGCCGGATGGCCCCTTTTTTGACGGAGGCACCATGATGACACTCTTGCTCACCACCCTGGCACTGGCGCCCTTGCAGTGCGAGCTGTCGGTCAGCGCAGAGAGCGGGGTGAACGAACCCCTGCCCCTGGTGATGACCCTGACCAACCGGGGGGAGACGCCCCTCGAGGTATTGACCTGGTTCACCCCCTTCGAGGGGTGGTTTGCCGATGCCATCGACCTGACCCGCGATGGGCAGCCGCTGGACTATCGAGGGCCGCTTGCCAAGCGAGGTACCCCCGGGGACGGCGACTTCCTGCACCTGGGGGCGGGGGAGCAGAGCCAGGCCGATGCGGATCTGGCGCAGGCCTACGATCTGTCCCAACCGGGCCGCTACCGGCTCAGCTATCGTGCCCAGCCCCTGACGCTGACCAAGGGCGTGGCGCCCAGCTGCCCCGCCATCGACTTTACCCGGGTGGCCCCCTAGGCGATCTGCGGCTTGCCCTTGGTATCCAGCAGCCCGACGGCGCGGAGGGCCCCCGCCAGACCGGGTGACGATTGGCTTTCCCGCCAGAAGCAGTGCACCAGCGTGATCACATGGTCATCCATGGGTGTCGTCTTTATCCGGATGGCACAGGCGGAGCAGGAACCGGCGTTTGCGACCTCGCTGGTACCGGTGGGTAAGTGGGGGGCGGAGCGAGGGGCGGGTCAACTTCGTCGAGATCCATCGGCGCTACCCGGCGACCGGGCCCTGGAATGTCGACATCGTCCGCCTGCCGGAGCAGGGCGGGAGGTGGTGACCGAAGGGGTGATCACTGACGGTGACGTCAAGGCGCGCGCCATCGCGCCTTTACCTTCCACGTGGTGCGTGGCAATCCCATTTGCCATCAGACTGAATTTTGGCCCGATTGATACGTTATGTCGTGATTGGGCCACTGCCATCCCGCGGGAGCTGCAACCCGCCTGATATGGTTTCCGCTGACGGATCGCCGCCAGCGGGGCAATTCCTCGGCCAGCCCGGCCATTATTTATTCGTTATCCATTATTTCGCTAAATATCCCCGTATTTCATGGTTGGGTCATGCCATGAGCCACGTTATGTTTCATCCATACCGCCAGCAAGCACTATGAAGGTTATCTCTGCCGATAATTAATTTAAATTAAACATGATAACCGGCTGGTTTTATTTTGTGGTGGTTGGCAAGCGCTCTGGATGTTCATAAATATAACGAGGTGAATAATGAAAAAACGGCACTCCCTGTTTTTAATGGCGGCACTTCCGCTGGCACTCATGACATCGGTACAGGCACAGTCAAGCCTGGCCGAGATCCAGCGGGCCGGAGTGATCAAGATCGGCACCGAAGGGACCTATCCCCCCTTCACCTACCACGACAAGAGCGGCAAGCTGGTGGGCTTTGACGTGGAGATCGGCGAGCTGATTGCAAGCGGTCTGGGCGTGAAGCCGCAGTTCGTCGAGGGCAAGTGGGACGGGCTCATCGCCGGGGTGGACGCCAAGCGCTACGACCTGGTGCTCAATGAAGTGGCCATCACCCCTGAACGGCTGAAAAAATATGATTTTTCAGATCCCTACATCACCTCCAAGGCGGTGATTGTGGTGCACAGCGACAACCAAAGCATCAAGAGTTTTGCCGATCTGAAGGGCAAGAAATCCTCCCAGTCCCTGACCAGCAACTTCGCCCAGCTGGCGAAATCATCGGGCGCCGAGGTGGTGGCCACCGAGGGATTCAACCAGTCACTCGAACTGGTGCTGACCGGGCGGGTGGATGCTACCATCAACGACAGCCTCTCCTTCCTCGACTTCAAGAAACAGAAGCCGGACGCCAAATTGAAGGTGGCGGCCAGCGAGGCCAAGGGGGATCAATCTGCCGCCCTGCTCGCCAAGGGGCAACCCGAGTTGCTGGCTGCCATCAATCAGGCGCTGCGCAATGCCAAGCAGGATGGCGCATATCAGAAAATATCGCAGAAATATTTCGGCACCGACGTCTCGCAATAATATCGTGGCAATATAATAACAACTGAGGATATTAACGTGCCGGCCTGGTTGCAGTTAATGATCGACTCTTTTTGGCCCCTGCTCAGTGCGGGGCTTATTTTTACCGTGCCACTCACTCTGATTACCTTCGTGCTGGGAATCGTGCTCGGCTTGTCGGTGGCGCTGGCCAGATTATATGGTCCGGCTCCGCTGGTGATGCTGGTCCGCTTCTATGTCTGGCTTATTCGGGGCACGCCCCTGCTGGTGCAGCTGTTTCTGATCTTTTACGGTCTGCCGAGCGCCGGTATCGTGCTGGACGCCTTCACCGCCGCCGTCATCGGTTTCACCCTCAACATCGGTGCCTACAGCTCGGAGATCATTCGTGCCACCCTGGCGGCCATCCCCAAGGGGCAGTGGGAGGCAGCCTACTCCATCGGCATGAACTGGCCCCAGGTCATGTGGCGGGTGATCCTGCCGCAGGCGGCGCGCATCGCGGTGCCACCGCTCTCCAACACCTTCATTTCCCTGGTCAAAGACACGTCGCTGGCGGCGGCGGTGACCGTGCCCGAGCTGTTTCAGGCGGCCCAGCGCCTCGCCTCCGTCACCTATGAGCCGCTCATCCTCTATATCGAGACGGCCCTCATCTACCTGATGTTCAGCTCGGTGCTTTCCACCCTGCAAGACAGGCTGGAGCAGCGACTGGCTCACAAAGAGACCCGGGAGGTCGCCCTATGATCCGCTTGAGTGGCATCGAGAAACAGTTTGCGGGGCAGCGCGTGTTGAAAGGGGTGGGGCTGGCGATGGCCGCGGGCAGCGTCACCGCCCTGATCGGTCCCTCCGGCAGCGGCAAGAGTACCTTGCTGCGCTGCGTGAACCTGCTGGAGCGACCCGATGCAGGCCAGCTGGTGCTGGGGGGCAGCGAGCTCGACTTTACCCGGCATCTGTCACGGCAAAGCGTGCTGGCCCTGCGCCAGCAGACCGGCATGGTGTTCCAGAATTTCCAGTTGTTCCCGCACATGACGGTGCTGGAGAACGTGATGGAAGGGTTGGTCACCGTGTTGAAGTGGCCCAGGGAGAGGGCAGTGGCGCGCGCCCTGCAACTGCTCGACAAGGTGGGGCTCAGGCACAAGGCCGAGGCAGTGCCTGCCACCCTCTCCGGCGGTCAGCAGCAGCGGGTCGCCATTGCCCGGGCGCTGGCGCCATCCCCCAAGGTGCTGCTCTGTGACGAGCCTACCTCGGCGCTGGATCCCGAGCTTGCCCAGGAGGTGGTGGCCGTGCTGCGCCAGCTGGCCAGTGAGGGGACCACCATGCTGATCGCCACCCATGACTTGCGCCTTGCAGCCCAGATTGCGCAGCAGGTGATCTTCCAGGAGGCCGGGGAGGTGGTGGAGGCGGGTAGTGCGCGTCAGATGTTCACCACCCCCAAGCGGGCGCGTACCTTCGAATACATCTCCACCCTCACCGAGCGGCTGCCGGAGAGCTGGAGCATCTAGCTGGTTCTGGCGGATTGAGAGCGAGATAAAAAACAGCCCCGCACGAGCGGGGCTGTTTGCATGGCTGCTTGGTTATGGCGGCAGATCACACGGCCAGGTAGTCCATGATCCCTTCGGCCGCCTTGCGACCCTCATAGATGGCGGTCACCACCAGATCAGAGCCGCGCACCGCGTCACCACCGGCGAACACCTTGGGGTTGCTGGTCTGGAAGGCGTACTCGGCCTTCTCGGGCGCCTTGATGCGATCCCGGCCGTCGAGCTCGACGCCGTGCTCTGCCATCCAGGGCTGGGGGTTGGGCTGGAAGCCGAACGCCATCACCACCGCATCGGCGGGCAGCACCTGCTCGGAGCCTTCAATTACCACAGGATTGCGGCGGCCATTGGCATCGGGGGCGCCGAGCTCGGTGCTCACCACCTTGATGCCGCAGGTGCGGCCGTGGGCGTCCAGCTCCACGCCGATGGGCTGGAGGTTGAACATGAATTCCACCCCTTCCTCCTGGGCGTTTTTCACCTCCCGCTTGGAGCCCGGCATGTTCTCGGCATCCCGGCGGTAGGCGCAGATCACCCGATCGGCCCCCTGGCGGATGGCGGTGCGCACGCAGTCCATGGCGGTGTCGCCGCCCCCCAGCACCACTACCTGCTTGCCGGCGAAGTCGATGTAATCGGCTTGCGCCTTCTCAAAGCCCAGCAAGCGATTGGCGTTGGAGATGAGGTAGGGCAGGGCGTCGTAGACCCCCGGCGCCTCTTCGTTGGCAAAGCCGCCCTTCATGTACTTGTAGGTGCCGACCCCGAGGAAGACCGCATCGAACTCGCCGAGCAGGTCGGCGAAGGTGACGTCACGGCCCACTTCGGTCTCGAGGCGAAACTCCACCCCCATCCCCTCGAAGATCTCGCGGCGGCGCTGCATCACCTCTTTCTCCAGCTTGAAGGAGGGGATACCGAAGGTGAGCAGGCCACCTATCTCCGGGTACTTGTCGAACACCACAGGCGTCACGCCATTGCGTGCCAGCACGTCGGCACAGGCAAGGCCCGCGGGGCCCGCGCCAATGACGGCGACCCGCTTGTCGGTCTTGACCACCTTGGAGAGATCCGGGCGCCAGCCCATCTCGAACGCCTTGTCGGTGATGTATTTTTCGATGTTGCCGATGGTCACGGCGCCGAATCTGTCGTTGAGGGTGCAAGCACCCTCACACAGTCTGTCTTGCGGGCAAACGCGGCCACATACCTCCGGCAGGCTGTTGGTCTGGTGGGAGAGCTCCACCGCCTCCAGGATGCGTCCCTCGTTGGCCAGCTTCAGCCAGTTGGGGATGTAGTTGTGTACCGGGCACTTCCACTCGCAATAGGGGTTGCCGCAGTCGAGGCAGCGATCCGCCTGCATGCCGACCTGGGCCTGGTTGAAGGGCTCGTAGATCTCCACGAACTGGATCTTGCGGATCTTGAGCGGCTTCTTGGGCGGGTCGACCCGCTGGACATCGATAAACTGGAATACGTTCTGGCTCATAGGGTTCCCTCCTTATTGCGCCTGGATTCTGAGTTCTGCACTGGAACGGCTGGTGTGGCCAAGCAGCGATTTGACGTCACTGGACTTGGGTTTGATCAGCCTGAACTTGGGCACATAGGAGTCGAAGTTGGCCAGGATCTCCTCGGCACGCGAGCTGCCTGTCTCGTTGAGGTGCGCCGTGATGATACCGCGCAGGTGCTCCTGGTGGATGGCCAGATCCGCCACCTCCAGCAGTTCGACCAGCTCGGGGTTGGTGCGCTTGGCAAAGTTGCCGCACTCGTCGAGCACGTAGGCGAAACCGCCTGTCATGCCCGCCGCGAAGTTGACACCGGTCTTGCCGAGCACGGTGACGATGCCGCCTGTCATGTATTCACAGCCGTTGTCGCCAATCCCCTCGACCACCGCCAAGGCCCCTGAGTTGCGCACCGCGAACCGCTCGCCGGCGGTCCCTGCGGCATAGAGCTTGCCGCCGGTGGCGCCATAGAGGCAGGTGTTGCCGATGATGGCCGCCTCGTGGGATTTGAACGCCACGCCGACGTGGGGTTTGATCACCAGCTTGCCGCCGGTCATCCCCTTGCCCACGTAGTCGTTGGCATCCCCGGTGAGGATCATCTCAAGGCCACCGGCGTTCCAGACGCCGAAGCTCTGGCCGGCGGTGCCGTTGAAGTGCACCTTGACCGGATCGGCCGCCATGCCCTGGTTGCCGTGGCGCTTGACGATTTCGCCGGACAGACGCGCACCCACGGAGCGGTCGGTGTTGCGGATGTCGTAGCGGAACTCGCCGCCACTCATGTTTTCCACCGCGTCCAGCAGGTCTTCCACCATCTTGAGGTTCAAGGGCCCCTTGTCGAAGGTGGGGTTGTGCTGCTGGCTGAACAGACTGGAGCCTGCCGGTGCAACCGGGGCCGCCAGGATGCCGGACAAGTCCAGCTTGGCTTGACGGGCGGTGAGGCCGGGCAGGGCTTCCAGCAGGTCGGTACGACCGATGAGGTCGGTGAGCTGGGTGACGCCAAGCTCGGCCATCAGCTCGCGCGTCTCCTCGGCGATGAACTTGAAGTAGTTCATCACCATTTCCGGCAGGCCGGTGAAGTGTTCGCGGCGCAGCTTCTCATCCTGGGTGGCGACGCCGGTGGCGCAGTTGTTCAGGTGGCAGATACGCAGGTATTTGCAACCGAGTGCCACCATGGGGCCGGTACCGAAACCGAAGCTCTCGGCGCCGAGGATGGCCGCCTTGATGATGTCGAGACCGGTCTTGAGACCGCCATCCACCTGCAGACGCACCTTGTGGCGCAGGCCGTTGGCCACCAGCGCCTGCTGGGTTTCGGCCAGGCCCAGCTCCCAGGGGGAGCCGGCGTATTTGACCGAGGTGAGCGGGCTTGCGCCGGTGCCGCCGTCGTAGCCAGAGACGGTGATGAAGTCCGCATAAGCCTTGGCCACGCCACAGGCGATGGTGCCGACGCCAGGTTCGGACACCAGTTTCACCGACACCAGGCAGTTCGGGTTGATCTGCTTGATGTCGAAGATGAGCTGGGCCAGATCCTCGATGGAGTAGATGTCGTGGTGCGGCGGCGGGGAGATCAGGGTCACGCCGGGCACGGAGTAGCGCAGCTGGGCGATTTGCGCGGTGACCTTGTCTCCGGGCAGCTGGCCACCTTCGCCGGGCTTGGCGCCCTGGGCGACTTTTATCTGCACCACGTCCGCGTTCATCAGGTAGTGCGGGGTGACGCCAAAGCGACCGGAAGCCACCTGTTTGATGCGAGAGTTCTTCTCGGTACCAAAACGCTTGGGATCTTCACCGCCTTCGCCGGAGTTGCTCTGACCGCCGAGGCGGTTCATGGCGATGGCCAGGGCCTCGTGGGCTTCAGGGCCGAGGGCGCCGATGGACATGGCCGCGGAGTCGAAGCGGGGGAACAGCCTGGCGGCTGGCTCCACCTGATCCAGCGCAACCGGGGTGGTGCCCTGTTTGATCGACAGCAGATCCCGCAGGGTGGCGACCGGCCGCTCGTTCACCAGACGGGCATACTCCTTGTAATCGGCATAGTTGCCGGAGCGCACCGCCACTTGCAGGGTCTGCACCACGTCCGGGTTGTAGGTGTGGTACTCGCCACCGTGGACGAACTTCAAGAGGCCGCCCTGGGTCAGCGGCTTGCGGCCGAGCCAGGCCAGACGGGACAGATTGATCTGATCCTGCTGGATGTCGGCAAAGTCGGCACCCTGGATGCGGCTCGATACGCCGCGGAAGCAGAGTTCGACCACGGCCCTGGAGAGGCCGACGGCTTCGAACAGCTGGGAGCAGCGGTAGCTTGCCACCGTGCTGATGCCCATCTTGGACATCACCTTGTAGAGGCCCTTGTTGATGCCGTTGCGGTAGTTGAGCATGGCCTGGCGCAGGCTCATCTTGAGCACGCCCTCTTCTACCTGCTTGGCGAGGGTCTCGTAGGCGAGATAGGGGTAGATGGCGGTGGCGCCAAAGCCCAGCAGCACGGCGAAGTGGTGCGGGTCGCGCACGCTCGCGGTCTCCACCAGAATATTGGCGTCGCAGCGCAGGTTGTTGTCCACCAGGGTACGCTGCACCGCCCCCACCGCCATGGCGGCCGGGATGGGCAGGGTATCCGGGCTGATGTCCCGGTCTGACAATACCAGCAGCACCGCGCCGCTGCGGGCCGCTTCAGCGGCCTCGTGGCAGAGGCGCTCAAGGGCAGCCTGCAGCCCCTCTTCGGGCTGGTAGTTGAGGCTCAGCACCGCGTGGCGGTAGTGCTCCCCTTCCAGGGCCAGCAATTGATGGAAGTCGGAGTAGAGCAGGATCGGCGACTGGAACAGCACCCGGTGGGCGTGACCGAAGGTCTCGTTGAACACGTTCTGTTCGCGGCCGATACAGGTGGCCAGGGACATGACGTGATTTTCCCGCAGGGGATCGATGGGCGGGTTGGTCACCTGGGCGAACATCTGGCGGAAGTAGTCGTACAGGGTTCGCTGGCTGGAGGAGAGCACCGCCATCGGTGTGTCATCCCCCATGGAGCCCACCGCCTCCTGGCCATTCTCGCCGAGTACGCGGATCACCTGATCCAGCTCTTCAAAGGAGTAGCCGAACAGCTTCTGGTAAGTCTTGAGCCGGTCATCCGGGAATTCGCGCGATCCCGTGCTGGCATCGTCCATCTGCTCGAAGGGCACCAGGCGCTTGCAGTGCTTGTCCATCCACTGCTTGTAGGTGTGACGGCTCTTGAGATCGTCATCAATTTCGAAGCTGGTCCAGATCTTGCCGTTGCTGGTATCGACCACGAACAGCTCCCCCGGGCCGACACGGCCCTTCTCCAGCACTTCGTCCGGGGTGTAGTCCCAGGTGCCCACTTCGGAGGCCAGCGTGATGAACTTGTCCTTGGTGATGACGTAACGTGCCGGACGCAGACCGTTTCTGTCGAGTGCGCAGGTGGCGTAGCGACCGTCGGTCATGACGATGCCGGCCGGGCCGTCCCAGGGCTCCATGTGCATGGAGTTGAAGTCGTAGAAGGCGCGCAGGTCGTCATCCATGTTCGGGTGCTTCTGCCACGCAGGCGGGATCAGCAGGCGCATGGCACGGAACAGGTCCATGCCGCCGGCCAGGAAGAGATCCAGCATGTTGTCGAGGCTGGAGGAGTCCGACCCCGTGGTGTTGACGAAGGGGGCGGCCTCTTGCAGATCCGGGATCAGCGGGGTGGCGAACTTGTAGCTGCGCGCCTTGGCCCACTGGCGGTTGCCGGCAATGGTGTTGATCTCGCCGTTGTGGGCGAGGTAGCGGAACGGCTGCGCCAGCGGCCAGCGCGGGCTGGTGTTGGTGGAGAAACGCTGGTGGAACACGCAGATGGCGGCCTGCATGCGGATGTCGGCCAGATCCAGATAGAAGCGCGGCAAATCCACCGGCATGCACAGTCCCTTGTAGACGGTGACCAGGTTGGAAAGGCTGACCACATAGAAGTAGTCGTCGCTGATGCGCTTCTCGATGCGGCGGCGCACGATATAGAGGCGGCGCTCGAGATCCTTGTCGACCCAGCCCGGGGGCGCGTTGACAAAGACCTGTTCAATGCTGGGCAGGGACGCCTTGGCGATGGAACCGAGTACGTTGGTATCGATGGGCACCTTGCGCCAGCCGACCAGACTCAGGGTCTCTCTTTCCAGCTCCTCGTCGATGATGTCGCGAGTGGCCTGGGCCAGGATGGGATCGGGGTTGAGGAACAGCATGCCGACCGCGTAGTTGCGGCCCAGGTGCCATCCCTTCTCTTCGGCGACCGCTCTAAAGAAGCTGTCGGGTTTTTGCAGCAACAGGCCGCAGCCGTCGCCGGTCTTGCCATCGGCGGAGATACCGCCGCGGTGCTGCATGCGAGCCAAGGCTGACATCGCGAGACGGACAAGCTTGTGGCTGGCTTCCCCTTCCATGTGGGCCAACAGGCCGAAGCCACAGTTATCCCTCTCCAGCTTTGGATCATATAGTGACATTGCATTTCTCCCTTGCTCGGCCTTCCATCGCACTGTCATCAACAGACTGCATAAATTGCGATTGGCTCTTGTGGTTCCGTCCGCCTGAGGTGGCGAATCTCCAAACTAATGGGATTTTCGGGCAAGGTCAATTGGACATCCCGCTTGTTTGCAATGTTACATCGCCATAACAAAATGTGGGTTTTTGAGACTCAATCAGCATTTTTGTGTATTTATGACTGCTTTTTATTTATTTGTTGGCTTTATGTTCTGGTTATGGACGGTTTGGTGGTTGACTGCATGGTGGCGGAAAACTGTAGTAATTTTACAAAGTCATCTCTGGTGTGCTTGGCGGGGATCACATTTCAGGATCCTGCGTCTTGCATTTGTCCATAAGCAGACTAAACAGGATTTTTTCAGTAGTTACAGCCGGTTATGGGCGAGAGGTTATGACACTTTTCTCCAGGTTGCAGGAGTGACAGGTTGTCAAAAGTGACCGTGAATGCTGACTGTTGGGTATTTATCGCATCTAACGTGAATATTTATATGATTTTTGGGTAGAGAGCGGGATTGATCCAGCGCAGCCTGCCCGCCGGGCTGCGTCGCTAGAATGACACCTCATTTCGGAGGTGTCATGCAGTTACACGAACTCATCAATACATTTGGCCAGGATCTCAAGCAACGCCACGGCCAGAAGATCCACAAACTCTCTATCCACGGGGCCTTTACCTGCCCCAACCGGGACGGCACCCTGGGCCGGGGTGGCTGCACTTTCTGCAATGTCTCCTCCTTTGCCGACGAGTCGGCCCAGCAACTCTCCGTGGTGCAGCAACTGCGGGCACGCCGGGACGAGGTGACCCGGGCCAGGCGTTATCTGGCCTACTTTCAGGCCTATACCAGTACCTATGCCGAAGTGGAGTACCTTCAGCGCATGTATGAAGAAGCCTTGTCGGTGAGCGACATGGTGGGGCTCTGCATCGGAACTCGCCCTGATTGTGTACCCGATGCGGTGCTGGATCTGCTGGCAGGTTATCAGGCCAGAGGTTACGAGGTGTGGCTGGAGCTCGGGCTGCAAAGTGCCAACGACAAGACGTTGCAACGCATCAATCGGGGTCACGGCTATGCCGCCTATGTTGACGCTGTAACCAGAGCCCATCTGCGAGGCATCAAGGTGTGTGCCCACCTCATCGTCGGCCTGCCCGGCGAGGTGCCGATGAACAGCCTGGAAACCCTGCACCGTATCGTGGAGACCGGCGTCGAGGGGATCAAGCTTCACCCACTGCATGTGGTGGAGGGGAGCACTCTTGGCAAGGCGTGGCAGGCGGGACGGCTGGATGTGTTGACGATGGAGCAGTATGTGGCGGCGGCGGTCGCCATGATCCAGTACACGCCTCCCGAGGTGGTCTATCACAGGGTCTCGGCGTCGGCGCGCCGCCCGACCCTGCTGGCCCCCGCCTGGTGCGAGAATCGCTGGAGCGCCATGACCGCCATTGCCGCGGAGCTGGCACGCTCAGGCCCTCAGGGGCACTGCCTGGGACGCCCTTTTTCTCTCTCTTCCACGGGCGAGTGCCAACTCTAATTTCGTCAAAAAAACAGTGGGTTATTAGATGAAATTCAGTCTTTGGAGTATAGTTTCGTTCAAGTCACCTTGATAAGATGGTCGGCTTGAAAAAAGATATAGTTATCAATAACTCTTTGCAGTTTGTATACCGGGCGGGCTTTCTTCGTACCGGGTGGCATATTTCTTGGCAACATCAGGTGCTTGGTATGTCCCCTCCGTTTCCGGCATGAAAATCTGTGAGGGAGGCGAGACATGCAGTGTCCCGGCTCTGTGCGCTAATCGGGTTGTGGGTCTGGGTGGCGAGGTCTGTTCTGTTTTTCCGGATCGCCGCCGGGCTTTGGATATTCGGCCCCGAGACAACCTTCTGAATCATGTTTGATGGGATGCTATGCAAGCAGAAACCAGCCATATAGATGAACTGTTGGAGTGCTTGGTCTTTTTGACCCGCTTTTACGGGGTGCCCAACAGTCAGGATGCTCTCACCACCGGCTTGCCACTGGTCTCCGGGCGTCTCAGCACGGCGCTCTTCAGTCGTGCCGCCGAGCGGGGCGGTCTCTCTGCCCGCGAAGTGATCCAGCCCCTTGAACAGATCTCCTCCCTGCTGCTGCCCTGCGTCTTGCAGACGCGCAATGGCGGCGCCTGCATCTTGCTTGAATGGAATGAAGAACGGACCCAGGCGAGGGTCATCTTTCCCCAGGCCGGAGACGCGGCTCAATGGGTCAGTCTTGCCCAGCTGGGTGACGAGTACAATGGTCGTCTGTTCTACGTCAAGCGGCAGTTCAAATTTGATGAGCGCTCGCCCAAAGTGCTGGAGACCCGTGATGGTCACTGGTTCTGGAGCACCTTGTTCGAGTCCCGCGGTATCTATCGGGATGTGCTGGTGGCCTCGATCCTCATCAACCTGTTTGCCATCGCCAGCCCCCTGTTCACCATGAACGTCTATGACAAGATTGTGCCCAACCTGGCATTCGACTCCCTCTGGGTGCTGGCGGTTGGAGCCATGGTGGTGTTCACCTTCGACTTCGTGATGCGCCAGCTGCGCAGCTACTTCATCGATATTGCAGGCAAGAAATCCGACGTGCTCTTGTCGGCCAAAATCTTTGCCAAGGTGATGGGCATGAAGATGGAGTCCAGGCCTGCGTCGACCGGTGCCTTTGCCAAGCATTTGCAGGAGTTTGAATCGGTGCGCGAGTTTTTCACGTCGGCCACCGTCTCCACCCTGATCGATCTGCCGTTTGCCATCTTCTTCCTCTTCATCATCTGGATTTTCGCCGGTGTGATGGTGGTGGTGCCCATCATCGCCATCCTGATCCTGGTGGCCTACAGCTTCTACATTCAGGCACCGCTGAAGCAATCCATCGAGGAGGGCTCCCGACTCGCCTCCCAGAAGAACGCCAATCTGATCGAAAGCATCTCGGGCCTTGAGACCGTGAAGATTTTCGGGGCCGAGAGCATGTTCCAGCACCGCTGGGAGCAGGCGGTGTCCCACATCTCGACCTGGGGCGTGCAGACCCGGCGCATCACCAACTCCATGTCTTCTCTGGCGAGCTACATCCAGCAGGTGGTGACAGTGGGACTGGTGATCGTCGGTGTTTACCAGATCTCGGAAGGGTTGGTGACCATGGGGGGCATGATAGCGGCCGTGATGCTGTCGAGCCGGGCCATCGCCCCCATGGTGCAGCTGTCGGTGCTCTCCACCCGCTACAACCAGGCCAAGTCGGCACTCGAGATCCTAGAGAAGATCATGATGACGCCGGGGGAGCAGGAGGAGGGCAGGCAGTACATCCACCATCCGGTCATCCAGGGGCGCATCGAGTTTGAAAATGTCTCCTTCAAGTATCCGGGCATGGAGAGCAGTACCCTGCACAACATCAACCTGCGCATCGAGCCGGGTGAGAAGGTGGCCATTATCGGGCGGATCGGTGCGGGTAAAACCACGCTGGAGAAATTGCTGATGGGCCTCTATCGCCCGACTGACGGCCTGGTGCGTCTGGACGGCTTTGAGCTGGACCAACTGCCGCCGACCATTATTCGCCGGAACATCGGCTGTGTGCCGCAAGATGTGACCCTCTTCTTTGGTTCAGTTCGGGACAACATCATGCTGGGCAATCCCCTGGTGGACGATGCCCGTGTCTTGCGCGCCGCCAAGCGGGCCGGGGTCACCAACTTTACCAACCGGGATCCCAACGGTCTCGACAGACAGATAGGCGAAGGGGGACGTCAGCTCTCCGGTGGCCAGCGTCAGTCCATCCTGCTGGCTCGCGCCCTGCTCAACGATCCCCCCATTCTGGTGATGGACGAGCCGACCTCCAACATGGACAACCAGTCAGAGATGCACGTGAAGCAGGAGCTGGCGCGGCTCGGCCCCGAAACCACCCTTATCCTCATCACCCACAAGACCTCCATGCTGGATGTCGCTTCCCGGGTCATCGTCGTGGAGCAGGGGAAGATAGTGGCGGACGGTCCCAAAGAGGTGGTGTTGCAGCAATTGAAGGAAGGCAAGGTGCGGGTGCAGGAGACGGCGAATGGCTAACCACTGGTTCAAGAAAACGCCCTCAGATACGGTCTTGCCGGCACCCGAACATCTCGAGTACGTGGATGACGGCGCCGCCGCCGTGCTGCTGACGACGCCCACCCGTGCCAGAGTCCTGCTGTGGGCCTGCTTCCTGTTTTTTGTCAGCGCCATTGTCTGGGCCGCCTGGGCAGAGCTGGATGAAGTGACAGTCGGCCAGGGCAAGGTGATACCGTCGCGCCAGTTGCAGGTGATCCAGAACCTGGAAGGGGGGATCGTCAAGGAGATCTTCGTCAAGGAGGGGGACATCGTCGAGAAGGGACAGCCACTGCTGCGCATCGACGATACCCGCTTCAAGTCGGATTTTCGCGAACGGGAGCAGGAGCTGGTCACCCTCAAGGGGGATATCGCCCGCCTGCGCGCCGAAATTCGCAGCGTGGTGGTCAAGAACGAGCCCAATCTGGGGTGGCGTGAACAGGTAGCCATCGACAAACAGGCCATCGAGTTCCCCGAAGGGTACGAGAATGTCTTTGCCGAATATGCCGCCCGTGAAAGATCGGTGCAGGAGGCGCGGTTAAACAACCTCAAGAACCAGCTCTACATCCTGGGACAGCAGATCGAGCAGAAAGAGCAGGAGACCATAGAGCTCAATGCCAAGATCCGGACCGTGGGCCGCAGCGTTGATCTGGCTCGTCAGGAGCTGAACATCAGCCGTCCTCTCGCAAAAGAGGGTATAGTTCCTCAAGTGGAGCTAATTAAACTGGAGCGGCAGGTCAACGAAATGCAAGGGGAGCTGGAGGCGAACCGCCTGCTGGTGCCCAAGCTCAACTCGGTACTGCGGGAGACCATCTCGAAGCGAAATGATATCGCCCTGAAATTCCGGGCGGACTCCCAGACCGAGCTGAACGAACGTCAAGGCAAGTTGAGCCAGTTGTCGGAGGGTCAGGTCGGCCTCAGGGACAGAGTCGATCGTACCAGTGTGATCGCGCCTCTCAAGGGGACCATCAAGAAGCTCAAGATTAATACGCTGGGTGGGGTCGTTCAGCCGGGCATGGACCTGATGGAGATAGTGCCACTGGAAGACACCCTGCTGGTTGAAGCCAAGGTGTCGCCCAAGGACATCGCGTTCCTCAGACCCGGACTGGAGGCCGTGGTCAAGATAACTGCTTATGATTTCACTATTTATGGAGGTTTACATGGCAAGGTTGAACAGATAAGTGCCGACTCAATCCAGGATGAGGAGGGCAATTCCTTCTACCTGGTGCGAGTACGAACCGAGAAGAGTTATCTGGGCGATGAGCTTAACGCACTTCCCATCATCCCCGGTATGTTAGCCAGTGCAGATATTATTACTGGTAAAAAAAGTGTCCTAGACTACTTGCTGAAACCCATCTTGAGGGCTAAGCAGTCGGCACTGAGAGAACGATAAGCCAACAATCTAAAAACAACATGACTGGAGATACCATGAAGAAGACGATTGTTGCCATGCTGGTTAGTGGCACCATACTGTTCCCGGGCCTGAGCCAGGCACAGACGCTGGAACAGTCAGTGGCGCAGTCACTGGCTACCCATCCGAAAATCAAGGAAGCTTTTGATCTCTATCAGGCACGACTGTATCAGCATGATGGAGCCAAGGGCGGCTATTACCCCACCATTGATCTGCGTGGTGGCGTCGGTTACGAGAAGACTGACAGTCCCTCGACCCGTGCCGCAGGTCCCAATTCACAGACGATCGATGACTCCATGACGCGCAAGGAGGCCGGGATCAGCCTTCGCCAGATGTTGTTTGACGGCTTTGATGTCAGCAGCAACGTGGCACGGACCGATGCCGCCGCCCAGGCCCAGCGCCTGGCGATGATCTCCGAGGCGGAGAACACGGCCCTGCGCGTGGCCGAGGTCTATCTCAACATGCTGCGTCAGCAGGAGATCCTGGAGCTGTCCAAGCAGAACCTTGAAACCCACGAGCAGATCCGCAGTGACATCCAGAAACGGACCGACTCCGGTCTTGGGTCGACCGCTGACCAGACCCAGATCGACGGTCGTGTGGCTCGGGCGTACTCCAATCAGGCGGCGGCGGAGAACAACTATCGGGATGCCGAGAGCGAGTTCATCCGTGTCGTCAATGAAGTGCCCAAGGATCTCGTTCAGCCAGTACCGAACACCCAACTCCTGCCCGCAACACTGGAAGATGCGCTGAAGACGGCAACAGAGGTTCACCCGACCCTGTTGTCATCCCTGCAGGACATTGAAGAGGCGAAGTACCAGCATGAAGGCTCCAAGTCCGGGTTCTACCCGAACGTAGCCTTTGAAGTGGATCAGAACTGGAACGAGGACATCGATGCGGTCAAAGGCCGTAACGACGATCTCACCGCCATGGTCCGGATGCGTTACAACCTGTTCCGCGGTGGGTCCGATCTGGCAGAAAGCAAGGCAACCTCAGCGCTCTATTCCCAGGCCAAAGACATTCACATGAATGCCTTCCGTCAGGTGGAAGAGGGGACCCGCCTCGCCTGGAACGCCAAAGAGTCGCTGGCCAAGCAAAAAGTCTTCCTCAAAGAGCACGTGGACGCCAGCTATGACACCGTACAGGCGTACAAGAAGCAATTCGGCCTGGGCCAACGGACCTTGCTGGACGTGCTGAACACGGAGAACGAACTGTTCGAGGCTCGCCGCAGCTACATCACGGCCGAGTACGACTCCCTGTTGGCGGATTATCGTATCCTCAATGCCACCGGTGGTCTGCTCAATGCCCTGAATGTGCAGCAACCGGCTGAATGGCAGGCCAACAATAACTGATGGCCCTGCCACTGATGTCATATCAGGCAAGGGGAATGGCTGCAGCGTGCTGCAGTCATTCTTTTATGCGTCCGGCGGTCAGGGGATGATGGCGGCGTCATGACACAGAAAGAAGTGGCATCGACAGGCTGGAGCCGACGTGATGGGTATCGAGCCCTCGCAGGTGCACGTGCGCCCTGGCGGGTTCGCCTGCTGTGGCTGGTCCTGCTGGCGATCCCCCTGCTGCTCAGCGCCAGCCAGCCTCTCTCACCGGAGGATATGAAACTGGTCAAGCGCGCTGAGGAGACCTATGGCCCCAGGGCTGGCAAACGGGTCACCAGCTGGCGCACTTTGGCAATGCAGAACAAGGCGGCGGGGCTGACGGATCGGCAGAAGCTGGAGAAGGTGAACCAGTTCTTCAACCAGATGCGTTTCATCGATGACATCAAGTTGTGGCACAAGAAGGATTATTGGGCGACACCGCTGGAATTTCTGGGCGCAGCGGGGGGAGATTGTGAAGACTTCAGCATTTCCAAGTATTTTACCTTGCTGGAACTTGGCATCCCTGATGAAAAAATGCGAATGGTATATGTCAAGGCATTGGATTATAACCAGTTTCATATGGTCGTTGCCTACTATGAGACGCCTGCGGCAGTACCCCTGATTCTGGACAATCTTGTCGGATCAATTCGCCCGGCGACCCAACGGGCGGATTTGTTGCCAATTTACAGTTTTAACGGTAGTCACTTGTGGCTGATGAAGGCGCGTGGTCAAGGGGAACTGGCCGGGCAATCATCCCGCTTGGGATTATGGACAGACTTACGCAATCGCATGACATCGGGGCGATTGGCTCGGCCTGCGGTCAATTTGGATGATTAACCTATGACGCTCTACAGACAACTATTGGCAACCATGCTGCTGCTGTTCGGATTGCTGTTTGCCGCCACCTATTGGGTGCAATTCAATTCGACCCGCAACTACCTGGCGCAGCAGCAGGAGACCACCGTCATCAATACGTCCACCGCACTGGGTCTGGCGCTGACCCCCTATCTGGAGAACGGCGACAAGGTCAGTGCCGAATCCGTGATCAAGGCGGTGTTCGACGGGGGTTACTACAAGCTGGTCCGTCTCGATCTGCTGGCCTCCAAGGATGTCATCGAGCTGGAGAACAGCAGCCATATCGAAGGGGTCCCACAGTGGTTCATTGGGCTGGATCTGTTCCCTGAAGTGGCCAATGAATCGATTTTGACGTCGGGTTGGCTGCAACTGGGCAAGCTGAAGGTCGTCGGCCACCCTGGACAAGCCTACTACGAGCTTTGGAAAGGAATGAGCGAACTGGCCACCTGGTTCCTGGTCGGCTTTCTCGTCACCACTCTCTTGCTGATGCGGGCGCTCAATTATCTGCTCAAACCGCTCAAGCTGATTTGCGATCAGGCGGTTGAAATCGAGCTGCACCATTTCGGCCACGCCATTCCCGAGCCCAAGACCCGCGAGCTGCGGCAAGTGGTACAGGCCATCAATACCCTTTCCAGCAAGCTTGCCGTGCAGTTCAAAGAGCAGGCTGACGAAGCCGAGAATCTGCGAGCCCGCGTCTATGTAGATGCCGTCTCCGGGCTTGGCAACCGCTCTTACTTCGTCGGGCAGGTCAATGCCTGGATTGCGGAGGCCGGGCAGGGCGGGGTCATGCTGGTGGCCGTCGACATGCTGGACGATCTCTATCGGGAAGAGGGCTTTGCTGCAAGGGACAACATGGTCAAGTCCATTGCACAGGTGCTCAGGGAACTGCTGGATGGCTGGGATGGCGCGGCGCTGGCCCGGATCTCGGCGACGGAGTATGCCTTGCTCTGCCCCACCGATGACCTGTCTCAGCTCAAGGAGCTGGCGGAGCTCATCAACAGCCGTATCGCCGATCTGGTTGTCAATCCCATGGGAGAAAGCGGTGCGCTGTCCGTCGTCGGCATCGCCGGCCGTGATGGCAATGACGATCTCTCGGCCCTGCTGACGAAGGCGGATAACGCCCTTGGCAAAGCGCGCAATGAGCGGCGCGGTGCCGTCGTGATGGAAGGCGGCAATGAGCAGGGACTGATGGGACGCCTTGCCTGGCGAGACCTGGTGCAGGATGCCATTGCCAGACATCTCTGGCGCTTCAAGGCACAGCCTGCATGTCGCTTCGATGATGGTACCCGCCTGCATGCCGAGTTATTCGCGGCCATCTCGCGAGATGGAACGGATTACTTCGCAGGGCAGTTCTTGCCTGCGATCGAGCAGTTCAAGATGGGGGCAGAGTTTGACAAGGCGGTGCTGGAAGCCTGCGTCCCCTTGTTCAAGCAGCAACCGGAATTGGTGTTGGCAGTCAATATCACGGCGGGTTCTCTCTGTTCGGATGAGTTCCTGACATGGCTCAGAGGCTATCTGTCGCTGAACGTGGAGCTGAAGGAGCGACTGCTGTTCGAGATCCCGGAAGCGGCCATCATGAAACACAAAGAGTATGTGACTCATCTGGTTGAGCTGTTGCGAGAGCACGGCTTCTTGTGGGGGGTCGATCACTATGGCCGGCACTTCCAGTCCCTCGGCTATCTGGAAGAGCTGACCCCCGCTTATGTCAAGGTGGACCACGGGTATACCAGCCAGGTCATGGAACCAGGCGCCGATACCTCCTTCCTGGCGGCTGTCTGTCGGGCTGCCCACAACGCGGGTGTCACGACCATCGCCACCCGGGTGGAAGATCAACGGCAGGTTGAATTGTTGTCCAGTTTGCATATCGATGGTTATCAGGGGTTCGTTCACCCTGCATTTCCACTGGCATAAGCGGTACAACTCGATAGAAAGGGGCCCATTAAGGGCCCTTTTTTATATCTGTTTAGAATATGTACATCATTTTTACGCGACATATAGGTAATATCACTAAAACTCGCGCTGTTACTTAATTGATTTTTATATGTAAAAAATATTCGTTCGATTCGCTGCATCGGATGAAGTCAAAGAGACTCAACCCTGTACATTTTTGCAACGGAAGCAGGACGGGGGCGTATCTAGAGTGTAGGCATCAAGATCTGTCACCCTGGAGCAATGGATATGCGCACCCAAATCATCGACAAAACCGTGGTCGTCTCTTCCGTAGAAGGCAACGTTCAGATCCTGCTTGCCGATGGCAGCAGTCGTCCTCTCCAGCCTGGCGAGATACTGCAGCCTGGCGCCAGACTCAATATCGCTGATGATGCCAAATTGATGCTGGCTCCCTACGATGACAAACCTGCAGCGGACAACGGAGTCCCGGCAGGGACAGAGATGCCTCCAGAGGGGCAATCTTCCTCATCGGTCGCCAATCAGCAGCAAGGCTCGCCTGAAGTGTCGCCAGAAATTGCGGCGTTGCAACAATCCATCCTGCAAGGGGTTGACCCGACCAAGAACTTCGAAGCCTCTGCTGCCGGTGGGGCACCTGCCGCCGGTGGTGGTGGCGGTATCGGCGGGGTCGCTGGGGCCAGTGGCAATGGTGGTTTTGTTGTCATAGATCGCATCGGAGATGCGACCATAGCTGAGGCCGGTTTCGATACCGGCTATGACACGTTGATCGATCAGAATGTGCTGCAGGAAGACGATCTTCTGCCCGAGAATCAGCTCGATGATCAGGATGAGTCTGCTGTCACCCAGGAAGATCAAGCCATCAGTGGCAATGTGCTCGACAACAGCAACAATCCGGATGGTCCCCTTGATACGTCTGTCATTTCCTATAGCTGGGGCAGCAATCAGGGAATTGCTGCCGGCGTTGAGAGCACGCTGGATGGGATTGGTACGCTGATCATCAATGCGGACGGCTCCTATACCTTTACCCCCGCGCTGAACTACACAGGCCCTGTACCTGCGGTCAATTACACCGTAACGGATGGAGATGATACCAACGACTCCACTCTGACCATCACCATTACCCCTGTAGATGAGCCTGTCTCGCTGAATGGATTGCAGGTCGAGGGTGGTGAGCTTGTCCTTGATGAAGCCGCATTGCCGGATGGCTCAGCCCCCGATGGCGCCGCCTTGACCAAGAGCAGTACCTTTACATTCAATGCGGCAGATGGAGTACAAAGCCTGACGCTGGGAGGTGTGACGCTGATCAGCAATGGCCAGGTCTTGACCACCTTCCCCCAGGGGATCCCCAGTCCTTTGGGAAATCAACTGCTGGTGACCGGCGTCAGCTACAACCCGGTGACAGGGGTTGGCAGCGTGACCTACAGCTACACCCTGAACGATAACGAAACACATAACAAACCTGCAAATGATGGGGCTCTGACGGAGAGCTTCAACGTTGTGTTGACGGACTTCGATGGCGACACGACCAGTGCAGGGCTGGATGTCGTGGTGCTGGATGACGTGCCGACGGCGGTGAGCGACGTCAACCTGACGGCGGCGAGCGAGAACAACCTGGTCCTCAATGGCAACGTCATCACCAACGACGTGCAAGGGGCGGATGGCGCGGCAGTGACCGCGGGCACCCTGAGCGGGACCTACGGCAGCCTGGTGCTCAATGCCAACGGCACCTACACCTACACCCTCAACCCGAACGACGGTGACTTCAAGGCGCTGACCGGGGGCGGGGTGGGCAGCGAAGTGTTCACCTACACCCTGACGGATGCGGACGGGGATGTGAGCACGGCGACCCTGACCCTGACCATCAAGAACGACGATGACGGGGTGACCATCACCAACCTGACGCCCAAGGGCGAGGGCGGGGATGCGAAGGTGTACGAAGACGACCTGCTGGCGACCCGCGGCGAGAATGAATCGGCGGGGTCGGACAGCAGCAAGGAGTCGACCACGGTGACAGGGGACTTCACCATCAGCGCACCGGACGGGGTGAAGACCCTGAGCGTGGGTGGCATCAACATCGTGGTGAACGGGGTGGTGGCGGGCTTCCCGCTGAGCGGGGTGACCACGCCGCTGGGCAACACCCTGACC